>JAHLYW010000031.1 GCA_025128135.1 Synechococcus sp. CS-1325
CTCCTGATCATTCGACAGGGAGATAAACGACTCGACTTAAAGTAATTGATGCCAGTCGTCAGGAGCATCTGCACGTGCAGAGGATTTCCTTGCGGCTTCTCAATATTGCCTCAAAAGTGGCAATATTTCGAGGTTCCCTGCAGTCACTGTGATCTGGGCAGATTTAAGGTCGTCTGTGGAGAGCTGGAACCCTGCTCTATGCCCAACAGACTCCTTGTTCTGATCAGTGGAGTCAGTATCCCTCAAATTTTTCATCGATTTTTCAAAAGCCAACAATTCCGTTTGACGACAACAAGGCTCAAGGCTCTCTGTACACCACCCTCCCGTGTTCGTCATTGCCAACATCCAGAAGATCATCCAGCATCAGCCGCTCAATCTCGGTCCGCATCTGTTCGGTGCTGCTGCCACTGGGGAGTTCCACCGCAAGCATCGCGTCGTTGATGGTGAAGCCAGCACGACCGGCCTGGCGGGCCAGCAACAGCAATTGCCGCTCGATCGATGGAGGGGCATGCCGACCCGCTTCGGCCAGGGCCTGCTGCAGCAGCAGCGGCTGGTTGGCATGCTCCACTAAGTGAGGAATCAAAAACAGGTCAATCAGCTGACCGATGCCACACAATCCCAGGGTCAGAAGCCAGAGCGTACCACTGAACGGCTTGCGGGCATAGAAACGCTGGATCCCGCAAACGCCGAAGATCGAGAGGGCCCAGAGCAGGTAGCCAATCGATACCCGGCGGCGCTCAGGCAAAGGTTTGAGCATCAACTCCCACGGTTCTGAATTCCATCCTGATCTGAGGATCAAGTTTTGAAGCTCTCATCAGAGCTGTTGCCGATCTGTCTGTCATACCGTCCAACTCAAAACCAAAACCACGATGTGGTCAATGGCACCTGAAGAGACCAACTGCTGCGGCTCTATCGAGCTGATATGAAAGTAGGCCTGCAATGCTAGACAATATTTTCATCAACTCCGAAAATATGCATTCAGGCTTTATACCAAGTTAGAATTGAAAACTAAGATCAACGATAAACAATGAAAAGTATTGTACAATGTAAGATCATCTCGGCCCAGAGCTAGTTACAAAGGACAAGCAATTCGCGATAATTTGTCTTTATGTGTGCTGGTTGTCTCTTGAAATTTGCTTAGGCTGAAAAGTTGATTATGCTTCCAAAGCCTTTGAGGCGAAAATGCGGGGATCCTCAGCCCTTTCATAAGATCACGAACTCACACCCAATCTTATCCCGTGCCTGTCGCTTCCACTGCCGCCGAGTCCGCCAGCCGCAGGGAGTCCACGGCCACCACCCCGCTCCATCTGCCGAAAACCAGCGAGAGCCCTGAGCTGCTCAGGATCCGCCACTCGATGAGCCATGTGCTGGCCATGGCCGTGCAAACCCTGTTCCCCAGGGCCCAGGTCACGATCGGTCCCTGGACCGAGTCCGGCTTCTACTACGACTTTGACCATCCTGAGCCGTTCACCGAGGCCGATCTCAAGGCGATCCAGAAGGAGATGGGCAAGATCATCGGTCGCCGTCTGCCCCTGCAGCGCCTTGAGGTGAGCCGCGAGGAGGCCGAACGCCGCATCACCGCCCAGGGTGAGCCCTACAAGCTGGAGATCCTCGCCGGCCTCATCGAACCGATCACCCTCTACACCCTCGGCGAGAGCTGGTGGGATCTCTGCGCCGGCCCCCACGTGGCCCACACCGGCGAGCTCAACGCCAAGGCCTTCGCCCTGGAGAGTGTGGCTGGCGCCTACTGGCGGGGCGATGAAACCAAGGCCCAGCTGCAGCGCATCTATGGCACCGCCTGGGAAACACCTGAGCAGCTCGCCGAGCACCAGCGCCGCAAGGCCGAGGCGCTCCGCCGCGATCACCGCCGGCTCGGCACAGATCTGGAGCTGTTTTCGATCGAAGACGAAGCCGGCGCCGGCCTGGTGTTCTGGCACCCCCGCGGCGCCCGCATGCGGCTGCTGATCGAAGACTTCTGGCGCCAGGCCCACTTCGCCGCCGGCTATGAGCTGCTCTACACCCCCCATGTGGCCGACCTGAGCCTCTGGAAAACCTCCGGCCACCTCGACTTCTACAAAGAGAGCATGTTCGGGCCGATGCAGGTGGATGAGCGGCAGTTCCAGCTCAAGCCGATGAACTGCCCCTTTCATGTGCTCACCTATGCCAGCCGCCTGCGCTCCTACCGGGAGCTGCCGATCCGCTGGGCCGAGCTGGGCACTGTGTATCGCTACGAACGCCCCGGCGTGATGCATGGGCTGATGCGCGTGCGCGGCTTCACCCAGGACGACGCCCACATTTTCTGCCTGCCCGAACAGATCAGCGCTGAAATTCTCGGGGTGCTCAACCTCACCGAAACAATTCTCTCCAGCTTTGATTTCAACCGCTACGAGATCCATCTCTCCACCCGGCCGGCCAAATCGATCGGCGAAGACGCCGTCTGGGAACTGGCCACTGCCGGCCTGATCGAAGCGCTCGATCGCAAGGGCTGGGCCTACAAGGTTGATGAAGGCGGTGGCGCCTTCTATGGCCCCAAAATCGATATCAAGATCGAAGATGCGATCGGCCGCCTCTGGCAGTGCTCCACGATCCAGCTGGATTTCAACCTGCCGGAGCGCTTCGATCTTCACTACGTGGCCGCCGATGGCACAAGGCCACGGCCGATCATGATTCACCGCGCCATCTTCGGCTCCCTGGAACGTTTCTTCGGGATCATGGTGGAGAACTACGCCGGTGATTTCCCCTTCTGGCTCGCCCCCGAGCAGATCCGGCTGCTGCCGGTCACCGATGCGGTGCTGCCGGTGGCGGAAACCCTGCTCAGCCAGTTCAGGGCCGCCGGAATCCGCGCCGAACTCGACCGCAGCAGCGAGCGGCTCGGCAAGTTGATTCGCCAGGGCGAGCAGCAGAAGATTCCCCTGCTCGCCGTGATCGGTGCCGCCGAAGCCGAGGCCGGAACCCTCAACCTGCGCAGTCGCCGCGATGGCGACCTTGGCGCCGTGGCCGTGGCAGCCCTGCTGGCCGCCGCCGAGACCGCCAACCGGGATCGCTCGGCCGGCCTGGCCCTCGAACCAGCGTGACCACCCTGCTTGCCGGTGACATCGGCGGAACCAAAACCCTGCTCGCCACCTACCGGCTCCAGGCCGGGCAGCTGGAGCTGCAGCGCCGGCACCGCTATCCCTCCGCCGGCTGGAGCGATTTTGCGGCGCTGGTGAGCCATTTCCTCGCCGCTGAACCCGAGCTGGAGCCCCCCCGGCACGGCTGCCTGGCCGTGGCCGGCCCCGTGCTCAGCGGCCAGGTGAAGGTCACCAACCTGCCCTGGAGCCTCGACCAGGCAGAGCTGAGCAGCGCCTGCGGCCTGGAGGCCCTGGAGCTGGTCAATGATTTCGCCGTGCTGATCTACGGCCTGCCCCATCTCGCCGCCGATCAGCAGCAGCCCCTGCGGCCCGATCCACCGGCCCTCGGCTCGGGCGAGAGCGGCGGGCCACTGGCAATCCTGGGGGCCGGCACCGGCCTTGGAACCGCGATCGGTGTTCCCGGCCCCGGCGGCCTGATCGCCCTGGCCAGCGAAGCCGCCCATGCCGAATTCGCCCCCCGCAACGAGCCGGAATGGCGGCTGAAACAGTGGCTTGCCGCCAACCTGGGCCTTGAGCGGGTTTCGGTGGAGCGGGTGGTGAGCGGCACCGGCCTCGGCCACCTCACCCGCTGGCTGCTGGCGGAGCAGGATCCAGGCGCCGCCCACCCCCTGGCCGGTGCCGCCCGCCACTGGGCCGATCCCGCCACCGCCGAGCGGCCCGATCTGCCCGCCCTGGTGGCGGCGGCGGCGGAGCAGGGTGACCCCCTGGCCAGCGCGGCGCTCCAGTTCTGGCTGGGCGCCTACGGCAGTGCCGCCGGTGATCTCGCCCTCCAGTGCCTCTGCCGCGGCGGCCTCTGGCTGGGGGGCGGCACCGCCGGGAAACTGCTGCACCACCTGCGCTCCGAGGCCTTTCTGCTGCCATTCGGCGCCAAGGGTCGCCTCTCGCCCCTGCTGGCGGAGATCCCCATGCGGGCGATCGTCGATCCGGATGTGGGCCTGTTCAGTGCCGCCTGCCGCGCCCGCATGCTGCTGGAGGGTGCAGCGACAGCCTCCTGATCCAGCAGGTGGGACACTGAGCCCAGCAGCGCACAAGACATGGCACGGCCGCGGATCGGCCAAGGGGTTGTGGTGGACGTGCCCGCCACCACCGCCAACCTGGGCCCGGGCTTCGATTGCCTCGGCGCGGCCCTGGAGCTCAACAACCGCTTCGTGCTGCGCTGCATCGAAGGGGATGGGGAGCGCTTCGAGCTGCTGATCGAAGGCAGCGAGGGTGCCCACCTGCGCGGCGGCCCCGACAACCTCGTCTACAGGTCCGCCCAGCGGGTCTGGAAGGAGGCCGGTGAGCAGCCGGTGGGCCTGGAGGCACGGGTGAAGCTGGCGGTGCCGCCGGCCAGGGGGCTGGGCAGCAGCGCCACGGCGATCGTGGCCGGCCTGATCGGCGCCAACGCCCTGGTGGGCAACCCGCTCACCAAGGAGAAGTTGCTGGAACTGGCGATCGATATCGAAGGCCATCCCGACAACGTCGTGCCCTCCCTGCTCGGTGGTCTCTGCCTCACCGCCAAGGCGGCCTCGCATCGCTGGCGGGTGGTGCGTTGTGAGTGGAATGAGCTGGTCAAGGTGGTGGTCACCATTCCCGCCCTGCGGCTGCCCACCAGCGAGGCGCGGCGGGTGATGCCGCGCCAGGTGCCGATCGCCGATGCGGTGGTCAACCTCGGTTCCCTCACCCTGCTGCTGCAGGGATTGCGCACCGGCAACGGCGATCTGATCGCCGATGGCATGCACGACCGCCTCCACGAGCCCTACCGCTGGGGCCTGATCCAGGGGGGGCGGAGCGTCCATGCGGCGGCCCTGGCCAGCGGGGCCTGGGGTTGCGTGATCAGTGGCGCCGGGCCGAGCCTGCTGGCCCTCACCACGGCCGAGAATGCCGCCAGCGTCGGTCGGGCGATGGTGCAGGCCTGGGAGAAGGAGGGCGTTGCCTCCCGGTCGGAACTGCTGGAATTGCAGCACCGGGGCAGCCGCTGGGAAGCCTGCGAAGACCAGCCCTAGGCTCGGAAGCAGGCTGGAAACGGGATAAGTACAACTACTCAGCTGATACATTCGCTACCGCCGGGCCGCCGGCCACCTCGGAAATTCGCCCGGCTGCCATGGACCCTTTTCTTTCCGCCACCGCAGCGGCAGACCTGGCGCCAAGCTTCCCCTGGCTCAGCCTGATCGCACTGCTGCCCGCCGCCGGGGCCCTGCTGCTGCCCCTGCTGCCGGGCGATGGCACCGATCCCCGCGGCCCCCGCACGGTGGCGATGACGGTGCTGGTGGTTGATCTGCTGCTGATTCTCTACGTGTTCAGCCAGCACTTCGATGGCAGCAGCAGCAGCCTGCAGCTGGTGGAGCGGGTGGCCTGGGTGCCGTTTCTCGGCCTGGAGTGGTCGCTCGCCGCCGACGGCCTTTCGGCGCCGCTGGTGGTGCTCAGCGGCCTGGTCACCCTGCTGGCGGCAGCGGCCAGCTGGAACATCAACCGCAAGACCAACCTCTACTTCGGACTGCTGCTGCTGCAGGCCTCGGCCCAGTCGCTGGTCTTTCTCTCCCAGGATTTCCTGCTCTTCTTCCTGGCCTGGGAACTGGAGCTGGTGCCGGTGTATCTGCTGATCGCGATCTGGGGGGGCAGCCAGCGTCAGTACGCCGCCACCAAGTTCATCCTCTACACCGCCACCGCCTCGCTGCTGATCCTGATCAGCGGCCTGGCCCTCGCCCTCGGTGGCGATGGCTTCACCCTCAATCTCCATGAGCTCAGCGAGCGCGCCTACGGCGGCAATTTCGGGCTGCTCTGTTATCTCGGCTTCCTGGTGGGCTTCGGCGTGAAGTTGCCGATCTTCCCCCTGCACACCTGGCTGCCCGATGCCCATGGCGAGGCCAATGCGCCCGTATCGATGCTGCTGGCCGGGGTGCTGCTGAAGATGGGCGGCTATGCCCTGCTGCGCTTCAACGTGCAGATGCTGCCCGAGGCCCATCTGGTGTTGGCGCCGGCCCTGATCGTGCTCGGCATCGTCAACATCATCTACGGCGCTCTCAACGCCTTCGCCCAGGACAACGTCAAGCGCCGGATCGCCTGCAGCTCAGTGAGCCACATGGGCTTCGTGCTGCTCGGCATCGGTGCCATCGACAGCCTCGGCATCAGCGGGGCGATGCTGCAGATGATCAGCCATGGCCTGATCGCCGCCTCGATGTTCTTCGTGACAGGCGTGTTCTATGAGCGCACCAAAACGCTCTCGATTCCGAACATGGGCGGCCTGGCCAAGGTGCTGCCGATCACCTTCGCTTTCTTTCTGGCCAGCTCGCTGGCCTCCCTCGCCCTGCCGGGCATGAGCGGCTTCGTCAGTGAGATCACCGTGTTCCTGGGGGTGACGAGCAACGAGGGCTTCACCACCGGCTTCCGCACGATCACCGTGGTGCTGGCGGCGATCGGCCTGGTGCTCACCCCCGTCTACCTGCTCTCGATGTGCCGCCGCGTCTTCTTCGGCCCCCGGATTCCGGCCCTGGCCGTGGTGGGCGACATGCGACCCCGGGAACTGCTGATCGGCCTGATGCTGCTGGTGCCCACGCTGGCGATCGGCTTCTGGCCCCGCCTGGCGATCGATCTCTACGGCGCCAGCACTACGGCGGTGGCCGAGAACCTGGCCTCGATCGGCTGATCCGCTCCGCTTCGCGGCCGGCGGCTGGATCGGCTGGAATGGAGCGATCACCGTTCCGCGCCGATGCCCCTCTCCACCCTTGTCTCACCCCTGCTGGTCGGTGAGGGGCTGCCCCGCTACGAGGCGATCGATCCGGAGCAGGTGAGCAGCCAGATTCCCCTGCTGCTCGGCGAGCTGGAGAGCGAGCTGGCCGGCTTCGAGCGCCAGCTGGAGCCGCGCCTGGAGGGCTCCGAAACCCTCGACTGGGAGGAGCTGATGGGGCCGCTTGAGCGGCTGTCGGAGCGGCTGCGCTGGAGCTGGGGCGTGGTGAGCCATCTGGTCGGGGTGTGCAACACCCCTGAACTGCGCGAAGCCCACCTGGCCCAGCAATCGGCCGTGGTGGCCTTCACCAACCGTGCCAGCCAGAGCCCGCTGCTCTATCGGGCCCTAGAGCGGTTGCAGGCCCAGCATGATCAGGCCGCCGCCACCGATCCGCTGCGCCTCGATGCCACCCAGCAGCGCATCCTCACGGCCGAACGACGGGATCGGCGGCTGCGGGGCGTCGGCCTGGCCGGCCCCGAGCAGGAGGCCTTCAACCAGGCCAGCGAGGAACTCTCCGCCCTCTCCAGTCGCTTCGGCAACAACGTGCTCGATGCGACCAACGACTGGACCCTTGAGCTCAGCAGCCCACACGAGGTGGAGGGCCTGCCGGCCAGCCTGCTGGCCCTGCTCGCCCAGGCCGCCGGCCATGGCAACGCCGAGAGCGGTCCCTGGCTGCTTGGCCTCGATCACCCCCGCTATGGCCCCTTTCTTCAGTACAGCCAGCGCCGCGACCTGCGGGAGCGGGCCTACAGAGCCTTCGTGGGTCGGGCCGCCAGCGAGGAGCTCGACAACCGACCCCTGATCGAGCGCATCCTGGTGCTGCGCGGTGAACAGGCCAGGCGGCTGGGCTTCGCCAACTGGGCCGAACTCAGCCTCTCCAGGAAGATGGCCGGCTCGGTGGAGGCGGTCGAGCAGCTGCTTGACGATTTGCGGGCGGCGGCCTGGCCGATGGCCCAGCGTGAACTGGCCGAGCTGGCCGCCTGCGCCGCCCGCCATGGCGCCCCGGAGGCGGCCGAGCTCAGGCCCTGGGATCTGCCGTTCTGGTCGGAGCGGCTGCGGCGGGAACGGTTCGATCTCGACAGCGAAGCGCTGCGGCCCTGGTTTCCCCTGCCGGCGGTGCTCGATGGTCTGTTCAGCCTCTGCGGCCGGCTGTTCGGCATCCGCATCGAGGCCGCCGACGGAGCGGCGCCGGTCTGGCATCCCGATGTGCGCTTCTTCCGCGTGATCGATCAGGCCAGCGGCACGGCGATCGCCGCCTTCTACCTCGATCCCTACAGCCGCCCGGGCAGCAAGCGCGGCGGCGCCTGGATGGACGACTGCCTCGGCCGCTCCAGGGATGCCGAAGGGCAGCCGGTGCTGCCGGTGGCCTATCTGATCTGCAACCAGAGCCCACCGGTGGCAGACACCCCCAGCCTGATGACCTTCCAGGAGGTGGAAACCCTCTTCCACGAATTCGGCCACGGGCTGCAGCACATGCTCACCACCGTGGAGCGGCCCCAGGCCGCCGGCATCAACCAGATCGAATGGGACGCGGTGGAGCTGCCCAGCCAGTTCATGGAGAACTGGTGCTACGACCGCGCCACCCTGCTGGGCATGGCCCGTCACTGGCAGAACGGTTCAGCGTTGCCGGAGGCCGACTTCGCCAGGCTGCTGACCGCCCGCACCTTCATGGCCGGTGCGGCCACCCTGCGCCAGGTGCATCTCGCCCTGGTCGACCTGCGCCTGCACAGCCAGTGGCAGCCCGAGTGCGGCCTCACCCCCCAGCAGTTGCGCCAGGAGATCGCCGCCACCACCTCGCTGCTTCCCCTGATCGAAGCCGACCAGACACTCTGCTCCTTCGGCCATATCTTCGCCGGTGGCTACGCCGCCGGCTACTACTCCTACAAATGGGCCGAAGTGCTCAGCGCCGACGCCTTCAGCGCCTTCGAGGAGGTGGGTCTGGAGAACGAAGCGCAGATCAGGGCCACCGGTCGTCGCTTCCGCGACACCGTGCTCAGCCTGGGCGGCAGCCGCAGCCCTGAGCAGGTGTTCGAGGCCTTCCGCGGCCGGGCCCCCAGCCCCGAGGCGCTGATCCGTCATTCCGGCCTGCTGGCGGCCTGATCACTCCTCCAGCAGGGCCTCGCGCAGGATCGTCAGGGCCCGCGGGTCACGCAGGATGGCCTGGTGGCTCATCGCCGGGAACGCCTCGCAGCTGCCCACCGGCAGAACGCCCCGCCAGCCGGGCACCACGAGCTGGTCGGTGGGTGTGTAGAAGCTGCGGCAATCCACCGCCTTGAGCAGCTCGGGCGCATCGTTGAGCTGTTTGAGCAGGGGGCTGCCCAGCTTCAGTTCGGCGATGCCGCCCAGCAGCCAGGGCGGACAGGGCTGGGCCACGGGCGTGCCTCGCTGGGGACTGGCCACGCAGAAGAAGCGGCGGGTGCGGCGATGCCCGCCGAGCAGCTGGATCCAGGTGCGGCTGATCACCCCACCCATCGAGAAGCCCAGCAGGTCGATCGGCTGGTCTGGCCCGAAGGCCGCTTCGATGCAGGCGCCGAGCCGCTCGGCCAGGGGCAGCATCCGGGTGGCACCGAGCCGGTGGTGCAGATAGGGCACCAGCAGCGGATCCCGGCCACCGGCCAGCTCCTCCTTCAGATGCCGGAACAGCCGCGGTGTGTCCCAGAGGCCGTGCACCAGCACCAGCGGCGGCGCCGGGCTCATCGCTCCCCTCCGGCATGGCGCCAGCGCTCCACCGCGACGCGGCCGTGGAACCCAGCCACCGGCGCCTGGCACTTGGTCAGCAGCACCCGCTGGGGCACTGCCCCGAACAACCGCTCCAGCTCGTCCATCACCCGCTCGGCAAACCGCTCGATCGTGTGGCAGCGGAGCCCCACGGCCAGGTGCTGGAGAGCCTGGATCGCCAGGCCGTAATCCAGGCTGCAGGAGAGATCATCGCTGCGACCCGCCGCTTCGAGGTTGTGCCACAGCGAGAACTCCAGCTCGAACCACTGGCCCAGCTCCCGCTCCCGCTCCAGCACCCCCACGTGGGCCCAGAGCCGCAGACCGCTGACGTGAATGGCATCACGGCAGGGGAAGCCAGCCGGTGAAGCGGGGCTGATCGAGGCGTTCACAAGGGCAGGGGGCGATGGGTGAAAGCACGGCTGCCGCTGGCGTAGTCGGCGGCGATCTGGCCTTCGCCCCGCAGCCGGTAGCGGTAGGTGACCAGCCCGTCGAGCCCCACCGGACCCCGCGGCGGCAGGGTCTGGGTGCTGATCCCCAGCTCGGCGCCGAAGCCGTAGCGGAAGCCATCGGCGAAGCGGGTGGAGCAGTTGTGGAACACCCCGGCACTGTCCACCGCCCGCAGGAAGCGCTCGGCGGTGGCGGTGTTGGTGGTGCAGATCGCTTCCGTGTGGCGGGAGCCGTGGCGGGCGATGTGGGCCAGAGCCTCATCCAGGCCCTCCACCACTTTCACCGCCAGGATCGGCGCCGAGAACTCCCTCCCCCAGTCGTCGTCGCTGGCGGCCCGGGCGATGCCCAACCCACAGGCTTCCAGGTCGCCGCGCAGCTCCACCCCGGCCGCCGTGAACGCCGCGATCGCCTCCGGCAGGAAGGCCGGGGCGATGGCGCGGTCCACCAGCAACGTTTCGAGCGCATTGCAGGCCGCCGGGTACTGGGTCTTGCTGTCGAGAGCGATCCGCACCGCCTGCGCCACATCCGCCTCCCGGTCCACCAGCAGGTGACAGACGCCGTCGGCGTGGCCGAGC
The DNA here is from genome assembly GCA_025128135.1 of Synechococcus sp. CS-1325. Taxonomy (GTDB): domain Bacteria; phylum Cyanobacteriota; class Cyanobacteriia; order PCC-6307; family Cyanobiaceae; genus Regnicoccus. The sequence goes on from JAHLYW010000031.1 coordinate 10,578, forward strand.
ACGGGGATGCGGGTGTTGTCCTGGATGAAGCGCACCAGGTCACTGGAGCCGCGCGGAATGATCAGATCCACCAGCCCGTCGAGCCGGAGCAGGGCGAGGCTCTCCTGGCGGCTGGTCAGCAGGCAGAGGCAGCCGGGCGCCACGGCACTGGTGGCCAGTCCCTGCTGCAGGGCGGTGAGGATGGCGCCGCAGCTGCCGCTGGCCTCCCGCCCGCCCTTGAGGATGGCGCCGTTGCCCGAGCGGATCGCCAGGGAGGCGATCTGGATCACCGCATCGGGGCGGGCTTCGAAGATCACCCCCACCACCCCCAGGGGAACGGTGATCCGCTCCAGCACCAGGCCGCGATCGAGTTCGGTGTGCAGCTGCCGGCAGCCGAGCGGATCAGGCAGGGCCGCCACCTGGCGCACGCCGTCGATGGCGGCCGCCAGTTTGGCTTCATCGAGCTTCAGCCTGGCCACCAGCGACGGGGCGAGGGCGTCTTTCGTGGCTGCTTCCAGATCGGCCTGGTTGGCCGCGAGGATCGCCGCCGCATGGACCCCGAGGGCATCGGCCATCGACTCCACGGCGGACCGTCGCTCGGCGTCGCTGCTCTGGCCCAGGGCCATGGCGGCCCCGCGGACGGCGACGGCACGCTGCAGCAGGGAAGGGGATGGGTCTGGAACGGTGGAGTCCATCAGGCCATCATCCCAAGCGGCGGAGCACCAGCCGCTCGAGGGCGAGCCGGGCCGCCCCCAGCCGGCCGGCACCGTTGCCGAGGGCGCAGCGCTCGATCCGCAGCCCCTCCCGGCTGGCCGGCTCCACCCGCTCTTCCACCTCCCGCCAGAGGGCCGGCAGGAAGTGGGGGCTGGCGGCGCTCAGCCCACCCCCCAGCAAGACCAGCTCCGGGGTGAGCACGTAGACCAGAGAACTGATGCCGATGCCCAGCCAGCGCCCGTACTGATTCCAGATCGCCTGGGCCTCCGCCTCGCCCAGCTCGGCCCGGCGCACCAGCTCATGGGGATCCAGGGGGCTGAGCCGGGCCAGTCCGGAGATGCTGCAGTACTGCTCCAGCGAGCCCCGGTTGCCGCTGTTACAAGCTGGCCCGTTTGGGTCGAGGCAGATCAGGCCGGGCTCCGCCGCCGCCCCGTTGTGGCCGCTGAACAGCTGGCCGGCCAGCAGCACACCTCCGCCCACCCCTGTTCCCAGGGTGAGCAGCAACACGTCGCCGTGGCCCCGGGCGGCGCCGCACCAGGCCTCGCCCAGCAGGGCGCAGTTGCCGTCGTTGGCCAGGGTCACCGGCCGACCCAGCCGTGGCTCCAGCCAGGCCGCCAGGGGCACGTCGTGCCAGCCGGGCAGGTTGATGCAGACCCGGGCCACCCGGCCGGCGGCATCCATCGGCCCCGGCAGACCGATGCCCACCGCCACCGCCTGGTGCTGCGGATCGATCGCCGTGATCGCCTCGGCCAGGGCCATCGTGACGGAACCGGGCAGGGCCGGCTGGGGCGTGGGCCAGCTCAGCTCTGCCAGCAGCTGGCCGTCGGCATTGAAGCGGCCCAGCTTGATCGCCGTGCCGCCAAGATCCACGCCGATCAGCTCGGCCTGCTCGGCCGGGTTCAGCCTGGCTGGTGGGGGGGGAGCGGCTGGCATCAGAAGCGCAGAAAGAGTTGCATCTGGGTCTGCCAGCGGCCATCGGTGTCGAAGGAACCCTGCAGCCCGACACTGTCGTTGATCTGATAGCGCAGGGTGAGCTGGGGCGGGATGTCGCTGCGGTTCGGCGCCGCCAGCACCGAAAAATTGAACCGCTGGCTCAGATCGAGGCCCAGCTCGGTGCCGAGCACCAGCTGGCTGGGCACGCGGCGGCGGCTGATCTGGCCGGTCGTGCTGCCCTGGCTGATTGTCGGGGTCACGAAACTGGGGTAGACCGCAAAGCTGACCCGTTCGCCCAGGGCATCCCCCAGGCTGCTCAGCACCGGCGAGAGCAGCGACTGGCCCACCACCGTGGCCAGGGCGGCTGTGGCGTTGCCACCGCCGAGGCCGGCCACCGTGTTGCCACCGATCAGGGCCACCAATCGATCCCGGGAGAGGGGCGGGTTGCTGCTCAGTTCGATCGAATCGGCGAGCTGGTCGGCTGGCCCGCTCACCTTCAGCGACACCCGCACCAGGCTGAGCTGATCCAGCGGTGTGAAGCCGCCGCGGAGGTCGAACTCACTGATCGGATTGCGGTCACGGCCGATGCTCAGGGTGTTCGAGACACGGGTGCGCAGGGCGATGTCCACGAACGGCACCAGCCCCTGGCTGGGGGTGAACACCGCCACGTTGGGCGCATCGGGATCGAGCGTGAAGACGGTGGTGAAGAAGCTCAGTCGGCCGCTCAGCAGCCGCACCACGCCACTGGCCTTGAGGCTGCGATCGATCGGGCCGTTGAGGGTGAGCAGGCCACCGGTCTTGAACGAGGCCAGCGGCGGTGAAACCACCAGCAGGTCGGGGCCGAACCGCAGCCGCAGGTCGCTGAGCCGCAGATAGGCGAAGTTCGGAATCGCCTCGCGCAGGGCCAGCCCCGTGCTGGTTTCCACCTCCGGACCCAGCAGCAGCAGAGGTTGCTTGAAGTCCCAGCCCTGCTCCACCAGCTGGGGGATCGCCACGGGCTTCACGGCGCCATCGGCATCGACGCGAGCCAGCTCACCCTGCTGGCCATTGATCGTGCCCCGGCTCACCTGCAGATCCCCGCCGAGGCTGGGCTTCAGCAGGCTGCCGGCGATCGAAAGCTCACCATCGAGGCGTGCCTTGAGCCTGGGCACACTGATCTCGGCATCGCTGATCTCCACCGCCAGGGGGGTGCGCTGGGCAGTGGCCTCGAAGAGCCCCAGCCCGCCGGCCGCCTTCAGCCGGCCCCGCTCGCCGAGCCGGGCACTGAACTCCTGGACCAGCAGCTCCTGGAAATCGAACAGGATCGTGGCCTCCAGGTCGCGCACCTGCTGCCCGGCCAGCAGCAGGCCGCCGTCGCGGAAGCGCAGAAAACCATTCGCCACCGGCTGCAGCCTGCTGCCGCGCACCAGCAGCTCCAGGTCGGCACTGCCCTGCCGCCAGATCGGCTCAGCAGCGGCCAGCTCGTTGAGGAAGCGCAGACCATCGCCCCGGCTGGAGAGCCGCAACCTCAGGCCCTCGGCGGCCGGATCGAGGGGCACCGTGCCGATCAGGTCGACACTGTTCTCGGCATCACCACCGCGCAGCGAAGCCTGGAAGGCCAGTTTGCCGTCGCCGAGCTGCAGTTCCCCCTGCTCCAGCCGCAGGGGCGTGTCGTTCAGGCTTCCCTGACGCAGCGCCACGCTGGTGCTGAAACCGCTCCCGGCCCCGGCCAGCCGGAAATCACCCCGCAGATCGAGGGCTCCCCGCAGACCCCTGGGCACCGGGGTGAGCAGGGCCAGCAGGCTGAGCGGCAACCCCTCGATACCGAAACGTCCCGTGCCACCGCCGAGGGGACCCCGCACCGTCACCAGCAGGGGATCGAGCAGCAGGGCCTCGTCCTGGTTGTCCCCCTTCTGCCAGAGATGGGCCTTCGCGGCCAGATCCACACGCAGGGCACGGAGCGAGGGTCCCTGCAGGGTCAGATCGGCATCCACCAGGCCGCGCAGGTCCTCGGGATGGAAGCGGGGCGAATTCAGTGGTGAGAGCCGTGCATCGTTCAGCCGTTGACGGGCCCGGTCGAGGGCGGCCAGCTGCTGATCGAGCGTGCCGCCCAGGTTGGCGATCCAGCCGTTACCGAGCTCCGCAGCACGCCCCCTCGGCACTGCTGGTGCCCCCTGGAGCTGGGGCCAGGCATCGCTGAGCTGCTCGAAGAAGCTCAGGGGCAGGGCCCGGCCCTCGAAGCCGGCCCGCAGGGCGCCGCCACGGCGCCCCTGGCCGTTGAAGGCCACCGAACCACCCCCCAAGGGTTGAAAGGCCCCCTGGACCCGGAACAGCTGCTGCCGGTACTGGCCGCTTGCGCTCAGCCGCTGGCCCTGCAGTTGCAGCAGCACCGGACGCTCCACCGTGAGCCTTCCCTGCATCGCCAGGGGTTGGAGATCGAGGCTGCCCTGGCCGCCCAGCAGCCCCCCCAGCGGGCCAGGCGTGGCCCGGGCTCCGGCGGTGAGCAGCAGACCCTCGAGCGGCAGCGCGCGGGCCGACCAGCTGTAGCGCTGCGGGGAGCCCTCCAGTTTCAGCGACCCCTGGCCGCGCCGCAGCAGCACCTGGCGGGGCAACCCATTCGCCGCCAGGCTGGCCCGCAGCTCGGCCGGCAGGCCGGGAGGCTGGGCCGTCATGCGCAACTCCCCGCCGCTGCCGAGCTGGCCGATCAGGCGGCCACGCCAGGTTTCCTGCAGTCGCAGCGGACCGCTGGCCGGATTGCGCAGGGTGATCTCCAGGTCGGGGCGCAGCCGGGCCAGGGGGCCCCGCAGGCTTCCGCTGGCGGCCAGATCACCACCCAGCTGCACCCCCACCAGGGGGCTGAGCCGCTGCAACTGGAACGGCGCCGCCTCCAGCTCAAGGGCGAGATCACCGGCCACCAGGCCCCGGCGGTTCTGCCAGCGCAGGGGGAGAAGGCCGCTGGCCTGAAGCTCGACGCTGCGCAGATCCTCCAGCCGCAGCAGGTTGTCGCGCCAGAGCAGGCTGGCGCTGGCCGGTCCCAGCACCGCCGCCTGGTTCAGGCGCAGACCGGCGGGTGCCCGCAGGGCGGCGCTCAGGCCAGTGGCGCCGCTGCGGCGGGCCTCGATCTCCAGCAGGGGCCGCCTGCCCTGGGTGAACAGCCCCCGCAGGCGCGGATCGGCCCAGGCACCGCTGAGCGCCAGCTGACCCTCCACCCACTGCTCGCCCCCCAGCAGCGGCCTCAGCCAGGCGGCTGAGCGCCAGAGCGAAGGGTGCAGCTCAAGGGAACGGCTGCGCAGATCCAGCCGGGGCCAGAGCATCCCCCGGGCCTGCAGCTGCGAGCGCCCGGAGTTGAGCTGCAGCTGCGCCAGTTGGAGGCTGAGCCCCTTGCGCCGATCCACCTGGATCTCTCCTGCCATCCGCAGGGGTTCGGGGCTGGCCGGCGTGCCGCGCCCGAGCGGGATCAGGCCGGTGAGCTCCAGGCGCGGCCGGTTCCAGGCCCCCCGCAGGGCCAGACCGAGCCGATCGCCACGCTTCGGGTCGGCGGCCGTCAGCTTCAGGTCGAACCAGCGGTTCAGCGCCAGGGCTCCGCGGGCGCTGCCACGCCAGTTGGCCATGCTCCAGGGACTGCTGGCCAGATCGAGGCGATCGCCGCTGCAGCGCAACGCCAGCCACTCCAGGTTGAGCGGCGCCGGCAGGAGACGATCCCGCAGCCGCAGGTCCTGGAGGCGCAGGCTGCCGTCGCAGCGCTGGCGTCCCCCCTGGCGTGCCAGCACCAGACGACCGGCCAGCCGGCCGCTCAGATCAGTGCTGCTGCGCAGATCCGGCCAGAAACGGGCCAGGGGAGCGAGGGGCTGCTCCCGGATACCGAGCTGGAGCCTGAGGTCACCGGTGTCCCAGTTGGCGCCACCACCCAGCTGGAAGCGTCCGGGCGATTCAGACCCGGCAGCAGGCGGCAGCTGCGCCAGGCCTTGCCAATCCACCTGGCTGCGATCAAGCTTGACCGAAAGTCCCCCCTCCACCGCCAGATCGAGGCCGAAGGGCTCCACCCGGACCCGGGCCCGGTCGGTGAGGCGGATGGCCAGGTCCAGCCGCGGCGGCTTGCCGGCCGCACCGCCACCGAACACCCAGAAGCGACCGCTGGCGTTGCGCACCAGCTGGAGATCGCCACCGCCCACGCCCAGCTGCAGCACCGGCAGGCGGCGGCGCAGGCTGGCCAGCGGTGCGATCGACACCTCCAGACTCTGCAGCGAGGCGCGGGAGCCATCCTTCGCGCTCGGGCTGATCCGGCTCGGGCCGATCAGCAGACCCCAGGGTCTCAGGCCGCGGTAGGGACCGAGCTGGAGCGGATGGCCGAGGCCACGCCCGATCTGCCGCTCCAGATCCGGGCGCCACTGCCGGTAGATGCGACCCGCCAGATGGTCGGCACCGAACCAGAGCCCGGCCAGGCTGGTGGCACCGAGCAGAACACCACCGACAACGATGGAACGGCGCCAGTTGACCTTGGGCAGCCCCATCGGAACGTTGTGGTTACCGGCTGAGGTGGGCGCAATCTATAAGGTGATTCCGCCCTCGCCCAGCCCCCCATGCCCGTCGATCCCCTGCTGCTGGCCGTGGGGAAATGGCTCGGAGCAGCCAGCGGCCTGCTGGCACTGCTGATGGTGGCGGGCTTCGTGGCCGGCTGGGGAATTCGCTTCCGCCTGGTGGGGATCACCAGCTTCACCGCCCTGCTCTCACTCTCCTGCCTGGCCTTCGCGATCAGCTACAACCCTCGGGTCGAGGTGGAAGGTGCGGTGAACGCACCGATCGTCTTCGACAACGGCACCAACCTCGTGGTGGCCACGGCGGGGCCGGATCTGGCTCCGGAGGCCTTCGGTCCCACCGTTCAGCAATTGGCTCTCAACCTGCGCGGCAACGGTCGCAACACCCCCGATGGACTGGTGCATGTGCGCCTGCGAAGGGTGGAATCGGCGGGCCCGGGCGTCAGCCGGCCGGTGCTGCTGGCCGAAGCCACCCGCAATGCCCAGGGTGACGTGGCCCTCCTGCTGCCTTGAGCGCCGCAGGCCAGGCCGAAGGGTCGATCGCTCCGTTGCCGAGCCACTTCCTGGCGGAGCAGCAGGAACTGGAAGCGGATGGTGTCAGCCGCTGGATCGATCTGGCCGGGCTTGCCGACCACGACCTGCGGCGGCTGGCCCGTCGCGGCGCCTCGGAGCAGCGGTTGATCAAACTGCGCGGCCAGGCCCGACTGATCACGGCGGTGGGTCTGGCACCAGTCGAGGCGGCCCTGCTGCTCTATGCCGGGATCGCCTCGGCCGATGGTCTGGCCCAGGCTTCGCCGCAGCAACTCGTGGTGCAACTCGGTCGGCTGCAACGCTCCCTGACCGGCACGTCGATGCCGATGGTGACGGCCACGACGGTGCGCGCCTGGATCAGCGCTGCCCGCCGGGTCACCGGTCGCTCACCAAACTGACCCGATCCAGCCATGGCGGGGCTGGGGCAGCTCTCAAATGGAGATGTACCCCCTTTGGGGCTGGTTGTTCCGTGAATCCTGATCGTGCTCCGTTCCTGAGCCTCAAGTCGTTGCGGCGGGGCCTCGCCGTGGCAGCGGTGATCACCCTGGCCGGCGGCCACGGCACGGCACTCGCCGCTTCCCCCCTGCTCGAATCGGTCAAGCAGAATCCGCAGGTGGCCAAGAGCCTCTGCAACGAGCTGCGCCAGCTCAACGGCCAGGGCATCCGCTCCACCTCGCCCCAGGCAATCGCGATGGTGGCCCAGCGCCAGAACATCAGCCTGGCTGACGCCGAGATCGTCACCACCTACGTGGTGGGCCTGCACTGCCCCGACGTTCGCTGAGTGGTCCCGCCGCTCTCGGTGGAGGTGCTGGACACCTGGATGCCCTGCCCCGATGGGGTGCGGCTGGCCACCCGGATCTGGAAGCCAGGTGGCGCCGGTCGCTGGCCGGTGCTGTTGCTCAGGCAGCCCTACGGCCGCAGGATCGCCTCCACCGTCACCAGTGCCCATCCCCACTGGTATGCCAGAGAGGGCTATGTGGTGGCAGTGCAGGACGTGCGGGGCCGGGGTGACTCCGGCGGCGATTTCGGCGGCTTCGCCCAGGAGGCCCGTGATGGAGCCACGGCCCTGGCCTGGGCCCGTTCTCAGTCCTGGAGCAACGGCCGTCTCGGCACCTACGGCTTTTCGTACCAGGGCCTCACCCAGTTGCTCAGCGACAACCCAGACCTGACCCCGGACTGCCTGGTGCCGGCGATGACCGGCCTGGATGAACGGCTGCACTGGGCCAGCGATGGCGGTGCCCACCGCTGGGCGCTCGGCCTGGCCTGGGCCCTGCAGCTCGCCGCCGAAACCGTGCGGCGCCAAGGGGATGAGCTGGCCTGGACCACGATCCGCCGCAGCCTTCAGTCGGGCCATTTCCTGGCCGACGGACTGGAGCTGCTGCGGCGCCATGACCCCGCCGGGATGGGCCTGGGCTGGTTGCGCCTGGATCCTGGCAGCGCCGAGGGCTGGTGCATTCACCAGCCCTCGGTGGCCCTGCTGCGCCGGCCGATGCTGCTGGTGGGCGGCTGGTGGGACGCCCAGCTCGGCGGCGTGCTCGATCTTCACCACCGCAGCCTGCAGGCCGGTGGCGACCCCCTGCTGCGGATCGGTGCCTGGAGCCACCTCGACTGGGATGGCGGTCTCGACCGGCTGCAGCTGCTCTTCTTCGATCAGCACCTCCGCGATCGGCCCGCAGCACTTCCCCCGGCCCGGCAGCGCCTCGCCGATCTGGGCAGCGGCCTCTGGTCGGATGCCGCCGTCGCCGGGATCCCATCGGTCCCCTGGCGGCTGGCCAGTGATGGTCTCGCCGCGATCGATCACCGGGAAGGCCGGCTGCTGGGTCCGGAGGACGACGACGCTGGCGGCGGTGAGGTCTGGCTGGTGCACGATCCCTGGCGGCCGGCACCGGGCCGGGGCGGACACCTCGGGCTGGATGCCGGCCCGGTGGAGCGGGGCGACCTGGATCGCCGCAGCGATGTGGCCTGCTTCACGACCGCCCCGCTCCCCAGGGCGCTCCGTCTGCAGGGGCAACTGCAGCTGGAGCTGGAGGTGGCCGCCGATCAGCCCGGCTTCGATCTCTGTGCGGCCCTCTCAATCGTGCGAGGCCAGGGGGAGCAGGTGCTGCAGATCAGTACGGCGGTGGGGCGCTTCCTCGGCCCGGATTGCCTGCGGGGGCAGCGGCGGCGGATCCTGTTCCAGCACCTGCTGGCCAGCCTGCGCACCGGTGAACAGCTGCGTCTTTCCGTGGCCGCCGCCGCCTGGCCCCAGATCGCCGTGAACCCGGGAACCGGCGCGATCCCCCTGGGCCCGGCCGGGCCTGAGCACCGGGTGATCAGCCTGCAATTGTTGCTGCCTGGAGCCTCGCTTGGGCTGGTACCTGGGTCTTCGGCCAGACTGGGCTGATTCTCGAATGTTTCTCTGTGAAGTTGCCTGTCCCTCTGCTGGCCGTGGTTTTTGCCTGCAGCGCCTGGCTGCCGCCCGCCCTGGCCAGCTCCGCCCTGAATCCGGAGCAGGCCCGCAACGCCGCCGCCACGATCATCGAGGGGTTGCAACGCAGGAACAACCAGGCCATCTACAACCTGCTGGCCCCGGATCTGCAGCGCTCCACCACACCGGAGCGGGTTCGGGAGCGGATGCAGCAGCAGGAGCCGATCCTGAGCAGCAGGATCAAGGAGGTGCTGGTGGGCGCCGACGACAGCACGGTGGAGGTGGAGCTGCTCACAGCCACCGGAACCCATCCTCTGGTGCTGGTGATCGACGACCGGGGACGGCTGCTGGGCTGGGAACGGGATCTCAATGACACGCCGGTCCGTCAGGTGGCCAACAACTTCATCAAGGCGCTCAGCCAGGGGAAGGTGGTGGAGGCGCGGAGCCTGCTTTCTCTCCAGCTGCAGGAGCAGATCAGCCCGCAGGACATGCTCAACCGCTGGAAGGATCTCGAAAAGCTCACGGGCACTTTCCAGCGCGTGAGGGGCACAGTGGTGGCCAGCCAGGGCGGCGATCAGCAGCTGGTGCTGGTCACGACCCAGTTCAACCGTCTCACTGACAACCTTTTCGTGATTCTCGATTCCGGCAATCACATCATCGGGATCGACTTCCCTGAACAACTGAAGCGACAGGACGGAGCCAGCACACCCTGATCAACGGCAGTTCCACCAACCACGGCGATCTAAGGTTCACCCTCCCAATGCGAGCCCTCCATGCTTCCCGCCGCCAGCCTCGACGGGATCAGCCAGGACGGCGAGCGGCTTGAACAGTGCTCCCACGACCACCCCTTCGCGGTGCTCGGTCCCCAGCCCGAAGCGGATGGCTGGGTTGTAAGGGCCTGGATGCCGGAGGCGGATCGGGTCAGCCTGTTGCTGGATGGCCAGGAACTGGCCATGGCCAGCTCCCAGCACCGCTGGTTGTTTGAAACCCGTCTCCCAGCCGATCCAGGCTGCACCTATCGCCTGAAGGTGAGCCGGGCTGGCATCGAGCACATCCAGCACGATCCCTGGGCCTTCCGTCAGGAGTGGATGGGGGAACTGGACCGGCATCTGTTCGCCGAAGGGAACCACCACCACATCTGGCATCGGCTCGGCGCCCACCCCTGCTGCCGGGAGGGGATCGAGGGCGTGCAGTTCGCGCTCTGGGCCCCGAATGCCCGCAGCGTGGCCATGCTCGGTGGCTTCAACAACTGGGATGGACGCCACCATCCGATGCAGCAACGGCTCGGCGGCATCTGGGAGCTGTTCATTCCCGGCCTGGCCGTCGGCACCATCTACAAATACGAGGTGCGCAGTCCGCAGGGCCATTGCTATCAGAAAGCCGACCCCTACGGCTTCCAGCATGAACTCCGTCCCCAGACCGGTTCGGTGGTGGCCGCCCTAGGTACGTACCGCTGGAGCGACCAGGCCTGGCTGGAGCAGCGTGAGGCCAGAGATCCCCTTGATCAGCCGATCGCCGTCTATGAACTGCACCTCGGCAGCTGGATGCACGGGTCCAGCGATGAGCCCTACCGCGAAGCCGACGGCACGCCTCGTGCCCCGGTGGCGGCCGCTGATCTGAAGCCCGGTGCCCGGCTGCTCACCTATCCCGAGCTCGCCGATCGCCTGATTCCCTACGTGAAGCAGCGGGGCTTCACCCACATCGAGCTGATGCCGATCGCCGAGCATCCCTTCGATGGATCCTGGGGATATCAGGTCACCGGCTTCTATGCCCCCACCAGCCGGTTCGGCAGCCCCGATGAATTCCGGGCCTTCGTTGATCGCTGCCACGCCGAGGGGATCGGTCTGCTGCTCGACTGGGTCCCCGGCCACTTTCCCAAGGACAGCCACGGCCTGGCCTTCTTCGATGGCGCCCACCTCTACGAGAACGCCGACCCACGCATCGGTGAGCACAAGGAATGGGGCACCCTGATCTTCAACTACAGCCGCAATGAGGTTCGCAACTTCCTGGTGGCGAACCTGATCTACTGGTTCGAGGAGTTTCACATCGATGGCATCCGGGTGGATGCGGTGGCCTCGATGCTCTATCGCGACTATCTCCGGCCCGATGGCGAATGGCTGGCCAACGAGCATGGCGGCCGCGAGAACCTCGAGGCGGTGCGCTTCCTCCAGCAGGCCAACACGGTGCTCTTCCAGCACTTCCCAGGTGCTCTCTCGATTGCCGAAGAATCCACCACCTGGCCGATGGTGACAAAACCCACCCATCTCGGCGGGCTTGGCTTCAACCTCAAGTGGAACATGGGCTGGATGCACGACATGCTCGATTACTTCGAGCTCGATCCGTGGCTGCGCCAGTTCCACCAGAACAACATCAGTTTCTCGATCTGGTATCACTACACCGAGAACTTCATGCTTGCCCTCAGTCACGACGAAGTCGTGCATGGTAAAAGCAACCTGCTCAACAAGATGCCAGGTGATGACTGGCAGAAGTTCGGCAACGTGCGTGCCCTGCTCGCCTTCATGTGGACCCACCCCGGCAAGAAAACCATCTTCATGGGCATGGAGTTCGGTCAGCGGTCTGAATGGAACGTCTGGGGTGATCTGGAGTGGAATCTGCTCCAGCACGAACCTCACCAGGGCTTGCTGAACCTCGTTGACGACCTCAACATCTTCTATCGCAATGAGCCTGCCCTCTGGCGTGACGACTTCGTTCAATACGGCTTCCAGTGGATTGATTGCAGCGACAACCGCAATTCGGTGATCAGCTTCATGCGGCGCGAGGAGAGCAGCGGCCGCTGGCTGGTAGTGGTGGCCAACTTCACTCCCCAGAGCCATTCCAACTACCGCATCGGCGTTCCGCTGGATGGGTTTTATGCCGAGGTCTTCAACACCGACAGCAGCCGCTATGGCGGCAGCAACCTCGGCAATCTGGGTGGCAAGTTCAGCGAGGAATCACCGATGCACGATTACTGCCATTCCCTTGACCTCTGCCTGCCACCGCTCAGCGTCCTGGTGCTTCAGCGGGATGGGGAGCGCAGCCAGGAGCCGTGTGAAGAAGCGCCCAGCAGCGGTCTTCTGGTCGGGTAGGTTCGCCCCTGGCTTCGCCTCTGCCTCCGGCACCGTTTCCTCCCATGGCCGATTCCCTCCCCCTGCTGTTGCGCGCCGCCCGTGGCGAGCAGGTGGAGCGTCCGCCTGTCTGGATGATGCGCCAGGCCGGTCGCTACATGAAGGTGTACCGCGACCTGCGCGATCGCCATCCGGGCTTCAGGGAGCGATCCGAAAACGCCGACCTCTCCTACGAGATCTCGATGCAGCCCTTCCGGGCCTTCCAGCCCGATGGCGTGATCCTGTTCTCCGACATCCTCACGCCGCTGCCCGGGATCGGCATCGACTTCGACATCATCGAGAGCAAGGGACCGATCATCGATCCCCCGATCCGCAGCCAGGCCCAGGTGGATGCCTTGCGGCAACTGAATCCGGCTGAAGCCCTGCCCTTCGTGGGGGAGGTGCTCAGCCGCCTCAGGCAGAGCGTCGGCAACCAGGCGGCTGTGCTTGGTTTCGTCGGCGCCCCCTGGACCCTCGCCGCCTACGCGGTGGAAGGCAGGAGCAGCAAGAACTACGCCGTGATCAAGGCAATGGCCTTCCAGGAGCCCGCCCTGCTGCATCAGCTGCTCGGTCACCTGGCCGATTCGATCGCCACCTACGTGCGCTTCCAGATTGACAGTGGCGCCCAGGTGGTGCAGCTGTTCGACTCCTGGGCCGGCCAGCTCAGCCCGATCGACTACGACGTCTTCGCGGCCCCTTACCAGAAACGGGTGGTGGATCAGGTCAAGGCCACCCACCCCGACACGCCGCTGATCCTCTACATCTCCGGCAGCGCCGGGGTGCTGGAGCGGATGGCAAGAACCGGTGTCGATTTCATCTCGCTCGACTGGACCGTGGACATGGCCGACGGCATCGCCAGGTTGCCAGAGCACCTTGGGGTGCAGGGCAATGTGGATCCAGGGCTGCTGTTCGGCACGCCCGAGGCGATCCGGGCCCGCGTGGTGGACACCGTGCGCAAGGCCCGCGGCCGCCGCCACATCCTCAACCTCGGCCACGGCATCCTGCCCGGCACGCCTGAGTGCAACGCCCAGGCGTTCTTCGAAGCGGGCAAGTCGGTGAACGAGCTGATCGGAGCGGCTGTTTGACGGCACCGACCAGGGTCCTGATCACCGGGGCCAGTGGCTGTGTCGGCCAGGCGATCGCCCAGCAGCTGTATCACGGCTCCGACGTGGATCTGCTGCTCTGGCTGCGGGATCCGGCCAAGCTCACCGCCGTGCCCCGCCAGGATCCCCGGATCACCCTGTTGGTGGGTGATCTGCGCGACCAGCAACCCCACGCCGCCGCGATCGCCTCGGCCGATCGGATCATTCACACCGCCACCGCCTGGGGTGATCCGGAGCGGGCCCACCAGGTGAACGTGGTGGCGGTCAAGGAGCTGCTCGCTCGCACCGATCCGCAGCGGCTGGAGCAGGTGATCTACTTCTCCACGGCCAGCATTCTCGATCGCCATCTGCAGCTGCTGCCCGAAGCGGCGGCCTACGGCACCGAGTACATCCAGACGAAGGCTCTCTGCCTGCAGCAACTGGAGGTCCACCCCATGGCCGAGCGGATCGTGGCCGTCTTTCCCACCCTGGTGTTCGGCGGAACGGTGCAGCCGGGTGGAGCGTTGCCCGCCAGCTATCTCACCGCCGGGCTCAAGGAGGTGGTGCGCTGGCTGTGGCTGGCCCGCTGGTTGAAGGCTGAGGCCAGCTTCCATTTCATCCATGCCGAGGACATCGCCCGGGTGTGTGTGAACCTGGCGCTCCAACCGCACCGGGCCAACCCGGAACCCGGCCAGGGATCGGTGCGTCGCCTGGTGCTCGGCCAGCCAGCGGTCACCGTCGACGACACCGTGACGCGGCTGTGCCGCTGGCGGCGGATCCGAAGGCCCTGGTTTGCGATCCCCCTCAGTGGCTGGTTGATCAATGCCCTGATCAAGGTGCTGCCGATCGAGCTCAATGACTGGGATCGCTTCAGCATCCAGCAACGCCACTTCGTGCATGAGCCGATCAGTCCGCCGGAGCGGTTCGGCCTGGTGAGCCTCGCCCCCACGCTCGAGCTGGCCTTTGAAACCGCGGGGTTGCCCCAGCGGGATGGGCAACGCTGAAGCGGGAGCGATTCCTATGGTTGGCGTCAGCGTTCTCTGACACCATGCACCGCTTCCGACCGATGGCCTGCCTGCTCCGCTGCGGGCTGCTGCTCTGGCTCGTGCTGATCACGGCCCTTCCGGCGCAAGCCGCCATTCTGGAAGTGAAGCTCGGCACCGATGGCGGCATGCTCGCCTTTGAACCCAGCAGCCTCACGATCGCCCGGGGCGACACCGTCCGCTTCGTGAACAACCGCCTGGCTCCCCACAACGCCGTCTTCGATGGCCACGAGGAACTGAGCCACACCGCCCTGGTTTTCGCCGAGGGCGAAAGCTGGGAGGAAACCTTCGCGGAGCCCGGCACCTTCACCTACTGGTGTGAGCCGCACCGCGGGGCGGGAATGGTGGGCAGGGTGATTGTGCAGTGAAGCTGTTGATCAGCCCCCCTGACCAGCGAGGGTTACGAGATTGTTTCGATCCTGGCCATTCGTCCTTCCCGCTGGCAGGGGAGGCTTCTAGCTTTGTCGGGTTGCCCGTTTTTTCGATGCGCCGCCTGATCAGCTTCTTCGCCCTCTGCCTCGCTCTTCTGCTGGGGGCAGCACCCAGCTTCGCCGCCGATGCGGCCCACGGTGGCCAGGTCTTCTCGGCCAACTGCGCCGCCTGCCACATGGGTGGCGGCAACGTGGTCAACGCCGAGCGCACCTTGAAGCAAGACGCCCTGGAGGCCTATCTCGCCGATTACAGCACCGGCCACGAAGCGGCCATCGCCATGCAGGTCACCAAGGGCAAGAACGCCATGCCTGCGTTCCTTGGCAAACTCACCGAAGCTGACATCTCCGACGTGGCCGCCTACGTCGAGGAAATGGCCGGCAAAGGCTGGAGCTGAACGGCAGCCCTCCCGGCAGCCAGGCCCGATCCAGCACTGATTCCCCGGTTCAATCAGCTCCCGGCAAGGGCACCAAGCTCTGTCCTTGCAAAGGCTGCTGCTTCCCAACCCTGTCCTGATCGACAGGGTTTTTTGCTGGGAATTCCGCGCCGATCCGCCCCTCAGTCCTGGGAGCGGCGATGGGCGAGCACGGCGAGATAGAGGTCTTCCGGGACTTCGCGGATGTCGTATTCACTCGGCAACACCCCATGGGTGTGCTGATGAACCGCCATCCAGCAGTTGCGCTCCGGATCTTTGCCGGTGCCATCGAAGCGGCGTGATTGCTCCGCCAGCCGTTCCACCAGCTCGTGATCCCGCTCGTCGGCCATGCTTCAGTGAAGCCCGAACAAGACCCCATCATGATCGCGCGTGTGCTGGTGCTGGGCGCCTCGATGCTGATCGGATCGGCCGCCGCCCAGGCCCAGAAGACCTGTCCCCTGCTGGTGCCCCGCGAGGAGGCGTTCCTGCAGCCGAAGCGCCTTCCACCGGCTCAGGTGCCGGCCAAGAACGCCGCCGGCTGCCTCTCCCCAGCCGATGCCATCTACGCGCCCGACGGCTGCCCCCTCAGGCTCTGCCCCAGGCCCACCCGAGGCATTGAACTCTGAGCGCTGGCAGCGCCTCAGAAGGCAGCAACACAATCAAAGGGCCCGGCACAGCATCAACGGCAGCCGTAGACCGAAACCACATAGCTGAAGCCGGTGGCGTTGGCGTTGTATCCCGAGCCCACCTTGACGTTCACCTGGTTGACCAGTTTGCCGCCGAGGGAGGCGAAGGGACCGAACTGCCTGAACTGGCCCGGTTTGGCATCCAGGGTCTGATTCACCACCTGCAGATTCGTGCCGTCGCTGA
The DNA here is from genome assembly GCA_025128135.1 of Synechococcus sp. CS-1325. GTDB lineage: Bacteria > Cyanobacteriota > Cyanobacteriia > PCC-6307 > Cyanobiaceae > Regnicoccus. Next base: position 26,599 of record JAHLYW010000031.1, read on the forward strand.
ACTTGAGATAGGCCTGAATCGGATAGGGACCGGGCTTGCTGGAGGTGGATCTGAAGTTGACCAGATAGCTCCTGTACGGACGGCTGACGATGAAATCAGTGTTGAAATTGGTTCTCCCGAACGGGAACACCAGCGGGCCATCCAGCTGGATCGTTTTGCTGATGCTGGTGCCGCCGCCCACGGCATCGAGCAGCCCACAATTCGAAGCTGCCTGCGCCGGAATGCCAGTCAGCGCCAGCAGGGGAAGGGCGAGCAGGGTGGAAATGGGATGGAGGCGCATCATCGGGTCTGTGTCTGGGGTCGCCAGGGGAACCTATGAGAGGGTCCGGCGATCGGTTCGGTTGGTTCGCCATTTGTTTCGGCAGGCCCATCCTGTGGAAACCAGGTTGCTCGCATACGGTTTTGGAACCTCCCCCATTGCCGTCATCCCGCCATGCATCCCACCGCCGAGCAGTTCACTGAAAAAGCCTGGGCTGCCGTGGTGGCGGCCCAGCAACTCGCCCAGAAGAGGCGCCATCAGCAACTCGAAACCGAGCACCTGTTCGCCGCCCTGCTGGCCGAACAGGGCCTGGCCGGTCGAATCCTCGAGAAGGCGGGGGTGAACCCCGACCTGCTCAGCCAGAAGGTGGAGGCTTTCCTGGCCGCCCAGCCGAGCCTCAGTTCAGCGGCTGAAACGGTCTTCCTCGGCAAGGGCCTGGGCACCCTGCTCGACCAGGCCGAAGCCCTCAAGCAGGAATTCGGCGACAGCTTTCTCTCGATCGAGCACCTGCTGCTGGCCCTGGCTGTCGATCCACGCTGCGGCCGCCAGCTGCTCACCCAGGCCGGCACCGACAAGACCAAGCTGCTGGCAGCGATCGAGTCGGTACGCGGCAGCCAGAAAGTGACCGACCAGAACCCCGAAGGCACCTACGAATCCCTGGAGAAGTACGGCCGCGACCTGACGGCGGCCGCCCGTGAGGGCAAGCTCGACCCGGTGATCGGCCGCGACGAGGAAATCCGCCGCACGATCCAGATCCTCTCGCGCCGCACCAAGAACAACCCGGTGCTGATCGGGGAGCCGGGTGTGGGCAAGACGGCCATCGTGGAGGGCCTGGCCCAGCGGATCGTCAACGGCGATGTGCCGCAGGCGCTGCAGAACCGTCAGCTGATCTCCCTGGACATGGGCGCCCTGATCGCCGGTGCCAAGTACCGCGGCGAATTCGAGGAGCGGCTCAAGGCGGTGCTCAAGGAGGTCACGTCCTCAGAGGGCCAGATCGTGCTGTTCATCGATGAGATCCACACGGTGGTGGGGGCCGGCGCCGCCGGTGGCTCGATGGATGCGAGCAACCTGCTCAAGCCGATGCTGGCCCGCGGCGAACTGCGCTGCATCGGCGCCACCACCCTCGATGAACACCGCCAGCACATCGAGAAGGATCCCGCCCTGGAGCGCCGCTTCCAGCAGGTGTTCGTGGATCAGCCCACCGTGGAAGACACGATCTCGATCCTGCGCGGCCTCAAGGAACGCTACGAGGTGCACCACGGCGTGCGCATCGCCGACAGCGCTCTGGTCGCCGCCGCCGTGCTCAGCAGCCGCTACATCGCCGATCGGTTCCTGCCCGATAAGGCGATCGACCTGATGGATGAATCGGCCGCCCGGCTGAAGATGGTGATCACCTCCAAGCCGGAGCAGATCGACGAGATCGATCGCAAGATCCTCCAGCTGGAGATGGAGAAGCTGTCGCTCGGGCGTGAATCCGATGCCGCCAGCAAGGAACGCCTGGAGCGGATCGAGCGGGAGCTGGCCGAGCTGGGCGAGCAGCAGAGCGGCCTCAACGCCCAGTGGCAAAAGGAGAAGGGTTCGATCGATGAACTCAGCGCCATCAAGGAGGAGATCGAGCAGGTGCAACTGCAGGTGGAGCAGGCCAAGCGCAGCTACGACCTCAACAAGGCAGCCCAGCTCGAATACGGCACCCTGGCCGAACTCAACAAGAAGCTGGCGGCCAAGGAAACCGAGCTCAATGCCGCCGGTGCCGACAAGACCCTGCTGCGCGAAGAGGTCACCGAGGAGGACATCGCCGAAGTGATCGCCAAGTGGACCGGCATCCCGGTGGCGCGGCTGGTGCAGAGCGAGATGGAGAAACTGCTGCATCTCGAAGCGGATCTGCACGCCCGCGTCATCGGCCAGGAACAGGCCGTCACCGCCGTGGCCGATGCGATCCAGCGCTCCCGCGCCGGGCTCAGCGATCCCAACCGGCCGATCGCCAGCTTCCTGTTCCTCGGCCCCACCGGCGTGGGCAAAACCGAGCTGTGCAAGGCCCTGGCCGCCCAGCTGTTCGACAGCGACGACGCCATGGTGCGCATCGACATGAGCGAATACATGGAGAAGCACGCCGTCAGCCGCCTGATCGGCGCGCCTCCGGGCTACGTGGGCTACGAGGAGGGCGGCCAGCTCACCGAAGCGGTGCGGCGCCGGCCCTATGCGGTGATCCTGTTCGACGAGGTGGAGAAGGCCCACCCCGATGTGTTCAATGTGATGCTGCAGATCCTCGATGACGGCCGCGTCACTGACGGCCAGGGCCGCACGGTGGATTTCACCAACACCGTGCTGATCCTCACCAGCAACATCGGCAGCGCCTCGATCCTCGATCTTGCCGGTGATCCAGCCCGCCACGGCGAAATGGAGAAGCGGGTGAACGACGCCCTGCGGGCGCACTTCCGCCCCGAATTTCTCAACCGGCTTGATGAAACGATCATCTTCCACAGCCTGCGGGCCGAGGAACTGCGGCAGATCGTGGTGCTTCAGGTGGAGCGGCTGCGGCGGCGGCTGGAGGAACGCAAGCTCGATCTCACCTTGAGCACCGCGGCACTCGACTGGATCGCCACGGTCGGCTACGACCCGGTATACGGGGCCAGGCCCCTCAAACGGGCGATCCAGCGCGAGCTGGAAACACCGATCGCCAAGGCGATCCTGACCGGCACGTTCCCCGAGGGAAGCACGATTGCCGTGGACGTTGAACAGGAGGGTGGCAGCCCGCGGCTGGCCCTGCGGCCCCATCGCCACCAGCCGTTGGTGAGCGTGTGAGCGAAGGAGCTGCTGACGCCAGCCTCGACGCCCTGATCGCGGCCCTCTCACTGCCTTCGGCCTATCCAGCCGCTGACTGGGAGGGGGTGGCCCCAGAGCAGCGGCGGGTGGAGGTGATTCAGACCCACATCAGCGTTGTGTTCCTGACCCCGCAGCGGGCCTACAAGCTCAAGAAGCCTCTGCGGCTCTGGGACCTGCTCGATTACAGCAGCCCAGAGCTCCGCCTGCACTGGTGTGAGGAGGAAGTGCGGCTCAACCGCCGCCTGGCGCCGGATCTCTACCTCGGTGTGAGCCAGCTGATCGGACCCCGGGGACCTGAACCCGTGGTGGTGATGCGTCGCTTCGCCGCCGCCGACACCCTCCAGGCCCGGCTGGCGGCAGGACAGGTCGGTCCGGAAACGCTGCGGGCCGTGGGCAGCCGCATCGCCGCCTTTCACCGCCAGCATCTCCTCACGGCCGCCAGGTCCACCAGCCTGCTCAAAGACTTCAGCCGGGTGCTGCACAGCAATCTGCGCTCCACCCGCTCCTGTGTGCCGGCACTGGTGCCCGCCTCTGTGCACCGCCAGCTCGACCACCTGCTGGCCCTTGCCCTGCGGGGGCAGCGGCACCTGCTGCGGCAGCGGCTGGGAGCCGGCTGGGCCGTGGATGGCCACGGCGATCTCCGGCTTGAGCATGTGCTGCTGCTAGAGCCGATCGCCGTGGTGGATGGGGTGGAATTCAATGCGAGCCTGCGCCGGATCGATGCCGGCTCCGATCTGGCCTTCCTGGCCATGGAGCTCCAGGCGGCGGGCCACAGCGAGCTGATCGAACCCCTGCTCGAAGGCTATGGCCGGGCAATCGAGCCGGCCGTGTTTGCCCTGTTCTGCGCCTATCGCGCCCATGTGCGGGCCAAGGTGGCGGCCGCCACCTGCCTGGAGCCGGAAATCCCGGCCGCCCAGCGGCAGCAGGCCGCCCGGATGGCCCAGGCCCAGCTCAGCCTCGCCCTGGCCTATGCCGGCAGCGGCCAGACCCCGCCGGCTCTGCTGCTGCTGCGGGGGAGTTCCGGCAGCGGCAAGAGCCAGCTGGCCAGAGAGCTGGCCCCCTGGTTGCTGGCGGATCATCTCCAGAGCGACAGGATTCGCAAGCAGTTGCACGGGCTGGCGCCCCTGGCGCGGACTGTCGGCGCCGAGCGGGATCAGCTCTATGGCGCAGCAGCCCATCAACGCACTGAAGCGGCCCTGCTCACAGCCGCCGCCGCCAGCCTCCGCCAGGGGCGCACCGTGCTGCTCGATGCCACCCATCTGGCTCGCTCCAGCCGAGCCCGGGCCGTGGCGCTGGCGGGCGAGCTGGCGGTTCCCTGGTTGATCCTCGATCTGCACACTCCCCAGGCCGTGATCGAGGCGCGCCTGGAGCAGCGCTGCCGCCGCAACGACGACCCCAGCGACGCCGATGCGGTGATTCAGGCGGCCCAGCGGCTGGCCACCGACCCCTTGCTGCCGCAGGAAGCTGAGCGCACCCTGACGGTGCCAGCCGACCTCCCCGGCCAGACAGAGGCTGAAGGACCGCGGGTCGCTGCTCTGTTGATCGAGATCTGGTCTCGATTGATCGAGCCAGCCGGGCGCTGAGTCAGTCGTTCAGCAGCCCGTCGATCCGCCTGGCGAGCTCCAGGTCGAGGCTGGAGAGGCCCCCGGTGTCATGGGTGGTGAGGTCGATCATCACCCGGTTGTAGATGTTGCCGAGCTCCGGATGGTGACCCATCGATTCGGCGATCAAGGCCACCTGGGTGAGGAAACCGAAAGCTTCCACAAAGGAGGTGAACAGCAAGCCGCGATGCAGCTTGCCGTTCACCACACTCCAGTCAGGCAGCTCGATCTCGAGTGCGGCGATCTCTTCGGCGGAAAGCGATTTGGCAACCATGGCGACTTGAGCCAGTCGGGATTCCAGCCTGGCAGAGGCCTGCCCTGATCCGTGCTGAGCGGGAGCAGGTCGGCAGGTCCATTCAGTCACTGGGCTCGGAGAGGTCGTGGAGGCGATCGATCATCAGATCCAGCTCCGTGTCGTTGTCGGGGTCGACTCCCTGGGCGCTGCGGCGCAGCACCTCGGCATTGAGCCGCTCACCATTGCGGCGGGCCAGCAGGGTCGAGGCGGAAAGGAGGGGGGCGGCAGGCTGCTGGGAGGGCGATGAATCCACCAGGCCGGCCAACCGATCGAGAGTGGGGGCCAGATCGCTGAGCCGGGCGTTCAGCGCCCTGAGTTCCGCTTGCAGGGCGGCGATCTGAGCCGAGAGAAGGGCCCAATCAGTGGCTGCCGGGCCGTCGAGGGGAGCGCCGCTGGGCTGCTGACTCAGCACCGACCGGGGCCCCATAGGCTTGGGGGATCGATCCGGTCACTTGCCCAGCCATGGAGCGTCGCGCCTGTCGTCATTGGTTCTCCATTCTCATCAGCCTGCTCGGGTCTGGAGCCATTCTGGCCACAGGCCCCGGGGCCCAGGCCCAGGAGGTGATCCCCAAACTTCAGGCCCTCTGCCCCCTGGGCTATGTGGACACCTTCAACGGCAAGTGCAGCACCCTCGGCGTCGTCAGCTACACCGTGGCACCGACCAACGGTGAAGCCTGCCAGTCGGGCTGGATGAACATCGGCGGTGGCTATTGCCGCCGCAAGTAATCGGGCCTGCTCAACCGGGTGGATCCCAGCTCACCAGTCCAAGCCGCAGGGCAATCAGGCCCGCATCCAGCCGCGTGCGGGCCTTGAGCTTGCTCAGCACGGCCTTGATATGGCTTCGCACCGTTTCCACGGAAATGTGGAAACGCTGGGCGATTTCATGGGTTTCACAACCCTGCAGCATCGCTTCGACCACCTGCAGTTGCCTGGGCGTCAGCCGTTCCGGCTCCCCATCGCCCAGGCCACGGCTGCTGCGCTGCAGCAGGGCGGCCACGGCCGTATCCATGAACACCCCGCCCGTGCCGAGCACGGCCTTGATCGCTGCAACCAGGGTCCCGAGACCGACGCGACGCTCCAGGCAGATGCCGTCACAGTTGGATTCAAGGGCCGCCAGCAGAACGTCAGGGGTGTCCCGCTCAAGCAGCAGCAGGCAGGCCAGGCGGGGATAGAGCCGTTTGGCCTCCCGGACGAACTGGCAGCCGCTGCCGGCCTCCAGGGGATGGGTCACGAACAGCAGATCGGGGAGCCGCCTGCTGAGCAGGGCCAGCCCTTCTGTCTGGCAGGTGGCAGCTCCGATCCACTGGGCTGGCTCGCCGACGGAATGGGTGATCAGGGTGATCAGCAGCCGGCGGCCACTGACGATCATCAGGGTTCGCCCCCGGAGCAGCTCGATCGCCTCATCTCTGGCCTGGCCACCGGGCCCCAGCAGTGGGGTCATGTCCATGGACCAGGCCCTGAGGCATTCACGTTGATGCGATCAGCCCGGATGACAAGACCATATCAGGAGATCCTGACATGGTCTTGTCATCCGGGCGAATCCTGGCGATCCCCTGCCGATCCCCGCGGCTGGTTGATCGGGACTGGGTCAGCACAAGCGGCGTTGGATCAGTAGTAGCGCCGTGGGTTCTGGGAGATCGCCAGTTGCACCTCCACCAGGAAGAGCAGCAGGGCCAGGATCAGCGAGGCCATCGCCAGCACGAAGACCGGCACCACGATCGCGGCCAGATCAACGGCCGCAACGGCACTGATGAACAGCACCGCCACCACACCGGAAACCAGCAGGGCCGTGAACGTGGCGCAGAGGATGGCCCGATTGATCAGAAACAGGCGACGGCGTTGCACGGTCAGCACCGCCTTCAACTGCTTCGCCTGGGCGATGTTGCCCTTCTCCATCGCCTCCTGCAGAACGCGGGTGCGATCGATGATCCGACTCAGACGAGCCGTGAAGGTGCCCAGCAGGCCGCCGATGCCGGTGAGCAGGAACACCGGAGCAACGGACAGTTGAATCGCCCGGGACAGGCCGGCCACCGCTGTCGCATCAGTCAGGCTCATCGGCCCCTTGGCATGGCGGATCGTTTCAATGGTTGCAGCATCGGTCCAGGAGCAGCAACGGGATGACGAATCAGGCGAGGCAGAGGCTGGCAGCCCATGTCCGGGAGACCCGGCTGCTCGGCAGTATCCATGGAACGCTCTACTGGGATCAGAACACGCTGATGCCCAGCGCCGGAGCCGCCTGGCGGGGTGAGCAGCTGGCCCTGCTGGCCCGCCAGCTGCACGAGCGCCAGAGCAGCGCCGCCTACGCCGACATCCTGGCCGCCGCCGAAGCCGAGCTCGGAGCCAGACCAGCCACCGACCCCTGGCGACAGAACCTGGCCCTGCTGCGCCGGGACCTCGAGCGACAACGGCTGCTGGACCCTGCTCTGGTGGCAGCACTTTCCCTGGCCAGGACGAGGGGTTACGCCCTCTGGCAGGAGGCCCGCAGCCAGGCCGACCATGCCCGCTTCGCCCCGGCCCTGGCCGAGCTGATCGCCCTGCGCCAGGAACAGGCCCGTCAGCTGGCCCCGGTCGAGCGCGATGCCGAGGGCCGGCCGCGCAGTTGCTGGGAAATCCTCGCCCAGCCCTTCGAGCCGGGGATCAGCAAGGCAAGGCTGGCAACTCTGTTCAAGCCCCTGGGCCAACGACTGCCCCCGCTGATCGAGCGCCATGGCCGACAGGTGTCGGCCGGGATCGATCCGCACCAGGCGGTGCTGTCAGACACGGCGCAGGAGCGGCTCTGCCAGCAGCTTCTCCAGGAGTGGGGCTTCGACCCCAGCCAAGCGGTGCTGGCCCGCTCTCCGCACCCCTTCTCCACCACCCTCGGTCCGGCCGATTTCCGCATCACCAGCCGGATCGTGCCTGGCCAGCCGTTCTCCGCCTTTCTCGCCACCGCCCACGAATGGGGCCACTCCCTCTACGAACAGGGACTGCCCCGCCACGACCAGCAGTGGTTCGCCTGGCCGCTGGGCGATGCCACCTCGATGGGGGTGCACGAGAGCCAGAGTCTGTTCTGGGAGTGCCGGGTGGGACGCGGTGAAGCCTTTGCGCGGCGCTGGCAGCCGCGATTCCGTCAGGCGATCGAGCGGCAGACGGCCCGGAATGCCGGCCAGGCCGGCGCCCAGTGGCAGGACCCTGCCGCCTTCTGGCGCGAGCTCAACCCCCGACGACCAGGGCTGATCCGGGTCGAATCCGACGAACTCAGCTACTGCCTCCACATCCTGTTGCGCTACGAGCTGGAACTGGCGCTGCTGGAGGGTGGCCTGTCGGTGCAGGAGCTGCCAGCCGAATGGAACCGCCGCATGCTGGCGCTGCTCGGCATCGAGCCCGGCAACGACGCCGAAGGTTGTCTCCAGGACGTCCACTGGAGCGAGGGCCTGTTCGGCTACTTCCCTTCCTATGCGCTCGGCCACCTGATCTCGGCCCAGCTGGCGGAAGCGATGGAGCGGGAGATCGGCCCGATCGAAGCGCGGCTGACGGCAGGGGACGACCGGGCCCTGCTGGACTGGCTGCGTCTGCACGTGCATCCGCTCGGCCGCAGTGTCACCGGCGAGGAACTGGTGCTGCGGGTGAGTGGGGCCCGGCTCGACTCCAGCGCCTTCCTCACCTACCTGGAAGCAAAGCTGGAGAAGCTCTCGAGTGGGCATCCGTAGGATCACGGCCGCCCGTCCTTCCTCTGCTCTCGCCATGGCGAACATCGACCATGCCCCCAGCCGCACGATGCTCAACCTGCTGCATGTGCTGCCGGCTTTCGCCGATGAAGCCGAGCTGCGGCTGAACGCGATCATCGAGGTGAATTCGATGACGATCAACAAGTACGAACTGATCACCGAATCGGGCCAGCTCAAGCTCGATCGGGTCGGGTACTCCTCCCTGGCCTATCCATTCGCCTACGGCTGCATCCCCCGCACCTGGGACGAAGACGGCGATCCGCTCGACATCGAAATCGTCCATGTCACTGAACCGCTGGTGGCGGGCAGCCTGGTTGAGGCGCGGATCATCGGGATCATGACCTTTGACGATGGCGGCGAGGTGGACGACAAGGTGATCGCCGTGCTGGCCGACGACAAACGGGTGGAGCACATCACCAGCTACGAGCAGCTCGGCGCGCAATGGCTGAAGGAAACCCAGTACTACTGGGAGCACTACAAGGACCTCAAGAAGCCCGGCACCTGCCACGTCAACGGCTTCTTCGGAACCGAGGAGGCGGTGAGGATCGTCAAGGCTTGCGAAGCGCGCTACAACAGCGAGATTGATCCCAAGCTCGTCAACTGACGCCCCCGTACACCTCCATGGCGATGAAGCATCTCTCTCCCCAGCGGCTGGCCCGTCTCCTCCCCGCCCTCGCTGTGCTGGCGCTTGGCACCGCCGCCCTGCCTGGGCGGACCTGGCAGAGTGCAACGCTCGTGACGCCTGCCCCGGTCCCCGCCGCTGTCACCCCGGCGAACCCCAGCACCGCCGCCGTCACCAGCACCAGGGAAATCGTGCTGGAACTCGGCAAGCGCACGATCAGCCTGCTGGACAACGGCAAGGTGATCGGCAGCTGGCCGGTGGCGATCGGAGATCCCTCCACCCCCACCCCCACGGGCAGCTTCAAGGTGCGCAACAAGGTGGTCAATCCCCAGTACCAGAGCACGGTCTCCGGCAAGGTCAACCCCACCCGAGGGGCCCAGGGTCCCCTCGGTGACCGCTGGATCGGGTTCCACACCACCACCAAGGATCAGTACGGCATCCACGGCACCCCCACCGCCTGGGAGTGGACGGTCAAGGGTCGTGAGGCCGTTTCGCGCGGCTGCGTGCGGATGCTCACCCCCCATGTCCGGGCGCTGTTCGATCAGGTGGAGGTGGGGACTCCCGTCGTGGTCAAGCGCTGAGCTGCCGGGCCAGGGCCAGGGCCAGGCCGTCACGGCTGGCCAGTCCGCGCAGGGCCGCAATCGGCAGGCCATCGGCAGGCAGGCCGTGGGGAAGATATCCTCCAACCCCTTCCTCCACGGCGAACACAGGAACCTGGCGCAGGCCATTGGGAGTGAGTTGATCCTCAAGCCTGTCAAGCCTTGCCGTCAGGGGCAGCCAGACCAGATCGCTGCGGCGGCAATCGTTCACCCTCACGGCTTCCTGTCGTTCGATTCCAGCGCTGAGGCCCCGCTGCAGATCCTGCAGGGTGACCAGTGCCACAGCCCGGTCCGCCTCGACGGCGATCAGACAGTGGCCATGGACCTCGGTCAGTCGGGCCACCGCCGCCGCCGCCGGTGTGGCGGCCGGCAACACGAGGGGGACATCCGTCCCGAAAGCCTCCGACACCGGCAGGGCGGCCAGTTGAAGCCTGCGTTTCTCCTCCAGCGGGTCGGCGCCCAGCAGGCCACGGTCCTGGAAGCCCTGCCAGCGCTCGACCAGCAAGGCGCTCAGGCCGGTGGCGGCCATCAGGGGAAGCACGATGCGGATGTCATGGGTGAGCTCGAACAGCAGAAGCAGTGCGGTGAGCGGGGCCCGGGCGCTGCCGGCCAGCACCGCCGCCATCCCGACCATCGCGTAGGCGGGGGGTTCGGCCACGGGCAGATGCAGCCCACCCTCCCCCAGCAACTGGCCATAGCAGTTGCCCAGCACCGCCCCGAGAAACAGCGAGGGCGCGAATCCACCACCCACGAACCCGGTGGCATTGCTGAGCCCTGTGGCCAGCAGCTTCACGACCAGGAGGGCCAGCAGAGTGCCCAGAGCGATGCCCCCCTCATTGCCGAGCAGCGCTTCGATCGTGTCGTAGCCGACCCCGAGCACCTCGGGAAAGCCCAGGGCCAACACCCCGACCCCGAGCCCGCCGAGGGCGTTGAGCAGCCAGGGGGCGAGCCGGCCCATCTGGCGCTGCACCGGTCCGCTGCGCCCGGCCGCCAGCAGGGTCACCAGTGCCCAGGAGATCAGGCTCGCCACCACGCCAAGCCCGAGGTAGAGCGGTAACTCCAGCGGTGAGCGAACGTCATAGGCGGGCAGCCTGAAAATCGGTTCATCACCCAGGCAGAGCTGGGTGACCAGGGCCGAGCTGACCGCGGCCACCAGCACTCCCCGCAGGCTGGGGCGGCCGGGGATCGTGCTGTAGGCCCCTTCGAAGGCGAAGAACACGCCGGCGATCGGTGCCCGGAATCCGGCCGCCAGACCGGCCGCCACCCCCGCAGCCACCAGCGCCTTCTGGGACTCCGGCGAAAGCGAGCCGCGCTGGCCGACCCAGAGCCCGATGTTGCCGCCGCCTTCCACGCTCGGTCCCTCCGGTCCGAGCGATGCGCCACTGCCCAGACTGAGTGCGGCAGCCACCAGCCGCAGCAGCGGCAGCTTCGGTGCGGCCCGCACCATGCCATCGGCCATCGCCATCAGGCTGGGCAGCCCGGGGCCGAGATCCCTGGCGAGCTGGCGCAGCAGGCCAACCAGCAGCCCGCCCAGCATCGGCACCACCAGCACCGGCCAGGAGGAGAGCCAATTCACGGCGATGGTGGCTGCGGGCAGGGGTTCCGGGGGCGCCGGCGGTGGTGGCAGGAAACCGATTCCGCCCAGGCCGAGCTGCAGCAGGGCCTTGAGAGGTGTGCTGGATTCGGGCTCGGCGGGATTGAAGATCTCCACCGGGGTTTCGGGAGATCCCACCGTGCCCAGCACGCCCATCACCGTCTCCACCACGGTGCCGAACAGGAACTGGTTGATGTACCCGAGCAGGAAGTGGAAACCGACCACCGCCAGGCCGGTCAGCACCCCGACGAGGGCAGCCCAGGCGAGCAGGTTCCACTGAAAGGGAATCGCGCGGGGCTCGCTCTCCTGCTCAGCCACCGGAGGCGATGGAACCAGCTCAGTGCTCGCGGCCAACGGTTGCAAAGATCTCCTCCAGAATTTCTCCGGCGCCCTGGGCCCGGAGGCGCTCAGCGAGGGCGATGCCGACCGCTTCCGGATTGCTCTGATCGCCACTCACCTCATCACGGATCAGACGCTGGCCATCCAGGCTGGCGACCATGCCGGTGAGCACGAGGGCCTCGGCCTCAAAGCGGGTGTTCACGCCGATCGGAACCTGGCAGCCTCCCTCCAGTTGGCGGAGGAAGGCTCGCTCGGCCAGGCAGCGGCGGGATGAGGGAGTGTGCTCAAGGGCCTTCAGCTGGCCGATCACCTGTTCGTCACCACTGCGGCACTCGATGCCGAGGGCACCCTGCCCGACGGCATGAAGCGAGATCTCCGGGGCGATCCGCTCGTGGATCCGTCCCGACAGCCCGAGCCGCCCCAGTCCCGCTGCCGCCAGGATCAGGCAGTCATAAGCACCGGCATCGAGCTTTTCCAGCCGGGTGATCACGTTGCCGCGCACATCCTTGAACACCAGATGGGGGTAATGGTGGCGAAGCTGGGCCAGGCGCCGCAGGGAGCTGCTGCCCACCACGCTGCCCTCGGGCAGGGTGGCCAGGGATTTGTCGGCATGCCTGGCGTGCACCACAAGGGCATCGGCCGGGTCTTCCCGTTCGGTGATGCAGCCCAGCACCAGGCCATCGGGAAGATTGGTGGGCAGATCCTTGAGGCTGTGCACGGCGATATCGGCCCGGTCCAGGAGCATCTGGGCCTCCAGTTCCTTGGTGAACAGGCCCTTGTCGCCGATCTTCGCCAGGGCCACATCGAGAATCTTGTCCCCCTGGGTGGCCATCGCCTCGATGCTGATCTCCAGCCCCGGATGGGCCAGAGCCAGTTCATCACGCACCCAGTGGGTCTGCACCATCGCCAGCTGACTGCGGCGGGAGGCGATGCGCAGGGTGGAGCCAGCCATCAACTCAATCCTCAAACCGGCCAGTGGCCGTCCTACAGCCGCTCAGCCTAAGGACCAGCCGTCCACCACTCGCCCTGACCGGGAAAGATCGTGATCAGCCAAAGAAATCCAGGGGGAACGGTCCCCATGTGCCTTCGGCGTCCGGATCCGAACCGTGATGGCCGGTGATCAGCAGCCCGTGGCCCAGACCGGTTTCAGGTCGGAGCCTGAACAGACCGGTGCTCTGGTTGCCCTTGAGGAACACCGGACCCGCCGCCGCCGGGAGGGCGTCTGCCTCTGCGACCAGGGCCTGCCAGCCCAGGGCCCGCTCACAGCTGCGCAGAGCCGCGACGGCGGCCGCTCCGGATGGAGCCATCACCCCGACCGTGAACCACTCACAGCCCGCGACCGTGGCCAGCAGCTCCCGCAGGATCCGCTCCTGTTGCCGGTCATCGATGGACGGGGCGGTGCGCAGGCCGCAGAGGTCGGCGAGGGAGGCCAGCTCAGGAAGATCCGTGGGTGGGTTCATGGGGTCAGCGGGACGTCCGGCCACTCTGCCCCTCCAGGTCCTGGCTTGGGGCGAGCAGCCAGCCAGCCGTCAGCTAGGGACTGTTCCAGACAAATCGCGACGTGGCGGCATAGTTCCAGACGAACACCACGGCGATGCCGGCGATCTGCGCGAAGAAGGTGTCATTGGAAATCTGGTTGTAAAACAGACTCGCCAGTCCAACGTTGGCCAGCATCGGCAGGGAGGCCACCGCCAGAAACTTGACCAGACCCGCCAGCAACGGCATGCCCTGGAGCCGGCGATGGCGAAAGGTGAGACTGTTGTTGATCAGATAGTTGGAGATTGCCGAAACAAGCACGGCAACCGGCAAGGCCAGCTCGAAGGAAAGGCCGATCAGCATCAACAGCTTGGAGGCCAGCAGCTGGAGGCCGACTCCGCTCAGGCCCACCAGGGCGAAGCTCACCGCGCGGCGCGGCACCAGCCTCAACAGCAGGGTGTGCAGGATCGAAACACCGAAGTCCCAGAGCACTGCCTGATCCAGCTTTGAGCTTCCGTGGCTGCGGCTCTGAAAGTGGAGCGGGATCTCAGCCACCTTCAACTGGCCCCGGCTGAGGGCCAGCAGTTCATAGAGAAACTTGAACCCCTGAACATCCACCTGCCGCACCCAGGGCATGCAGCGATCCAGGTTCATCGCCATGAAGCCACTCATGTAATCGGTGAGCTGCCGGTAGCGGGGCAGGCTGAACCGCGCCAGCCGGTTGGCCAGGATCGATTGATCCTGGCGTGAGTCCGACAGGCCCAGGATCGAAGCTTCAGGGTGAAACCGGCTGCCGATCACCAGATCACTGCCCTGGGTCAGCAGGGCCTCCAGCGCCAAGCCCACCGCAATCGGTTGATGCTGACCATCACAGTCCATCACCACGGCAAGATCACCGGTGGCATCGAGCAGACCTTCCTTGATGGCGCTGGAGAGACCGGAGCGGCCGACCCGTCGGATCAGGCGGATCTCCGGTTGCTGGTGGGCGAGTTTCCTCACCTGCTCGGCCGTGCCGTCAGCGGAGTCGTCGTCGACCACGATCAGCTCAATCGACCACCGATCCCTCAGCAACAGCAACTGCTGCAGGATCACGGTGATCGTGGCGCATTCGTTGAAGGTGGGAAGAATGATCGACACCCGAGGTGCCGATGCTGGCGGATGCCCTGCCTGGGAGGTGCGGGGAAGAGAGACCAATCCGCTGGGTTCGAAGCTGCGGAAGGTTACTTGATGTACTCCTTCAGGACGCCGTTGCGGTTTGGGTGACGGAGCTTGCGCAGGGCTTTGGCTTCGATCTGACGGATGCGTTCGCGGGTCACATCGAAGATCTGACCGATTTCTTCAAGGGTCTTCATGCGGCCATCATCAAGGCCGTAGCGCAGGCGCAGCACATCCCGCTCCCGGGGGCTCAGGGTGGCCAGAACGCCTTCAAGATCTTCACGCAGCAGGTTCTTGGCGACATCCTGCTCTGGATTTTCAATGTCGGCTTCGATGAAGTCGCCGAGGCGTGAATCTTCCTCCTTGCCGATCGGAGTTTCCAGGGAGATCGGCAACTGGGCTGACTTGGCGATGAAGCGCAGCTTCTCGATCGTCATTTCCATGCTTTCAGCAATCTCTTCTTCGGTGGGTTTGCGTCCAAACTCCTGGCTGAGCACCTTGGTGGTTTTCTTGATCCTCGAAATGGTTTCGTAGAGATGAACCGGCAGCCGGATGGTGCGGCTCTGGTCGGCGATGGCGCGGGTGATCGCCTGACGGATCCACCAAGTGGCATAGGTGGAGAATTTGTAGCCTTTCTCGTGGTCGAACTTCTCGGCGGCACGGATCAGGCCGAGGCTGCCCTCCTGGATCAGATCCTGGAAGGAGAGGCCTCGGTTCATGTATTTCTTGGCAATCGACACCACCAGGCGCAGATTGGACTGCACCATCTTTTCCTTGGCGCGCCGACCCAGCATCAACCGCCGCCGGAACTTCAGCAGGGTCATGTCAACGAGAACAGCCCACTCCTTGACATCGGGGTAATGGCCGTTGTCCTGCTCGAACTGGGTTGCGAGCTCCTCGAGCAGAAGCAGGTCGGCGATCTTGCGGGCGAGCTCGATCTCCTCATCAGGCCGCAGCAACCGGATCCGGCCGATCTCCTGGAGATAGACCCTGATCGAATCCTCTGTGTAGACACCCTTCGGACCCACCTTGATGCTGGCCAGCGCCTTGCTGGCAACAGGCTTGCCGGCGGGGGCAGGATCAGCTCCCTCGGCCGCAGCCAGGAGCTGATCGGCGACATCATCGAGTTCAACAACGTCAAGGGGCAAATCGAGGCTGCCGGTGGGCTCGGCCTTGGCCTTCGCCGCCTTGGTGGCGGCCGCCTTGGCTGCGGTGGCCTTGCCTGCGGTTGACTTGGTGGCCGCTGCTTTCGTGCCGACTTTCTTGGCCGCCGGTTTGCGGGTGCTCGTCACTGTGTTGACAGCTCCGTCGCTGAGCGGGGCCGATTCCGGATCGGTGGCGGTGGGATCGGGCTTGGGCCTGGCTTTGGCCCGGGGTGCTTTGGGCTTGATCTCGACGGTGACCTGCTCGCCCGCCTGGTTCGCAACCGCGAGGATCTCGGGTTCGGCTTTCGTGGACTTCAGGGCGGCAACAGGGCTCATAGGAATCGGCAGCTAAAGAAGCGGGATCGGGCGAAGCGGATGGGGATGGACGGATCAGGGCAGTGCCTGTGGTGCAGGCGCGCAGCGAACGCACAAGCAAAAATCACCCGCCAAGAACCTGGCCCGTGCGCTCAACCGGCAGGGGTTGAAACGACAAGGGGAAAAACAGTGATCAGCGAGGTCGAGCCAACAACGAAGTAGAACAGCACGGAGGCCTTTGCAGGGTTGTCAGGGGTGATCGCAGACTGGGAGAAAGGAAGGAGCGGAAACTCCGACAGGCTTTCTCGCCGTGTCTTCCCTCTGAACGGAACACTGATCAGCACCGGGTGCAGCTTGAGAGGCTGCTCAACCCATGCATTCTAAGAACCTGCATCGGTGTTTGCAAGGCAAAGACACCACCCCATCGCTTTGAACCAGGATCCGACCTGCTGGCAGGTGTGGCTGGAGGCCGGCCGGGAGGGGCGGGTGTTCAGCTACACCAACCCTCGGGACCTGGTCCTTGCACCTGGAGATCTGGTCAGGGTTTCCTTGCGGGGGCGTCGGCAGATCGGCCTGGTGGTGTCCTGCCAGGAGGCTCCTCCCCCGGGGCTGGATCCTGGCAGGATGCTGCCGATTGAAGCTCTGCACCAGGCGGCAGCTGTCGATCCGCAATGGCAGGCTTTGCTCATGGAGGTGGCTGAAGACTGCCACACCAGCCTGTTCAAGACGCTCAAAACAGCCCTGCCAACAGGCTGGCTGGGCCAGCGCCGCCAGCCTCCTCCGACAACAGCCCGCCAGCGCCACTGGGTGGAGCCACTGGAGGCGGCGGCAGCCCATCCGGATCTTCCCCCTCGCCAACGGGAGCTGCTCGATCGCCTGTGGATGCAGCCCGAAGGAGCCTGGCTACAGGAAACCCTTCAAACCTGGGGCTTCAGTCGCTCGGTCGTGCAAGGTCTGGTGGGCCGTTCGCTGGTGCGGATTCAACCCAGACAAGCCCCATCCCCCAGCCAAACCACAGCCAGAGCCACAGCTACATCGCCGTCACCGCCCCTCCCGCTGCAGCCACCCCGGCAACTGAACCGGGCCCAGGCCGAAGCCCTGCAGCGGTTCGCCAGCTCACCAGGGGGGGCGACACTGCTGCTCTGGGGAATCACGGGGTCCGGCAAGACCGAGGTCTATCTGCAGGCGGCGGCCCAATGCCTCGCCGCAGGAGAAAGCAGCCTGCTGCTCACCCCGGAGATCGGCCTGGTGCCCCAGCTGCTGGATCGCTGCCGGGCACGGTTCGGTGGGCAAGTGATCGCCTATCACAGCGGGATGGGGGAAGGCGAGCGCATCGCAGCCTGGAAGCAATGCCTCGCCGCGGATCGTCAGGGTGCCGTGGTGGTGGTGGGAACCCGCTCCGCCATCTTCCTGCCACTGGCGCAGCTGGGTCTGATCGTGCTCGATGAGGAGCACGACAGCTCCTACAAACAGGAAAGTCCGATGCCCTGCTACCACGCCAGAACCGTGGCCCAGCGTCGCGCCCGGCGCTGCGGGGCGCGACTGCTGCTCGGCAGCGCCACTCCTTCCCTGGAATCCTGGCTGGCCTGCAGGGCGAAGCCTGGCCAATCCGATGCGGCCGCCACCCTGCTGAGATTGCCGGAGCGGATCAGCGGGCAGAGCGATGCCCCGGTGCGGGTGGTCGACATGCGCCAGGAACTGGCCGGCGGCAACCGCCGCCTGATCAGCCGGGCCCTGCGGGACCGCCTCGATCGCCTGCGGGAGCAGGACGGCCAGGCGGTGGTGCTGGTGCCCAGGCGTGGATACAGCAGCTTCCTGAGCTGCCGAAGCTGCGGCGAGGTGGTTCAGTGCCCCCATTGCGACGTGCCGCTCACCGTCCATCGTCACCGCGATGGCCACCAATGGCTGCGCTGCCATTGGTGCGGCCACCGCCAGGAACCGGGCCTCCACTGCGGCCACTGCGGTTCAACGGCCTTCAAGCCCTTCGGGGCGGGAACCCAGCGGGTGATGGAACAACTGGAGCTGGAACTGGAGGGGTTGCGGCTGCTGCGTTTCGATCGCGACACCACCCGGGGACGGGATGGTCATCGCCGACTGCTGAGCCAGTTCGCTGCCGGCGAGGCGGATGTGTTGGTCGGTACCCAGATGCTCACCAAGGGGCTCGATCTCCCCCGGGTGACCCTGGCGGCCGTGCTGGCCGCCGACGGACTCCTGCATCGGCCTGATCTGCGCTCCGGTGAACAGTGCCTGCAGCTGCTGCTGCAGCTGGCTGGGCGGGCCGGCCGCGGTGAACGTCCCGGCGAAGTGATCGTGCAGACCTACAGCCCGGACCATCCGGTGATTCGTCACCTGGTCGATGGGCGCTACGACCGCTATCTGGAAAGCGAAGGGCAGATCCGCCAGCAGGCGGCACTTGTGCCGTTCAGCCGGGCCTGCCTGCTGCGCCTGGCCGGCCCATCCGCCACCGCCACCGCCACGGCAGCCGCCAGCCTGGCCGAGCAACTGCGGGGACCGCTCCAGGCAGCCGGCTGGCAACTGGTCGGACCCGCCCCGGCTCCGGTCGCCCGGGTGGCCGGGCGCTATCGCTGGCAGCTGCTGTTGCACGGACCAGCCGACTCCGCCCTGCCCCTGCCGCCGGAAGCGGATCTGCGTGCGGCCCTGGGCCAGCAGGTGAACCTCAGCATCGACCCCGATCCTCAGGAGCTCTGATCAGGACTGGGTTCGATCGGGTGAGGGAAGCTCCGGCCAGCCGAATCCCGCCTGCCAGCGCAGGCGCTGCAGGGCGAGGGCCAGGCTGAGCAGAAGCAGGATGGCCAGAACACCGAGGCCGAGGCGGCTCCACCGCCAACAGCTCAGCTCCAGGCTGTTGAGCGCCCCGATCTGCAGAGGCCAGCGCACCCCATCCGCCCTGGGCTCAGCGGCCAGGGGCTGGGCCAGGCGGACAGCCTGGGGACTCAAGGGCCCGAGCACCACACTCAGATCGAGGCCAGGCAGGTCAGCCAGCTGGCGCAGGTCCACCTCCAGTCCGAAGCACTGCCGGGCTCCGAGCAGCCAGTTCCGCTCCCGCAGGAAAAGGCCGGGAGGGGGCAGCGTCAACCCGCCCAGCTCAGCTGCGGTTGCCGTGCTCAGGGCAAGCAGATCTGCGAGTGCCGGACCAGACAGGCTGGCGCTGCTCAGCCTCACCACCCCCTGCTCAGTGGTGATTGCCAGGCCGGTTCCCGGGGCCATGGGCAAGGCTTTCAGACCCTGGACGAACGCCCGTTGCCAGGGCAGCGGGCGCGTGCTCTCGCTGCTGAGGGTCTGCTGGAGTTGAAGCCGACCGGGAGCGCCGAAGCGCAACTCCGTCTCCACCCGCAGGCAACCGGAGAGCAGGGTGGTGAGCAGAAGCAGCAGGGTCACCACCACCACGGCGAAGCCCACCGGGCCCCGGGTCGGTCCGACCGGAGGGGATGGCGGCGGAGCAGGGCGATGGCTGACTGAACGACGGACGCTGGCGCTGGCCCTGAGGCGACCCTGCAGTGCATCGCTGCCATTCAGCACCGGCAGGGTGAGCGACCAGTTCGCCGGCCGCTGCAGGGGCGGGGCCTCGAGAATCAGTTGAAGATCCCTGGCCTGGCTGCGGATCTCCGGGTCCTGGCAGACCCGCAGGCTGCGGCAACAGGCCGTCGCCGCAGCATCCTGTCCCTGGCCCAGCAGGGCGGTGACCATCAGCAGTCGCAGGCTGCCGCCGAAACCACTGCTGGTGGGATGGGCCAGAGCCAGGGGTTCAAGCAGCCGCAGGCAGACCCCGTAATCACCGCGCTCAAGTGCTGAACGGGCCGGCAGAAGCGGATCCTCATCCATGCTCCTGAGGGGAGCGCCCCAACAGCATCGTGCCGATGCCGGCATCGGTGAACACCTCCAGCAGCAGGGCATGGGGCACCCGGCCATCGACGATATGGGCGGCGCCAACCCCCTGGGCCAGGGCGCGGATGCAGCACTGGGTCTTGGGCGTCATTCCACCGCTGACCACGCCGCTAGCGATCAGCTGCCGCGCTTCGGTGAGGCTCAGCTGGCGGAGCAATGAAGCCGGATCGTTGCGGTCCCGCAGGATGCCGGGCGTGTCGGTGAGCAGGATCAGCTTTTCGGCCTGCAGGGAGGCGGCCAGCTCCCCGGCCACGGTGTCGGCGTTGATGTTGTGCGATTGACCCAGGGGATTCGGCGCCACGCTTGAGATCACCGGGATGTAGCCGTTCTGCAGCAGAGGGGCGAGCACATCAGGGTTGACCGCCGCCACATCACCCACCAGGCCATGGGATCCATCGCCCCAGGTGCGCGCTTCCACCAGTCCTCCATCGCTGCCGGAGAGACCAACCGCCCGGCCACCCAGCCGGTTGAGCCCGTTGACGATCTGCTTGTTGACCCTGCCGACCAGCACCATTTCAACCACGTCCATCGTGTCGGAGTCGGTGATCCGCAGGCCATCCACGAAGTTGGGCTCAATGGCCATGCGGCTCAGCCACTGGTTGATCTCCGGGCCGCCGCCGTGGACCACCACCGGTTGAACCCCCACACAGGCCAGCAAGGCCAGATCACGGAACACGGCGTCGCGCAGCTCCTGATGCACCATGGCGGCGCCGCCGTACTTCACGACCACGCGGCGACCGGCGAAGCGCTGGATGTAAGGAAGCGCTTCGCTGAGAACGGAAACCCTCAGGCTGTCCTGGGGACTGATCAAGGGGTCCTGGCTCAAGGGGTCCTGGCGTAAAGGGTCCTGGGGCAGTGGGTCCTGGCTCAAGGGAATCGGCCGAAGAAACAAACGGGCATCAGGCGGATGCCGCTTCCAGGGTGGTGTTGCCCGGCTCAGCCGGCAACAGGGACAGATCGAGTTCGGCACTGCCCTGGGGGTCCAGTTCCGCCACCAGTCCAGGCCCGAAGAAACGACCCAGCCGTTCCTGCTTGGCCAGCCAGCGCTCGAGAGGCACCCCCTGGGTTCTGAACCGGAGAATCAGCCCATAGCCGCCATGGCGCTCCAGCTCAGCAACGCTGATCAGTTCGGGCGGCTGGTCGTCGTCCCAGAGCTTGAGCGCCTCAAGAGAACTTTCCAGATGGGCTTTCTGTCCGTAGCGCCAGCGGGTCACGTCCTTTAGCAGGGCGCTGAGCGGTTCGCTGGCGTCCAGCTCCCGCAGGTCCCGGAACTGGGCCGGTGGAGTGAGCCTGACCGCCGGGGGCAGCTCCGAAGACTTGAGGGCCAACCCGCCGAGCAGCAGGGGAATGCCGTAGAAAACTCCGGCCAGGCTGATGTTGGGGCTGTCGGTCGCATAGGCGATCGTGCCGACCACGGTGAGCACCGACCCGAGGATCGTGAGCAGGCTGCCGGGAGACGTGAGGGCTTGCATGGCGACCATTCTCCAGCAAGGGGGATGCGAGATGATGGTTTCAACCGTTCCGGCTGCCATTTCAGCTCGAACCTTCCTTCCGCCAGCGCCGAGATGACCACAACTGGACCCGAGCCGGCCCCGGCGGCAGAGAAGGCCCCAGAGCCGATCAGCACCCTGGAGCTGATCGAGCAACTCAGTGCCGACCGGATCTGGCTGCTCCAGCAGATCGACGGGGGACGCTGGAGTGATCTGCGTCTTGATCTGGCGGCGCTGGAACGGGAGCTCGGTCAGATGCTCGACCTGGCCAGCGAACGGTTCGCGAAGCGCTGAGCGCCCGCTGCGAGGGCGCTCAGAAGCACCCTTCAGAAAGGGATGTCATCGTCATCGGGCAGATCGGGCACCAGCGGAGACGTGTTCCAGGTGGGGGCTTCCGGGGCACGATTCGGCGGGGAAGTGGGCGCAGCGGCTGGGCGGGCCGGCACAGGTCGTGGCACGGTGCGGGCCGGAGCCTGGCCGGATGGGGCCGAAGCGGACGGCGCGCCCATGGGATGGAGCCGGGAGAGGGTGAACTCGGCCCGCTTCTCCTTGACGCCATCGGGCCGCGTGAACGTGCTTACCCTCAGGCGCCCCTCCAGCATCAGCCGCTGGCCCACCTGAACCCGGTTCTGGAGGTCCTGCGCCAGATTGCCCCAGCCGACCACCTTCAGCTGCCCAGGGGGATCATCTGGCCTCAGTCCGTCAATCTGAACAGCCATCTCCGCCACAGGGGTCTGGTTGTCCTGGGTGTAACGCACCTGGGGCACTTCGAGCACCTCCACTTCCAGCACACAGTGATTCACAACCGGGAACGCGACAGCGGGCCACATCCTGATGCACGGCCCTGATTTCGACCAGCGCCGCAGGATCTGGCTGATCGCCGGCACCGGCGAGGGACCCGTTCTGGCTGCAGCCCTGCTCCGGCATGGCTGGCAGCTTTCGGTGGCGGTGGTGAGCCAGACCGCCAGCCGTGTCTACCCGACCCATCCGGCCCTGAAGCTGGAGGTGGGCCCCCTCGACGGAGCAGCAGCAATGGCACAGCGGCTGGCTCAGGCCCACTCCGAGGGAAACCCCTTCGCCTGGGTGGTTGATGCCAGTCACCCGTTCGCGAGCCGGGTCACCGCCGACCTGGCGAGGGCCTGCGGCTGGAGTGGCCAGCCGCTGCTTCGCCTTGAGAGGCCCCTGCTGATGGCCCCGGCCGGACTGGATCGAACCGTGCTGCCAGACCTCGAAGGACTGGGCCGGCTGGACCTGCGTGGTGATCGGCTGCTGTTCGCGATCGGAGCCCGTCACCTGCGGCAGGCCGTGGCCCTGGCCGCCGCCGCAGTGCCCTTCGCCAGGCTGCTGCCCAGTCCGGAGAGCCTGCGGCTGGGTCGGGCCGCTGGACTGGCCGACGACCAGCTGGCCTGCCACAGGCCGGGCCGGAATGCGGGCTGGCCCGAGTTCACCCTGGAGCGTGCCCTGCTGCGCCACTGGTCCGTCACCACCGTGCTCTGCCGTCAGTCCGGCGGCCCGACGGAGCACGGCTGGCAGAGCCTCTGCAGCAACCTGGGGTTGCGCCTGCTGCTGCTGGCCCGACCGGCGGAACCGCCAGCTGGCACAAGGCTGGAGCTGGAGGCCATCGTCGAGATGATCGGCGCCCCTGGCCTCAGCCCAGGTGGGTGGCGACCAGATCCGGCAGGGAGGCCTGGGAGCGGGGACCCAGCTGGGTGACCACCTGGGCGGCACAGAGGGAGCCCAGACGGCCACAGCGCTCGAGGGAATCACCACGGGAGTAGCCGTAGAGGAAACCGGCGGCATAGAGATCACCGGCACCGGTGGTGTCGACCAGGGGACCGAGCTGGTAGGGCTCGATCACCACGGTGTCGCCCCCACTGAGCAGAACAGATCCGCGCTCGCTGCGGGTCAGGGCAGCCACCTGGCAGCGGCCACGTACCTGCTCCGCCGCCGCCTCGAAGCTGGAGGTTTCGTAGAGGGCGGTGATCTCCGCTTCATTAGCGAACAGCAGATCGACGTGACCGTCGACCAGCTCCAGGAAGCTGGCACGGTGCCGATCGACGCAGAAGGCATCGGAGAGACTGAGGGCCACCTGGCCACCGCTCCGGCGCATCACCTCGGCGGCGGCGATGAAGGCCCGCTTGGCTGCCTCGCTGTCCCACAGGTAGCCCTCCAGGTAGAGAAGCCTGGCCTGAGCCACCAGATCGAGGTCGAGGTCTTCGGGTTCGAGGCCCACCGATGCCCCCAGATAGGTGCACATGGTGCGCTGGGCGTCCGGGCTCACCAGGATCAGGCAGCGGGCCGTCGAGGGGCCCGTGGTGGCCGCAGGGGTGTCGAAACCAGCGCCGACGGAACGGATGTCATGGGCGAAGATCGCGCCGAGCTGATCATCCCGGACGCGGCCGATGAAGGCGGCCTTGCCGCCGAGCTGGGCGATGCCGGCCATGGTGTTGGCCGCCGATCCACCGGAGGTTTCCAGCCCAGGACCGCTGGCGGCGTAGAGCCGCTGGGCCTGCTCCTCATCGACAAGGGCCATGGCGCCCTTGGTGAGTTGGTGGTCGTCGAGAAAGCCGTCGTCGGTCTGGACGAGCACATCGACGATGGCGTTACCGATGGCGACGACATCAAGGGACTTGGTGGTCTCAGGCATTCAGAAGAGCTCGTTTGGGTCCGTGAATGGGGTCTTCGACCACGATGGTCTGATCCCGGTGAGCGCCAAGGGAGACGATCGCAATCGGTACTTCCATCAGCTCGGCAAGGTAGCGGAGATAGGACATCGCGGTAGCGGGGAGATCCTCCAGTCGCCGACAGTCGGCCGTGGAGCACTGCCAGCCCGGCAGGCTGACGAAGATCGGCTGACAGCGGGCGAAGGCTTCGGCACTGCTGGGGAAATGCTCGATCCGCTCCCCATCGAGCTCGTAGGCGACGCAGACCTGGATCACGTCGAGCTCATCGAGCACATCGAGCTTGGTGATCGCCAGGCAATCCAGCCCGTTGACCTCGACCGCATAGCGGCCGATCACCCCATCGAACCAGCCGCAGCGGCGGCGACGACCGGTGGTGGTGCCGAATTCGTGCCCCCGGTCGCAGAGGTGGTCGTTCAGGCTTCCCTGCAGTTCGGTGGGGAACGGGCCCTCGCCGACCCGGGTGGTGTAGGCCTTCGCCACACCGATCACCCGATCGATCAGGGTGGGCCCGACACCGGCACCGATGCAGGCCCCCCCCGAAACGGGGTTGGAGGAGGTGACATAGGGGTAGGTGCCGTGATCGAGGTCGAGCAGGGTTCCCTGGGCCCCTTCGAACAGGATGTTCTTCCGGCCGCGGGCCGCCTGGTGAATCGTGCGGGTGCAGTCGACCACATGGGGGGCGAGGCGCTGCCCATAGGAGGAGTATTCACGGATCACCGCCTCCGAATCGAGCGGCGGCAGGCCGTAGATCTTCTCGAGCAGGAGATTCTTCTCGACCAGCGGCGCGGCGAGGCGATCGCGCAGCCGTTCCTCGTCGAGCAGATCGATCACCCGGATACCGTTCCGCTCGGCCTTGTCCGCATAGGTGGGACCGATGCCACGGCCTGTGGTGCCGATGCGCCGATCGCCGCGCCGCTGCTCCATCGCCTGATCCAGCAGACGGTGATAAGGCATCGTCACGTGGGCTGTTGAGGCCAGCTTGAGCCCGGCGATGTCGATGCCGTAGGCCAGCAACATGTCCAGTTCGCCCAGCATCACCTTCGGGTCCACAACCGTTCCGGAACCGATCAGGCAGATCGTTTCGGGATAGAGAATTCCGGACGGAATCAGGTGCAGTTTGAGCACCTTGTCATCAACAACGATCGTGTGGCCGGCGTTGACACCCCCCTGGTACCGAACGACCACATCAGCGGAGCGGCTCAACAGGTCGGTGATCTTCCCCTTTCCTTCGTCACCCCACTGTGCTCCGATGACAACGACGTTGGCCAAGGACACAGCGGCCCGAAGCCGCTTCAAAGCACAAGGTTGGAGCCTGTCAGATCAGAGGCCCTTCCGTCAAAGGAAAGGGCGATCCCGACGCTTCAGGCACCGCGGGCCACACTGGCCTCCGCTTTTCTGAGCTCCTTCTCAAGGCGTGAGCGCAGGGCTTCCGGCAAAGGCCGGTTGGCATAGTTCGCGTAGTGGCCAGCCAGGGAATTGATCGCTGTCTGCATGGTGGTGAAGGAACTCAACCCATTCACCCTGGGCTTGGGTCGGTAGTAAGCCACGTAACCCGTGACCAGAGTGCGGGCGGCGGTTTCGGCTTCGGCCCGGCCAGGGTCGTCGGCGGCGATCGCGATGGTGCTCAGCAGGGTCTGGGCGACCGTCAGCGTGTCATCGACGTAGGAGCCGCTCAGCGGGCCGGCGGGGCTGCCACAGCCACTGAGCGAGAGGCTCAGGGTGAGACAGATGGCCAGCAGTGCAGTGATCGGGCGCCGGATCGCCGCACCGAGCCCCCCGAACCAGGCCCGAACCGATTTCAGGCCGGCCGTTCGATCACACGCAGCAGCCATGGGCACTCGAATCCAACCGGGCAATTCTACGAGAACCCCCTGAGCCGGGCAGAATCAGCTGATCTCCAGACCCCGCCGCCCGGCAACCAGCCGTGGCAGAAGCCTGGCCAACAGGTCTGTGGCCGGCAGTTCCTCGCTGGCATGGCTGACGCGCTCGACCAGCTCCACCATCCCCGTGGCGGCTCCTCGTCCGACCACCACCCGCCAGGGAATGCCGATCAGATCTGCGTCCTTGAACTTCACACCGGCCCGCTCGCTGCGGTCATCGAGCAGCACATCGACAGCCGCGGCCCTGAGCTCCCCGTAAAGCCGCTCAGCCAGGCTGAGCTGGTCAGGGTCCTGACCGTTGGCCACCACCACGATCAGCTCGAACGGAGCGATCGCAACCGGCCAGCAGATGCCCTTGCCGTCGTGGTGCTGCTCCACCGCCGCCTGGGCCAGCCGCGACACACCGATGCCGTAACAACCCATCCAGAAGGCCTCATCGGTGCCGGCTTCGGTCGTGAAGCGGGCATCGAGGGCTTCCGAATACTTCCGACCCAGCTGGAAGATGTGGCCCACTTCAATGCCGCGGCAGGCCACAAGCCGCTGCTGGGGGTCGTGGAGACAGGGATCGCCGGGTTGGGCGGAGCGCAGATCGACCAGCTCGGGAAGCGGCGTCAGCGCTGGCCAGCCGTCTACCACCAGATGTTGGTTCAGCTGATTGGCACCGCAGACGAAACGATCCAGTTCGGCGACGCTGGGATCCGCCAGCCTGAGGAACTGGCGCCGCCAGTGGTTCGCGCCCTCAAGCACCGCGTCGTCGAGCTGAGGGCCAAGGAACCCGAAGGGCAGGGCCGCCACACCCTCTGACTCCAGCTGCTCGGCGGCGATGGGCAGGAGTTCGAGCAGGGGGTGTGAAGGATCGGCCAACGTGGCAACCAGGGCATTGCGCAGCTTGACCTCATTGAGCTGCTGATCGCCGCGCAGGCAGACCAGGACGGGCTGGGCAGGCAGGCCCGAGAACCGGGCCAGCAGCAGCAGCACCTTGAGAATCCGGCTGGGAGCGAATCCATGGGCTTCGCTGAGCGCCGCGATCGAGCCCTGCCCCGGGGTCGCCACCACACCGGTGGAGACATTCGGATCAAGTGGCAGAGCAGGGGGCGCCATCGAAACGGCCCTCTCCTGGTTGGCGGCATAACAGCCGTCGGGGCTGGAGAGGATCAGGTCTTCACCCACCTCTGCGGTGACCATGAACTCCTGGCTGGCCGAGCCACCGATCGCGCCGCTGTCGGCTTCCACAGCGACGGTACGGAGTCCGCAGCGCTGAAAGATGCGGCGATAGGCCTGGTCCATCGCCAGGTAGGTGTCGGCCAGGCTGGTGGGGTCGGCATGAAAGGAGTAGGCATCTTTCATGATGAATTCCCGGCCGCGCATCAGGCCGAACCGCGGGCGGATCTCATCGCGGAACTTGGTCTGGATCTGATACAGGCAGACGGGCAACTGGCGATAGGAGCGCAGAAGATCGGCAGCCAGGGCCGTCACCACCTCCTCATGGGTCGGGCCCAGTCCCAGGGCACGGTCCTGGCGATCGATCAGATGGAACATGATCCCCTCGCCGGCCGTGTAGCCCTGCCAACGACCGCTGCGTTCCCAGAGTTCAGCGGGCTGAAGCTGGGGCAGCAGGGTTTCAAGGGCTCCTGTGCGGTCCATCTCCTGGCGCACGATGGCATTGATCTTGCTCAGCACCCGCCAGAGCAGCGGCAGATAGGCATAGACACCGGCAGCGATCCGGCGGATGTATCCACCCCGCAGCAGCAACCTGTGGGAAGCGATCTCCGCCTCGGCCGGATCGTCGCGCAGTGTCACCAGCATCAGGTGCGACACGCGCATGATTCAAGGCTGACCGGGGGTCGTGGAACCTATCATCAGCGCCTTCCTCCCCTGGACGAACAGGCCCCGAAGCGGGAAACTTCTGTTAGCTTCTCAAGCCTGTCCCAATCGTCTTGAATTCGTCTCATGGCTGTGGCTCCGCAGGATCCCGATGGTGGGATCACCTCGGCTGGTCTTCGGGCCGACGTCCCCTCAGCTGCGGCCTATCCGGGCGGCATTCCCCTGGTGGCATTTCCAGGCTCGGGATCCAGTGGCCCCTCCGAGGCCCTGATCGGTATCGATGACGTGCAGAACGCCCTGAACCGTTCCAGGGCCTCCGTCTATCGCTACACCAACACCGACCCACGCAACCTCAATCCGCCCTTCAATCCACGGCGGCTCAATCCTGAATACCGCACCGACCAGAAAGATCCGCTCCAGTTTCACCCCAACGAATTGGCACGCTTCGCCCGCGATGTCCTGCGCATCAAGGAGGTCACCGTTGAGGTGCTCAATTCCCCCTCAACGGTGACCCAGGAGTTGTTGGGCTCGATCCTGGAGGAGCTGCAGGCCATCCGCGGCCTGCTCAACACCATGGAACAGGCCCCCGGCCCCCTCGAACTCAGCCGCAGACGCGAGAGTTTCGAGCAGTCCCGTCCCGCGGCGTGAATCAACCGGCCCGGGGCTTGATCGCCCAGCCAATCTGGTGCCAAGATGAAGGGATCAATCAGGAAGAATGATCTGAGGCTGTGTTGTTCGGTTGCCGCATTGTCGGTTTCCCAGCTTCACAGCAGCGTTTTCAAACCTGGTTGTGCTCACCGATCAACCTGATGCCTGGCTGAGCCTGGCGATTCCAGGATCCGGGGAGCTGCTCCTCATTCCCAGTCCATGGACTCCGCCCAGCCCCGATTCAGCCTCGACGACCTCCCCCAATCCGCCCAGGAGCCAGCTGGGGATCCAGGTGAGGATCCATTCAGTCCGGGCACCATTCTCGAAAACAGCTCTCCCCTGCTCGGGGCCCTGATTGCCATCCTCTCCCTGCTCGTGCCGATCGGCGGCGTGATGGCTGATCGGTTCAGTCAGCCGGCCCTGCCCTTGCCCATCTCCGCTTCTCTGGGCGAAGGCCTCCAGCAGCCGGCCCCCTGAGGACGGCAGGGGTGATGTCAGCTGCTCCGCTGCAGCAGAAACCCCTCGTAGTTGAGGGCCTGAAAAACCCGGGCCGGATCGCCGAATCCGGCGGCGTTCACAAGAGCGGTGAACCGTCCGACTCCGATCGGATGAAGGCCCTGGCTGAGCGACTCAACGACTCCCCTCTCCTCACCCAGCCCGCTCGCGCTCTGAAAGCCGAGTTGGGCGGCGGCCATCTGGTCCGTAAGCAGGGGCAGGGCCGGACGCATCAGATCAACCAG
Organism: Synechococcus sp. CS-1325; assembly: GCA_025128135.1. GTDB lineage: Bacteria > Cyanobacteriota > Cyanobacteriia > PCC-6307 > Cyanobiaceae > Regnicoccus. The sequence goes on from JAHLYW010000031.1 coordinate 55,701, forward strand.
AACCAGCTGCCCGCCAGGTTGGAGGCAGCGGGCCAGGGCCGTCAGAAAGGCCAGCTTGCTGCCGTCGTCCGGGAGGGACTCAAGCACCAGCACCGAGAGCGCTCCGGCAAACCTGTCCTGGGCGTCGAACGCTTCCACGCTCGACTGGCACCAGCTGATCATGGTTTGGTCGCCGAGGCGCCGGCGGGATGCCGAGAGCATCGCGGCAGATGGGTCGAGGGCAGTCAGTCGCCAGTCAGGTCGCTGAGCCACCGCCTCGACCAGCTCGGCGCCGGTGCCACAGCCTGCCACCAACACTTCCGACCCGGCCGGCCCGGCGACCGGCGAAGCTGACAGCAGAGCAACCGCCAGGCGAGCCAGGCTTGCGTAGCCGGGAATCAGGCGCTGCACCACCAGGTCGTAGCCGTCGCCCAGCTGGTCTGCGACCAGTTGGCCAGAAACCAATGGATCAGTCAGTGGATCGGCCGGTGGATCAGTCAGTGGATCGGCCGGTGGATCGGCTGGTTGATCAGCGACCGTGGGGTCGAGTGGAATGTCCGGCAAAAATTCAGCAGCCAAAGACCCGCCATGACGGACACACAATTTAGCGGTGACAGCCGCCAAGAACCCTTGCTGAGCTGTGCTGAATCGACCGTCGAGCAGGTAAGTTTGGTGGCGCCGTCGAGCGTTGTCATCCGTGCCCACCATCCGCTTTGAACAGGAAGGCCAGCAGGTCGGATGCATCGAGGGAGCCAACCTGCGCAAAGCGGCACTCGACGCCGGCATCAACCCCTACAAGGGTCTGAACAATTTCAACAACTGCGGTGGCCTCGGCCAGTGCGGCACCTGCGTCATGGAAGTGCTGGAGGGTGCCCGCAACCTGTCTCCCCGCAGCGATGTGGAACAGGTCTATCTGGCTGATCGTCCTGCCAACTTCCGGTTGAGCTGCCGCACCTCCGTCAACGGCGACGTCACGGTGCGTACCCGTCCGGATGCGGCGGTGGGCAAGGGATCCAACAGCCTGGTCGGCGCCCTCAAGTCCCTCGTCGGCAGGAAGTGAGCCCCAGCCCGCTGCGGCTCTACAGCTATCCCCGTTGCAGCACCTGCCGCAAGGCGATCAAATGGCTTGACCAGCATGGCGTTGCGATGGTCTTGCACGACATCACCCTGACGCCCCCGTCCAGGTCGGACCTTGCGCTTGCCTGGGGTGAGCTGTCGCCCCCGCAGCGATTGTTCAACAGCAGCGGCCAGAGTTACCGCTCCCTCGGCGCCGCCACCGCCAGGGCGATGACCGTGGAGCAGGCGCTTGATGCGCTCTCTGCCGACGGCAAACTGATTCGCCGCCCCTTCCTGATCAGGGCTGATCCTTCCCTGGTGCTGGTGGGTTTTGACCCGGAACGCTGGAGTGAAGCCCTTCTGACGACTCCACAGGCACCATCAAGGCATCCAGTTCCCCCATCAGCGCATTGATCCCCACCCGGTTGATCTGGGCCAGATAGGTGAGCTTGAGTTCCTCCAGCAGATTGCAGACCAGCTGCTGGCTCCGCTCCAGTGCCTCGCCGTTCTCGAGCGAGCTGGCCAGCTCCTCCCAGAAGCGATCCACCAGACGCTGCAACAGGTCAACCTGCTGGTTGTCGCGCTGCTGGAGCCGTTCACCGGTGCTGCGTGAGAGTTCCAGGAGGCTCACCGCCATGCCACCGGCCAGCTGCTTGGAGAGCCCCCGCTCGATCTGAAGCAAAGGCTGAAGCTGACGCAATCCGGGAGGAACCACCAGCCCCTGCAGGCTCTGCTGGAGGGAGTGGCTGAGCACCGCCGCAAGTTCAGGCTCGAGCCGTGGCGCCACCTGCCGCAGAAGCAGCGGGCCCCAGATCCTCAGCAGTTCCACCAGCTCCCGCTCGTTGTTGATCGTGACGATCTGGTGGCTGCGCAGGCGACGAATCCGCTGGGGCCACTGGGGGGAACGGATCACCCCCTGGGCTCCGTCCATCAACTGCAGGGCCAGCACTTCGAACAGCTCCACCGCCAGCAGGGCCACCACCACCCGACTGACCACAGCCCGCAGCGGCTCGAAGCTCACCAGTCCACTGGTCTGCAGGCGTTCGATGACAGGAATCAGGCGCAACAGGCGCCAGACGGGAAGCAGCAGGGGCAGGTCGGTCCAGCGACGCAGCAGGGCTCCACGCCAGCTCAGCCCGGGGACCCGGCGGCGGATCCGCACGACCCGAAGCAGAATGTCAACAAGAAAAACGCTCTGGAACAGCAGCAGGTCCGCTCGCCAGAAATGATCGGTCGGACGACCATTCTCATCGATCGAGCGCCAGTAGTTGGTCGCCACCAACGGCAGGATCTGCTGGCGCCAGAACAGCCGCTCGCTTGCCCAGGAACGGTTCTGCAGCCACTCGTCGCTCAGCAACCGGGCTGCCGCCTCCCTGGCGGAGGGGATGTCGGCCCGCTGACGCATCCGGTTCTTGATCTTCTCCAGGGTGCCGGATCCGCCGGAGGCAAGAAAGGGGTTGTCCTGGATCATGTCCTGGGCCAGCCGCACCTGTCGGAGCCGAAAGGCCTCGGCCCTTGAACCGGATTCCATCGCCCGGTCGAGCTGCTCGAACTGATCGAGGAAGGCCTGGCTTTCGCGGTGGGGTTCGATCCCCTTGATCGGGTCGTAGAGCGGGGTGATGTCCGGCAACCAATGCAGCGGCAGAGCCAGGGGCACCGAGGGGAGCGGATAGAGGTTGCGCTGCAGCCAGAAATTCCGCAGCGGCACGTAACTGAGGTCGAAGCAGACCCAGAGGAGATTGAGGCTGGCCCAGAGGGCAACGAACTGATCCCAGCGACGGCCGGGTGAGCGGGTCCCGAGCGTTCGGATCCTCTGCCAGCGGGGCCGGGCCATGGGGCTGCTCCATTCCTCACCAGCGTAGGCAGGGGTCCGCGTCCTCCAGCACTTAGGGTCGATGCCGGAACGGCAGCCGCGGCTGCCGCCCCTAATCCCTATGCCGCAACAGGTGCTTTGACCGCCGAGGACGTCCCGTCAGCCAACCTGGAGCCGCCGTCGACAACGGACACAGATCCCAAACCGCCCCAGGAAAGCGCCTGGGCTTTCTGGCGCAGTGTTCTGCTCACCCTGGCGGTGGCCCTTGGCATTCGCCACTTCCTGATCGAGGCGCGGTTCATACCCTCCGGCTCGATGCTTCCGGGGCTGCAGATCCAGGACAGGCTGCTGGTGGAGAAGATCAGCTACCGCAGCCGCAGCCCGCGAAGGGGGGAGATCGTCGTGTTCCATTCCCCCTTCCACTTTGATCCTGCCCTGCGGGCCGATCACCAGGCCGGACCCCTGCGTTGCCTGGTGGTCAATCTGCCTTTGCTGGGATCGATTCCGGGAATTCAATCCCCCGCCTGTGATGCCTACATCAAGCGGGTGGTGGCGGTCCCGGGCGATCGAGTCGTGGTCAATCCCCGTGGCCAGGCCTGGATCAATGGCCAACGGCTGAATGAGCCCTACGTGACCAACCTCTGCCCGGTCGACAGCCAGGGGGTGGGCCCCTGCCGCACCCTCAACACCGTGGTGCCGGCCGGCCATGTCCTGGCCCTCGGCGACAACCGCGCCAACAGCTGGGACGGTCGCTTCTGGCCCGGTAGCCCCTTTCTGCCCCAGGACGAAATCATCGGTCGAGCCTTTTACCGGTTCTGGCCCCTGGATCGCCTCGGCACGCTCGCCGATGCCGACCAGCTCAGGGTTCCCCCCCCCGCCAAAGCTCCGGCAGCAGTCCCGACGCCAGCACCTGGCCCGTGAGGCTGCAGCCGGCGTAGGGCTGATTGGCGGCCCTTGAGCCGAAAGCATCGGAGCCCGGCTCCCACCTGCGCTCCGGATCGAACAGGATCCAGCGTTCGCTGCCGGGCTGGAGGGTTTCAGCGGCCAGACCAAGGAATCGAGCCGGCCCCCAGCAAAGCACCTGCCAGAGAGCCGGAATGCTCCAGCCGGCTCCCAGCACCAGCTCCTGCCAGAGCGCCGGCAACACGAAGCCATGGCCTGCCAGTCCCGGGCGGCGCTGATCAATCGGCAGCAGGCACTCCTCCGCGTCCAGCGGCACATGCTGCACGGCCACAGCGCTCAGCACGCCATCAGCGAGGGCGGCGAGCAGAGAGCGGCGGTCATCCGGTCCCCCCAGGGCGGGGACGACCCGCCAGCCTTCGGCGACCGGATCGAGTCGGCCGCTGTCGGCGACCAGATGCCACCAGCAGACGCTGGCGGGCAATGACCTGGGATGGGAGCGCAGCAACGTCACCCCCGCTGCGGTGGAGAGCTGGGCAAGCCTGATCTCCGCTGCCGGCAGCTCCTGGTCCAGGGCAAGGATGCTCTGCAGCGGCAGGGTTTCGCTGAGTGGGGGATCCAGCGGCCAGCCCACCCGCAGCGCTTCCACCCCTTCACGCACGAAGCCACCACGGCTGAGCGCCGCATCCCTGGGAGCGAGCAGAACCGGCCGACCGGCGGCTTCGCCGAGGCGCAGCCCCCGCTCCAGCAGGGGCAGGGGGGGCAGGGTGTCATCCTCCGCCAGACCGATCGCACCCGCCGCGATCAGATCGGCATGGGGCGCCAGCTCGAGGCCAGCACCCCCCAGACTGAAGCCGGCCCAGAGGGGCAACTGGAACGGCGGCCTCGCGGCAAGCAGCAGGTGTTCCGGCTGGTCCCGCCAGCTGCGCCCCCTGGGCAGCAGCGCCACCGTGCCGTATCCCGCTGCCGCCGCCGCGCGCATCAGGCTCTCGAGGGTTTCGGCGACGGAGCCAGCCGGCTGCTCCAACACGCTGTGCGGATCCACAAGGGCCGGAGCCAGCAACCACCGGGCGGCCGGCCAGGGGGTGAGCCCGAGGATCTCGGCGCGGGCCACGGCCTGCGGACCGATCGCAGCCAGCCGCCCTTGCTCGATCAGCACGTCCTCGTGGCGCAGGGCCAGGTCGGGCCCTTCCAGGTACTGGACCTGCTCAAGGAAGCAGGTCGTCATCAGAGGGCGCCAGCGGCGGTGCGATCGAGCACTCCACCCAGATGGGCGGTGAGATTCAGGCAGGTCACCACCGGAGCTGAATGGGCCGGATCGGCTGGAAAGTCGATCACGCTGACCCCGCCATTGCCCTGCTTCACCATCCAGATGTCGGCGGGGCTGAGGCCGAGCAGAGCACACAGAATCGTTTTGTTGACGGCGTCATGGGCCACCACCAGGGCCGACTCGGAATCAGCCAGGCTCCCAGCGATCGTCCGAATCGTGCTGATCGAGCGATCCCAGACCTCCTGGAGATTTTCACCCTCGGGCATCTGAACGGTGTCAGGGGCGCGCTTCCAGGCGGCAAGCAACTCCGGCCAGCCCCGGGCGATCGCTTCCTCGAGTTCACCCTCCCAGAGGCCATGGCCGATTTCCACCAAGCCCCGCAGGCTGGTGAGCGGAATGCCGGCCCGATTGGCAAGGATCAGCTCGGCGGTCTGGCGGGGGCGGGCCATGGAGCTGGTGTAGGCCCGCTGGATCGGCTCGCTCGTCAGGCAGCGACCGGCCGCTTCGGCCTGGTGGCGTCCCTGGGGATTGAGGGGAATGTCGATCTGGCCCTGGAAGCGTCCCTGCCGGTTCCAGTCGGTTTCGCCATGGCGGACCAGCAGCAAGCGGGGGCCGGCCCCCTTGGCCGGCAACCCCTCGCCCAGATGGGCGGTGCCGTTCAACGACTCGATCTGGACCTCCCCAGCTCCATCGCCGCCGGGGGCGATGTTGAACACCGAGAGCGAGGCGTTGTCGAGACGCAGGCGCTGGAATCCGCCCCCGGGCAAGGACAGCAGGTTGAGGATCAGGCAGCGCAGGATGGCGTTGTGAGCCACGACAAGCACGGTGACCGTCTCGTCGACGGATGGATCGGTGAAGCGCTGCAGCAGGCGGTCGAGAAAGCGCCGGGCCTGGGCCATCAGCTCGACGATCGGCCGATAGACGCTGCCATCACCACGGCGCAGCTCCAGCTGCTCGGGTGACTGGCGCCAGAGCCGATGCTGTTCCGGGAAGCGCTGCCTCAGCTCACTGACGAGCAAGCCGCTCCACGGCTCGAGATCCACCTCCAGCAGGTCGTCGTCGAGGGTGGCGATCAGACCACCGCCCTGGGCGGCCAGCAGCAGCGTGGCGGTCTGCTCAGCGCGGCGGAGCGGCGAGCTGTAGACCGCCTGGAGGCTGAGGGGGCGGAGGGCAGCGCCGGTGGCCGTGGCCTGACGCTGCCCCAGCTCGGTCAGGGAGGAGCGATCATCGCGGCCCTGAACCCGATGTTCGACGTTGAAGCTGCTCTGCCCGTGCCTGACCAGAAGGAGCCTGAGGGGCACGGGTCGTCATGCCGAGAGCGAAGCCATCGTATGGGAGGGCTTCGGGCCACAATCGAGACAGTGGGGGAACGGCGGTTGAAACCAGTGGTGGATCGGCAGCGGCCCGGACTGTGGAAGGTGGCGCTCGCCCTGATCAGCCTGGCCCTGAGCCTGTTGCTGTGGATCAACGGTCTGCTGGAAAGCCTGGACAGGCCCTCCGTCGGAAACGATCTGGTGATCCGCCAGCTGGAGCTGGCGGCCCTGGCCGCTCCCCAGGTGAGTCCTTCCCTGCACGACCTGCTGATCGGGGAGAACCCTGAAGCGGCTCTGCTTGAGGAGATCGAGCGGCAGTCCAGACCGGAGAACGATCTACTGCGCGCCCTGTTGCAGCTGAACGGCCCCGAGCCCAGCCGGGCCAGACCCCTGCTGGAAACGCTCCGGGATGGAGGTGATCCGGCCACCGCTGCCCTGGCCGCCAGGCTGCTGGCGGAGCCTGGATCGACGGACCCAGGCCGGCCACAGCCGGAGCTGCCGGGCTCCGACCCCCTGCTTCGGCGCCTGAGCTGCCTTGCCCTCGGTGGCAGCGGCTCCTCCTGTGCCCTGCCCCGGGAGGAACGGCAGGCCTTTTTCCAGTTGATCGGCGTCACCCTCCTGCCCAGCCTGGCGGCGCTGGGGGGAGTGCTGTTGATCGGGCGGGAGATCTGGCTGCGCTGGCGGGGACTGGTTCCCGAACCGCCGCCGCTGCTGGGCCCCCCGCTCGGCGTGATCGACGTGATCCTGCTGGTGGCCGGGGGATTCGTCCTCCTGGGCGAAGTGGCCACGCCCTTGCTGATCACGCCGCTGATCTCCGGAGCGCTGCATGGGCTGGCGATCGAATCGCCGCTCGCCGATGGCCTTTCCGTGCTCCTGCTGTATCTCGGTCTGATGGCGGCCCCCCTGACGATCCTGGCCCTGATGCTGGGCGGACAGCGGCCCGAGGGTGGTTGGCTGCAATACCGCTGGCGGCCGGTGGGCAGCGCGCTTCGCAAGGGGCTCAAAGGACTGCTGATCGTGCTGCCGCTGGTCAGCCTGGCCAGCTGGCTGCAGCAGCTGGTCTGGAGCGATCCCGGCGGCAGCAATCCACTGCTGGAACTGGTGTTGCGCAGCACCAGCCCCCTCGCCCTGTTCTGTTTCGCCTTCACAGCGATCGTGCTGGCACCGCTGTTCGAGGAGACCATTTTCCGTGGTGTGCTGCTGCCTGTGCTGGTTCGGCAGCTCGGCGCGGGCTGGGGCGTTGTCGTCAGCAGCGCCGTTTTCGCCCTGGCCCACCTGAGCCTCAGCGAGCTGGCGCCTTTGTTCGTCCTGGGGCTTGCCCTCGGTTGGCTGCGGCTGGCGAGCGGCCGGCTCAGCGCCAGCATCTGGCTCCACGCGCTCTGGAACGGCCTGACCTTCAGCAATCTTGTTTTGCTTGGAAGCTGATTTGTGCCTTGCTGAGCCTCCAGGGGCATGGTTCACTTGCGGGAAGGCTTGGTTTGATTCGGTGGTTGCTGCTCCGTCGCCACAACGTTCAGGTCGTCGGCACCCCTTTTCGCTGATTCAGGGATCCCTGGTTCAGCAATCGATGTCGGCCCGCAAGGTGGCCCGCCAGGCGCCGGTGCTGGCGGGGCTGCACCGGATGGCGGATGGTCTGCTGCTCGCCCTGGGCGGAACGATGGTGGGACTGGCAGCCCTCACTCTCCACTGGCAGAGCGCCTGGACAGAGAGTTATCAACGGCTGGAGGCTGCCCAGCTGCTGGAACATCGGTTTCAGGAATCGTCCGCCGTGCTGGAGCACCACCATCTGGCGATGGCGAAGCGTCCTGGCCAGCTCGTTCCCACCAACATCCAGAAACTGATTTACCTGCCTTCCCCGGATTCCGGCGTGGCCCAGCAGTCCCCTGCCCAGCCAGATCCCACCCTGGCCGGATCACCGGCAGCAGCCCTGCCATCCATCCGGCCTGGCTACTGAGGTGTTGACACGTCCGTCACCGCCAGCCCGGCCGATCCCGATCCACCAGGCCAGGGGGCGACGCTCAGGGTCGGTGGGCACCGAACGCCAGCGACGGGTGGTCCCTCTCCAGCCGGTCCCGACCGCTCGGCTGATCATGGTCTACCTCCTTCTTGTCAGTGGCTTGACGGGCCTGGGGGTGCGTCTGGCCTGGTTGCAGGTGAAGGAGGGGGACAAGCTGCAGGCCAGGGCCAGGGCGATCCAGACCCAGCAGGTCAAGCCGATCGGCAAGCGCCGCCAGATCGTCGATCGCCAGGGCAAGCTCGTGGCCCTCGATGAGGAGCACTACACCCTCTGGGCCCACCCGCGCTACTTCAACTTCCCGGGCGATGACCCGAACGCCAAGCGCAGCCCCGGTGCTGTGGCCGAGAAACTCTCGGAGCTGATGGCACTGCCGGCCGCCGATCTGAACCGCAGGATGGGCAGCCGCCAGAGCGGCGTCAAACTGGCCACCGACCTGGACGCTGAAACCGCCAATCGCATCAGAAAGCTGGGCATCAGCGGCCTTGACCTGGAGCCATTCCCCCAACGGCTTTATCCCCAGGGCCAGCTGTTCGCCAATGTGGTGGGTTTTCTCAACCAGGACCGGGTGGCCCAGGCAGGCCTGGAGCAAAGCCGGGATCAGGAGATGTGGCGCCAGGAAAGCATCCGCTCGCTGCGGCGTGGTGCCGATGGAACACCCCTGCCCGATGGGCTCAAGGCCGGCGTTCTCTACACCGACGACCTGCGCCTCCAGCTCACCCTTGATGCCCGGTTGCAGCAGGTGGCCCAGCAGGCCCTGATGCGCCAGATCAAGCAGTGGAAGGCCAAGCGAGGAGCGGCTCTGGTGATGGATGTGCGCAATGGCGAGATGCTGGCGCTGGCTTCGGTCCCCAGCTACGACCCCAATCAGTTCTGGAAGTACTCCCCCGCCCTCTTCCGGGAGTGGTCCGTGCAGGACCTCTACGAGCCCGGCTCCACCTTCAAACCGATCAATCTGGCCATCGCCCTTCAGGAGAAGGCCATCCAGGCTGACGGCAAGGTCAATGACAGCGGGTCACTGATGATCGGTGGCTGGCCGATCTTCAACCACGATCGGCGTGGCAATGGACTGATCGATTTCCCGACGGTTCTGCAGGTTTCGAGCAACGTCGCGATGGTGCAGGCGATGCGGAAGGTCAAGCCCGGCCACTTCTGGCAGTGGCTGCACAAGATCGGCATCGATACCGTGCCGGACACCGACCTGCCCGGGGCCGTCGCCGGCCAGCTCAAGAGCCGCCAGCAGTTCACCGGACAGCCGATCGAACCCGCCACCGCGGCCTTCGGTCAGGGGTTCTCACTCACGCCTCTGAAGCTTCTCCAACTGCACGCCATGCTCGCCAATGGCGGCCGTCTGGTCAGTCCTCACATCACCCGGGGCCTGCGCTCCGGTGATGGACTGGCCGGGTCAGGCGGGCCCAGCAACGGTCTCCAGGTGCTGGATCCAGCCGTTGCCAGGCAGGTGACGGCCTGGATGGAAACGGTGGTGGAACAGGGCAGTGGCAAGGGGGTGAAAGTGCCTGGCTACCGCATCGGCGGCAAGACGGGAACCGCCCAGAAAGCCCTCAATGGGGTGTACATCCCGGGGGCGCGGATCTGCAGTTTTGTGGCCACCCTGCCGATCGAAGACCCCCGCTACGTGGTGCTCGTGGTGGTGGATGAGCCCCAGGGGGGCAATGCCTACGGATCGACCGTGGCGATCCCGGTGGCGAAACAGCTGATCGAGGCCCTGCTGGTGATCGAGAAGGTGCCGCCAAGCACACCGCTCGTTCGGGGATGATCACCCCCAGGCTGCGGTTTGACGACCCCTGGCTAGCTTGATCATCTTCCTGGGTTCCCAGCTCCATGGCCAATCTGCTCGACCAACTTGCCGGGATGACCGTGGTAGTGGCCGACACCGGTGAGCTGGAGGCAATCAAGCAGTTCACCCCCCAGGACGCCACCACCAACCCCTCCCTGATTCTGGCGGCAGCCCAGATTCCCCTCTATCAGGATCTGATCGACACCTCCCTGCGGGACTCAAGGCAAGTGATCGGCGCCGATGCCCCGGCCGAGGTCGTGGTGCTCGAAGCGCTCGACGAGATCTGCGTCACCTTCGGCAAGGAGATCCTCAAGATCGTGCCGGGGCGAGTGTCCACCGAAGTGGATGCCAGGCTCAGCTATGACACCGAAGCCACGATCAACAAGGCCCGCAAGCTGATCGGGCTTTATCAGCAGGCCGGTATCGGCAAGGAGCGGGTGCTGATCAAGATCGCCTCCACCTGGGAAGGCATCAAGGCCGCGGAGCAGCTTGAGCTGGAAGGAATCCACTGCAATCTCACCCTGCTGTTCAGTTTCACCCAGGCCGTCGCCTGCGCCGAAGCCAAGGTCACCCTGATTTCCCCATTCGTCGGACGCATCCTCGATTGGTACAAGAACGACACGGGCCGGGATCATTACCCAGGTGCTGAGGATCCAGGTGTGATCTCAGTCACCCAGATCTTCAACTACTACAAAACCCATGGTTACAAAACCGAGGTGATGGGCGCCAGTTTCCGCAATCTCGAAGAAATCATCGAACTGGCCGGCTGCGATCTTCTCACCATCTCCCCCAAACTTCTCGATCAGTTGCGCCAGCGGCAGGGTGAGCTGGGCCGGCGCCTCAACCCGTTCGATCCAGGCCCGAGTGAAGCCCTCTTCTCCCTGAGCCACGCCGACTTCCAGCAGCGCATGGCCGACGATCGCATGGCCCATGAAAAGCTCGACGAGGGCATCCGCGGCTTCAGCAAAGCGATCGAAACCCTGGAAGCCCAACTGGCCCATCGCCTCGGCGAGCTCGAAGGCGAAGCGGCCTTCGCCCATGCCGCCCAGGAAATCTTCCTGCTCAACGACCTTGACGGAGATGGCTGCATCACCCGGGAGGAGTGGCTGGGCAGCGATGCTGTGTTCGACGCGCTGGACACCGACCACGATGGCCGTCTCGTTCCCGAGGACGTGCGCGGCGGGCTTGGTGCCCCGCTGGCACTCTCGGCAGCGGCCAACTAACCAGCGCTTAACCTCCGAGCCTCAGGATGGAGAAGTTGCATCGCTCTTCCCTTGCCCATGAATGCTCTCGACACCATGCGCGCCCTTGCCAATGAAGGTGAGGTCCGTCATTTCGAGGCCGGTGAATTCGTCTTCGGTGCCGGCGATTCGGGTGACTGCATGTTCGGAGTCCTGGAGGGCACCATCGAGCTCAGCTGGAACAATCACGCCGGCTCCGAGGAGATCCAGGCCGGGGATGTCTTCGGTGCCGGCGCCCTGGTCACGGCCGACCATCGCCGTTTCGGCGAGGCCAAGGCACTCACTGCCAGCCGCATCCTGGTGATGAATCGGGAGAAATTCCTGTTCGCCGTGCAGGAATCCCCGATGTTCGCCGTTGAGTTGCTCGGATCGATTGACGAACGGCTGCGCAAACTGAAGGACTGCCTCAAGCGCTGAAGAGCAGGCGGCGGATCACCCGTTGGGCGATGTCGCCGTAGCCCATTTCACCGGAGAGGATCTGGGCGATCCGCTGGGGGGCCGTCGCCCGTTTGATCCCGAGCTGATAGCCCACCCGGGGCAGGCGGTAGAACACCTGGGCGATCCGCCTCCCCCAGGCCATCGACTGGCCCCATTCCAGCCGCATCACCTCGCTGTAGTCCGCCAGGGCCCCTTTGTTGCCAGCCAGCCATCGGTCCAGGGCCTCAGCGGCTCGGGTGCCGCTGAGCAGGGCAGGACGCAGCCCCTCGGCCAGGAACGGATCACACAGCGAGGCGGCATCCCCAACCACCACCACACCGTTGCCGTGCAGCCGGTGGTGGCCGTCCCAGACCCGCAGGGGCCAGTGGCTGCGGACACCGGCATCGGCAGGCAGTCCCAGGCTTGGCAGCAGCTCGGCCAGCACGGTGTCGGCATCGTTCAATTCACGGCCCAGAAAGGTGCCGACCCCGATACTCAGGCCACCCTGCCGGGGAAAGGCCCAGCAGAAGCCATGGCGGACCAGGCCGAACTCGAACCGGGCGGTGCCGGGATCCGGCAC
>JAHLYW010000032.1 GCA_025128135.1 Synechococcus sp. CS-1325
CTTAATGGTCTTGTTCTCCTCCCTTGAGTTTCGCTGTTTGGGAACAGGGACCAGTGTCGCATCGATGATCTGCCCTCCACGGGCCTCCAGACCCTCGGACCGCAGGTGCTCCTCAAAACGTTCAAAGAGCTCATCGATAACGCCCGCCTTGCGGAGACGCTCGCGGAAGAAGGCAATCGTGGTGGCATCAGGAATGGTATTCATCACTCCCAGTCCAACAAACTCCTCAAATGAGCGTCTGTCGTTGACTTGAAATTCCAGCTCCTCATCGCTGAGGTTGAACAGCTGCTGAAGCACCAGCATCTTGAAGAGGATGAGCGGATCAATCCGTTTCCTGCCAGCATTGCTCTTCCGTTCCGGGCTGTAACCCTGCTCCAGCAGTGGCCTGAAGGCCTCCCAGGGAATCGTCTCAGAGAGGGTCGGTAATGTTGGCTTCTTATTCTGAAGCCTGTGGATTCGCTTCTCCTCATCCCAGAATCCACGCTGTCCCATTCAGCTGTGTTGAACTGAACCAATTCTATTGCTTATTTCAAAGTCTGTCAGGGAGCGACGTAAATTTTTCGAGGTGCCCTTAAGAACCCCTTGATGCAGGATCACTTGGCGAACTTCTGGATTTCTCGGTATAATTGGGATAGGAGGTGAGTCATGTCAGTCCTCATCCAAGAGAAGAGGGAGGAAATCGCTGCAGCTTGCTAGCGATACGGGATTGAGCGTCTGCTTATCTGTGGCTCAGCTTTGAGAGAGGTCTTTAGACCTGGAGAAAGCGATAGCAACCTTCTTGTTGAGGTTTGCCCATTGGAAATCACCAAGCGCTTCCACTGAAGATGGTTCTGGCTCCTGCCTGAGCTCACTGCCGCCAGGCGATGGCAAGCGGCAGGCCAAAATAAACAACCACAGCTACTCGTGAGATTCAAATCGCACCTACGTTTGCTGTTGGTTGTCTTCGCAGGCTTCGCCCTGCTTACAAGCGGCATCTACCTGCTCATGCCATTGCATGGAGCCATCGGCACGGGGCTCTCGTTCATCCTTCTTCCAGGTGTCGCGATGTACTCGGCACTCAACGGGTCACTGTTGTTTGGTGCTGGCTTCGGCCCGTTTGGCAACGGCTTGATCATCGTGTTTGGCTCGGCTGCAGCATGGACTTCGCTGGTCGTGGCGTTCTGTGGGGCCCCAGGGCGCCAATGATCTGTGTATCGACTGAGACGCCTTCGACGGCGCGGTTGTGGCGTCTGCGTTGCTCTGGGCTGGTTCAGGGCAGATGAGCGGCAGGCTGCCGCCGCCTGAATTCACTCCAGCAGGGTCACCGCATCTCCCACCGCCACGGCGCCGGGCTGCAGCACCGACAGCAGGACCCCCGCCACCACCCTGTTGTGGCGGGCTGTGGCGCGCAGGATCTCGATCTGCTCGGGGATGGCCCCCTGCGCCAAGGTGGTGACCACGCAGCGGGGACAGCCCTGCTCCACCTTCAGCTCCAGGCTGGCGCCCAGGCGCAGCCGGCGGCCGATCCAGCCCTCCTCCACGAAGCCGCTGGCCCCGCCCGCGGCGGCGATCAGCAGGTTGGGGCGGAACCGCTCCACCGCGAAATCCAGCTGGGGCTCGAGCTGGCGCAACCGCTCCAGGCTGGCGGTGCTGATGGCGTGAATCGGGCTGGAATCGAAGAAGGTGCCGGCCGGCATCACCAGTTCGTTCACCACATCCTGAAAGGCCCGCTGCTCGATCGGGGGCCAGTACTGATCCAGGCTGGCCCCCTCGGGTGGTCGGTCCAGCAGGCTCACGCGGCGATCGAACCAGCCGGAGAGAGTGGTGTTGATGGCCGGATCACTGCTGAGGATGGCTTCTGATCCCGCCGCTTCGATCCGCACCGGCGGCGGCGGCGCCTCCGGCAGGGGCATGGCCTCGAAGCGGGCCCTGCAGCCCAGCAGGCCCCGCCACAAGCGCGGATTCTTGGCGCTGGCCACCCGATCGGTGGCGTGATCCCAGAGGGCATAGGCCCGGTCGCCGCAGAGGCCGCGCTCGGTGACGGGAACCTGCTGCAGCGACTCCCCCAGCATCGACTTGACCGGATAACGCCACAGCGCCTCAACCAGGCCCACCAGCTGGCCGCTCATCGCTCCACCAGCCGCAGCGAATCCTCGGTGAGCCGCGGCAGCAGCTGCACCAGGTTGCAGGGGCGGGTGTCGCCATCGAGCTGGGCGCGGATCAGGCGGTCCCAGGCCGTGGTCACGGCATCCAGCGATCCCGGCAGCACGAACAGCACCGTGCCGTTGGCCACCCCGGCCAGGCAGCGGCTCTGGAGGCTGCTGGTGCCGATCGTCTCGAAGGAGAGCACCCGGAACAGCTCGCCGAACCCCTCGATCGTCTTGTCGAGCAGCGGACGGACCGCCTCCGGCGTGCCGTCCCGGCCGGTCAGCCCGGTGCCGCCGGTGCTGATCACCACCTGAACGGCGGGATCGGCGATCCAGCCGCTCACCACCGCACGGATGGCGTAGCGGTTGTCGGCCACGAGCTGGCGGTCCTGCAACCGATGGCCCGCCTCACCCAGCCGGTCGAGCAGACGATCACCGGAAGGGTCAGCCAGACCAGGGTCGGCGCTGCGCCGATCGGAAACGGTGAGCAGGGCTATCGCAAGGCTCAAGGGCAGCAATCACGATTCACTGGCAGGAGCCTAGGGAGGCCGTCAACAGAGCAGGATCGGCGCCAGCTGGGTCTGCTGCCACTGCTTGTTCAGCCGCTCGGTGACCAGGGGGATCAGCCTGAGCCGCAGTGGCCGCCCTGCCCCGACCTCCACCCGCAACGCTGAGTAGGGCCGCCGCAGCCGTGCCCCCTGGCCGCTGCGGCCGACGAACAGCTCGGAGCGGGCCAGGGTGGCCGGCTGCCCGCCGACGCTGCCGCCCAGATCGGCGCCCTCCGGCCGTTGACGGCGCAGGCTGTAGCCACTGCCGCCACAGATCACCCAGGGGATGTGGGCATCACCGTGGCCGGTGGCGCCGGTGCGGAGCACCTCCAGGCAATGGGCGTGGCCCATCAGCACCAGGCTGAGCAGCGGTTGGCGCGGGTCACGGTCATCGGGACCAAGCTCGGCCGCCACCTGATCGAGCACCTGGCGAAGCCGGTGCCGCACCGCCAGGGTCTGCCCCTGAAACCACTTGGTGGCTTCCGTGACATAGGGCGGATGGTGAAGCACCAGGACCCTGCCCCGCACCGCCGGATTGCGCCAGGACGCCACCAGCCGATCCTTCAGCCAGCCCAGTTGTTCATGGTCGACCGTCTGGGCCGCCTCATCACGGTCCAGCTGCTTCTCGATGTCGTTGAGCTGCTCCTCGATCGCCTCCAGCTCTCCGGCCAGGTCATCGGCCCTGTCGCCTTGATCATCCGGATCGAGGGAAGCCGTCCAGCTGCCCCCGAGGGAGAGGCGCAAGCGGGTTCGCTCCAGGATCAATCGCTGCCGCAGGGCGCCCAGTTCGGCCTGGCCGGCCGCTGGATCCGAGCGGGGTCCGGCCAGGGGCTGATTGAAGGTGTTGGAATCCAGCGCAAAAACATCCAGCCCGGCCACCCTGAAGCTGTAATAGCGATTGGGCAGGCGGGTGAATCGGGAAGGCCTGTAGCTGAGGCAGCGCTCCCCATCCAGCTCACTGGCGTAGCACTGATCAAGGTGGTTGCCCAGCTCACTTTCCGGGAGGTGCTGGAGAACATCGAGAAATGCGCAGGCATAGGCTTCGCCGCGGCGGGATCCATGCCAGCCGACATCCAGATCGAGCAGGGGGCTCAACAGCTGCCGGAGCGGGGCGGTCAGACCGGAGAGCAGCCCCAGGGGTGGAGGCAGATCGTAGTAGTCGTGGTTGCCGAGAACCGGAAAGAAGGGAGTGTTGAAAATCATCCGGTCGTAGGCGATGCGATCGGGATGATCGCCATCCACCAACCATTCGCGGTAGGGAACAATGAAGTTGTTGCGATATTGCTCGCTGGAGCCAACCTGATACACCACATCGCCGGTGTGCAGGATGAAGCTCGCCCCCTGGCCGTGGCGGAGCATCAATTCAGCCACCTGACGCTGGGGCCGCTGGCGGCGATGCCGACCCGTGCCGCTGTCCCCCAGCACCAGAAAGGCAAAGGCCGCATCAGCATCGAGCCCCGAATCAAACACCAACCGCGTCTGATCGATCTGCCGGGAGGTGATTGCAGGATGCCGCCAACGCACCCGCTCCTTCATGCAGCCGATCTTGACGGCAATCGAAGGCTCGATGGTCCAACCCATGGGTTCAGATCCCGACCAGCGGCGTGAAGACAGTGAGACTGGCGGGCAAGCACTCGAAGGTGATCGGGTTGGCTTCCACGATCTCCCCATCGATCACCAGGAGCTGCGGTGGATTGGTCAGGATGCGAATCGTGGAAGCGCGGAAGCAAAGCAGATCATCGCGGTCGGTGGGGGACTGAACGATCGCCGAAGCCGCCAGTGAGGCCAGCGCATTCAAACCCTGCAGGCGGTTGGCGGGGGTGCCGATCGTCACTTCCAGCTGTCCATCATCGGGAATCACCTGACCGAATCCCTGGGCCAGCACGGAGGTGGGTGGCGCCACATTCGCCACGGTGATCGCCACGGCCTGAAGGTCGATTCGTCTGCCGTCGATGTCGAGGGTGGCCTCGAAGGCAGCCTGATTGGCCAACTGCTGGGCACCGGCCAGCACATAGGCGAGCAGGCCAAGCAGATTCTTGAGTTCCCGGGTGGCACGGTTCACCATCCCCGCCTCAAAGCCCAGGCCGGCCAGCAGGATCATCGGCATCGAATTGCACCGGGCCGCGTCGATCACCCGGCTGTGGCCCGCCAGGATCGTGTTGCAGGCACCCCGCAGATCGATGGGGATGCCGAGTGCCTGGGAAAACGCATTGGCGGTGCCCCGCGGAATGATCCCGATCGGGATGCCGGTGCCGATCACGGCACCAGCCACCGCCGACACCGTTCCATCGCCTCCCGAAGCCAGGATCATCGTGGTGCCGGGATCACTCTCGGGCTGGGCCTGAATCGTGGCGACAATGGCGCGAGCCTGATCGGCGGGATCCAGATCAGGCTTGGTGATCACCACATTCAGGAGAATCTGGGGCTCCAGAATCGAGCGGATCATCGCCAGCTCCTGCTGGGAGTTGCCCTGGCCAGCCACCGGATTGAAGATCAGATAGGCGATCCGGCTGTGGGCCAATCCACGCATCGCCAGGTCGGCGGTGGCTTCATTGAGGGCCAGGGGCGTGTTCTCGATCGCACAAGCCCTGATCAGCAGGAGCAGATCGGCGGTGGCGTGAAGAAAGGCCTCGGCGCTCACGAAATAGATGATCGCCGACAGCTCAGCCGCCATCACCCTGGCGGCCAGCTCGATATCACCGCCGGCTTCGAGTGGCTTCAGTTCCGCCAGCTCCAGAGACGCCGTCCGACCGTCGAGTCGAAACGACCGGGCCAGCTCCGGCGTGGTGATGACCTGGAAAGCGGCCAGGGCAGGCTTGTACTGACCCACCCAGGTGAGCAGGGCTTCCAGCTCGGATGGATGGGCCAGCAGGGCGAGGGTCTGGGACATCGCGCCTGGAAGCTGCCTTCATGGTGGATGGCCCTGATCCTATGGAGCAGAGGCCGGCTCAGCCAAGCCAGATTTCTTTCCCGAACCAGGAGGAGGGGCCACTGCTGCTGCTGCTGCTGTTGCTGCTGCGCCTCTCCGGCTGAATCACAGGAGCGGCAGGATGACTTCTCCTTACTGCCTCGTTCAGCGCCGTGATCACCGCATCGATCACCGTGCGGCTGTTCGCCGCGCTCCGGGAGCGGGCCGGGTGGGCGGAGCGCCAGGTGGCGCTCCCCGCCGGCGCCGCTGCCCCCACCCCGGCCAGCCTGTGGCGGCAGCTGGGTCTGGGGGACACGCTGCCGGCGCAGGTGCGGGTGGCGGTGAACCAGGTGTTCGCCAGCGCCGATCAGCGGCTGGAGCCGGGCGCGGAGGTGGCCTTCCTGCCACCGATCAGTGGGGGCTGAGGGCGATGGCTGATCCGCTTCCGGGCAACATCGCCCTGCAGTTGCAGCTGCACCCCGAACGCTTCGATCCGCTCGTCGCCCTTGCGGCGTGGCAGCGGAGCCTGGCGGCCAGCGGCGCCGAGCCCGCCGCCGCCGAAGCCCACTTCATCGGCCGGGTGCGGGGTGTCACGGCGGCGGGAGTGCCGCTGGAGGCCCTGGAGCTGGAGCACTACCCCGGCATGACCGAAGCGCAGATCTCTCGCCTCGCCGCCGACTGCGCCCAGCGCCATGGCCTGCGGGCCGTGCGGGTGGATCACCGCGTGGGGCGGGTGCTGCCTGGTGAAGCGATCGTGCTGGTGGCGGTGACCGCCGACCGGCGCGGCCCGACCCAGCGCGGTGGCCAGGAGCTGCTTGAAGCCCTCAAACATGAGGCTCCCTTCTGGAAGCGGGAGTGGAGCGGCGGCGTGGGCGCCTGGGTGGAGGGCAACACGGCGTTCTGAGCAGCAGCGTCATGCAGAAGGTTGTTCAACGCAGCGACAGCCTTCAGAAGATCGGCAGCCGCAGCAGCTGGGCCCACAGCTCCGTGCCGACCGCCAGCGCGCCCAGTTCGGCCGGAATCTCCAGCAGCAGGTCGGCCCCCTGCAGCGAACCGATCCGTGAGGAGGCCTGGCTGCCCTCCACCAGCGCCAGCAGCTCGCCATCAGGGCCCACCTGCAGCCGGGCGCGGGCCAGCTCGGGGCGGCCGGCGCCGCGCTTGAGCTCCGCCGCCAGCCGCACCTTCAGGCGCGGCAGCCGCTGCACCGGCGCCCCCTCCAGCAACTGCAGCGCCGGCAGCAGCAGCTGCAGGGCGGTGATCGCCGCCGCCACCGGATTACCCGGCAGGCCAAAAAATGGCGTGCCAGCGCCCCCATCCCCCAGCCGCCCGAAGGCGAACGGGCGCCCGGGCTTGAGGAACAGCTTCCAGAAGCTCACCTGCCCCAGCTCGGCCAGGAGTGGCCGAATCCAGTCGCTGTCGCCCGCCGACACCCCGCCGGTGCTCACCACCAGATCGCAGCCGGCCGCCAGCTCCAGCAGGGCTGCGCGTAGCTGCACCGGTGCATCGGCCACCACCCGCTGCTCGGCCACCTCCACCCCCAGCCGCGCCAGCAGCGCCGCCAGCAGGGTGCCGTTGCTCTCCCAGATCTGGCCCGGGCCGCGCCGACTGCCGGCAGGCACCAGTTCATCGCCCGTGATCAGCAATCCCAGCCGCGGCCGCCGCCGCACCACCAGCTCCGCCACGCCGCAGCTGGCCAGCCGGCCCAGATCGGCCGGGCCCAGCCGCACCCCGGCTCCCAGCAGCTCCTGGCCGGCAGCGGCCTCCTCATCGGCGGCGCGGATCCAGGGGTTGGACCCCGCTTCACGAATCAGGCTCAGGCGCTCTCCCTCGGCTTCCACCAGCTCCTGGGGCAGCACCCGGGTGGCCCCTTCCGGCAGGGGAGCACCGGTGAGGATGCGGATCGCTTCCCCCGCCAGCAGCGGCGTGGCATAGGGGGCGCCCGGCGCCGAACGGCCCACCAGGCGCCAGGAGTGTCCCGGCTGCGGGACACTCGCCACCGCCAGGGCATAGCCATCCATGATCGAGGCGCGGAAGCCCGGCACCGCCTCCACGGCCAGGACCGGCTCGGCACTCACCCGGCCCAGGGCCTGCGGCAGCGGCAGCCGCTCGCTGCCGGCCAGAGGCGTGATGGCGGCCAGCACCTGGCGGCGGGCCTCCTCCAGGGGCAGACCCTCGCGGGGGTAGGGCTCAAACGCTGCAGCGCTGCTGCTCATCGGGGCTCACGGCTCAGGAGGGCACGGCGCCGGGATGGGACCAGGCGCCATGGCGTCCGCCTGATTTGCTCAGCAGCCGCACCGGGCCGATCGTCATGGCCGGATCGGCGGATTTCACCATGTCGTAGAGGGTGAGCAGGCCGATCTGCACGGCGGTGAGCGCCTCCATCTCCACCCCAGTGGGGCCGGTGGTGCGGGCCATCGCCTCAATGCGCAGGCCGCCGCCATCGGCGCTGGGCTCGATGCGCACCTCCAGGCCCGTGAGCGCGATCGGGTGGCAGAGGGGGATCAGCTCCCAGGTGCGCTTGGCGCCCTGGATCGCCGCCACCCGTGCCACCGCCAGCACATCCCCCTTGGCGGCGCGGCCGTCGAGCACCAGCGCCAGCACCGCCGGGTCCATGGCGATGAAGCCCTCGGCCACGGCACGGCGATCGGTGGCGGGGCGATCGCCCACTTCCACCATGTGCACCTCGCCGCTGGCGTTGAGGTGGCTGAGTGACGGATCGGGCCTGCGGACCTCCGGCACGGGATCCCACGCGAATCTGCGAACGCTAAGCCGGGGTCAGGCGCTCTAGGTGCAGGCCCTCGGTGCTGCCGATGTGCCCCTGGACGTAGCGGGACGGCTGAAACCTGCCCGCCCAGCCGGCGGGGAGCTCTGCCAGCAAAGCCTCGGCGTAGGGATGGCGTCGGGCCAGGCCCTGCAGGGTGTGGGCGGGGTAGATCCGCACCTCCCGGCGACAGACCCGCATCAGCTCAGCGATGGCCCGGCGATGCCAGGCGAAGTCGAAGCCCCCTGTCGGCATCAGGCCCCCCACATCCAGAGGTGCATAGGAGAAGAGCAGGTGTCCGCTCAGCACCAGATCGAAGCTGGCATCGGCGAAAGGAAGCACCGGCAGGGCCGCCTGCACATAGCGCTGAGGCCGGCGGCCGTAGTCGGCGAGGAAGGCCTCCAGCGCCCGATGCTTCTCGGTGCGGTAGGCCTTCAGGTCGAAGCCGGCGGCCAGGTGATCGGCAGCGGCGATCTGCTCCATGGCCAGGGCGATGTCGCCGCGGGCCTGACGATCCAGGCACTCGGGGGATGCCCCGTACCAGGGATCCACCGCTGTGACATCAAGTCCCGCCTCCCCCAGGACCGCGGCCAGCGAACCCGGCCCACCCGGGCAATCGAGCACGGAGGCGCCCAGCCACTGGGCCGGTGCGAGGCCGTACATCTCCAGGCATTCAGCCGCGCTGCGGCCGAAGAAAACGACCCGCCTGAATTCCAGCTCCATGGCCAGCCAGCAGCAGAGGCAAGCCAGTGTCGACCCCTGCTCACCCGAGGCAACCGGCCTCAGCTGCTGGAAAGGGCCGATTAGAAGGGTCTGGGCCCGTTGGCAATGCCCCTGTTGGCAGTGCCCCCGTTGGCAGTCCCCCGCCGGCCGGCGCGTTCCCACCAGCACGACCCTGATCACCCCGTGACCATCGCCCCCCAGCGCACCACCCCTGGACGCGACCGCCTGGAACCCGGCAACGTCTTCCCGCCGCTGCGGCGAAGCCGCCTGGAAACCCTGCAGGTGAACCTCACCTACCGCTGCAATCAGGCCTGTGTGCACTGCCACGTGAACGCAGGGCCCACCCGCACCGAAAGCATGGCGGCAGACGTCCTGGCCCTGATCCCCGCGGTACTGGCCGCCAGGAAGCTGCGCTGCCTCGATCTCACAGGCGGCGCGCCGGAGCTTCACCCCGGGTTCCGGCAACTGGTGCGACGGGTCCGAGCCCTGGGGGTGGAGGTGATCGATCGCTGCAATCTCACGATCCTGCAGGAGCCGGGTCAGGAGGATCTGGCCGCTTTTCTGGCCGCCGAGGGGGTCACGGTGGTGGCCTCACTGCCCTGCTACCTGCAGGACAACGTGGAGCGCCAGCGGGGCTCCGGCGTGTTCCAGCGCAGCATCGACGGCCTGCGTCAGCTCAACTCGCTCGGCTACGGCCAGCCGGGCTCGGGTCTGGAGCTGAACCTGGTGTTCAACCCCCAGGGGGCGGTGCTGCCACCGGCGCAGGGACCGCTGGAGGCAGACTACCGGCGGGTGCTGGCGGCCGATCACGGCGTGGTGTTCAACCGGCTCTATGCCCTGGCCAACATGCCGGTGCAGCGCTTCGCGGCGGTGCTGAGCGCCCAGGGGGAGCTGGAGAACTACCGGGAGCTGCTGCGCCGCAGCCACCGCGACGCCAACCTGGAGCAGGTGATGTGCCGCCAGCTGATCAGCGTCGACTGGCAGGGCTTCCTCTACGACTGCGATTTCAACCAGCAGCTGGGGCTGGTGGCCAGCGGCGGTCCTGCCGCACAGGCGGCCGGTGAGCCAGGAGAACGCCCCCATCTGCGGGATCTGCTGCGGCGCGACCCCAACGGCGATCCGATCCAGGTGGCTGACCACTGCTTTGGTTGCACCGCCGGCAGCGGCTCCAGCTGCGGCGGGGCGCTGGCCGCATGACGGCAAAACCCGAGCGAGACATCCCCTCCAGCCCAACCTCAATCTCAACCTCCAGCCCTGACTCCAGCCCAGCCTCCAGGCGCTGGCTGCTGCTGCTGGCAGTGGCGGCACTGGTGGCGCTGTTCTTCCTGCTGGATCTGCCCCGGCAGCTCAGCTTCGACGCCCTGCGCGACGCCCACACCACCCTGCTGGCCTGGCGCCAGCAGACGCCTGTCCGTGCCGCGGCCCTCTACGGCCTGGCCTATGTGCTGGTTGCCGGGCTCTCCCTGCCCGGCGCGGCGGTGATGACCCTGGCCGGAGGCGCGGTGTTCGGGCTGGGGCTCGGCACCCTGCTGGTGTCGTTCGCCTCCAGCGCCGGCGCCACCATCGCCTTCCTGCTGGCCCGCACCCTGCTGCGCGAGCCGATGCTGAACCGCTTCGGCGCCAGGCTGGCCCCGATCGAGGCGGGCCTGCGCCGCGACGGGGTGCTCTACCTGCTCAGCCTGCGGCTGGTGCCCGTGTTCCCCTTTTTCCTGGTGAATGTGGTGATGGGGCTGACCCCGATCCGCACGCTCTCCTTTTACGTCACCAGCCAGATCGGCATGTTGCCCGGCACCCTCGTTTACGTGAACGCCGGCACGCAGCTGGGGCAGCTGCGCAGCCTCGAAGGCATCCTCACGCCGCCGCTGCTGCTGTCGCTGGCGCTGCTGGGCGTCTTTCCCTGGATCGCGCGGCTGGCCCTGGAGCGCTGGAAGCTCTGGCGGGCAGGGCAATGATGGGCCACAAGCGCGGTTGAGGCCGGCCGATGCGCACGGCGCTGGTGCTGATCGATCTGATCAACGACATCACCCATCAGGACGGGGCGATCCCCACCTGCGCTGCCGAAGTGCAGCGGCGGCAGGTGATGGCTGCAGCCAACCGGGCGCTTGAGCTGGCCCGGAGCCGCGCCTGGCCGACGATCCTGGTGAAGGTGGGTTTCGCTCGTGGTTACCCCGAGCTTCCCAGCCACGCCCCGATCTTCGGCCGCGCCCGGGAGCTGGGCGCCCTCCAGCTCGGTCAGTGGGGAACGGAGTTCCATCCGGATCTGGCGGTGGAGGCGGCCGATCTGGTGCTGGTCAAGCCGCGATTGAGTCCGTTCCACGGCACGGCCCTGGAGCCGGTGCTGCGGGCCGGCGGCATCGAGCAGCTGGTGCTTGGCGGCGTCAGCACCTGCTGGGCCCTGCAGGCGGCGGCGCGGGAAGGCCATGACCGGGATTACCGGGTGGTGCTGGTGGAGGAGGCCTGTGCCGCCTCCACCAGCACAGAGCACGTCCAGGCGATCAACTCCCTGGCCCGCCTGGCCCGCCTGGTGGGGGTCGGCGATCTCGCCGCCCTGTGCTGAGCACCCCTGCCTGAGCGGAGCTGGCCCGTGCCGCCTGAGCAGCGGCGTCAACTGGGGCGTCAGGCGCTGCTCCGCGCCCTGGCGGTGACGCTCTCTTCCCTGGCGGTGAGCGTCTGGCAGCCTCCCTTCGGGCAGTGGTGGATCTGGTCATCGGCCAGCGTGGCCACCGGGGAGGTCACAGCGTCGCGGCGCAAAGGCCTCGATCGCTTCGTGCTGGTGGTGCTGGGCGGAACAGTCGCTTTGGTCCTCGTGGAACTGGCGGGCCGGACGCCCGCGTGGATCAGCGGCCTGCGAGAGCGGTAGCGGTCTCCCATGGGAAGGTATGGACATTGCCGCGCGTTGATGCCATGGGCTGGACGCGCCCTTCCACGCGGTTCTGCGCCTTTCTCACCCTGCTCAACGACCGGCTGGGCGAGAGCATCGTGTTTCCGTTGCTGCCGTTCCTGCTGGCCAGCTTCACCAGTGATGGCCGCACCCTCGGCCTGCTGGCCGGCAGTTACGCCCTGGCCCAGTTCCTGTTCACCCCCCTGATCGGCGCGCTGAGCGATCGCTTCGGGCGCAAGCCGGTGATCAGTGCCTGCGTGGCCGGCTCGGTGCTGGGCCTGGGCGGTTTTGCCCTCACCCTGGCCGTGCCCTGGCCGGCCGGCAGCGCCTGGCCGCTGCCGCTGCTGTTCGCCGCCCGGCTGATCGATGGCGTCAGCGGCGGCACCGCCGCCACAGCCGGCGCCGTGCTGGCCGACATCAGCCCCCCGGAGCAGCGGGCCAAGGCCTTCGGGCTGATCGGCGTGGCCTTCGGGCTCGGCTTCATCCTCGGGCCGGCCCTGGGCGGCCTGCTGGCCGGCGTGAGCATCACCCTGCCGTTGCTGCTGGCGGTGGCCGTGGCGGCCGTGAACCTGGTGCTGGTGCTCACGGTGCTGCCTGAAACCCTGCCGACAGCGGCGCGCCGGCAACTGCCCCGCAAGCGTGATCTCAGCCCGCTCAGCCAGCTGCGGAAGGTGTTCACCAACCCCCAGGTGCGGCGCCTCAGCCTGGCCTTCTTCCTCTTCTTCCTGGCTTTCAACGGCTTCACCGCCGTGCTGGTGCTCTATTTCAAGCAGGCGTTCGGCTGGGGACCGGGCCTCTCTGCCGCCGCCTTCCTGGTGGTGGGCGTTGTCGCCACCGTGGTGCAGGGAGGCCTGATCGGCCCCTTGGTGCAACGCTTCGGTGAATGGCGCCTCACCCTCGCCGGCCTCGGCCTGGTGATCACCGGCTGCCTGCTGGTGCCGGCCGCCAACGCCGCCAATGCCCAGCCGGTGGTGTTCAGCGCTGTGGCGATCCTGGCGGCAGGCACTGGCCTGGTCACCCCCTGCCTGCGCAGCCTCGTGTCCCGGCGGCTCGACAGCAGCGGCCAGGGTGCCGCCCTCGGCAGCCTGCAGGGCCTGCAGAGCCTCGGCAGCTTCATCGGCCCACCCCTGGCCGGCCTCGCCTACGACCTGGCGGGGCAGAAGAGTCCCTTCTGGCTCGGCATCACCCTGCTGCTCGGGGTGGCGGTGCTGGTGGCCGGAGGTTTTCCCACACAGGGTGGCAAGGAGGCAAGCAAGCCCCATACCGAAACGATCCAGCCTTGATTGCTACCTTGCGGACGGCCATAACTGCGCGGTGTCAGGGCAATGAGCGATCCAGTGGTGGCCCCCGAGCTTTACATCAACCGGGAACAGAGCTGGATCGCTTTCAACAGCAGGGTGCTGGCCCAGGCACTCAATCCCCGCACGCCGCTGCTGGAGCAGGCGAAGTTCAGCGCGATCTTCAGCAACAACCTCGATGAGTTCTTCATGGTGAGGGTGGCCTCGCTCAAGTCCCAGGTGGATGCGGGCGTCACCGTGCTCAGCGACGACAATCTCACCCCCCAGCAACAGTTGCTGGCCATTCAGGAGAAACTCCGGCCACTGCTGGAACAACAGCAGGTTCACTACCGCCAGCACCTCAAGCAGCAACTGGCCGGGCAGGGCGTCCACCTGGCTGATTACGAGCGGCTCAACAAGAAGCAGAAGGAATGGACGGATCACTACTTCCAGACCGCCATTTTCCCTGTGCTCACTCCCCTGGCGGTGGATCCGGCCCACCCCTTCCCGTTCATGAGCAACCTCAGCCTGAACGTGGCGGCGATCATTCTCGACCCGGAAACCGGGCAGCAGCAATTCGCCCGGGTGAAGGTGCCCCAGAAGATCCTGCCCCGCTTCGTGGAGATCCCCGCCGAACTGAGCAGCCGCGAGCCCACGCCGGTGTTCACCGCCGTTCCCCTGGAGCAGGTGGTGGCCTTCAACCTGCAGCTGCTCTTCCCCGGCATGACGATCGAGGGGCATTACTTCTTCCGCGTCACCCGTGATGCCGACCTGGAACTGCGCGACCTGGAAGCCGACGACCTGATGGAGGCCCTGCAGGAGGGGCTGCGCAAACGGCGGCGTGGCGGTGAGGTGGTGCGCCTGGAGGTGGCCAATGAAATGCCCGATCTGGTGGTGGAGCAACTGCTCGAAGGCACCGATGTGGACCCCGGTGATCTCTATCGGATCAATGGCCCGCTCGGCCTCGATGACCTGATGAGCCTGATGGCACTCCCCCTGCCGGAGCTCAAGGACAAACCCCACCAGGGGCGTACGCCAACCGCACTGGTGCGTGCCCAGAAAAGCCAGCTGGAAGACGGCTCGATCAAACCCGATGAATTCCAGAGCATTTTTTCGGTGCTTCGCCGCACCGATGTGCTGCTTCACCACCCCTACGAGCTGTTCGCCACCTCCGTGGAGGAGTTCATCAACCAGGCCGCCGACGACGCCTCGGTGCTGGCCATCAAGATGACCCTGTACCGGACCTCCAAGAATTCGCCGATCATCTCGGCCCTGATCCGGGCCGCCGAGCACGGCAAGCAGGTGATGGCCCTGGTGGAGCTGAAAGCCCGTTTCGACGAGGACAACAACATCCAGTGGGCCCGCCAGCTCGAGCATTCCGGCGTGCACGTCGTGTATGGGGTGCTGGGCCTGAAAACCCACACCAAGATCATGCTGGTGGTGCGCAAGGAAAAGGAGAAGCTGCGCAGCTACGTGCACATCGGCACCGGCAACTACAACTCCAAAACCTCCAGCCTCTACACCGACATCGGCCTGCTCTCGGCCCGGCCGGAGCTGGGCCAGGATCTGGTGGAACTGTTCAACTACCTCACCGGCTTCTCGAAGCAGCAGAGCTTCCGCCGGTTGCTGGTGGCACCGGTGACCCTGCGCAAAGGGATGGAGGCCCTGATTGAACGCGAGATCAGCCACGCCCGCGCTGGTGGCGTTGGAGCGATCCGGGCCAAGATGAATGCCCTGGTGGATCCGGCGATCATCGCCCTGCTTTATGAGGCATCCCAGGCGGGGGTCACGATTGACCTGGTTATTCGCGGCATGTGCTGCCTGCGGCCCGGCCTGGCCGGAGTCAGCGAGAACATTCGTGTCCAGAGCATCATCGGTCGCTTCCTGGAGCACTCGCGGCTGTTCTGGTTCGGCAACAACGGCGAGCCGGAGATGTTCTTCGGCAGCGCCGACTGGATGCCGCGCAATCTGGATCGGCGTGTGGAGGCGGTGGCACCGGTGGATGATCCGAAGCTCAGAGCCCAGCTGGAGAGGCTCCTGGACGCCTATGTCAACGACAACTGCGCCGCCTGGGACATGCAGAGTGACGGCACTTTCATCCAGCGTCAGCCGGAAGGCGAGCTGCACTGCGCCCAGCTCGATCTGATCAAGAAGTGGCGAACCGGCTTACTGACGGGGCCATAAGTTTGTCTTCTCGGATACAAGCTGGGAACAGTGCAGCCAGATGAAATCTTTGGATTTCAGCGGAAGTGTGGAGCATTTTCGGAATTTTCTGGATTTCGCAACGTCGAACGGCCACTGGTTCTGCTAAGTTCCGCCCATAACTTATGGGAGGCCGAGGTGATGGGGACACCTCCGCGATCCACGGCTGCGTCTGCAGTTCAGGGGGATGGTTCAAAGCCGTCGCCCAGAGTGGGTCAGCAACGAACCAGCGGCCGTCTGAGCGCAGACTCGATCGGGTGGTATCTGAGCACGATCGGACGTGTTCCTTTGCTCACTCCCGCCGAGGAAATCGAGCTCGCCCACCACGTGCAGGGGATGAAGATTCTTCACGCCCTGCCGGCCGATTCGCTCACCCCACGCCAACGGCATCAGATCCGGATGGGCACCAGAGCCCGCGATCGAATGATGGCCGCCAATCTCCGGCTGGTGGTGAGTGTGGCCAAGAAGTATCAGAACCAGGGTCTTGAACTGCTGGATCTCGTCCAGGAAGGGGCGATCGGTCTGGAGCGCGCCGTCGACAAGTTCGATCCGGCCATGGGCTACAAGTTCTCCACCTACGCCTATTGGTGGATCCGCCAGGGCATGACCCGGGCGATCGACAACAGCGCCCGCACCATCCGCCTGCCGATTCACGTCAGTGAAAAGCTCTCGAAGATGCGGCGCATCACCCGTGAGCTCTCCCATCGTTTCGGGCGCCAGCCCAACCGGCTTGAACTGGCCCATGCAATGGGCATCGAGCCCAAGGATCTCGAGGATCTGATCACCCAGAGCGCCCCCTGCGCCTCTCTCGATGCCCATGCCCGCGGTGAAGAAGACCGCAGCACCCTGGGGGAATTGATTCCGGATCCGGCCAGCAACGAATCGATGGATTCGATGGACCGCAGCATCCAGAAGGAGCACCTGGGCTCCTGGCTGTCCCAGCTCAATGAACGCGAGCAGAAGATTCTCAAGCTGCGTTTCGGCCTGGAGGGCACCGAGCCGCTCACCCTCGCCGAGATCGGCCGCACGATCAACGTCTCCCGTGAGCGGGTGCGGCAACTGGAGGCCAAAGCGATCATGAAACTGCGGCTGATGAGCAGCTACCAGCAGGCCGCCTGATCCGGCTTGGCAACGTTGAGCGGATGGAGTGGCCTCAGCGGAGCCAGCCAGCAGGCGGCTGGGGTTGCAGCCGTGGCTCTCTGGCTCGGCTTGCTGCTGCTGGCAGCCTTCTGGCTGCGGCGGCGCTGGCCCGGGCAGCGGGAATGGAGTCGCAAGCTCGTCCACATCGGCACCGGTCCCGTCGTTGTGATCGCCTGGATCGTCGGCATCGATCGCCCGCTCGCCGTGGGAGCGGCGGCCCTGATCACCGCGATTGCGGCGCTCAACCATCGGATCCGGCTGCTGCCGGCCATCGAGGATGTCGGCCGCGCCAGCTACGGCACGATCGCCTATGGCGCCGCCATCACCGTGCTCCTGATTCTGTTCTGGCCCCGGCACCCTGACGCCGTGGCGGCAGGCGTGCTGGTGATGGCCCTGGGGGATGGACTGGCCGGGGTGCTCGGAGCGGCGATCCCTTCGCCGAGCTGGCAGATCTGGGGCCAGCGGAAATCCCTGCTGGGCACCGCCACGATGGGGCTGGTGGGCTGGATTGTTCTGGTCAGTCTGCAGGCAGCCACCGGCGAGGCGGCTGGGCTGGCGCCCGGTGGCCTGGTTGGGGTTGCCTTGGTGGCCACGGCGCTGGAGCAGCTGGCCGTCTTCGGGCTGGATAATCTCACCGTGCCGATCGTGACCGGACTGCTCTGGAGGCTGCTCTCCACTCAGGCCTGAAGCATCCGTTCGCAGCGCTGCTGCCAATCGTCGTGGGTGCCGAGGCCCGCCACCAGCAGGCGGGAACTGGGCTCCTGCCGCAGCCGGATCTGCCACTGGCGAATCACCTCGGCCCGCTCCATCCACACGTTCAGCACCGTGCGCTGGATCCCCTCCGGATCCCAGCCCCGCTGCCGCGAGGCGGCATAGGCCCAGCCCAGCAGATCATCGAGCTGAAAGGGCCGGAACCCGGCAAAAAGAGGACCAGGCTCCTGAGCGGATTCCGTACTTTGCTGCAGATAGAACATCTGGAGCGGCTCAGAAAGACCGCAGAATTGAAGGAGATAGGCCATGTCAGAATCACCCAGGCGCAGTGACTCCGGCAACGTAGACACTCCCGCCCGGTCTGATGTTCAGCCAGAACAGTTCCGGGCCTGAAAATAAATCTGGCACTCGAAGGAATGGAGTGCCAGAGCAGAGTTCAGACCGGCGCCATGGCCGTGGCCTGAACCCCGGCCACGGCCTCTGCCAGCCGATCGAGCACCTCCCGGGTCGTGGCCAGGTCGATGCAGGCATCGGTGATGCTCTGGCCGTAGGTCAGCTGGGACAGATCGGCGGAAATCGCCTGGTTGCCGGCCACCAGATGGCTCTCGATCATCACCCCCATGACATGACGGGAGCCTTCGCCGAGCTGGGCACCCACCTGGGCCGCCACGTCGGCCTGGCGACGGTAGTCCTTGTTGGAATTGCCGTGGCTGCAATCCACCATCAGCCGAGCTGGCAGAGCGGCCCGGGCCAGGGAGGCGGCCGCCGCCGCCACCGCTTCGGGGTGGTAATTGGTGCCGCCCTTGCCACCTCGCAGCACCAGGTGTCCATCCGGGTTGCCGGTGGTAGACACGATCGCGGCATGGCCGAGCTGACTGATGCCGAGAAAATGGTGGGGCCGTGCCGCCGCCTCCATGGCATTGATCGCCGTGAGGGCACTGCCATCGGTGCTGTTCTTGAAGCCGATCGGCATCGAAAGACCGGACGCCATCTCGCGGTGGGTCTGGCTTTCGGTGGTGCGGGCCCCGATCGCCGTCCAGCTGATCAGATCAGCGATGTACTGGGGAACCACAGGGTCGAGCAGCTCAGTGGCGGCGGGCAGGCCCAGTTCATTGAGATGGAGCAGCAGGCTGCGGGCCAGCCGCAACCCGGTGTTGATGTCGTAGCTGCCGTTGAGATGGGGATCGTTGATCAGGCCCTTCCAGCCCACAGTGGTGCGGGGTTTCTCGAAGTAGACCCGCATCACCACCTCCAGCTGACCCCGATGCTTCTGCTGGAGCTCCACAAGGGCGTCGCCGTACTCCCGCGCCGCTTTGAGGTCGTGGACCGAGCAGGGGCCGACGATGACCAGCAGGCGTGAATCCCGGCCATGCAGGATCGCCTTGATTCGATCCCGCGTGGAAACAACGGTGGCCGCGGCGGCTGCGGAGAGGGGCAGTTCGCGGTGCAGAACAGCAGGGGCGACGAGCGGCCGGGTCTCCACCACATGGAGATCGGAGGTGGGGTTCATGCCGGTCGCGGTCGAGAACCGAAAACGAATTCATCACCCTAAACAGTCAGAACACCCTCGCTTTGGCAACAGTCGTGACCACGGGGTCGGCGGCGGGCGGGAGAATGGAGAAACGCTCGATTGATTCAGGCATGGTGGCCGCCCCGTTCTCCGATTCCAACCTGCTGGCCACCTACCGCCAGGCCGCTGCGGAACGGGAGGCCCTCGGCGTGCCGCCGCTGCCGCTCTCGGCGCCGCAGGCCCAGGCCCTCACCGAGCTGCTGGAGCAGCCTCCCGCCGGCGAGGAGGCGTTCCTGCTGGATCTGCTGAGCGAACGCATTCCGCCGGGGGTGGATGAGGCGGCCTATGTGAAGGCCGGCTGGCTGAGTGCTGTGGCCCAGGGGCTGGCCACCAGTCCGCTGCTCGAGCCGATCGCGGCCACCCGGCTGCTGGCCACGATGATCGGCGGTTACAACGTGGGGGCGCTGATCACGCTGCTGAGCCACGCCGATGCCGCCATCGCGGCTGAGGCCGCCACGGGGCTGAGCCGCACCCTGCTGGTCTACGACGCCTTCAACGATGTGCTGGAGCTGGCCCAGACCAATCCGTGGGCCAAGCAGGTAGTGGAGAGCTGGGCCGAGGCTGAATGGTTCACCGCCAAGCCGGAGCTGGCCGAAGCGATCACCGTCACGGTGTTCAAGGTGGAGGGGGAAACCAACACCGACGACCTCTCGCCGGCCACCCACGCCACCACCCGCCCGGACATCCCCCTGCATGCCATGGCGATGCTCGAAACCCGCCAGCCCGGCGGCCTCGAGCAGATCACCGCCCTCAAGGCCAAGGGCCATCCGGTGGCCTATGTGGGCGATGTAGTGGGCACCGGCAGCTCGCGCAAATCAGCGATCAACTCGGTGCTGTGGCACACCGGCACCGACATTCCCCATGTGCCCAACAAGCGCTCCGGCGGGGTGATCCTGGGCGGCAAGATCGCGCCGATCTTCTTCAACACGGCCGAGGATTCCGGCGCCCTGCCGATCGAATGCGATGTGGCGGCGCTGGCCACCGGCGATGTGATCACGATCCGCCCCTATGCCGGCACGATCGAGCGCGCGGCGGGGGAAGCCGGCGCCGGCGAGATCGTGGCCCGCTTCGAGCTCAAGCCCAGCACGATCACCGATGAGGTGCGCGCCGGCGGCCGCATCCCGCTGCTGATCGGCCGTTCCCTGACGGACAAGGTGCGCGCCCGCCTGGGTCTGCCCGCCTCCGATCTGTTCATCCGCCCCGTGGCCCCCACCGACACCGGCAAGGGCTTCACCCTGGCCCAGAAGATGGTGGGCCAGGCCTGCGGCCTGGCGGGGGTGCGGCCGGGCACCAGCTGCGAACCACTGATGACCACCGTGGGCTCCCAGGACACCACCGGGCCGATGACCCGCGACGAGATGAAGGAACTGGCCTGCCTGGGCTTCTCCGCCGATCTGGTGCTGCAGAGCTTCTGTCACACCGCCGCCTACCCGAAGCCGGTGGATCTGAAAACCCACGCCGAGCTACCCGATTTCATGGCGTCGCGCGGCGGCGTGGCGCTGCGCCCCGGCGACGGCATCATCCACAGCTGGCTCAACCGCATGCTCCTTCCGGACACGGTGGGCACCGGCGGTGACAGCCACACCCGCTTCCCGCTGGGCATCTCCTTCCCGGCCGGCTCGGGCCTGGTGGCCTTCGCCGCCGCCATCGGCGCCATGCCGCTCGACATGCCCGAGTCGGTGCTGGTGCGCTTCACGGGGTCGTTGCAGCCGGGCGTGACCCTGCGCGATGTGGTGAACGTGATCCCGTGGGTGGCGATCCAGAAGGGTCTGCTCACCGTGGCGAAGGCGGGCAAGATCAACGTGTTCTCCGGCCGCATCCTCGAAATCGAAGGCCTGCCCGATCTCAAGCTGGAGCAGGCCTTTGAGCTCACAGACGCCTCTGCTGAACGGTCCTGCGCCGGCTGCACCATCAAGCTCTCGGAAGCGACGGTGGCGGAATACCTGCGCAGCAATGTGGCGCTGCTCAAGAACATGATCGCCAGGGGGTACAGCGATGCCCGCACCATGGCCCGCCGCCTCCAGGCGATGGAGGCGTGGCTGGCGGATCCACAGCTGCTGAGTGCCGATGCCGACGCGGAGTATGCCGAAGTGATCGAGATCAACCTCGACGAGCTCACCGAACCGGTGCTGGCCTGCCCCAACGACCCCGACAACGTCAAGTTGCTGAGTGAGGTGGCGGGCGACCGGATCGATGAGGTGTTCATCGGCTCCTGCATGACCAACATCGGCCACTACCGCGCCGCCGCCACCGTGCTCGACGGGGCCGGCACCAGCGCCGCGCGGCTGTGGGTGTGTCCGCCCACCCGCATGGACGACGAGGTGCTGCGCGCCGAGGGCTACACCGCCAAGTTCGAGACCGCCGGCGCCCGCATGGAGCTGCCCGGCTGCTCGCTCTGCATGGGCAACCAGGCCCGGGTGGAAGACAACACCACCGTGTTCTCCACAAGCACCCGCAACTTCAACAACCGGCTCGGCAACGGCGCCCAGGTGTATCTGGGCAGCGCCGAACTGGCGGCGGTGTGCGCCCTGCTGGGCCGCATTCCCAGCCCGGCCGAGTACCTGGAGATCGCGGCGGCCAAGATCGATCCCCTCTCCGATCAGCTCTACCGCTACCTCAACTTCGACCAGATCGACGGCTTCAGCGACGCCGGCCGCGTGGTGAGTGTGGAGGAGGAGGAGAAGGTGCTGGCGGGGGTGTGAGCCGCTGCTTCCTGGCTGAAAACTGTGTCCGAAGTTACAAATCGTGGATCTGGCGGGCTGATTCCGCTGCCATCGATAAGGTCAACCTGACAGTTCGCTGCTCCAACTGATGCCCCGATTCCCCCAGCTGCTCGGCACCGGTGTGGCCGTGATGGCAGCCGCAACGCTCAGCCTGACCGGCTGCAACAGCGCCAAGCAAGGCATGAAGGAAGCGGCTTCAGGCATGGGGGATGCGGCCAGCACCGCTGTTGATGGCGCGACCCAGACAGCCCTGGCACCTGCCGTCAACCCGGTGCTTGATCTGCTCAAAAAAGGGCAGGGCGAAGTGAGCAACGGCAATCTGGCCGCCGCTGCCGCCACCATGGGCGGCTTCAAGGGGCTCTGGGAAAAGGCCGGCCCTGTGATCAAACCCCTGGCCGGTGATAAGTACCCCGCCATCGAGACGGCAGCCAACACCTTGATCAGCACCTTCGGTGGCGGCACGCCGGATGCAGCCGGCGCCAGCGCAGCGATCGGCGGGCTGATGGGCCCCCTCTCAGCCCTGATCGGCAAGTAAACCCAGTCAGAGGGCCGCCAGCGGCCCTGCCCTCATTCGTTAGGGGGAGTGATCGGGGCGCCATCGGACATGTCGCAGCGCTCCGAGAGTTCCACTGTGATCCCTTCCGGCCCGCAAAGGAAGACAAGCTTGCGGCCGTGGAAGTTGAGGATCTCGTTGCGGGTCCTGATGCCGGCCGCTCGCAACCGCTGCAACTCACCGTCCAGGTCGTCGACGGCAAAACAGATGTGGTTGTAGCCGAGCTTGCTCAAGTCGCTGATGCTCGGGTCCAAGGCAGGCTGCGGCTGCCGGTAGCCCAGCAACTGCACCTCCATGCGTGGAACTGCGCCGGCGAGCACCAGCGTCACATGCTCAGCCTCAATTCCCGCCACCCCCATGTAGTTCGAGAAGATTTCGCCCGTTATCACGACCGTCTTCTCGTGCTCAAAGCCAAGCAGATTGAAGAATCGGCTGGCGGCCTCCATATCCCGAACAACAATCGTGACGTGATCAAAGTGTTTGACCATCTTGCTTCCTTGTTGATGATGGTTCTACTGGAGCATGATCAGCAACGCAAGCATGCAACCTGAACCAGCCGGCCTTGACGCAGCAACAATGCCAGGGGCACCATACCCGCAGCCGCCCTACGCTTGCGATCTCCTGGCCGCCGGGAGCCATGAAGAACAATAAGGTTCATTGGGCGCGGCAAAGGGGCAATAGAAGTGTTAGCCAATTTCAGCCGGCATCGCCATTCCTCAGGCAAACGCGAATCCATGACTTCCACCCAGACCGTCACCCATGTCAGAGATTCAGACAAGGCGCCAGTTCAGAAGCGAAAAACAACCCAGTGGATTCATCAGGCATCAAGGATCCATCCAAAAGCCAAGAATAGACATGGGTCTCGCATGCACACAGCGCTCAACCGTTCAACGGAAAAGTGAACAAGCGCAGCCACGGTGGCTGTTACCACTCGCACCAGTTCAGCCCAACACGAAGCCCAGTCCAGTCACGGGCACAAGCATATCGTCCGCAATAACGTCATTGCGGCCACCAGGAGACAAAAGAGAGAACCAAGCGATCAAAAAGGAGAAACGATATTGCAGAAGATGAGACAAGAGGAGTGGGCAAACAGAAACGTGAGATGATCTAAGAAAGGGTGGAATTATCATTCGCGATCATTAGCTCACACAATGAAAGAATACTCTGGCGGGGCGCAAGGCCAAGGACACGGGATGTCTCGGAGATATCAACATCAAAGGAGGGCGGATCGATATGATCCGGGGCATCCAGATGGATAGAATAGTCAAGTCCGTGTCGGGCAAAGAGTTCACGAGCAAAGTCGCGACCCAGCCAAGTCACGCCGCTTGCGAAGATCAATTCGCCTCCCCAGCCAATCTCCACGGCACGGATAGCCATCTGCATAAAGTCACGCGCCGAGCTCCAGTCACAATGGAAAGAGAGTGTCTGCAGTTTCTCTCGATACGTCGGATTGGCCAACGCGGTCTTAACAGCTCGGCAGAGCTTAGGAATGAAGAATGAAGCCGGGCGCCGCTCGGACTCATGATTAAAGAGAAGTGCCACGGTCGTCCTGATGCCATGGGAGCGCTCGTAATGGGCGGCGAGCTGGCCAGATGCGATCTTCGTAATGGAATAAAGACAATGACCTAGGCGGGGGGTCGAAAGATCGACACGACCCTGCAGGGCAGAACCAAAGACCTTGGCGGAACTGGCATAAAAGACACGTAGCCCTGGCCGCCGACGCCTGGCGTACTCAAGGACGCGATGAAGAGACTTAATGTTGACATCAACAGCACTCCCCCACACTTCTTCATAAATGAAGCCGGCCGAGCCATGGACAGCAGCTACATGGAAGACCTCATCAGGCTGGAATTCCTCCAGGCACCGGTCCAAATCATTCTGGTCTGTGAGGTCAAGCCTTCGATAGATGAAGGCAGTGTTTGCGATCGCGAACTGAACATCCGCTCTGCGGCCAATGCCCAGAACTTGACGCCCAGTAGCCACCAACTCCTCGGCAAGAATGCTGCCATCCTGACCACAAACACCTAAGACAAGGGATCTGATCATGCTTGCTGCAAGGCTCCAAGTAACCGCCGGAAGTCTCTCAGAATTTGTTCCACCGTGGGTAGATACATAGGGAGTTCATGCCTGGTCTTCTGTTCCTCATGCTGCCGGGAGGAAGCAAGTACTTGATCGACCGCAAAAAGGCTTGCTCCTGAGAGTGCAAAGCGGAGAAACATTTCGTAATCCATAGCATAGTGAAGATGCTCCTTCACATGGCCACCTGCGCGATTCCAAAGATCTCGGGTAAAAAAAACTTCAGGCTGATAGAAATAGAGCCCACTCAGCCACGTCGAGGTAAAGCTGGCCAAGTCGCCAAAACTGAGCGGGCTGAGCTGTCCTGTAATGAAACCAGAATGGTGAATTTGCTTGGTTCGACCCATTCCATCAATAACACGACAGCCACCAACAATCATATCGCAAGAGGTATAGAACTGAGTTTTGGCTACCATTTCCAAGGAACCTGCCTCCAGTCTGTCGTCGCTGCAAAGCCAGGTCATCACATCCCCAGAAGCCAACATGAATCCCTTGTTTAGTGCATGGGACTGACCCCGATCAGGTTCGATCACGAGATGGGAGAGCCGGTGTCGATAACACTCAAGGATCTCTCGGCTTCCATCTGTGGAGCCCCCGTCGATGACAACATAGTCCAGATTGGGATAGTTTTGTTCGAGGACCGACTCAAGACAAGCACGAAGATAGCGGCCTTGATTATAACTTACGGTAACGACAGAGATCCTGGGCCAATCGCGGCCATCCTCCGAATCCCCCCACATTTGAACCTCAGTCGTGCGGCCAGGGAACCGAGATACCGATGGGACATGACCAGGTTCGTCCTTCTCAATCAACGCATGCGCCATTTCATTGCTCGCCCCATTGCCAATGGCAAGAGAGCTGGAGCGCTTGGAAGAGTGCACGCAACCAAGGGCGCGCCTGCGCGCCCATGAAACGAATGAATTTGAAGAATGCATTGATACCCGCATACAAGGGAATGGATCAGCCCCCTCCGCATCGCCAATAACAGGTAGAAAGGAAAAGCGCTTCTGAACAACTGCACCGGACGAAGATGTGCCTTCAACAATCCATAGAGTGATCGCGGCTACGTGTCGATCAAAGGGAAGAGGAGGAAGGCGATTCAAAATACTTTGCATGAATCTCTTCACCTTTTTACCAGCCTTGGTGGCGACAAGCAACACACTCATCTGACGGCCGGCAACACTCTTGTAACGACCCATCCAATGGATAGCCCCAAACTGGGGGACATCAAGGCCGGTCAGCACCAACTCCAATTCTGGAGCAACCCAGGCGGCTCTTTGGGAAGCAAGATCAGGCAGCTTCTGGGCCGCAGTCAGGTAGCTCAGGACCTCGCAGTCCTTGTCAAGAATCTGAAGATAGGCCTGAAGCCCATAGGATTCTTCGATACAGATTTCTTCAACAAAGGCATTGCTGCCTGAATGCAGTAGCGCATGGGGGTGTGGACGAGCTGCATGGGCCAGCGAAACGCCATTGACCAGCCGTTCCACCTGATCGTCCCGACTCATGAGAGGCACTCCTGCACAAAATCCCATTGCCTGGATCCACCCGGCAAGCGGAAAGACTTATCCAGCTGGCACTGTTGAAGAACACTCCGATGGGCATGATTGCGCAACTCAGTACGGTCGGGGTAGCGACGAAAAGCATGGGCCAAGGATTCGGCAGCATCAAGATACATCCCACGGTCCATCAAGGATTTACCAATAGAGTTGAGGAAGCTGAAGGTGACAGGCACAGGCCGGTGGAACTCAGCAATCGCCTCCTTGAGGTCAGAACCTGCAGAACGTCGAAGGCACTCAACCGTTACCCTCGGGGTGGCATCACGCATCTCAATGAAATGACTGGTTGGCTTCCCCCAATAGTGAAAGTCGTGAAAGAAAGAACCCAATACCGAGCGCCTACTATCCAAGATCTGGAGATTGGGAACCTTCTTGGCCTGTTCACAGGTGGCCACCACTGTCAGTCCGCTGCCGCAGCCAATGAAATCCGAGCAATAGTCGAGGAGAGCAAGATTCTCTCTCATGGTGAGTGCAGATGCCGACACTGCGTTGGGGGGAAGATCCCTACCAAGTGGCTGCATGGTGGAGAGTAGAAAGAATAGATCCATGTTCCTTGCTGCGCTCAACCTCGCCACCTTCTTGGCAAAATCTGGCGTTACATGGGATTGCATGCTATTGGAAGAACATTCGAAAAGCACAACCCTCCCACGCTCAAGTAGACGGTGTTCAAGAGCGAATGCTTCGACTCGCTCCCTCTCCTCCGAGGTCAAGCAAATGACCGGATCAATCGGAACACTGATAGGTCGATCATAGCCGCGGAACATGCTTGGCCGAACAGTGCCATCAAAATAACGGAAGTTATCAGGATAAACCTGAGGGAACCAGATCCGATCGTAGGCTTGGCTGCCAGCCTGCCGCCGCATGATCTCACGGCTGGCCAACGCCCAAATGAGATCTCGGCTGAAGTTCGTCCAGTCAGGCAGGTCAACAGTAACGACTTCGTCCACATACGGGTTGGCCAACAGCAAGCTGCTACACCGCGAGGAAATCCACCATGTGAGGTGGCAACCTGGATGATCCTGCTTGATCTGCCTTGCGATGGTCGTGGCATAGAGGCAGTCTCCATTGGCGTCAAGCTGGACCAGTGCTGCCTTCATGCGTAATCCTGATGGAGCAGGCGGGACGACTCGCCGGATACTCTATCTCTGAAGACCATCAACAGCATGATGATTGCATGTGATGAGGCAGGCAGAAACAGCCACCGACATATTGTCAGTATGGCGCCGTAGACTGAAAGGAATGTCATCATCATAGGATCAGCAACACTGGAAAGGAATCATCCACGATCTCGGTGACAGCACTTGCTGGCCGGTGAAACAGCCTGACTGAAGTCCCAACTCTCATCCCAGGTCCAAGCTGGCAGGAACTGGGAGGTGAGAGATTGACGCCAACACCAAAGCAAGATAGGCTTGGCCAGAACTTTTATGTCCTGCAGTCTGTGATAGTTTACTGTGCTGGCACAGGCAAGATAACCAGGGATTAAGCCACAATGAACATCGCCAAAAAAGTTGGGGTTCTAGAGAAGCCAGTTCTATCGCAAACTCACGGCTACGGTCAATGGGACTCTCCAGGCTGGGCATACTGCCCGCTGCCGGGAGTGAATTCTGAAGCAAACACCGTCCACAGGAATGCCCACAATAGAGGCGAGAGAGCAGCAAGCCAGGCCAGGATTCTCTCCAACCGCCTGAATGAGTACAACGGCGGCAAAGCAACTCATTCCCCCTGAACGGGAAAGGAATGGCAACTCAAACCCATCTAGTCATCATAAGGCTGATATGACTTCTCCTCGACTATTTGCGAGCCGCAGATCGTATTAATCATCTTCTTGGCATGGGCGCGCTTGTCATTGGTTCGATAGATGAGGCGTGCAATCTCGACGAACTCATCGTCGAACTCACCAGCACGCTCTTTGTCACGAATGCGATCTTCAAGATCCCACAACTCAGTGTTGGCCTCTCGCAACAACCTCACCCACTGCTCAATAGCGAGGTTACCGACAAGGGAGACTGGGCGGATGGCACACAAACAACACAGCTCAGTACGAACGTTAACGAGTTTAGACTCCTCAACAATTCGTGACTCCTTGATTTCTAGAATGCTGATCTTGTCAAGCAGCTCGCCTAACGATACTGGGGCCAGTACAGTGCTTGAAGTCATAGATGGCTACGCAGCAGCTTGCAGAAGGTCCCTTGGCAGAGCCATGGCTCGTAGCCACTCTGCGCTGTAGGGCTCACCAAGATCTCCCAGACGGACCATCCGACCTGAGCGGCAGCAATGAACCATGCAACCTGCAATGAGATCGAATCGTTCCCTGCCGCGTACATAGCTTAATCGCCCTGCAGGGTCACGCGAGTCACGGTGGATGGCGGGCCAAGCGATGCGGCGCTTGATCCTTCCAGCGAGCTGGGGCGCAAGGTCCGCCCTCACAAAGAAGGCATTCAAGCCATTCATGCAGGTGCCGAGGAATTCGTAGCCGCGGCCCTCTGCAAGCTCGCGCAAAGCGGCGATGGATGCGCCAAACAACAACCCCGAGTAGTGGCTTCGAAAACGCTCAAATTTCGCATCATAGGGGACAGTAACGGCATGCCGATCACCGAACACTGGATTGCACTCTAGGACAAGGATGTCGGGACGAAGTCCACCAAGTGCCTTCAGGATCCAATAATCATTGCCATCGAGGTCGATGCTAAGGATACCCAGCGGTCCAAAAAATCCATTTTGCTCGATAAGCTGTTGAATGTTCTCTGCCGTGATGAACGCGGCATGGGCTTGGATGTCGTTGCGCCAGTAGGTTGCAGACGAGCGCAGTACATTCATGTTCCCGGCGTCACCATCGAAGACCAAGCCTGTCCAGTTGCGGTTGAGCAGGAGAAATCGGGTGTTAGCCTCAAGGTAGTTTTCAACCCCGAACTCCACAAACGTCCTGTTCTGTAGATTCAGACTGGAGACCAGCCACTCGATGATCCCATCCTCACCAAACTGGGAAAAAACCTGGAACTCAACATCAGCAAGAGTGTCGATCTCCTCCATACGCTGAACCTGGAAGGCTGCAAGGCGTCCGAACAGGCAGGCATTGCGCTCCCATTTGTCATCGAGCTGGCGAATTTTCGCCATGCATGAGATGGCAGAACCACCCAAATCAGCCACCAACTGGGAGGCGCGGTCAATACTTTTCCTCAGTTTACGAAGCATGGATTGCATGCTAAACGATTTCAATCTCAGGGAACGGGAAGATCAGGCGACCACCACTAGCCAGATACTGCTTCTCCCTCTGCACAATGCCGCCTCGGAAG
The DNA here is from genome assembly GCA_025128135.1 of Synechococcus sp. CS-1325. Lineage (GTDB taxonomy): Bacteria > Cyanobacteriota > Cyanobacteriia > PCC-6307 > Cyanobiaceae > Regnicoccus. Next base: position 29,049 of record JAHLYW010000032.1, read on the forward strand.
TGCCAAGGCAGGACAAGGTAATAGTCAGGCTTCATGGCAGCAGCCTGCTTCTCGGAGATAATTGGTATTCTCGTACCAGGAGTAACACGGCCAAATTTCTCCTCATTGACCTCGGCAATGAAGGGAATTTCACTCGGCGTGAACCCACAAAACTGCAAGAGGACATTTCCCTTGGTTGAGGCTCCGTAACCGAAGATGGTCTTGCCATCGGCGACCAGAGACTTGACAAGACGGGTAAGGTCATCCCGATGACGGAAGACGCGCTCCTCAAAGTCACGAAATGGCTTGGGAGTTGAGAGCCCCATTCGGTCCTCCTGTTCAAGAAGCCAGTCAATGACCGATGAATTGCTCCCCAAGGAGGTGTTTGATTGACGTGCCGCTGTTACAGCAAAGCTTCCTCCATTGACATTGTTCATTACCACATCTACAAGGCGCAAGTCGGCTGCCTCGAGAATCCTGGCTACGACACCAAGTGAGTAGTATTCGAGGTGCTCATGGCAGATCGTGTCGTAGGAGTTCGTCCGCAGCATGGAAGGCATGTAGCTCTGCTCAAAATGCCAAACCCCGTCTTCAGCGAGCACCTCATGGATCTGCCGCGCAAAGGAGACTGGATCCTCAAGGTCATAAAACATGGCGATGGAACTGACCACCTTGGCTGGCGTAGTGGAAACGCTGCGGAACGCTTCCGCTGAGAAGAAATCTGGCACCAGCTTGATATCGTCGGGGTAGAGTTCAGCAAACTTGGCCCCGGTAGGATCTATACCGATTCGGTGAAGCTCCTTGGTCTGGTAGGCCTTGAGTGTGGTGGCGTCATTGCTACCTATGTCAAGGACGGTATCGCCCGGGCTAACCCCGGCCAAACGCTCCAAATAGTGCACCTTGTTCGTGAGATGATCGACCATGGACTGGTTAAGTCCAGAGCGATATCCGTAGTTGTCCCCGTACATCTCGTCGGGGTTGTAGGAGTGCCTGAGTTGAACCAGGCCGCTGGAGGGGCACCAGACAAGCTCCAGCGGACCGCTGGTCACCTCATCTTCTGGAGTGGAGGGGAAAACGCCGGTGAGTGCCTGGCGGCCAAGATCAAGAATGGTGACCAAGTGTGAGTCACCGCTCACGCGGCAACGTTCAATCTCTGAGTAGGGTAAGACCATTGAAGCCGCAGGACGAACAGGCTTAACATAGTATCTGAGCAGGCGTTGGCTTCCCAGAGCGAGTCCACTGCCAAGAAAACCTGGGAAACCCAATCAACTTCGCTGCGCAAGGTCCCCACAATCACAGCCATGGGCTGGGCAGACTTGGTTGAATGTGCTTTGCTTATCCACCTTCAGGAGAGCCAACGCAATGCCCCGCAGCTGCACTATGCGGGCTTGAGCTGCCAGCGAGAGAGTTTCTGGCTGCGCCAGAGGGGGTGATTCCAGGCACAGGCTGGTAGACCTGATCCAACCACGGCTCTCAGTTTGAAGCAGTGGGAGGCCGGACTGCGCACCTGCTCACCTCCACTCCGCTGATCCGGTGGAAGACAAATGGGATGGCATTACTGACTGAGGCAAAAGGATACCCAACACAGACAACCCTGACACGAAACGTTCGTAGACATCGGCCATGCGAATTGCAAGGACTACCAAGCTAATTCATTACTCCTGCGAGCAGAGCCTTCCATCCATACAACACAGCATAGAATAGACCCGCTAAGTTCATGACAACGTCCACAGCCTGACAAGCAGTTCGGGGAGCCGTTCAACGAACACTGCCATAGGCATCAAGATGCTGCTGGACCAGACGATCCATCTCGTAGTGGTGGCGCAGGCTCGCGTATCCCTCAGGTCCGAGGCGACGGCTTGGTCGTTGCAGATCCGCTGCTGAATGACTCCTCAGCCAGTCCGCCCAGACCCTGGCGTTGAGAGGCGACAGGAAGGTCATGAAGCCCTCGCCAACCTCACGGTGCACCTCAATGTCTGAGGCCACGATCGGGGTGTCGCAAGCCAGAGCCTCAATCAGGGGCAAGGAAAAACCCTCCGCAAGCGAGGGGACAAGCACAGCCTCGGCATGGCGATAGAGCCAGGCCAGCATTGGATCATTGACAGGTAGCTGGAGAACAGCATGCTCAAGGCCGTGGGCGGCAATGTGTTGATGTTCTTCGGAACGCCAAGGGCCGCCACCTGCGAAGACCAGAAGCGGAAAATCACAACCCGCACCACAACCTTGATGCATCAAAGCCAGAGCTCGCAACAAGGTCTGGCCATTCTTGTAGGCATACCGCTTGCCGACCATCAACCAGAAGCGCCGACCCACAAGCCTGTCCACCTGTTGGGGCTGGATCCTATCCATGGCTGTTGCCAGATGAATCACCCGAAGAGGTGTGCATAGACCTGGATGAAAGAAAGTGAGATCATCAGCAGAGGCAGCACTGATGCTGATGATCAGGTCTGAAGCAGAAAACCAGGCGCGCTTGTTTGCGTGGGGAGAGCGCAGAGCAGGAAGAAAGAAGTGCTCTGGATGTCGCTCCGGAACCATGTCAAAGAGAGAGCTCACAAGGCGCTGTTCAGTGCGTAGCCTGTATGGACGACCGCCATAGAAGGTTGCATGGATCACATCGGCTTGGCGCCATGGCGGTGTGTTCAACCACCCTCTGGATTGCTTCGGGGCAAGCCTGACACACACACCCGCACGCTGCAGTCCGGTGGCTAAGTCAGCAAAATAACGGCTGATGCCACCTCGACGCTGCCGGCGAAGGATCTGTGAATCGAAGCCGATAGACAACTGACCCACAGATGGAATGCTGCCAGAAGAAAGGTAGGGAAACAGTTGGAATGAGGCTGAACAGGACCCCATCTTAAACCACGTATCCCGGTGAGTCTTAAGTCCATGGCAGGATGTTGATCAGCGCAGCCGCAAGCAGCCCATGGCCCAAGCCCCTGCAGGCGGGGAAACCCACGGAATGGCTCGGACTGACCAGGAGACCGCTGCAAGCCCCCAGCCGCTTATCACGATCATCACCCCTTGCCTGAATGCTGTCGACACCATCGTTGAAAACGTTCTGAGTGTTCTGGAAGCCCGCGTGACGCTGACACGAAGTGGCTGGGAACTCGAACATCTCATCATTGATGGCGGCTCCGTTGACGGCACTGCAGAGTTGGTGTCCAGTCACGCTGCGAAGCATTCCTTCTGCCGGTGGGTCTCCAACATCAGCGGTGGCCCCTATGCCGCTATGAATGCAGGGCTTGAGCAAGCCAGCGGACGTTACACCCATGTCCTGAATTCTGATGATCTGCTGCTCGATCCCCGTGCCTATGCAGGCTTTCTGCAGGAGGGACAGGTGAAAGAAGCGCGCGTGATGATTGCATCGATCGGCTACTTCAGACGACCTGCTCAGCACCTGAAGAGCCTCTGGCTTGTTCACCCTATCCCAGCCGACATAAGCAAATGGCGACAGCAACTTTTACGAGGACTGCATTATCCTCACCCAGGATTCATTGCCGAGACAGAACTCTACAAGACGGTAGCGTTTGACGAGCAATATGGCCTTTCGGCTGACTACAAACTGATGCAATCCATCCTGCTTGGATCGGCAGTACCCCAAACTACGATGATCTGCAGCCAACCCTTGGTTGCCATGGCGGAGGGGGGGGCGACAGGCAACTGGAAGGCCATCCTTAAGGGGTGCAGGCAACTGGCTGCCATCAATAAAGAATTGGGGATACAGGCTTCCGGCGCGAAGCGATACTGGGGAAAGGTGAGGCAAAGGCTACGGCCCCTATCTCAACAGATAACCATCAGAAAAGCCGGAGACTCTGCACGAGGCAAGGTTGAGGATTATTGATAGAAAGGGGTTGTCCGCAAATCACTGCAAGCAGGGTGCATGGTTGATGGTCAAGTTCATGTTTCGTTGTGTGCAGCATCCATCCAGAATCAACGCGACCAAGCGACCGGCCTCCACTTCCGGGGGCCGATGACTTGCCAACGTCTCCGAACGTGCCGGGGGCAGCAGCTCGGAGCAGTGGGCACCGGCTGCGCCCCCTTCATCACGGACAACAGAGGCGTGAGGCGCGCCGAGGGCCTCAGCTCGCTGGTTCCCGCAAGGGGGGTTGCCATGGCGCACACCCGATGGTGCATGATGGATCTGTTGGCGGCGATGCCGTCCACAACGCCTGCTACCTCAGGTGATCTGCGGATGTAGCTCAGTGGTAGAGCATCTCCTTGCCAAGGAGAGGGTCGAGAGTTCGAATCTCTTCATCCGCTTGATTCAACCGCCACCGCCGCATCAATCCAGGCGGCACTCAAAGAGTCGTGGGGCTGGCTGCCTTGGCTTCGCCTGCGGCCGTCTCCAGCAGAATCAGCGGCTCCAAGACCTCTATCCTGGCAGTGGGGCTCACAGCTGGCGCCTGGGCCATCCCGGTTTCAGGTTGGGCCACAGCCAGTGTGACCCTGGGCCGGTGGGCACTGCCTGTGGCCAGGTCGTTCTTGTGCATCGGGGCATCTGGCCGATCACGTCATCGCTGGCCAACGACCAGCTGGCGGGGATTTCAGGAGCTGCCTGCCCAGCCTGCGCTGCTTGCAGAGGCCAGAACATCTGCTGAACAGCCCCGGCAGCCCGGCTGCTTGAGGTTGGTGGCCGCAATTGGATTCACCCCAAGGCGGCAGCAACTGGGCAGGCCATCCCGCAATGCCACCACCGACCCGATGGAGTCACAGCGGGCGGATCCCCTCTGATGTGCCGCTGCTGCCCTGCTGAACGCCCAAGAGAAGCTCAACGGGTAACAACCAACTCGCCGACTGGCACCAGGCAAAACCGCTGCCTGGCGATAGCCCTACCTGGCCTCCACTGCAGAAAGATCAGGTTACGAAGGGATAAGGGATGAAATCGAGACTTTTTGCGATGCTAAACTTCTAAAGTTATAAAAACATATTTTGTATGCCGACATTTATTGGTACCGATTTAGGCAACACCGTATCTTCTGGTGTTTTTGACACATGGTATGGGCTGGGCGGCAACGACGATCTCACTTCCTCAACCCCTGGGTTTACTTACATGGAAGGAGGGGAAGGCAACGACAGGCTTGATGCCAATGGAGGCAATTCAGATCTGTATGGTGGAAGCGGAAATGATTTGATATTAGGGCCATCCGGCGCCTTCGCAAGCTTTATGTATGGAGGCGCAGGAAACGATAGACTAAGAAGCTTCGGCACCTCTGGTGATTATCTTGATGGTGGTCAAGGTGCCGACAGACTGGATGGCAGCAGCGGAGACGACACTCTCTTGGGTGGTGACGGCTTCGACAATCAACTTGCAAATATCTTAGTAGGGCCTGGAAACTCTCCGATCGCGGGTGGCCTCTTTGGAAACGGTGGCAACGATTATCTGGATGGCGGTAACGGGAATGATTTCCTTGATGGTGGAACTGGTAACGATGTGCTGGTCGGTGGCACGGGCAACGACACCTTGAACGGTGGCGCCAATGATGATCTGATCTATTCCAGTTTCCGCTCAGGCTCCACTGTGGGCTCTGCCGATGCAGCCTCCACCGGCAATGGCGGCTCCGGAAACGACAGCCTGATAGCCAACGGCAAAGATACAATGTTCGGCGGAACTGGAGATGATCTCCTTTATGCCAGCACCAGTAACATCGCCACGTTCTATGGAGATGAAGGTGCCGATACCTTGATCGGCAGATATTCGGGTGATATCCTCATCGGTGGTGCCGACAACGACGTCCTGATCGGCAACGGTGGCAACGATTACCTCCTTGGGGGCACCGGCTCCGATTACTTCGATTTCCGTTCTGATATCGAGCCTGGAGTATTCGATTACATCGGAGATTTCAACATCGGTGGTGCCGCAGAC
>JAHLYW010000033.1 GCA_025128135.1 Synechococcus sp. CS-1325
AGAGAGCGTTACCACGGGGCAGGACCTCCTCAGGGAAGACGAAGTTTTCATGCGGCTGGTCAGCCGGTGCCATCCAGGCACGCAGACCTTCATTCAGAAGAATGTTCTTCGTGTAGAAGGTTTCGAATTCAGGATCCTCAGCGGCGCGGATTTCCTGGCTCACGAAGTCGTAGGCACGCAGGTTCAGCGCCAGGCCGATGATGCCGATGCTGCTGGTCCACAGACCCATCACCGGCACGAACAGCATGAAGAAGTGCAGCCAGCGCTTGTTGGAGAAGGCGATCCCGAAGATCTGGCTCCAGAAGCGGTTGGCGGTGACCATCGAGTAGGTCTCCTCTTCCTGGGTGGGCTCGAACGCCTTGAAGGTGTTCGCCTGCTCGGAATCCTCAAACAGCGTGTTCTCCACCGTGGCGCCGTGGATGGCACACAGCAGCGCACCGCCGAGGATGCCGGCCACGCCCATCATGTGGAACGGGTTCAGCGTCCAGTTGTGGAAGCCCTGCAGGAACAGCAGGAAGCGGAAGATCGCCGCCACCCCGAAGGATGGTGCGAAGAACCAGCTGCTCTGACCCAGCGGGTACATCAGGAACACACTCACGAACACCGCGATCGGGCCGGAGAAGGCGATCGCGTTGTAGGGGCGGATGCCCACCAGCCGGGCAATCTCGAACTGACGCAGCATGAAGCCGATCAGCGAGAAGGCACCGTGCAGCGCCACGAACGGCCAGAGGCCGCCGAGCTGCACCCAGCGAACAAAATCACCTTGCGCTTCCGGACCCCAGAGCAACAGCAGGCTGTGGCCCATGGCATCAGCGGGGGTGCTGACGGCGGCGGTGAGGAAGTTGCAGCCCTCCAGGTAGGAGCTGGCAATGCCGTGGGTGTACCAGGAGGTGGCGAAGGTGGTGCCGGTCAGCCAGCCGCCCAGTGCCAGGTAGGCGGTGGGGAACAGCAGCAGACCGGACCAGCCGACAAAAACGAAGCGGTCACGCTTGAGCCAGTCGTCGAGGACATCGAACCATCCCCGTGTGGCAGGCGCGCGCCCTAGGGCAATCGTCATGGGTGC
>JAHLYW010000004.1 GCA_025128135.1 Synechococcus sp. CS-1325
CAGGGCTGACTGAAAGTCAATTCATCCCGTTTCAGCACGGTTGACGCCGACCCAGCCCAGCATGCGGCTGATGTCATGCGCTACAGCCATTAGGCCAGCGCGGATCGAACGAAAACCATTGCCGCGCAGCAGGTTCAGGGCCAAGGTGCGGAGCAGGGCCAACGCCTGAACGCCATTGCGCTGGCTGTAGCGGTGAGCGTCCTCCCCGAGCTGGGTGTCACGGGGCCAGTGCCACTGGTTTTCGATCGCCCAGCGCTGCCGTACCAGTCGTAGCAACGCTTTTGGGCTGGTGCGCAGGGTGGTGATGAACAGGTGCACATGGTGAAACGGCTTGCCGTCACGCCGGCCTGTGCTCACCAGCTCGATGATCCAACTGGATCCAGCCCAGCGCTCACGAATGGCGTCTGTGGCATTGCGAGCGCGGAGCAACCAGCGCACCTGGCGGCCATGGCTGACCTCGAAATCAATGATCTCAACAGGGAAGTGCCGGCGCCCTCTGAATTGGGAGACGATCTGCTGGTAAAGCCGGCGCTGGTTGTTTTTGACCGTCAGGAGTAAGTCGGCGCCCTGCTCGGCGGCGAGTTGAAAAACGCGGGCGAGGTGTGCAGCGCATCCGCCTGAATCAGCACACCCTCGAGTTCCAGCGTGCTCAGCAGGGCTTTCAGAGCCGCGCGCTCGTGGGATTCACCGGTGTCAAAGGAGGTCTGGGCGATCGCCACGCCCAGCTCCCGGGCGTAGAGCGTGACCTGGGTGACAAACCGAGTCGCCCCATCAGCGCCATCAGGCTGAGCAGCTGAGCCTCGCAGGGTCTTGCCGTCACAGATGAGCTGGTCGAAATCCTTGTTCTGATCTGCGATCTGGGCGAGCATCCACTCCCTGAGCAACCCGAACAGCTGCGCCAGCTCCACGCGCTCGAACAGGTAGAGGAAGGTGGAGTCGCATGGTGCCTTGGGCAGCTCCAAATCCAGAGCCGCGCCGAACGCCTGGTGATGCCGCTTGGCAAAGCGCTCCAGATCCCTGGCGCTGCGGCACCCACTGAGGATGCCAAGGATCGCCATCAACAGCAGCAACCACTGGGGGTAACGCACCCCTCGGCGCTTACGGCCCTCCGGCAAGGCCTGCAGGAAGGCGATCAGATCGGGACTGGCAGGAAGCTGGGCCAAGGGACGAGAGCAGTCCCGACAAAACCGGCACCAGCATGGCCGCACCAGCTGCCTTGTGCCTGACTTTCAGTCGGCCCTGAGCTGTAGGGGGTGGCGCTCCAGTGCAGATAGATCGTTGGGGCCATCGCAACGGGTGGCGAAGCGGGTGAGCGAAGGGCGAACGAGCCAGGGCAACCGGTCGCGGATGGACAGTAGCCGTTCTGGGAGCTGGCGGCACAGGTTCTGCCGGGCCACCGAATCACGCCAGCGGAGACTGCTTAACATGTGCTGAACATGCACAGGGCGCACCATGGCTGAGCGGCTCACGGAGCGGGTGGCGGTGTTGATGACACCAGGGGAAAAAGCCACCTACACCCAGCGAGCCAGCGACATGGGTCTGTCGCTGGGTCAGTTCTTTCGTGAGGCGGGGGCTGCATACGCCAGCTTGAACACCGATTCCCAGGCTGAACCGGAAGCCCTTGAGGCAGCCCTGAAGCAGCTGGAAATCAGCACCAGCCGCGCTGAGCGGGCCCTGGATGAAGCCATTGCCGAGGTGCGCTGTGCCTTGCAGTCCCAGCCATGAGCGTGACCGATCGGATCCTGTCCGCACTCACCACCGTGATCCGCATGAACGACAGGGTGGAGCAGATCGCCGGCCTGATGAAGGAGCAGCAGCGCCGCATCGATGATCTGAACGGTCGGGTGATCCGGTTGGAAACGATGCTTGAGCTGGCGCTCAACCGGCCCCCAGCAGGCCGATCACGCTTGATGGAGGATGATTAGTTCGCCCCTGGTCGCTACCACGGGATCACGCCGGCCCTGGCGATGAGCACCAGCAGATCATCCAGCTCGCCCAGCCCGAGGTCCGGGGCCTCCAGGCAAAGGTCGATGTCGGATCCGGAGCGATACCGACCCAACGCCCGTTATCCGTAGAGAATAACCCGCCGCACCGACGGATGGCGGCGAATGGACTCCAGCAGCTGAGCCGTGGTTTCAACCGGAAGGCGAGGGATGGGCTATAGGTATTGCTGGTGAGATTGTAGCTGCGGATCATCCCCATCCAGATGGCTTCGGTGACTGGTCTGAGCTGATCCCACTCACATCCTGGTCCACCAGGAAATCCTCCAACAGCTGCCAGCTCAGTTCATGGGTAAATTCAAAAGCCTGGATCAACCTCTGTTACTTGAGCTCGCTCAGAGAGCGTGAGCGGGCCGTGGCGATGGCCCTCTGCAGGGTGGCAAGAGCGCGGCCGTAGTTTTCCAGGCGTAGCAACCAGCGCACATCTGCTTTCGCCATGGCAGCAGGTGTTGAAACGGTGGTGTGGGCCTGGACCATAATGCTGAACAGAAGCGGTGCTGCTTTGGAGTGATCAGCAAGGCAGGCGGGACATCGTTCACAGCTCAGCCGACTATGCCCGGCATGATCTGCATTCAGCCCTGATAAAGTCTTGGCGAGATGAGTCTTAGCTTGGCAAGACAAATGAAAATCACAAATCTACTCCCATATCCACTGAAAACCCTAATGATAAAAATAGCCAGATTCGCAGATTCAGTCCTAGAAAGAGTTAAACGCAAAAATAAATTTGACAAACATAGAAATGAATATTCCAAACTCCACTCATCACAGGAAACCATGGAGCTCTATCCATGCCTGGATGACTGGTCATCGAAAACAGAAATTGAGCCAACGTACTTTTACCAAGATAGCTGGGCTTTTGATCTCATCGTAAAAGCCATGCCTAAAATGCATGTTGACATTGGATCTCATCATAAATATGTAGCCCTCCTTTCGAAAGTAGTTCCGGTTACGATGGTAGACATCCGCCCTCTAAGCCTTGAGATGGAATCAATAAGATTCCAAGAAGGAAGCATTCTAGATTTGCCTTATCCAGATGAAAGCATAATGTCTTTGTCGTCGTTGTGTGTGATCGAACATATTGGACTAGGGCGCTATGGGGATCCATTGGATCCCCTTGGATCAATCAAGGCATGCAAAGAAGTGTCCAGGGTCATTGGATTAGGCGGAAGCTTGTACCTATCAGTTCCAATCGAGAAAGAAGCAAAGACATATTTTAACGCACACCGCTCGTTTAATGAAGACAAGTTTTTAGCCTTGTTTCCAGAATTCATGGTAAAAAATAAGGCTTACATTTATGGATCAATATTCACAGATAGTCGACAAGCCGCATTTGGCATTGGCTGCTATTATTTGATGAAGACAACTTCCAGGAAAGGTATAACATGAGTCTTTTCTCGCGCCTAAAATCAGAAGCAAGCCAGAGGCTTGAGATATCACGGCTTAAGTATCATGGAAAACAATATGGCTCATATGGCATCAACGAAGAAGTTGACCTTGCAATAAGCACCATAAAGTCATTTTCCTCAACAATAAACAAGAAGACGATAGTTTTAGATATTGGCGCCAACAAAGGAGAGTACGCAAAAGCGCTTCTGTCAAAACTTGGGGAGGATATAGAAATTCATTGTTTTGAGCCATCGGCTGACCATTGTGAAACTTTGAATGCTCTTCAATTGGATAATCCAGGCAAAGTTTTCTATCATTCAACAGCCATATCCAGCAAGAATGAATCCCGAATTCTTTTCAAAGATCAAAGAGGATCAGGCTTGGCGTCTCTTTATGAGCGCGATTTAGCTTGCCATGGGCTTTCGCTTGACCAACAAGAACAAGTCTCAACATCCACTATTGATGATTGGATGAATGTCTCACATCTGCATGAAATTTCTTTCGCTAAAATTGACGTAGAAGGCCATGAATTAGATATTTTCAAAGGAGCGGCGCAAGCACTTTCTGAAAGTAGAATACTTGCAGTTCAATTCGAGTTCGGGGGATGCAATATTGATTCAAGAACATTTATCAAGGATTTTCATTCACTTCTTGTTCGAAACTATCAGTATAGGCTCTACAGACTTGCTCCTGGGAAGGTACTGGTTGACCTTAATTCATATAATGAAGATTTTGAGTGCTTCACTTGGCAGAATCTTCTGGCATTCTCGAACGCACGGTTTATCCCACCAGACTATCAATTAGTTTTTGAGTAAACAATGTTTCCATTGGAATACCCTCGCGACATTAAGATAATAATCTTTTTTGAAAAAGGAAGACTTGGCAATCAAATTTTTCAGTATGCAGCCATAAAAAAAATTGCCCCCCGCGCAGTATCGCTTTTCATCGGGTTGGAAAACTTGAAAATAATGCTTGAAAAGATTGATATTGTTGAAGAATCAAAGGCCTGGAATATACCATTAAGAATACTGACAAGGCTTGGGCGATCACGCCTAGCCCGGATGGCGGGGAAAGGCAAGTTTCTGACACTTATTAGCGAAAGACATCAAGACAAGCAGTCAATAGTAATAATTGAAAAAGGAAGATTTTTCCCATCAATTGCGGTTCTTCATGAAGCCTACTTTCAAGATGAAGCATTTTCTAGTGATATTAATAGAGATACATTAGCAATTAGAAAGACTGCCCTCATTGCTTCAAGCAAGTGGCTCCGCGACAACACCAAGGTACTTAATAAGCATCTTTATTTTGTTCATGTTCGCCGTGGAGACTATATACGCTGGCCCTCCGAGCATGAACCCGCTGTATTGCCTCTCTCTTGGTATGTTTCTCAAATGAACAAGGTGCGTGAATACGATTGCAATGCACATTTTATAGTTTTCACAGACGACTATCCGTACACTGATGAAATGCTTGGCGATCAAGCTGATGTTCTTATATCCAGACAGTCCGAAGTCCTAGATTTGGCCACAATGAGTCTCTGCACAGGAGGCGGAATTCTTTCGGCCAGCTCATTTGCGTGGTGGGCAGCATACTACATCAGAGTGAGTAATCCGAATGCAATTTTATTGGCCCCTCTACATTGGGCAGGATGGCGAAAAGCTGAGTGGTATCCCCCATGCATTGAAACATCATGGCTTAACTACATTCAGGTGGTTTGATCGGTTTTGTTTGCATTTCAACATTGCAACTAATTCAAACCTATGCTTCGTTTGTCAACTATCCAAAAGCCCTGGTTGCTACGGAGGTTCATAACTACGTTCTGAATACACAATATTGTGTTGTGATTTTTTCCTGTTGCCCATGCCACCTGCCACAGGCTCCCCCTTCCATGTGAACACTGCCAACACCCCCCTCTTACTGATCGCCTGGCGTCGCCCCCAAACCCTGCGCCAGGTGATCGACGCCATCCGGCCGGTGGCGCCTATGCGCCTGTTTGTGGCCTGCGACGGCCCCAACCCTGAGCGCCCCGGTGAAGCCGAGAAGGTGGCCGCCACCCGGCAGGTGATCGAGCAGGAGATCGACTGGCCATGCCAAATCGAGCGGCTCTACTCCGAGGGGAACCAGGGCTGCCGCCTAGGCGTCAGCCGTGCCATCAGCTGGTTCTTCGAGCAGGTGGAAGAAGGCATCATCCTGGAAGACGACTGCGTTCCCCATCCCGACTTCTTCCCCTACTGCGCCACTCTGCTGGAGCGCTACCGCCACGACAGTCGTGTGTGGTGCATCAGCGGCGACAACTTCCAGAACGGTCAATGGCGCGGCGATGGAAGCTACTACTTCAGCCGCTACAATCACTGCTGGGGCTGGGCCAGCTGGCACCGCTGCTGGCAGCACTACGACGCCGAGCTACAGCAGTGGCCCGCTCTGCGCAACTCCGGTCTGCTGGAGTCGATCTATGAGGATCCGCTGGAACGTCAGTACTGGATCGACGTCTGGCAGCGATTGGTGGATGCAGACCAACCGGACACCTGGGATTACCAGTGGACCTTCGCCTGCCTCGCCAACAGCGGCCTCACCGCTCTGCCAAACCGCAATCTGGTGAGCAATGTGGGGTTTGGAGCTGATGGCACGCACACCACGGGTGTAAGAGAGCCCACAGTGGCGGATCAAGGATTGGGAACACTGAAGCATCCCAGCTTTCTGCTGCGCGATGCACAGGCAGACCGATATACCTTTGATCATCACTTCGGTGGCGCTGGCATGCGCCCCAATCGGAGCCTGCTGCCACGCGTGAAGGCGCGTTTGCGGCATCACTGGAATCAACTGCAATCTGCTCCTCAGTGATTGATCCAAGCAGCTACAACCTTACACCAGAGGAATGCACTGCCATTACACAAATGCTTGAGGGTGTAGGGCCCGAGCCATCGCTTGAGCAGCTCTGGCAGTTGATGGATCGAGCCTGGCAGCAATGCGGATGTAACAACCGAGAACCTGACTCAGCCCAACTGGCTGCCTTCTACAGCCATCCAATCTGGCTACTCAACGGGATGTTCATTGAGCAGCACGCCGAATCAATCGGCCATCGACAGGCGATCACAGCAGCCATCGCCTCCCTGGCCCCAACAAGAGTGCTCGACTTCGGTGGAGGCTTCGGCACCCTTGCACGCCTGTTGGCCGCAGCTCTTCCCCAGGCGAAGATCGCTATCTGTGAGCCATTCCCGCCGCGGCACGGCATTGAAAGCTGCAGGCCATTTGCCAACATCCGCTTTGTGCCTGAGCTCAGCCGTCAGAACGTTGATGTGCTGGTAAGCACCGATGTGCTTGAACACGTTCCCGATCCACTGGCCCTGCTCGTTTCAATGGTGGATGCAGTGCGCCCTGGCGGACACCTGTTCATTGCCAACTGCTTTTATCCGGTGATCGCGTGCCACCTGCCGGCAACCTTCCATCTGCGCTACAGCTTCGACGCTTTCTGCCGCGAGCTTGGCCTGGCTGTGCTGGGCCCCTGTGAGGGGAGCCATGCCACTATCTATCAACGCACCAAGCTGGTGGAGCCTGACTGGCCCCAGTTGCGGATGAAGGAGCGGCGCTCGCAGCGGCTGTTTGCCTGGCGGGAATGGAGTTCACACAACATCAGCCCCTGGAGGCATCGCGCCAGCTTACTTGTCACCAATCCGCTCCATTACCCTCGCAAATTGTTGTCGATGGCAAGGCCGAACCGTTGATCATCCTCCACATCAACGAGTCAGATATCGGCGGTGGTGCAGGGCGTGCTGCTTACCGAATCTATCGCTGCCTTGCTGAACATGGGCCCCCCATGGGCCTGTATTCCAAGCTGCGCACAATCAGCCAAACCAGCGACGACCCAACGGTGATCGGGGGAACACCTTCAGGCGAAGGTCCCTTCCGGAGGCGTCTGCGTCCACGCCTCAACCACCATGGCCGTCGCGGCTTCACAACCGAAAACACCACCATCCACTCGATCGCCTGGCCGGCGACCGGCCTGGCTGCTGAACTCCGGAAGTGTCCATCAGCCGATGCTCCCGATCTGATCCACCTCCACTGGCTCGGAGAAAGCACTCTCTCGATCGAAGAGGTCGGCCAGCTCCGCCAACCCCTGGTCTGGACCCTCCACGACCAGTGGGCCTTCTGCGGCGCGGAGCATTATACCAATCCTCCCGGGCTGGGCGAAACCTGCAGCACCGATGAGCGCTTCACGCTCGGCTACACGCCCGCCAGCCGCCCGACCCATGAAACCGGGCCGGATCTGAACCGCCGCACCTGGCTGCGCAAACAGCGCGCCTGGCGTCGCCCCATCCAGATCGTCTGCCCCAGCAACTGGATGGCTGATTGCGCCCGCCGCAGCAGCCTGATGGGTAGCTGGCCGATCACGGTGATCCCCCATCCCATCAATCTGAAAACCTGGGCGCCGGTGGATCAGCATCAAGCCCGGGCATTGCTGGTCCTTCCTCTCGAGGCCCCCTTGGTGCTGTTTGGTGCCATCGGTGGAACCGCAGATCACCGCAAAGGCGCCGATCTGCTGCTGGCGGCGCTGCAGCGATTGCGGATTGAGCTGGCCGATACGCCGATGGCTGATCTGCAGCTGGTGGTGTTCGGCCAGAGCCGTCCAGAGAGGCCGCCCGATCTGGGCTTTCCCATTCACTACGCCGGCCGTCTCCAGGACGACCTCAGTCTGCGGCTGCATTACGCCGCCGCCGATGTGATGGTTGTTCCATCCAGGCAGGAAGCCTTTGGTCAAACCGCCTCTGAAGCCCACGCCTGCGGCACTCCCGTGGTGGCTTATCGCACCGGTGGCCTGCCGGACATCGTCGACGACCGCGTCACCGGCGCCCTGGCTGATCCCTTCGATCCCGCCTCCCTGGCCGCAGCGATTCGTTGGGTGCTGGAGGATCCACTGCGCTGCAGTCAGCTCGCTGAAGCCGCCCGGGCCCGTGCTGAGCGGCTCTGGAATCCGGCGCGCATCGCCGGGCTTTACGCAGAGGTATATCGGCAGGCACTTCATTCGCCTTCAAGCCCTCGAAACTCTTACTAAACAAAACGAAGCTTCTCTTCGGGTAGCCTTCCAGCCAAAGCATCGCAAACAGGCATGAGCCCACCGGTTGCCCTGATCAGCGGCATCACCGGCCAGACAGGGGCTTACCTGGCCCACCGGCTCCTCCGGAAAGGCCACAAGGTGGTGGGCGGTACCCGCGATGCCGGCTCCTGTGATCGCAGCCGGTTGCGGCGGCTTGGCATCGACGGTGATCTGGAGCTGCTTTCCCTGGCACCAGCCGATTTCCGCAGCGTGATCCAGTGCCTACGGCAAGTGCGGCCTGATCAGATCTACTACCTGGCTGGCCAAACCAGCGTTGGCCTGTCATTCGAGCAGCCGTTCGAATCGATTGAATCCATCGCTGTTGGCACCCTAAACCTGCTCGAAGCCATCCGCCTGCTGGGTGAAGACATCCGCTTCTTCACGGCCGGCAGCAGTGAGTGCTTCGGCAATTCCCTGGTGTTCCCACTCACCGAAGAATCGCCGATGCGGCCTGTGAGCCCCTACGCAGTGGCCAAATGCGCTGCCTTCTGGTCCACCGTGAACTACCGGCAAGCCTATGGTCTCTTTGCCAGCACCGGTATTCTCTCCAACCATGAATCTCCGCTGCGTCCTGATCGCTTCGTCACCCGCAAAATCATCTCGTCACTGCGCCGCATCCAGGCCGGCGAGGCCGAAACCCTCACCCTCGGCAACCTCGATGTGCGGCGCGACTGGGGCTGGGCTCCGGATTATGTGAAGGCCATCGATCTGATCATGAGTGCAAACACAGCCGATGATTACCTGATCGCCAGCGGCCACACCCACAGCCTCCGTGAATTTCTCAGCATCGCATGCCGCCTCGCCGGCCTCGATGAAGCCCGGATTCTCTGCAGCGACCCTGGCCTTTACCGCCCATCAGAACTGAACACGATCGAACTCGATCCCAGCAAGATTGAGCAGCAGCTGGGCTGGCGCAGCACACTGCCGTTTGAAGCGATGGTGGAGCGCCTCTATCACGAGGAGTTGTTCTGAACAGCCATAGCTCGAAGCGATCAAAAGCGACGCAGGGTAGATGAATGCTTACTTCAAAGCATCGTTGCGGCCACTTTCAGTCCACAGTTTCCAATCTGAGCATCTCCATTGAATTTGCCCCGGATCTCCATCATCACCCCATCCTTCAACCAGGCCGATTTCCTGGAGCGCACCATCGAGTCGGTTCTCTCTCAGGGCTACCAAAACCTGGAGTATTTGATCCTCGACGGTGGCAGCACCGATGGATCCGTGGAGATCATCAGACGCTACGAAAAACTGCTCACCTTCTGGTGCAGTGAAACCGATGGGGGCCCTTGGTCAGCAATTCTCAACGGTGCGGCGCGCTGTAGCGGCAGTTGGTTCAACTGGCTCAACTCCGACGATCTGCTCCTACCAGGCTCCCTTGCTCTGCTGGCTGAGCTGATCGAGAAAAATCCCAATGCCCAGTGGATCAGCGGGGCTCGGCTGGACATCGACTGCAATGGACGGCCCGTTGGCAGCAGCTGCCCCTGGCTGCGTAACCCCAACACCTTGATCTTCGCCGAGCCATTCCTGCCTCAGGATGCCACCTTCATACAGCTTGATCTGTTCAGAGCAGTGGCCCCATCCGTGCCAGCAGACCTCACCAATCTGTTCGACACAGTGCTGCATCGCTTGCTCTGGGCCAAGGAGAAGCCGCTGCTGACCACAGCGATGTTCTCAGCCATGCGTTGGCACCCCTCTCAGCGCACCGCCATGAACGATCAACGAGCCGATGAAGCATCCCGACCCGACGTGCTTGCTTCTGCTCTGCCTCGCTCGATGCTTCAAAGCGCCTTGCAACGCATGAGCTCCACTCGGCTGCATCGACTCGTGGAAGGCGTGGGCTGGCAACTGGCCAGTGCTGGTGCCTTTGGCCTTGATGATCTCAAAACCAGTGTGTATGACCCCTGGAGCCAACGCTTCATCGCCGGCTCCGCAGCAGAAGCCATAGCCCGCAGTCAAGTCTGATCCCTTGAACATCCTGCATCTTTACGAATCCTCGATTCTCGAACAAGTGGGTGGGACGGAGCGGTTTGTCCATGAGATCGCCCGCCGCCAGGTAGCACGCGGCCATCAGGTTCGAGTCGTGTATTACGCAGCCAAACAGCGAACAGTCGACGTCGATGGGGTGACCTATCAATCCATCATTGACACATTCACAACCCACCTGAAACGACAACAGACGATCTCATGCCTCGGGATAGTTGATCACACGATTGCTGGTCTCTATCGGATGCATGAGCCCGAGATCGTGCATCTGCATGGGCATTCACCACGCTGTGGTCTCTCGCAGATCCTGCAAGCCACAAAGGTGGGAATCGGCTCCATCACCTCCGTTCACACTCCCAGCTTCCTCTGCCCTAACGCCACCTTGATCAATCAGTTCCAACAGGTCTGCGATGGTGTTGTTGAAGCCAATCGATGCACCCAGTGCAGATTGCGGAAGACAGGTGTACCTTCATCCCTAGCCTCTCTGCTGAGCAGGGTATCTCTACCCAATTTCATGGCAAATTCTGACAGCAGGCTAGGCAATCTGGGCACAAGCAGGCAGGCAACAATCTGGAACCAAAGAAGGCTGGGTGCCTATGCCGGCCTGCCAACAACCTATCTCCATGTGTTCAATAGCTGGATGCAGGAAATATTGATTCGCAATGGCTACCCAGACAACAAAATCAAACGGATCGGCCATGGCGGTCCTGAGTCTGCCACCGACTTTTCGATGCACAACTCAGGCACCAACGACCACAACCCAACGATCCGATTCGTCTTTATCGGCAGGATCGAGCCAGTCAAAGGGCTGCATCTTTTGATTCAAGCATTAACGAGCATACCAGTGGAACTAGGATTCACACTGGATGCCTACGGGAATGGGAATAACAAACCCTACCTGACAGGCCTACATAAGCTGATCAAAGATCATTCAAATATTCGGCTCCATGCCTCTATCCAGCCAGCCGATGTTGCTACTACGCTGTCTAATTACCATTGCCTTCTTGTCCCGTCCCTATGGCTAGAGACAGGTCCTTTAGTGGTCTTGGAAGCCTTTGCAATGGGCCTATGGGTGGCTGGCAGCAACCTCGGAGGCATCCTTGAACTGTGCCAAGGACAACCTGGATGTAATCTGGTCCAACCAACCGTGAAAAGCTGGCGCACGTTCTTTCTCTCCACCATCAATCAAACCAAAATGAAGAAGCGCCAAAAGCGACATCTAAGAACCTACGGAGACGTGGCCGACAATTTAATCGATTGCTATCAAGAAATCCAAAAACAATATGCACCACTCAAGTCAGCAACTCGCACAACCAATCAATGAAGAGTCGTTTGGCCAATTTTGGCTGTGGAAGTATATACCACTCCGATTGGCGAAACTTCGACATGCGCAGCATACCAGGCGAGGTGGAGCAATTAGATCTCACCAGCCAACTAAGCTTACCTGAAAAATCCTTCGATTTTATCTACTGTTCTCATTCTCTTGAGCATCTTGGCTATCTGCACGCCGTGCAACTTCTCACCGAATTCTACCGGCTTCTAGATGCTGGTGGAGTTTGCCGGATCGTAGTACCGTGCTTTGAAAGTCTCTGCAAAGAATATCTTTTTCGCCTTGAGGACTGCAGGCGTAGCGGAACGCAACAGGCCAGGCGAAATCTGGAATTCATCACTACCTTGATCCTAGACGATCTTACCAAAGAAACCAATGACGGCCTCAAGATGCCCCTGCTTCAGCAAGGCTATTACGACAATCAGTATGTCATGTCAGTCTCAGGGTTCGAACCGTCATCAGCACAACTGGCAAACGCGAGCCGACCATCCAACAGCTGGCGCAAGATCAAAAGCTTCATGGCCCTGCCGCGCAAGGGAGCCTTCCTCCGAGATCGTCTGTTCGCGCAGAGCGATCCCCGCGCCAACGGATACGCTCACAAATGGATGTGGGATCCTGTTCAGCTCTCCTTCATCCTGAGCGATATCGGTTTCTCGAGCATTCAGGAGATGACCTTCAACACGTCCGCGCTCAAGACCTGGAGCCACTACGGGTTCGATTCCAAAACTGACAACTCTGCCGAGTCAGAGCGGCATCCTCTGTCGCTCTACCTTGAGGCTAGCAAGGATGCTTCGTAAGATCGTTGTTATCACAGGGCCTTATGTCATCCCTTCCATCTACTATGGAGGTATCCAGCGCATCGTTCATCTTCTTTGCTCAGGATTGAGTGAACAAGGCATCGAAGTCGATCTGTTAGCTGGGACAGGATCCAGCACCTACTCAGGCCGCACATACACTTATCGACATCAGAAACCCACGTTGCAGAGCCGCCTCTACCGCAGGCTTGCGTTCCAAGCCACTGCGATCCGAGCTGCTCTCGATCGAGCCGACCTGATTCATTCCTTTGTGATGTGGCCGGAATATCATGGCTTGCTCCACGCCCTGAACCTGCCGATTCTCTTCACCCAGCAGAACACTGCTGCAGCGGATGACTGGGAAAGAATCGTGAAGGTCAATCAATCGCGGAGCTTTTATATCGGCATTAGCCAAGACCAGATCTCCTCGGTGCAGGGTCTTCCGCCTGAGCGCTCCACCGTGATCGGGAATGCCACCGATTTCAACCTGATCCGACCCGTGGCGGATCCCAGCGGTGCCTACCTTGCATTTCTGGGTCGGCTCAGCCATGACAAAGGTGTGGATCTGGCCATTCGCTTGTCGCTAGCCACCGGGATTCCGCTCAAGATTGCTGGCATCATTCCCCATGAAGAGAAGGGAGCGGATCAGTTCTTTCACGAGCACGTGGCCCCGTACCTCAGCCGGAGTGGCATCGAATACATCGGTGAAATCGATGATGGCGCCAAGTCCACCTTTCTCGGCAATGCTCTGGCACTGCTTATGCCGAACCGATGGCGCGAACCCTTCGGCATCGTGATGGTGGAAGCCCTTGCCGCCGGCACGCCAGTGATCGGATCCAACCTCGGATCGATCCCGGAGCTGGTAGAGCATGGACAAACCGGTTTCATCTGCGATTCATTTGAGGCCTTCGTGGAGGCCATTCGGCGCGTGCATCAGCTTGATCGGACGATTTGCCGGACTTCCGGCGAACGGCGCTTCTCCAAATCCGTGTTCATCCAGGCGCATTTGGATTTCTATGCATCGGCTCTTGCCATGCTATCCCCCCGCAGAGGCTTGTAAGCCTTTTGAAGATTCTCTTCATCGCTGATCCACACATCCCGGTGCCGCCTCTGAAATATGGAGGAGCCGAACGAATTGTTGATATTTATGCTACAGAATTCAAACGTTTGGGACATCAAGTTGACATCATGGCGGGCCTTGGCTCACGCAACAATGGCGGGTGCTTGCATGTCCATCAGGCACCCACCATGGCGTACCACAGCCGTGCCAAGAGAAAGCTCCAGTTTCAACTGCAGAGCCTCTGGGCAGCTCGTGACGCTGATGTTGTTTACAACCATGGACGATTCGACTACATGCAGTCATTGCTTTGTATCAATAAGCCTTCAGTCCATGCGTTTCACAATCCAATTGATCAGCAGCAGATTGATTCGGCAGAGGCTCTTATCCGCTCACGATTTGCGTTTCAATGCCTCAGCGAAAATCAACGCTCTCAGGTCAGAATCTCGCATCCTGTTCACATCATCCCGAATCCCGTTAATAGTTCAATTTATCAGCTCGGAAGTGGCGAGGGAGGGTATTTAGCCTTCCTTGGGCGTCTCACCGCCAACAAAGGAGTGGATGCAGCCATCGACGTGGCCCACCGCACCGGCCAACGTCTTGTGATCGCTGGCAATCAGTCAACCGAAGAGGGTGCTTCTAAGTATTTTCGACAAGCTATTAGTCCCCACCTTGATGGTGATCAGATTCGCTGGATCGGCCCTGTTGATGATGCTCAGAAGCATGAACTTCTTGCCGGAGCTTCAGCATTGCTTTTTCCAATCCGCTGGGATGAACCCTTCGGCATGGTGATGATCGAAGCGCTGGCCTGTGGAACACCAGTGATCGCCACACGCATGGGATCGACTCCCGAGGTGATTGACCACGGCTCCACGGGCTTTCTCTGCGACACCGTGGAAGACATGGTGCAAGCTATCAAAGACCTTTCTGCCATTTCACGATCCGATTGCCGAACTGTGGCCGAAACGCGCTTTGATGTGCGTACGATCGCGCCAAGAATCCTGGAGATTCTTTACCAGCTTGCTAGCAAGGAAAAATTCTGATAATCCATGCTTTCCTAGCCGAGCGTGAGCTGCACCTACTGACCTTTGAGCTCAATCGCTTTGCGAGGCGGACAGCGACAAATCTTCGTCTGGTCGATCTCAACAGAGACAGGCGCAGAGGAGTTCTCCCCTGATCTGGATGCTGGCCCAATTTTCCGTGTGTTCGTATCCGCTGGATCGGAAGCGCGGTCGATGACCAACAAAACCTCTTTTACACCAAGACAGTGGAAATCAAATTATTTTTATTGGAAAGCCGGAACCCTCCCAGCTTATTACGCTGAAGGTCCGCTCCAGCACTAGGCTCATAGTCGCAGTCATCAGTTAACCACACGGGTTTATCCGGGATGAGTCTAGCTGATCCCCCATCCCTTGACAGGATGAGATAGTGGCAGCAGCAAAGCAATGCCTCAGCAGAAATCAACAGTGTGACGATAAGAAATGAAGCTACGCCCTGACATTAATCATCGCCAATCTTTATCCGAGTATGCTCATAATCTAGCTATGATGATGCAGTCCTATTGGCAGCACTCTTTGCGGAAGCACTCGTTACTCGCCAGTAGAATTCGAAAGCTTCGAATTCTACCAGTTATTCTTTTGCGCCGATTCGGACTCGCTCCTTATTTAAATTATCAAGCGAAATGCAAGGTCGGAACTCAATCTATTGCCGTCCCAATGCATGAAGGCAAGCTGGAATCAGTTCTTCTGATGGAGGAAGGATACAAAGCCGTTTTGCTCAGCTTACTCAAAAAATATGCAGACATTACTTGCTTCGTTGATATTGGTGCCAACTGCGGCCAAACCATGTTAGAAGTATGCTCCTGGAATCGTGAAATTATCTACTATGGCTTTGAGCCCAATCCAGAGGCCTTTGGTCTTCTTCAGAAAGTTTCCGCATGCAATAAATTTAACTCAACTCTGTTCCCATGGGCTTGTGGTGATGCCTCCAAGCCCCTGAAGATCTATCGAACCTCCGAACTGGACGCTGGGGCAACGGTTGTCCCTGAAATCAGGCCCGACACCTATGCATCTGTGAGTGGCTTCTGGATAGCAACCTATCCTCTTGACAAGGTCGCAATTCCTGATCTGCCTTCAGGATTCATTCTGAAAATTGATGTGGAGGGATCGGAACTTGAAGTATTGCGTGGAGCCCTTACCACAATCCATGCCAAACGGCCAATCATTCTCTGCGAGGTTCTTCATGCCCATCGAGAGTCGGAGATTCCAGCCAATGACGCTCGAAAGAGGAAACTGGAATCTATCCTCGATCAGTTGAACTATACACTGTATCTCTGTGTGCTGGACCTTGATACCAGAGTGTCGCTCTTAGAGATACAAGCCGTTTCTGAGTTTCCAAAAAATCAGGTCTGGTCTCGATCGCCTCATACCTGTGATTATATCTTTGCTCCCAAAGAAATCCAAGACTTTGCCAAGATCACTCTGGAATCAACCGGTGTCGCTTCTATCTAAATCCCGCCAGAATCATGTTAGCGAGTCGTGAGCCCGCAGCTGTAGTGGATGTGCTCATCTTGATCCACAGCTTCGCAGCAGAAGGCTGTCCCCAATTGGCTCTGCTGTTGTGCCGCCACTGGGAGCGCCACGGCATTCGGCCGGTGCTGGTGCTGCTGGAGAGCGAGCCGCAGGATCTGCGTTCTGAGTTTGAGGCTCTCTCCATGCCGGTTTGCACCCTGGCCCTCGGCCAGGGCCAGGGCCGCTACCCACGCTTGATCTGGCAGATCTTCCGCCTCTGTCGGCGCCATCGGCCCGCAGCCGTGCTCAGCTTCCCGCTCGGCTGGCATGCCTGCATCGCCTGGGGCGCCAAGCTGAGCGGCGTGAAGCGGGTCTGCGCCCATGTAGGAAACCTGCCGCCAGTGTGGACGGGCCATGCCTTCGGCAAGTTCAAGGCACTGGTGCAGCTGGGCCGTCCAGTGACCCACCGCTTGCTCTGCTGCTCGGACTACATCCGCGACGCCACCGTGCGCGATTTTGGGGTAAGGCCTACAGAAACGGTTGCGATCTACAACGCCTGTGATCTGGAGGCCTTCGCCTCTCTGAAGCGCCTCCCGCATGCCCACCACCACCCTCGGTTGGGCATGGTGGCGCGACTGGAACAACACAAAGATCAGCCCACCTTGATTCGGGCGGTCACCCTGCTGCGGCAGCGGGGTGTGGACGTTGAGGTCTGGCTGATCGGCGAAGGCAGCCAGCGGCTCGCCCTTGAGCGCTTGATCGCCGAGCTGGAGCTGGCGGATCGAGTGAAGCTGCTCGGCAGCCGTCGCGACATCCCCAAGCTGCTCAACCAGCTCGATCTCTTTGTGTTCGCCGCCAAGCCCGATGAGGGCTTCGGGATCGCCCTGGCCGAAGCGATGGCCGTCGGCCTGCCGATCGTGGCCACCGATGTGGGCGCCTGCCGGGAGGTGCTGGAGGATGGCCTCCTCGGCCGCCTGGTGCCTCCCGGAGATCCGGCGGCGCTGGCGGCGGGGATACGGGAGGTGCTGGCCGATCCGCTCGCCGCTGGCCGTTGCGCCGAGCGTGCTCGCGTGCGGGCGCTTCGGGATTTTTCGGTGGAAGCCATGGCCCAGGCCTACGGGCGGGAACTTGGGCTCTCGGTAGCCTGAATCCATGGCCGGTTCCCCCACCCTCTCTCCCCTGGAGGCCCTGCGCCGGTAACGCCATGCCCGCTGGCTTGCCGCCTTCACCAGCAGCCTGATCGAAGTGTTCAGCGCTGATTCTCAGCCGGGTGGTGAGCCGATCGAGGTTTTCTTGTTCGGCTCCAGGGCCCGGGGCGACTGGGATGGCTACTCCGATATCGACCTGCTCGTGATCGTGGATGACCAGGCGGCGGCCGATCTCTGGGCCGATCGCCTGCTGGAGGCCGGTGTTGGCTCGGATGTGCTGCCGGTCAGCCGAGGCTGCTGGCAATCGTGGGTTGCTTCTCCCTCTCCCCATTGGCGAGCGGTGCGCTCCCAGGCCATTCCCCTGCTCCGCTGGCCCCCGTGAACGTACGCCCGAAAGCCTGGCTGGCCCAGGCCTGCTACTTCGCTTCGCAGGCTGCGGACAAAGCTCTCAAGAGCATGATCCTGGAGCTTGATGAGGAACCACCCCACACCCATGTTCTCGGAGATCTGGTGCGGCAGCTGCAAGCAGCAGGACTGGACACATCTGCGCTGGCTCCGCTGGCCCTCAAGGCCCTCAGCCGGATGACGATCACTTCGCGGTATCCGATCGAAACCACGCCACCAGCTGAGCTGTTCGACCCCGTCGATGCGGAGCAGGCGATCGGCACAGCAGCAGCGGTGATCGAGGCCCTGGCCGCCATGGATCAGGCGCCATCGTGATCTCATGGGTGTGGTTGATCCTCCAGCTGAACCTCCTCGGCAGCAGCGGCAACTTTTACCAGCTGCTCAACCAGCTCGATCTGTTTGTGTTAACAGCCAATTACAACGGCATCCCAGCAGCAGGCGATGATCGTGCCTCGGCCCTACGCCTTGATGAGGCCTGTGACCAAGTCCTGATTATGGCGTGATGCGTGTGCTCCACGTGCTCAGCGGCCTCCATGCCGCCGGCATCGAAGCCCTGGCCCTGCAGTTGATCCGCCACTCCCCGGCATGGGTGCATGGCGAGCTGCTGAATGCCGACTGCCGTGAACAGACCATGGCACCGGCCTTTGAGCAACTGGTTGATGCCGGCCAGCTCAGCCGGCTCCACCAGTGGCCGAGTTGTGATGGCACGCAGCTGGCCTGGCGCAGCTTTCATCTCTGCCGCCGGCGCCGGCCCGATGCGCTGCTGATCTACCCCTGCAACCGGGCGATGCTCTGGCTGGCGCTGGGAGCAAGGCTGGCGGGAGTGCGTCGCCTGGCTGTGCATTTGGGCAACACCGCCCCGTCTGCCCCCACAGGTCGTCGCCTGTGGCACCGCCTGTTGATCTGGTTCCAGCGGCTGGGGGTGACCGCAGTGCCCTGCAGCGAGGCGATCGTGACCTCGCTCCAGCCCCTCCCCCGAGGCCTGCGGCTGGGAACGGTGATCGCCAACGGCTGCGACACGGCCTCCCTTGCCACACGAGCCGCTGCCGCGCGCGCACAACGAGCTGCGAACGATCGGAAACGGATCCTGATGGTCGCCCGTCTCGATCCGATCAAAGACCAGGCCACCCTGCTGCGGGCCTTCGCCGCTGCCCGCCAGCCCGGCTGGGAGTTGCAGCTGGTGGGTGACGGACCCGATCGCCGGTCCCTCGAGGCACTCGCCGATGAGCTGGGGCTCGATCCAGCCAGGGTGCTGCTCGGCCGCCGCGCCGATGTTCCCGAACTCCTCGGTCAGGCGGATCTGTTCGCCTTCTCCACCACCTCAGCTGAAGGCTTCGGCATTGCACTGATCGAGGCATTGGCCGCTGGTCTGCCCGTGATCGCCAGCGATGTGCCCGCCTGCCGCGAGGTGTTGCTGGGAGGCATGGCTGGCGAGTTGTTGCCGCAGGGGAATGAAACGGCCTGGTCCATGCGGCTCACAGAGCTCATGGGGTCCGGCCAGCAACGTCAGCAATTGATGGACCGTGCTCTGTCCCATGGTGCGAGGTACGACATCCGCCACACGGCGGAACAGTGGATTCAGTTCCTCAAGGCATGAACCGCCAGCTGCTTTGCTGCGGTGATGCAGCCAGCCCCGATACCTGGAGCAGCACCCCCTTCTTCCTGCTTCAGGCCGGACTGGAAACCGGCCTGCTTCAGGGTGGCCTGGCCCTGCAGCCCGAGCGGTTCCGCCGCCGCCGCCGGCTCTGGAATCTGGCTCAGCTCCTGCGAACCGGGAGGCCTGGAGGGTTTCAGTACAGCCGGCCGTTCACCACGGCTGTGATCGCCCCGGCACGGTTGGATCCCACCCAGCCGCTGCAGCTGCTCAGCCATTTCCCCCTCCTTCCGCCCCAGCCCTGGCCCTCTCACTGGCAGGTCGCCTTCTACATCGACGCCACCACCCGCCAGGTGTTTGACGAGTACGGCGGCGGCCTTCGAATCGCTCCGAGCTTTCAGCGTCGAGTACTGGAACGTGAACGCCTGGCCTATCGGCAGGCCGGTGCTGTGATCTGCATGGCCCAGTGGGCCGCTGATTCGGTGATGGCCGATTACGGCATCGATCCGGCCAGGGTGCACGTGGTGCCGGGCGGAGCCAATCTCGATGAGACCCTGCTGAACGCTTGCCCTGATCCGGTCTCTCTTCCCCCTCCCAGTCCGCAGGCCCCCCTGCGGCTGGGCTTTCTTGGCAAAGAATGGCAGCGCAAAGGCGGCCCCTTTCTGCTGGAAGTTGCGGAGGCCCTGCAGCAGCAGGGGATTCCGACAGTGGTCCGTGCCATCGGGGTCGATCCGAGCGGGCTTCCCCAGCACCCCCTGCTCAACCCCCTGGGCTTCATCAACAAGCAGGTCGACACGGCCCGTTTTGTGACCGAGCTGCGCAGCTGGCATTTCGGCACCCTATTCTCCAAGGCCGAAGCCGCTCCGCGCTCCAACCTGGAGTGCCTGCGACTGGGCGTTCCGGTGCTGGCCCATGCGGTGGGAGGAATCGCCTCCACGCTCCCCGACAGCGGTTGCGGCCAGCTGTTTGCTGCCCACCCCCGTCCAGAGCAGGTGGCCGCCTGGATCGCGGCGCGCCTCACGCCCTATCAGAGCTACCTGGTCTGGCGGGCGGCGCTGGCTCCTCGCTGTCAGGAGTTCAGCTGGGCTACGGCGGTGAAACAGCTGGCCAGAATTCTGGACTGAATCGATTCAGAACCTCCACCCCGGTGGCGATGAACTGGCTAATGCGCCTCGGCCGGGCCTGCAGACTCGGTTATGAGGCGGTTCAAGGAAAAGTGATTCCCTTGGCTTGCCGCGTCTCTGACGTAGGTCATTCTTGTCACTCAACACACAGCCTTCGAACGAGTGAGAAGACGACTGCGCTCTCCTGGCCGCTGGCGATGATCATCCCGCCCTGGATGCGTTCGGCCGGCTTTACCGCCGCACGGCTGCTCACCGCCAATCCCAGCCTCCGGGTGCTGTTTGATCAGACCACCATCGAGGCCAGTCTGCGTCGCCTGCTGGCCAGCGAGCTTCTGATCAACACCGTCTACGACGTGGGCTGCCATCGTGGCGCCTGGACCCAAGAGCTGCGTCCCCTGCTTCCCCAAGCGCGCTATTGCCTGTTCGATCCCCTTGATTATGCCGCTCGGCTTGCCGTCGACCCCCGCATCACCTTCTTCCAGGCCCTGCTCTCGGATCACAGCGGTCCGGTGCCGTTCCACTCCACCGGTGGCACCGGCGATTCATGCTTCCAGGAGGCCACCCCGTTCTATGCCGGCCTCGAGCCGCGCCTGCTGCAGGCTGAACGGCTCGATGCACTGGTCCGGCAACACCATCTCCCGCCGCCGGATTTCCTCAAGGTCGACACCCAGGGCGCCGAACTGCAGGTGTTGCGCGGTGCAGGGGAACTGCTGAAGCGCTGCGCCCTGATCCAGCTCGAATGCTCCCTGGTGGCTTACAACGTCGGAGCTCCCTTGATCGGTGACTGCATCGAGCAGCTGCGGCAATGGGGCTTCCTTGTGGTGGCCATTCAACCGATCACCTGGACTGGTGGGCGCTCCAGCGCCCTGGGCACTCCCGCCGATGCCTGGATCCCCCAGGCTGATCTGTTGTTTGCCTCCCAGAACCGCCTGGACACGGAGCGGTTTGCCTCCTGCCTGAACACGTGATGCACGTCGGCCTGATCGCTCCGCTCAGCCAGCCCACCCCGCCGGCCACCTATGGCGGCGTTGAGCGGGTTGTGGCGATCCATGCCGCCGAACTGCTGCGTCAGGGCCATCGGGTGACCTTGTTTGCCGCCGATGGCTCCGCCCTGCCTGGCGCACGTGTCTTCACCTATGGCCCCGCCGGGATCTGGCCCGCCAAACGGCACCTGGCAAGGCTGGTGGCCCTGCTGCCCAGCTGTCGGGATCTTGATCTCGTGCACAGCTTCGGGCGCAGCCTGGCCCTGCTCCCATGGCTGCTGGCCCCCCAGCCCCCACTGGTGCAGACCTACGCCTGTCCGCTCTCCGCCCGCAGCATCGCCCTGCTCGACCGCCTGTTTGCGGCGCGCATCACCTACACCGTTCCCTCGACCTGGATGCGTTACCGCTTTCCTGGAAAGCCTGCCTCGGTGGCTGTGGTACCCAATTCTCTGCCCCTCGACCAGTACAAGGAAGCGAAGGTTCAGGCCGCTGCCGGGCCGCTTGTATTCCTTGGCCGTTTCGATCCTTGCAAGGGCCTCCACACCGCCATCGCCACCGCGATCGACGCGGGGCTGCCCCTGCTGGTGGCAGGCGGAGCCTTCGATGCCGCCTCTCGGGCCTACGAAACCGAGCAGATCGCCCCTTACCGGAACCATCCCCTGATCTCGTTCCTCGGGCCCGTCGATGATCCCGCCAAACAGCACTTGTTGGCCAACGCCCGCGCACTGCTGTTCCCGATCGAATGGGAGGAACCCTTCGGAATCGTGATGCTTGAAGCCATGGCCTGCGGCACCCCGGTGATCGCCTTTGATCGGGGTGCCGTTCCGGAAGTGATCGAACCTGGCATCAGTGGCTTCATTGTGAGCAGTCAGGCTGAAATGGTCGCAGCCGTGGGCAAGCTTGATCAGCTCGACCGGCAAAAGGTGCGGGCCTCCTTCTCGGCCCGCTTCGGCGCGCCGGCAGTCACAACGGCCTATCTGCAGCACTACCAAGCCGTGTGTCCGTGATCCCCCGCTATGCCGTGCTCCAGGCAGGGGCACGAATGCATTACGCCGTGCCGGCCCTGCTGGCCCGGGCCAATGCGCTGGCAGCCTTCTATACCGACCTCCACGCCAGTCATCGCTCTTTCCAGCTGCTGGAAGCACTCTGGCCCCGATCCCTTCAGCCCGGCTCCCTGCGCCGGCTGCTTGGCCGGCGTCTGCCACCCGACCTGCCCCGCAGGCTGGTGCGCGACCAGCCCCTGGCCAGCCTCACCTGGGCTCACCACAGCGAGCGCAGCGACGCCCTGGTGCAACAGCGCGCCTGCCATGACAACTTCGGCGGGGCGGAAGCCCTCTACACGAACTTCATCAACAACGACCTGGACGTCGTTCGCCTGGCGAAGGATCGGGGAATGCCGGTGGTCCATGAACTGATCATCGGAGCCGATGTGGGTCGCATCCTGCTGGAGGAACGCCGCCGCTTTCCCGGCATCGAACCCTCCGGCGAGCCTCAGCAAATGGTGGAGGCCGGCATCGAACGTGATCGGCTCAAGTGGGCCCTCAGCGACAGGGTGCTGGTGCCATCTCCGTATTGCCGTGACAGCTCGATCGCGCTCGGCTGCGACCCGGCCAAACTCCTCGTGGTTCCCTATGGCATCCCCGAACATTGGTTCGATCTGGAGCCTGCCCCGCTACCCGGTCGGGTGTTGTTCGTCGGGCAGGTTGGACTCCGCAAGGGCAGCCATGTCCTGGCCGAAGCGTGCCGGCTGCTCCAACGTCGAGGCGTGGACCTCGCTTGTCGCGTGGTGGGGCCAATGCTGGTGGATGTGACCCTGCCGCTGTTCGAAGGGCCCACTTATCTCGGCCAGGTGCCGCGCAGCCAGGTACGGGAGGAATTCCGCCGTGCCGATCTGCTTGTGCTGCCTACCCTCGCGGACAGTTTTGGCCTCGTCCATCTGGAAGCCATGGCCTGCGGCGTGCCTGTGATCACCACTCACCATTGTGGTTCAGTGGTACGGGAGGGCCTTGATGGCTTCCTCGTGCCGATCCGGGATCCCGCTGCCCTGGCCGATCGGATCGAGCGGATCCTGGGCGACCGGCAACTGCGGGCCCGCCTGGGCGCTTCCGCCCGCGAGCGGGCCCTGGAGTTCAGCTGGACCCACTACGGCGAGCGCCTTCTGGCAGCTCTGGCACTGCCATGACGCCGATCCAAACCCCGCAGAGTCCAGTTCTGCTTGCCCTGCGCCGTATTGGCCCTTATCACCATGCCCGCTTCCAGGCCGCCGCCGAGCGGATGCCCCTGGTGGTGCTGGAAACCCGCCCCGACAGTCAGGAATACCCCTGGCTGTTCACGGCTCAGGGGGCACGCTACGGGCGACGACGGCTGGAGGGAGCCCCCTCCCCAGAGCAGGATCCGCCCTTGATCAGCCTCGACAGGCAGCTCAAGGCGCTTCATGACGCAATTGCTCCCTCCACCATCGTCTGCGTGGGCTGGGCCGACTCCAGCTACCTGCGCCTCTTTCGCCTGGCTGCTGAGCGCACGCTTCCTCTGGTGGTGATCTCCGACAGCCGCTGGCGGGACCGGCCACGCCACTGGTTGCCCGAGCTCAGCAAGAGGCTGCTACTGCGCCAGTGCGGAAGCGCTCTGGTTGCGGGCAGCGAAAGCAGGGCCTACCTGGAACGGCTTGGTTTCCCCGCCGCAGCCATCCATCAGCCCTGGGACGTGGTGGACAACGCTGTGTTCCAAGCCCCATCCACCCCAGGCAACCCACGGGACGACAACGGGACGGGGGGCCCGGCTGATCCGCCCCATTTTCTTTGCGTCTGTCGTTTCGTGGCAAAGAAGAACCACCAGGGTCTTCTTGCGGCCTATGCCGCTTACCAGCGGCTTGGCGGCCTCTGGGGGCTGCGACTGATCGGCGCAGGCCCTCTCGAAGCGGAGATCCGCGCCGCCGTCGCCAGCCTTCCCGATCCCAGTCGGGTACAGCTCGATCCCTTCCTGCAACTGGAGGCGCTCAGACTCGCCTACAGCCAGGCCGCCGCCGTCGTGCTGGCCAGCACCTCGGATCAGTGGGGCCTGGTTGTGAACGAAGCCATGGCAGCAGGCCGGCCGGTGATCGTGAGCAGTGCCTGCGGCTGCGCCGTCGATCTGGTGCGCCACGGCGTCAACGGCTGGTGCTTCGATCCCCACGAACCCGGGGGGCTGTTGGTGGCCCTGCAGCGACTTGAGCAAACTCCCCTCGACGCCCGCGAGGCGATGGGTGCCGCAGCCAGGCAGAACCTGAAGAACTGGGATCCGGCCGCTTTTGCCTCCGGCCTGGCCGCAGCGGTCGAGCATGCCTCAGGAGATCGGCGACATTCACTGAGTGCCCGGGTTGCAACGGCACTGCTCTCGCGGAGATGAGCTACCCGAAGGCGTTTCGTGCCGTTGGGCCTGGACTGCTGATTGCTGGAGGCATGGTCCTGGCGGCCGAGGCGATCACTCGCTGGGCAATGGGCACCCCACCGGTTTACAGGAAACATCCCTCAATCGAATACCTGTTCAAACCCAATCAAAGCGTCTGGCGTTTCCGTAACCGAGTGTTCATCAACGCCTATGGCATGCGGTCAGCGCCGATCTCCGCCCACCCCCCTGCAGGAGCCAGGCGCATCCTGGTGTTCGGTGACTCCGTGGTGTTTGGCGGCACCCAGCTCGATCAATCGGTCATCGCCACCGAGCGCCTGGTGACCCGGCTGGAAGGGAGCCAGCCAAGGAAGCACTCCGGCTTGGTCCAGATCGGCAACGTCAGTGGCGGCAGCTGGGGCCCGGGAAACTGGCTGGGCTGGGCTCAGACCTACGGCTTCCTCGGAGCCACCGATGTGGTGCTGGTGATCTCCAGCCACGATGTGAGGGACAATCCCACCTACGGTCCTCTCGACGTCGATCACCCCACCGAAACGCCAGGGTCCGCTCTGGGAGAGCTGCTGGGGCGATACCTTTGGCCCCAGATCGCCGCCAAACTCTCCTGGGGTCCTTTGTCAAACCTCTCCCAAGGCCGTGGGGCCGCCTTGCCGAGTCCCGATCCCGCCTCGCCGGCGGCCCTGCGCCAGGGGCTTACCGATCTGCACCGCTTCCTCCTGTTGGCACGCGCCAGCGGAGCCCGGGTGAGCGTGGTGCAGTTCTGGGAACAGCGGGAGCTCGTCAGCGGCGAGCCACTGGCTGAGAATCGGGAAATCGCCGCGCTGCTGCGCCAGGAGCGCATCCCCGCTGTGCAGGCCGGCCCACTCTTCCGACGCTGCAGCCGACGGGCCGATCACGGCTACGACGACCTGCTGGTGGACGTCATCCATCCATTCACCGCTGCCGGCCAGACCTGCCTGGCGGAGGCCATGGCCCAAGCCCTGGAGAGCACTGCTGCGGGGCAACAATGAGAATTGAACCAAGCGCTCTGTTCGATTCATCCGAACTCAGCAGCACCGAGCTGCTCCTTGTCGTTGGCCTGATCGCCGCATTCGCGATCGAGATCGCACGGGCCTACGGCAGCAATTCCTGGCTCCAGCTTTATCGCCCAACGGTGTTCCTGGCTGCCATCTTGAGCTACTACTGCCTGCTCAGTCCTCTGCGGGCTCTAGCGCTGGGGGAATGGGTTGAGCGGGGACAGAACCTGAGAGGCGCCATGGTCTACGGCTGGGGTGGAGCCCTGGCGTTCTATTTGAGCGTGCTGGTGGGCTTTCATGAATTTCCGACCCCCCGCTTCGATCGTCGCTTCATTCTGGAACCGGATCCGGAGCGCCTGTATCGCCTCGGCCGCAATTTCTGCCTCATCGGCTTAGGTCTCTACGCCCTGAGTGCAGGAACCGCTTTTCTAGCCCAGCTCAACCCGCTCACGGTTCGTGATGCCCTCGTGGAGAGCGGTCCTGGCCTGGAGCTGGGCGCCTTCGCCAGTTATGTGAGCTATGGGGTGAATCTCCTGATCCCGGGGGTTCTTCTCCAGTTCACCAGCTGGGTGATCAGCCGTCGTCATCTGGTTCAGCTGCTGGGGTGGGGGCTGGCCACCACCGGCCTGTTCACCACCCTTGGCTTTCGGTGGCGTCTGGTCATCCTCGTCCTCCCGATGCTTCTGCTCTGGTACCTCGTGCGGGGCAGGCGCCCCCAGATCCGCGTACTGGTCGCCTTCGGAGCCGCCGCCATTTTGGTGGTGGCTGGTGCCCTCGGCATCGGCCGTGACTATGGCCGTGGCATTGACGTCGAAGCGGTGCAGGGCAGCAGCCTGGAGGAACTGATCGAATCCGGGTTCGTGGAGGGGCGATCCGTGTTCTTCACCACGGGAGGGGTGATCATGCGCGTACCGGATCGGGCTCCTTTCGTGGGACTGGCCCCATTCATTTCGGTGTTGCAGATCCCCATTCCCAGAGCCTTTCTGCCAGATAAAGACACGATCGGCTACTTGAGCCGCTCAATCCAGCCCGTATTCGGTGATCCCGCCTTCTCCGTGGGCGCGGCGGTGATGAACTTCGGGGAGTACTACCTGGTGGCCGGCTGGCCTTCCCTGGTGGCGATCAGCATGTTGATGGGCTGGCTGCTGCGCTGGCTCTGGAACTGGTTTTTGCTGCGCTGCCGCGAGCCTTTTGCTCAAGTCATCTATCTCTTGAGTGCCTGCTTCCTTTATGTGATCGTGAGCAGGGGGTACCTGGCCCAGATCACTTACCTCAGCGCATTCACCTTGCTGCCTCTGTTCTGGATGTACGGCCGCTGGGCACAACCACCGCCAGAACCAAAGCGGGCGCCCCGGCTCAAAAAGACCTCACTGCCAACGCCCACCCCGCGATGAGCCTGGGATCAGACCAAGGATCAGCCCAGGCAAGGCTCAGGTCGCTCGACTGGATCCGGGGCTTCGCCGCTCTTTCGGTGGTTCTCTATCACGCGGAGATCGGCTCCCATGCCCATCTCCTCCCCCTCGTCGCTCCGACCTGGTCAACCCCCCTCTGGTTCGGGGCCGGATGGATGGGAGTCCCCGTGTTCTTCACCCTCAGCGGTGATGTCATCGCCCGAACCCTCAACGCCAGACCCCAATCAGTCCGGCGCTTTCTGGCACGCCGCTTCTGGCGGATTTATCCCACCTATCTCGCCCTTACCCTGCTGTTCATCACCTTGCTGTTGATCCTGCCGCGCGGGGTTGCCCAGACCGCTTCGCTCTCTCCAGCCAAGACGCTGAACTCACTCCTTTTCGGCTGGGGGCAGATCGACGGCTCCTACCTCTACGTCGCCTGGACGTTGTTCTGGGAAGTGTCTTTTTACCTTCTGGCGGCGCCCTTCGCCCCAGGGCTCGGCCGGCTTCCCCTCAACCTCTCGCTGCTGGCCTTCCCCCTGATAACAATGCTCGCTTTGGTCGTGCCGCTGGAGGCAGCTCACCGTCCCCTCACTTACCTGGCCTGTTTCCTGGCAGGAGTGAGCGCCTTTGCCCTGCCGCCAATCCTCCGGGGTGGCCAAAGCCAGCGAATGCTCTGGGGGATGGGTTTGGGGGGCTACGGCCTGGGCCTGACCCTGCTTGCCATCAACCCCCACGGCTACGCCAGAGGCTTCGGGGTGGCCGCCGCTGCATCCTCGCTCCTGCTGCTGTTCGGCGTAGCGCTTGAGCGACGTCGCCCCGACCTGTTCATCCATCCCCTCCCCCTTTGGCTCGGCAAGATTTCGTACTCCCTGTACCTCGTTCAGGTGCTGACTGTGCCAGCGGTGATGAAAGGACTGGCCATGCTTCTGGATTCCGCACCTGGTGCCGCTCAGATTCCCTTCGCCCTCCTGAACGGCCTGGCCATCGCCATCACCCTGGTTGTCAGCCTTGTTGGCGCCTGGCTGAGCTGGCGGCTGCTGGAAGTGAAGCTGAGCCAGTGGCTCCAGGAGTGCTGGACGTGAATCGGTTCGACGGGACAGTGCTTCATCTCTCCCACGCAACCTCCTCCGCCAGAGATGGAGGTGTTGCCGCCGCCATCACTGATCTGATCACCGCCCAGCTAAACGCCGGTGGCTCAGCGGAGTGGCTGACCGCTGAGCACTGGCCGGCCTGGTGCAGGGACAGACAACTGCGTCGAGCGGCGACGGAACGGAAGCCCGCCCTTGCTCATCTGCACGGGCTCTGGCGCAGTCCCACCCGAATTGCTCCTGCACTGGCAAGGACAGGCCTGCCAGTGGTTGTGAGTCCCCACGGGATGCTGGATCCCTGGGCCCTGGCCCACAGCCGCTGGAAGAAGCACCTGGTCGAGATGCTCTGGGAGCAAAGGGCCCTGCATTCCGCAGTTGCCCTGCAGGCCCTTTGCCAATCCGAAGCTGATGCGATCGCCGCCACCGGGCTGACGGCGCCAATCGCCCTGATCCCCAATGGAGTGGAGCTGCCCGATCCCGCCGCCGCCCTGCCGTCCCCCCCCTGGTCTGATCTCCTGCCACCGGGTGGTCGTGTGCTGCTGTTTCTGGGCCGCTTCCACCCGAAAAAAGGCACACTGCCACTGCTGATGGCCTGGGGGTCGCTGGTGGCGGAGGCCGAACGGCATGGCTGGTGGCTAGCGATGGTGGGTTACGGAGATGACGGCAGCCTCGCCCGGATGGTGGAGAGCCAGGGGCTGCCCCGTTGCTCCGTTCATGGGCCGTGCTTTGGCGAGCAAAAAGCCGCCTGCCTGTCCAAGGCTGCGGCTTTCATCCTGCCCTCCTTCAGTGAAGGCCTGCCGATGGCTGCGCTTGAGGCGATGAGCTGGTCGTTGCCGGCTCTGCTGAGCCCCGCCTGCCATCTGCCAGAAGCGATTGCCGCTGGAGCAGCCCTGGCAGTGGACCCCGAGCAGGTTGTTCTGCGCCATCGTCTGATCCAGCTGTTCAACCTGAGCGAGGCAGAGCGCTCAGCCATGGGGGCCAAAGGAAGGGAACTGATGGCCACGCGCTTCAGCTGGCCGCGGATCGCCCACCAAACGGCGGAACTGTATGGATGGCTGCTCGGCGGCGGAGAGGCACCGGATTTCGTTCAGCAGCCGCGACGATGACCCCTCCCAGCATTTCAGCCTCAGGGTCCACGCCGAAGACGAACACCTCGCGACCGATGTACCGCCCGGAAATCGATGGTCTGCGGGCTTTGGCGGTGCTGGCGGTTGTCCTCAACCACATCGACAAGAGTTGGCTGCCTAGCGGCTTCCTGGGCGTCGATGTTTTCTTCGTGATCTCTGGCTATGTGATCACAGGATCGCTTGCCGATCATCAAGCGACTGATCTGGGTGATCTTCTGGCCGGGTTCTATTCCCGCAGGCTGAAGCGACTGCTACCAGCCCTGCTGGTCTGCGTCCTGCTCACCAGCATGGCGATGATGCTGGTGATTCCAACCGGCAGCGACGACAGCGATCGCTACTGGCGCTCAGCGGTGAGCGGCCTTCTGGGCATCTCGAATCTTTACCTCTACCGCCAGAGCACCGACTACTTCGCCAGCGCGACCACCTACAACCCCTTCCTGCACACCTGGTCGCTGGGAGTGGAGACGCAGTTCTACCTGTTGTTCCCACTGCTGGTCTGGTTCAGCGGCTTCGGCCGTCCCCGCCAACGACGTCAAGGGCATGGGGCACGACAGCTGACCATCCTGCTGATCGTGATCGGGGTGCCCTCGTTGTTGGCCTTCATGGCCTGGAACCAAAGTGATCCCGCAGCAGCGTATTTTCTTCTTCCATCACGACTGTGGGAACTGGCAGCCGGCAGCCTGCTCTGGTGCGGCAGCCACACGCTCAAGGAGGGCACAACGCCAAGCAGGACAAAGACTCTTGGAGCCCTGTTCGCCACCCTGATGCTGTTGAGCAGCCTGGCTTTTCCGGAAACCTGGCGGGTTGCGGCCACTCTCCTGGCAGTGGGGAGCACGGTGGCCTGGATCGGCTTGATCGGCCCGGGACAGGAGCTGCAGCGCTGGTTCGCTCACCCCTGGGCGGTTGGACTGGGCGTCCTTTCCTATTCACTGTTTCTCTGGCATTGGAGCGTTCTGTCGATCGCTCGCTGGACCGTAGGGCTCACCCTGGGAACCCTTCCCTGGCTGTTGGTCCTGATCTTCAGCCTCGCGGTGATGTCTTACCACTGGGTTGAGCAGCCTTTTCGCCGAGCGCGCTGGAGTGATAGCCGGCGGGGAACGATCGTCTGGGGGCTGACTGCAATGGTTGCGGGAGGATTTCTGCTGTTGGGCGTGATCCAGCCCCTCAGTGCCTGGGCCTACCTCGGCCCCGCCGGAAGCCGGGCCGATGGGTTGGACTACCGCACCTGCCACTTCGACGGCAGCGAAGGGGCTGCGGCCAGCCGAACCATGGCCTCAGGCGCCTGTGGTCTGACAGCAACCACCGTGGGGAGCAAAACCACCTGGTTCTTCCTGGGCGACAGTCACAGCAGTCATCTCGCGGGTCTGGCGACGGAACTGAATCGCCGCTTCGGAGTGGCCATTCAGAAAGTGGGGCTGGCCTGGATGCCCACCCCCCCGGTGAGCTTCCTGCGGGAGGCCCCGGAGGCCAATGGACGCCGTGATGCCGGCAGGAACGAAAGCCTGCTGCAAGTCCAGGAGATGCTTGCCCAGACCATTCTGGCAAGGATCCGGCCAGGAGATGTGCTGGTGCTCTCCAACCGGCTGGCCTACTACTTCGGCGATGCCCCGATTCGGCAGAGCGATCGAGATCATCAGCTCACCCTGCTGAATCCTGCGGGGAAGGAAATCTCCAGAATGGAGGCCCGTATCGGCTGGCTCAAAGAGCTTGAGTCTCTTCTGAAAGCCATGGCGATGAAGCGGGCCACGGTGGTGGTGGTTCTGCCGACGCCGGAGTTCGATCTCGACGTTCCCATTCCGCTCGCGGCTTGCAGTCGAGAATGGTTCCGCCCCAACCCTTCGCCCACCTGCAAGGCAACAGTGGAGCGCCAGACCCTGCTCACAGCCAGCCAGGCCATCCGCAACGATCTGAAGAACCTGGAGAGCCGCCATCCAAATCTGGTGCTGCTTGATCCACTTTCCGTGCTCTGCCCACCCGGCCAACTCAACTGCAGCACCCTGGTCAACGGTCGCCAGCTCTACCGCGATGGTGATCACCTCAACACGGAAGGCGCAGCCCTACTGCTCGAATCCCTGCCGGCGTCCGTGCTGCCGAAACCATGATCCTCCCTCTGAACGGCTGGCTGCGGCGTTTGCTTCCCAACTCACTGCAGGGTTGGCAGGTGGATCTGAGAATCGGTTTGATCTGCGCTGCCGTTTCGATCGTCCTGGCGGCACCGCCCCTGTGGATCTACCGGGATCCCGGACTGAGCGGCCGAATGATCGACCTGATGGCCCAGGCCGTCGATCCACTCAGGCGAGACCTGCAGGAACCGATCCTTTATCACCGAATCATCGTTCCTCTTTTCAATCATCTGATTGGATTTCGGGGCCTTGCCGTAGCTGTCCCCGGCATTGCGGCCTCGGCCATCTGCCTCGTCATCACTTCCAGAATCATCCGCACGGCGGTTGGCTCGGCCAACTACGCCTTCCGATGCTGCCTGGCGCTGTCCATGACCATGTTCATCGTCGAAGGCACCTCCTTCTGGATGGCACCCGACAGCGTCTCCCACCTGTTCGTGCTGCTGGCGGTGCTGCCGGAGCTGGCTGGCCCTGGGCTGGTGGTGACAGCTTCGATCGCCCTGCTCAACGACGAAAGGGCTCTCTTCTCCTTGGCCTTTCTGCCACTGCTGGCAGCCTTCCTGCCCACCGCTGGCCCGCAAAACGCTGGCCCGCATCCTGATGCAGCAAACCCCGATGAACAAAGACCCTGGCGCCGGGCGACTGAAAAAGGGCTGGGGCTGGCGATCGGGATCCTGGTTTGGGTTCTTGTCCGAACCTCCCTGCAGGCCGGCTGGATCGGGGACGGATTCAACCGGCCAGAGCATTACCAGGCCGTGCAGACCGCCTTTGGTGCCATTGAGCCCCTTGACGGCTGGCCTGTCTGGATGGCCAACGTCTGGGCCAGCTTCAAATGGGTATGGATCGCGCCTGTAATCGCGGCGGTACACACAGCATCGACACTGGCCTCGCCAAACCGAATCAACCAGCCACAGGCCCGAGGAGCTTCGGTGATCTTCCTTTCATCAGCGCTAACCATCGCGATCGTGGTGATCACACTGTTCAATGGAGATGTCTGGAGATCGGTGGCTTTCGTCTTTCCAGCCATTATTCTGGCTCAGATTCACCTGTATCGCCTCTCTCCTCAACCGGCTTCCCGCTTGGCCAGTGTGATTGCCTTGGCGATGCTGGCCACCCCTGTGTTGTATTTCGGATCAAACCTGATTCTACAGGTGTTCCCACCATTGCCGTTTGTTCTCCTTCGCACCTTCGCGCCACTTCAGCATCCGCTGATCCAGCTGATTCGCACTTGGATCTGATTCGCCCAGCGAATCCGACAGAATTCGATCAGCACTCCTTTGGAACATCCATTATCACCAAACACTGCTAACTTAGTAGACTCCAAACCGCCCTGAGCAATCTCCTCCCGTCATCGCCACAAAGCATTTCTATATTTCACGACTCTCAAGATCATTGCCAACCGTACCATGCTAGCCAGCTTTACGCGAAATCATCTTCCGGTCAACATACCGGAAACGCTCGAAGAAGATCCTTCCAGCCGATTCAAAAGCCTCGATGCCGCCGCCTTGAGTTACTACCGCAATCAAGGGTATGTGATTCTAAGCGGGGTCTTGGACCAAACAACATGCACCCAACTGCGAGCAAACTGGGAAAGCGAAGTGAAGCCCTTCAGTGGCAAAATCTATCGTCAGGCAACCGCCAAGCTAGAGGCGAATGCCTTCACACCCGAGGGGTGGGTAATCAATCCGGTGCTGAATCTCCAGAGCCTGGATCCCAAATGTTTTCCAAAGCTGAGAACCAATACCGAGCAACTGATCTTCAACAACAGAGCCATTATGAATGGCATCGCCACAATCCTCGAAGACAAGCCAAAAATCGTCCAATCAATGTATTTCGAGGGAAACTCCTCCACCTGGGAGCATCAGGACACTTACTACCTCGATTCCGAACATGCTGGCAGCATGTGCGCTGGCTGGATCGCCCTAGAAGACATCCAGGCAGGTGCAGGTCGATTCTTCATCTGCCCGACCTCCCATCAAGTTACAATCGCTCATCAAGACTCAGCCATCAACGTGGTTGATCACCATCAGGAATACATTGACATGGTCGTCGAGACCATCAAAACCCACCGACTCTCCATAGCCGCCCCCTGCCTGAAGGCCGGAGACATGCTGATCTGGAACTCCCGAACCATCCACGGCTCCTTACAAACCTCCCCGGGCAACACCAGCAGTCGCTCGTCCATCACCTTTCATGCCATCCCTGCCAGCCACAACTTCCTGGCTCTGCAGTTCCAGAAGCGGCTCTTGAATTGTCAAGACCTCGGCCACGTCCTGATCCATCGGCCCAAAGACCAAGCGCGTCGTCGGCAGAAACTGCTTCAACTGGCCGAAGCCAGAGCGCCCAGGTTGTTCCATTTCGCCAAAGGCACCCTGCTCAAAACCCTGTTGAGGCTATCGAATGGGTAGAGATTCTCCTCTGCAGGATCTGGGCGCTTACCGTCTACCGGCCGAGTGGAATTCTGGAGTTCCGCTGCTGATTCAGGCCCTCTGGACCGGACTGGCCCAGCCACTGGTGGCTAGCGCTATCCCCGGGGATGGCTGGCGCCGCAACCTGCTGCGCGCCTTCGGGGCCCGACTGGGCAGAGGGGGCACCTGCCGGCCACGATTCCGGGTGAAGTTTCCCTGGCGGCTCGTGGTCGGCGATCATTGCTGGCTGGGTGAAGCCAGCTGGATCGACAACCCGGCCCCGGTGGTGATCGGCGATCGGGTTTGCATCTCCCAGGGTGCCTATCTCTGCACCGGTAACCACGACTACCGCTCGGTGGACTTCGATCTTCGGCTCGGGCCGATTCAGATCGACTCCGACGCCTGGATCTGTGCCCACTGCGTGGTGGCCCCAGGCACCCGGGTGGGGGCGGCCGCTGTGGTGTCTCTTGGGTCCGTGGCTTCGGGGGTGATCGCGCCAGGTGCGATCGTTGCCGGAAATCCGGCAGTGGTGGTGGGATGGCGTTGAGCAGCCACTCGATCGCGGCCCCGACGATCCTGCTGATTGTTCCAACCCTCAATTCGTTCCATCTATTGCCTCGGCTGGTGGCCTCGCTGCGTCAGCAGAGCTGGCAACACTGGCGCGTGCTGTTCATCGACGGGGGCAGCGAAGCCGAGCACCGCGCCTATCTGGAAGACCTCTGCGCCGGCGATGCACGCTTCCGCTGGGTGCCACAGGATCCAACCGCCATCGGCATCTTCGGAGCCATGAACCAAGGTTTCGCCGCTGCTGA
This sequence comes from Synechococcus sp. CS-1325, assembly GCA_025128135.1. Classification (GTDB taxonomy): domain Bacteria; phylum Cyanobacteriota; class Cyanobacteriia; order PCC-6307; family Cyanobiaceae; genus Regnicoccus. Next base: position 34,753 of record JAHLYW010000004.1, read on the forward strand.
ACCTGCCGACTGGCTGCTGTTCTGGGGCAGCGACGACTGGGCTGGCTCCTCAACAGCGTTCGAGCAAGCCGTCGCGGCCATCAGCAGCGACCCTTGCTGCGATCTGCTGCTCAGCCGTGGCCTCTATCTGAGTCTGGCAGCCGATGGCCGTGTGTCGCCAAGGCCCCGACGACGCACGGCGTTCCTGTGGCTGGGTAGCTACCGCCCCTCGCTGCTGCTGGGCTCCAGCCCTCCCCATCAGGCGACATTGATTGGACCCGGAGCCCGCCAGGAGCTGGCCAGCTTCGCTGCTGGCTTTCGGCTTGCCGCCGACCTTGACTATTTCCTGCAGCTGTCCATTGATCCACGGCTTCGAGTGAAGCGGATCCCCCTGGAATTCGTGCATATCGGGGATGGTGGGATCAGCGGGTTGCAGCACCGCCGCCGGCTTCAGGAGGTTCGCTGGGCCTACCGGAGGGCCTTTGGAGGGATGTGGTGGTTACCGTTCCTGTTGCGCTATGTCCAGCGGGGCCTGAGTCTGCTGGTCTGATCCAGCAATCGCCCATCCCATCCTGCTGCCCGTCCGGTGAGCTCAGCCACTCCCTCGACCAGTTCGCCCCCCACTTCGCGCCCCCCCGCCCTGGTGCTGTTCGGTGGTTCCAGCCTTTGCGGCCAGGCTCTGATCAGCCAGCGGCCCGTGGACATGCCACTGCAGCTGCTCTCGCGGCAGCCCTTACCAGCTCCCCCTCTGGCCAGCTGGCATCATTGCGATCTCACCGACCTGCGCCCGGCCGCGCTTGAGCAGGTGGCCATCACCCTGCCCCCCGGCCCCCAGGTGTGGATCGGCTTTGCTCACCTCTGGCAACTGGCGCCCTTCCTGGAAGCCCTCTCGCTCCAGCAACCGCAGGCATTGCAGACACTGCGGGCCGTCGTGGCCTGCTCCTCCTCAAGCGTGATCACCAAGCGCTTTGCCGCCAATCGGGTCGACCGGGAACTGGTCGCGCGGCTGGGGGCAGCACAGGATCTGCTGCTGAAGCGATGCCGCCAGCTGGCCGTACCGTGCCGAATCCTGGCTCCCACTCTGATCCATGGTCGCCTGGGCGAGGTGAGCGACCGCAATCTGGAGCAACTGAGGTCACTGCTGCGTCGGCTGCCGCTGCTGCCTCTGCCGACCCCCACTGGCCTTCGTCAGCCGATCGCGGCCAACGAGCTGGCTGCGGTGGCGCTCGATCAGGCCCGCCGCCTGCTGACTGGGGAAAAAGAAGACGGGCCAGGCGGCGGCCTCCTGCCACTGGGAGGTGATGAGACCATCACCTACCTGGAGATGCTGCGTCGCCTGCAGGCAAGCGACCCGGCCGCCCGTCGCTGCAGGCTGCTACCTGTTCCCACCCGTCTGTTCCAGGCCCTCGCCGCACCTCTGCTGCTGCTCTCCCCGAAGCACTTCGAAGCGGTGCTGCGGATCAGCGCCGATCTGGCCGGTTTCTGCTCTGCAGCAGAGTTGCTGGAGAGGCCGCCACGCCTGTTCCAACCCTGCCCTGCCCCTGGATGCAGGCTGGCGGTGGACGTTTGATCCAACCCGTGGCGCTTGTTCTGATGCTGGCCGCTGCTGCGCTGCTCTCCTGGTGGCTGAGTGGGCGGCTGCGCCGTTATGCCATCAGCCGCGAACTGCTCGACCGGCCCAATGCCCGCACGTCCCATGCAACCCCCACTCCACGAGGGGGAGGGCTGTCGTTCGTGATTCTGGTGCTGTCGGCGCTGCCGCCTCTGATGTTGAGCGGGCTTGTGCAGCCTCAGCTGGGTTGGGCTCTGCTGGGGGGTGGAGGAATGGTGGCGCTGGTCGGCTGGCTCGACGATCAGGGCCACCTTTCCCCGCATTGGCGCTTGCTGGCCCATCTGGGAGCGGCGCTATGGGGGCTGAGCTGGATCGGCGGTGTGGCCGGACTGGGCCCCGCGCCGCTGGTTCAGGTCGTGGCCTTCTGGTACCTGGCCTGGATGGTGAACCTGTTCAACTTCATGGATGGGATCGACGCGATCGCCAGCCTGGAGGCGATCAGCGTGGCGGGAGTGGGGGCGGCTTTGTTGATCACCTCAGGGCTGGCGGGAGTTCTGCCAGCGGTGTTGCCGCTGCTGCTGGCGGCGGCGGTTGCCGGATTCCTGGTCTGGAACTGGCCACCGGCCCAGTTGTTCATGGGAGATGCGGGCAGCGGTTTCCTGGGATTCACGCTGGGCCTGCTGACACTGCAATTAACCCATCTCTCGCCTCGGCTGGGCTGGAGCTGGCTGATCCTGGCAGGAGTGTTTCTGGTGGATGCCACCTGGACGCTGCTGCGGCGGCTCTGGAGGCGGCAGCGACCCTGGGAAGCGCACCGCAGCCATGCCTATCAGCGGGCCAGTCGCATCTGGGGGGGGCACCGGCCCGTGAGCCTGACGGTGCTGGCAATCAATCTGCTCTGGCTTGCTCCGCTGGCTGCCCTAGTGGCCGTCGGCCAACTGGAGATATGGATTGGACTTGGCCTGGCGCTGCTGCCGCTCTGGGGGCTGGCAATCGCTCAAGGGGCCGGATCGGCTGAGGGTGACTGAAGCTCAACGGAGCTTGATCAAACTCTGATACCGGTGCCGGTATCTGGCCACGGCAGCCAGAGGCAACAGTGCCAGGGCGGAGATGGGCCCAGGCACAGGGGCCCTGAAGCTGGTGATGGTGGTGGTGGCTGGACCCAGAGCACTGTCAGTAGAGCGCTGCCGGAATCCAAAGACATTGCCGGCATTGACCGTGAAGCTCACCGCGCCGCTCTGGCTGTTCAGACCTGCATTGTTGGTTAACTGGGTGAAAGTACCGTTGATCGTATAACCAAATGGATCATATAATGGACCGTCTTGGTCAGTTGTAAGGTAATTCCAATTGAACGATAAAGTTCCAGTGGCGCTGAAGGTGATTAAAAAATTGGTGTTATCCGGACCAGCACCATCATTGGAGCTGGTCAATGAGATCGAAGTCGGCGCTCCGACGGTGCTGATGGAGCCCCCATTGAGCTGCTGGGTCCAGTTGGCCGGAGCAAAGGGACCCTGGAAGCCGTTGACAAAGCTGATCGCCTAGGCCGGGGCCGGCAGGGCCAGGGAGGCCAGAATCGCCACAGCGCCACCCATGGCAACGCTCACCCCAGGGCAACGGAGTGGCTTGGCTCCAAAAAGAGTGGGTGCTGACATTGAGCTGCCTGTGGACGGGTTCAAGAAAATTGAATGGCTTCCTGATCGGAGGTGGCCTGCGAGGGGCGATCAACCATCCAACCAACGGCCGATGCGTGCCTGAAAACGCCTAAGGCGATCGCCAGTGGGCTGGTGCCCGTTGGTTGGGGACTTCTTCTGGCCGCTGGCAACGCTGGTGGGATCATCTCCATCCTCCGCGCTCGCCAATTCATATTGAGCGTAGCTGCTGGCTGGATCGTACGTACCGTAACCATAGCCGTAATCGGAGTAGCTCCACCGGCTATAGCCGTAGTCATAGCCATAAGCGCCGCTCTTCTCTCCCTTGGGACGGTGGGCATTGGTGACCACCCCGAGCAAGGGTGCGCCGGCCGCGCGGATTCGATTGGCAGTCTCGACCGGCAGAGAACGGTCCACTTTGTTGAGGCTCACCAAAAGGATGATTCCATCCAGGAGCTCTCCCAGCAGAATCGCGTCGGCAAGCCCAAGCGCCGGAGGAGTGTCGTACAGAACAATGTCGAATTGGCCGCAGGTTGCCAGATCGTTCACCAACTCGGCCATACGGGCTGAACTGAGCAACCTCGGAGGATCGGGAGGACGCCGTCCTGCCGTGAGCACAGACCAGTTGGGATAGCCTTTAACGGGAAGCACCAGCTCGCCCCAGCTGAGACCTTCCTCGGTCAGCAGGTTACTGAGCCCCTGAAGGTTATCCAGGCCGATGCGGACGTGCAACTGAGGCTGCCGCATGTCCGCATCCACCACAAGGACCCGCTGACCGAGCTCCGAAAGTGTCTTGGCCAGGAGGGTGATCAGCAGGCTCTTACCCTCGGCCGGAATCGAGCTGGTGATCGCCAGCGAGCGCAATGGCAGATCGGTCTTCAGGAAGCGAAGGCTGGTGAACAGATTGCGCATCGCCTCCTGGTAGTAGAACCGCTGATAGCCATCGCTGCCACCCTTGAGTCCATCAAGCTTGTCGAGCTGAAAGCGCTTGCTACGCCTCAGTCCCTCGAAGAAAGCCACATAGGGCATGTGGCCCAGAAGGGGATCGGGAAGCTCATCGCGTACCTCGAGCGGGCTGTGGAAGACGTGATCGAGCCGATCGCGCAGCACAGCCACAGCGGCTCCCCCCACCAGACCCAGCAACAACCCTTGAAGCAATCCCCGGCCAACCTTCGGCTCCACCGGGGTGAGGTTCACCTGGGCAGGTGAGATCACCTTCCAGGGGGTACTGCGCTGGGCGATCTCCAGCTGAAACAGCTCCCGGGTGCGCAGGTAGTTGGCCAGGTTGGAATCAGCGATGTCCAGTTTCTGCCTTAGGGCTTCATAGGAGCGCAGCAGGGCCGGCTGCAGCTGGAAAGCACGCTCCAGGTCGTTGATCTGACGACGGGTGGTGGCGGTGGCATTGGAATTTTCGAGTAAAGCCGCATCCACCGCCTCCAATCCCTTGCTCTGCAGCAAAGGCCGGAGCTGATCCCGGGCCGCGATCAGGCCGCGCAACTGGGGTGCATCTTGCCGATACAAGGCACGTGCTTTGGCGATCTGTTCTTCGAGGCGGCCGAGCTCATCCAACAACGATTGGTTCGGCAGATTGGCCTCAAGACCGTCCTGACCGGACACACCCGATCCCTTGTTGCCTCCGATGCTGAAATTCCGCGCCGAGAGCTTGCCTAGGCCGACATCCCGGCGGACAGCCTGAAGCCGACTGGCTTCGCCACGCTGAAGCATCAGTTGGTTCTGAAGTGCATCCAGCTTCGAGCGGTTGGCCTTGGCTTCATCGCCTGGAACAACGAGACCGTTGGTTTTGCGGAACTGCTCCAGATCCGCCTGAAGCGCATCACTCTTGGCCTGCAAAAGCGGCGCCTGGCGGTCGAGGAACTTGAGACCCTCGTTCAGGCGCTCCTGCCGCTGGGAGAGGGCCCAGTCCAGATAGGCCTTACCGGTGAGCTTCAATCCAGCCTCAACCGTCTGCGGATCAGAACCAAAGCCCCTCACCGCAAGGACACCCCCAGCCAGCATGGTGGTGGCCTTGTCAGCGCTGACAGGCACCAGGCTCACCTCGATTCGCGGCAGCCGGGTCACCCCCTGCTTCACCAGTGTGAGAAAAACCGGATCAAGGACCACCGCACTCTCGAGCACCCGAATCAGGGTGGGCACGTCGCTGGTGAAGTTGTTCCGGGCAAGTGATTCAATCGCCGTTCCTCCATCGCCGCTGCCTGAGCCAGTGCCGCTGCTGGACGGGCGATCGTTGATCGGATCGGAAATCAACAACAGAAACGACCCTTCATAGAGAGGCGACTGAAGCCGTTGGTAGATCGTCTGAACACCCACCGCAAGCGTGATCGCCGCCACAGTGATCAAAAACGGTCGCCGCCGCCGTCGGATCACCTTGACAAGAGCAGCGATGCTGAATCCATCGTTCTCCTTGCGGGTGCCCGTCCCCGGTCTGGGCAGACCCTGGTCGTAGGGCATCGTCTCCGCTCCGGGAACGGAGGCAGACGATGCCGTGGGGTCGCTGCTGCTCGACATGGAACCGCTGTGAGGAGGCATTGGCTTCAGCCTGCATGGTATCTGCGTCTCCTGGCAACGCATGTGTTCAGATACAGGCCCCGTAAGATCAGCAGATGGGAGACGGCTTGTCAGCAGTGGGGTTTGGTCTCCGGCGGGGACGGAGCTTTTTCCGGATCACGGCCTACACATTGATCCTTGTCTTTGTCTTCAACACCCTTCCAACGTTTCTCCCCTTCCCCTTCGGCCAGAATCAGGCTCTGCTGAACGCCCTGCAACAGCTGGTTGAACGTTCCACGCTTCCGGTGGTGTCCCTGGTTTTCCTTTACCAGGGCTTCGTGGATGGGGCGTTGCCGGCTCTGTGGGAATACCGCCTCGCCCTTGCCGTTCGCCCTCTGCTCGGCCTGGTGGCCCTGGGCTACCTTCTGATCGCCATTTCCATAGTGGCGTTGAGCCTGCAGCTGCAGAGCGATGGCATCAGGCAGCTCGAAAGTCAGCGGCTGGACAACCTCAATCTCGTAATCGGCTACGAAAAGAGACTGATGGCTGCCACCGATGTGTCACAGCTCCGTGCGGTTCTCGACGAGCAACCCGCCTTCCGCCCCCTGATGCGTGACACCACAGCGGCACTTGGCACTGTTGATCGCCCCCTGGTTGAGCAACGACAGGCCGCAAAAACACTGATGGATCGAGCCGAAGCAGATCTTCAGTACCAGTTCCTGCGTCGCCGGGCAGATCTGGCCGGGAGCCTCACCAACCAGGGAGCGCGACTTTCGCTCTCCTCGCTCTCCTATACAGGCTTTTACCTGCTCATCAGCCTTCTCTGGCCACGCTCTGACCCGGATCTGGAAGAGCGAATCCGCCAAGCCAGGATTGTCAAAGCTGATGAGGACAATGCGCCGGGAGAGTGAGGTCTGGCTCGTCCTGCTGGCGGGGTTGGTGAGCACCCAGCTCACCCTGCTGATTCGAGGCGGGGTAACGGCCTTCGCCATCATGGCGCTGTTGTCATGGGGCGGCGGTGGAACACTGTTGTGGGATTGCTTTCAAGAGAACAATCGTCCGCCTCCGCGCTTGCTTCACTTGCTGACAGGCCTGTCTCTTCTGCTGTGGTCTCTGATTGTGATGAGTGTGGCAGCAAGGCTTTACGACCCCTTGCTGCTGCTTGTTCCCGTCTCCGGGCTGCTCGGCCTTGCACTGGTTGCGGGAGTGAAACCAACCAGTCCAACCACAGGTCAGCTGGCAATGATGGGCATGCTGCTCCCCGCCCAGGTGGTGATCAACCGCTTTTTACCAACGCATGCCCTGGCCCTGCTCACGGCACACGTATCGGCATTCCTGCTCTGGCTGATGGGTCAACCCGCCACTGCCATGGGCACTTCAATAGTGATGCCGGGGAAGGAGCTGGTCGTGGATCTCAGCTGCACGGGTGTGAACATGATGAGCCTAAGCCTGGCCACTATTGTGGTAATGGCACTGTTAATTCCAGTACTCCCTTGGAACTGGCTACTTTGCCTGGCAAGTGCATCCCTGCTGATGGCCTTCACCATCAATTCATTGCGAATCGCCCTACTCGGCTTCATGACGGATCCCATCGGCACAGGCTGGCTGGAAACACTTCAGAGTTTCCATTTCTGGCATCAGGGCGCGGGCTCACAGATGTTCTCCGTTGTGACAGCTGGATTAACCTGCATGCTGCTGCTGGCAGCAATCGAGTTCAAGTGGCAAAAGGAAAAAAGGCAATAAAGTGAACTGGTCAAAGACTTTTTCAATCATATTCCTAGCAGGTTGGTCTGGTTTTATCAGTGTAGAGAGCTGGTTCCGCCCACACGGCCCAAGCAATCCCTACCTCTTTCCAGAGGCAATCAATCTGGATGGAGCGAGGCTTCACAAGTTCAAAACTGAAGTGAAAGAGACTACGCTACCGACAGAGGTAAGCATTCGAGACTCGGCAGATTACAGAACACCAGACGGGAAGAGTTACCTCTTTCTCAAATGGATTACACTATCATCAAGCGGCACAGGAATCTTTTTCCCAATAGAAAAGGTCTCGGAATCCATTCTAGGCCCTCAAGGTCGTGGGTACTGCCAAGTCCTCAGCCCCAAAGACTTACCCCCGACCTTGATAAAATCGGCAGAAGGCTATCAATCGATGATCGGGAAAAGGAAGCCTTCCGAAATGCACTTGATCCAGTGGCTCCTAGGACTGAAACCACTCATGGCCCATGGCTGTTTATGGATCGGCCGAACCGGCCAAGGTTCTAGGCAAGGAAGCATGCAAGCTATTGATCTACCACTGAAACGAATGCAACGATGAAGCACGAACACAACAAAGGCTTCCTGATTCGCCGCAGTTTACTACTGGCTTTAGACACCTTTCTGATCAGTGCTTCCTTCCTGGCAACGTTCTATCTCCGAATGCAAGGAGATATCATGACCTATTTAATTGCATACCGTGAACTGCTGGCTTGGGCGGTTTTGATTGGCATCACGGTTCTGGCCAGTAGTGGCTGGTATAGAAGTCTTACCCGCTATTCAGGCAGCTTATCTCTATACGGACTGCTACCCCGTTCAGGACTATTTGTGTTGCTGCTGCTGCTGATCAGCACACTCCAGGGCGGTTCCCAGCCACCCCGTTCTTTTTGGCTGATCTTCTGGTTGCTGTTCTCATTCAGCACGATTACAAGCCGCATTCTTCTTCGCGATCTGCTGAGGCTGAGCTTAAAAGGCTTGCTTCAGAAGCCAGGCAAACCCACAATCATTTACGGGGTCGGGAACGCAGCCCTACGCCTTTATGAAGATCTTCGCAATGACCAACGCTTTCGATTGGTAGCCGCAATCGACGACGATCCTGCTTGTTGGGGCAGACGCATTCAGAATCTGCCAATCCACTCACCAGATAATCTTGGCAAACTGATCTCGCGACACGGCATCGAACAAGTATTGCTGGCTCGCACTGGAGATACAAAACGAGGTCAGCGTCAGATTGTGGATCACCTCAGTGGCCTTGGCCTCAATGTACTGGTGATGCCAACACTTCGCCAACTGGCAAGCGGCGAACGATTGGCCTCCGATCTGAGGCCCATTGCAATTGAAGACTTGCTCGGCCGCGAACCGAGCGAAGCGGATCCGAAGCTTCTGGCAGCAGCAATCAAGGGACGCTGCGTTCTGGTCACCGGTGCAGGTGGCTCAATTGGGACAGAACTCTGCAGACAGATTCTTCGACTGAAGCCCACCCGGCTAGTGCTGTTAGAGCGCAACGAATACTCCCTTTACAGCATAGAACAGGAACTGAAGCAGAATGCACTACAAGAAAAGGTATCCGTTCCTCCCGTGCGTGCTGTACTTGCTGACTCTCGAAAACAAGGTTACTTGGAGAAGATCCTTCTTGAACAGGGTGTGAATGTGATGTTCCACGCTGCAGCGTATAAGCACGTACCGCTGGTGGAGGTCAATCTCTGCAACGGTGTCGAGAACAACATTCACTCGACCCAGTCGGCTCTCCAAGCTGCTATCAACTGTCAACTGGATCGCTTCATTTTGATCTCCACAGACAAGGCAGTTCGACCCACCAACGCGATGGGTGCCAGTAAACGAGTCTGTGAACTCCTCGTCCAGGCAGCAGCTCAGGAAATCGCAGCTTCAGGGTCTGGAACAATCTGCACGATGGTTCGTTTTGGGAATGTGCTCGGTTCTTCTGGTTCCGTAATTCCACTCTTCCGAAAGCAAATATCCCGCGGCGGCCCGATCACCGTTACCCATCCAGAAATGACCCGATACTTCATGACCATCCAGGAGGCTGCCCAGCTGGTGCTTCAAGCAGCTGGGATGGCTAAGGGTGGAGAGGTATTTCTACTCGACATGGGTGAGCCGGTTAAGATTCTCAATCTAGCCAGACAGATGGTCCAGCTTTCCGGATTATCTGTACACAATGAAAACGGAAGCCAAGGGGATATCGAAATTCATTTCACTGGGCTGCGACCAGGCGAAAAACTATACGAGGAACTACTGATCAGCGCTGTTGATATCTGCACTGACAATCCACTGATCTACCAAGCCAGGGAGAACAGCCTGAAACCAGAAGTACTTCGCAAATTTATGCTAGAGATGGATCAAGCCATTGATGAAATGAATCCCGAATGGGTCAAATCTCTGTTGCAGCAGATGGTTGATGGCTATCAGGATGCACCCACGAATGCATTCGGGCCGCCGGCCATGGCAACTGAAGATTTAGGACGAACAGAAATGAACACCTTGAATATCAGCAGACGACTCCGTTCTCCATTTGCACCTCCCAGCAACTGAGGGCAAAGCGATGATCACACCATCCTTCGATGCCAAGGCTATTCAGGCTCTTCCTCCACAGCACCCCGGCCGATTGTGACGCCCCTCCGAAAATACGAAACTGAGATCGCTGGCTCCACCAATATCAAGACGCAAAAACTCTCAAGCAAGCGTAGCGAATGGCAGCAACATCGCCAATTGACATCTGGCAGTTTGGAGAGGTTCGAGCTGTGGAGCACTCCCGATGAGCGAGCAGAGCATTCCAGGCTGCCAGGCAGAATCCACTGATTCAGACATTATCTGTCGGAGCAAAATCTCTAAACCAAACAGCTTGCCTGCTGGGCAGTACGCTGCCATTACCGAAGCCATCAAGCGATTGCGCCTCAAACGCTGGATGCCATTGATTGAGCGCTGTGAACAGGGCTGATCAGCGAGAACCACACAGCCAGTATCGAGATCATGCTCAAAAGATTCGACCGATGGAGCGTGCCATCAGAAAAAATGTCCATGGAAGGCTGGCAGGCCATACTTGACGACGCAAGTGCTAACTTTCGTCCGCGGAAGGAAGAGTATTGATCGTCGTCAAATGCGTGTAGAGCCATGGACCCCACAACTGAACCCTCTAGCAAATATTAGGATAGCGTGACTTTCATTGTCAATGTGGATCTGAACGGCATCTGAATCTCGCTGACATCAGCTTGAGAATGCATTTACAACGCATGGTCCCTGCTTCAAGGAAGTCGGCTTCTGCAGGCTGAGTTGGCTCAAGAAATTTCCAAGGTAATCATTTATGATTTGAATGAAGGCATCCCTGCCTGCAAAAGCGCCCATTCTCAGGCGACGGCAATCAGCACTAGGGATCATCCCGGCATAAAAACATCCTTCTCACAGTATTTAGTGCCACGACAAGATAATGCCATCGTCGACGAGTAAAAGTTCAGGTTGGAGGCACTGATTATGTTTATGCTGCCAAAACCTATCGGAGGGACATGCTTACTGGCATGGGACTTTTCTGCAAACTCCTTTGGCTGCGTCTTGTCTCAACTCCGAAACCATGCTGACCAATTCAGCTGTGTTGAGCTTAACTAATTCGATTGAAAAGTCATCGGCTGCCAGTGAGTGACGGAGCGGTTGAGAGCTATCCGGCTTTTTGTGCAGTGACGCGTATCTGATGGCTTTGGTGGCCTAAGGCCACAATGCCCCTAATCAATGCGAGCACCGAGTTGCTATTGGGTGGTGTAAGCTTGATAAAGCAATGGGACCATGTGACCATTTGCTAAAATTCTGATTTCCGGGACGGGATGGAACGGAGAGGACAAGGTATGTTTTTCCTGCTGTTGATGGCGGCAGTTCCTCTCTTCCCTGTGAGCGGAGTGAATGCTAGTGCGCCTTCTACAATTTCAAAAGATCACATTTTCCCTAAACAGGCTGATTCTTCCGCTGCTGTTCAGCAAGACGCGTACATTTTAGGTCCCGGCGACAGACTGCTATTGCAGATGCTTGATCCAAACGCTCAAGTCTACGGAGGGACATTGGAGATACTGAATGATGGAACCGCTTCGTTAGCTCTGCTCGGCTCCGCCCAGCTCTCTGGTCTGACTATAAGTCAGGCGACTCAATGGCTCACCCAGCTATATGGTCGTTATCTGATTCGTCCAGATCTCAGCCTGTCATTGGCGCAGCCACGCGCAATGCAAGTTAGTGTACTGGGGGAAGTTCAAACCCCTGGTGTTTATAGCCTATCTCCGCGTGGCGACGGCTCTGCAGTTCAGGGTGTTGCTGGTGGAGGCACATCTGGCCTTCCTACTGTCGTTTCTGCAATACAGAAAGCCGGTGGAATTACATTGAATTCAAATATCCGCTCAGTAACTCTACGACGCAAACTGCCAGGTCTATCGAACGATGTCAAGCAAGTTACATTGGATCTAGCGAAACTACTTCAGACAGGAAACTTAAGCCAAAATCCGTTTCTTTTTGATGGAGATTCCATTACTGTTGCGCGTGCTCTGGATCCATTGCCAGAGGAGGTTATCGCCCTTGGATCAATCAATTTGTCTCCCCAGACAATCAGCGTTAACATCATCGGCGAAGTGAAAGCCCCTGGGATTATACAGCTAAAGGCCAATACCCCCTTGGTAGAAGCTATCTTGAAAGCTGGTGGCCCAACCGACTGGAGAGCGCAAAAAAGCAATGTTGAGCTTGTTAGAATCAACCGGAATGGATCAGTGACCCGCCAAAAGTTTTCACTGAATTATCAGCAAGGGGTCTCGAATGCTTTCAATCCTCCTTTGCGAGATGGAGATTCTGTCGTGGTTCCACGCAGTTTTTACGGCAAAGCAGTTGATGTCTTGAATCAGGTGGTTGCTCCCTTAGGCCAAGCTTTTAACTTTTACACGGTTTATTGCTCACTTACCAACAACGATGGCACGAATCGTTGCTGAATTTTCCTCTCACTCTTCGTAATCACACGCGCGATTTCAAGTGAATCATTCACTTAAGGCCATTCTCCAAGCCGTAGGCTTGGCATCCGTCATTCAACTTCTTTGGCTCCCTTCACTATTGCATGATTTCAACGACCAACGCGATCAGTCCAGGCGACTGGCTGAACTGGTCAAGAGGGGCCAGGCAACAAAAGCAGACCAGGAGATGCAACCCAATCAACCAATCGATTTGTTATTGGGCCGTGCAGACAGCCTTAGCCAGCGGCATCAAAAGCCCGTTCTTCCACCAGACATCTCTCATTCCAGGGACGGTGGATCTGTCATCCTGAATTCCGATAAGTTCATCGGTCTGTCTCGCCAGGAAGCCAGGCAAAAAGATAGCCCCGTCGTACCTATTGGCTCGCTTCTTAATCGCGACTCCCTAGGTATTTTGAGGCCAATCATGCGAGACCAATTTTCACCGGCTGAATTACTGGGTGGTCCCCTCACTCTGGCTTCCCTCGATGAAGCACCAATGCCAGTCTTAGCCCGATCTGAGCGACAACGCTGGCTGGCCAGTGGGGATCCGCTCGCGCCTCTCAATTCCGAATGGCGCGAGCCGATGCGTCGAGCGATCCGGCAACTGGCAGCCTCTGGCCAACCGAAGGCGGCTCTACCGGTGGTTCAGCATTCCAAGACGGTTTTTGTTCCCTCCACGCGGATTCGCAAGAGCGAGCAGGTGCCTGTGGCGATTCATGCTGATGGCACCGTGCAGGTATTAAGACGCCCTGCAGCAGCGGGAGCTCTTCGGGACATCGAAGACTGGTCCCAGCGACAGACCTTGCCGGAGCCAGGCAAAGTTGTGGCTACCGTTATCCACCTTGACCCCCTCCCCGCGCAGATCCAGCGAAGTGCCGCTGCTTCAACTCCGACCGTTTTCCAGAACCGCAGCCAACAACAGACTTCCACGGATCCTGAGCAAGTCGTTAACCTTAATTCGACAGAACATCCTCCTACCAATGAGGCATCAAGTTCAAGTCAATGAGCCATTCTCCCTGTAAGGAGATCAAACAATCTTCAAGCAGATGGCTTGCCGAGTTCCGACGGTCCAAGTGGATTCGATGAATCACTTAAATCACATTCTCTGACACAGCAGATGCCGAGACGGAATGTATCTTCCCTGCTAATACCCAAAGACCGGATCATTCAATCGATATTGGAATGTCTAGCCTTAGGCCTTGAAAGATCGTCAACTCATCAACCATATGTTTTAGCATTGTGAAATGAGGATACACTTTGGACCATTTTCTACGCCCCTCGCTCACTACACATCAAGCAGGCTTTCGGGTGAAAGACGCTTTTGCATCAATCAACTTGCTTCCGCGTCACCGGCCAGCACTCCCCTGATCACCCTGGCGATCGCCTCGATCTGCACGCTGTCGTAGCCCCAGCGCTTCAGGAAGGCCACATCTTCACCAGTGCCGTCGGTGGCCGCCAGCAGCACCGTCAGGCGCTGCTCCGCAGCAGCGGGCTCCAGCCAGGCCAGCAGTTCGGCGCAGCGACGCTGCACCCGCTCGGAGCGGCCTTGCTGCTGCTCGTCGCCCTGGCGCCCATGCTGCACGGCCATCGCCGTGCTCATCGCCAGGTTGCGCGCGGTGAGATCCACCACCCCCTCGCCCGCGAGCCGCAGACTCTGGGCCAGGGGTTCGGGCAGCCGGTCCATCAGGGCTGAATCCCCGGCCAGGGCCACCACAAAGAAGCCCCTGGCCCCGTCGCGGCTGGCCACCAGCTCCCCCACCCGTTCGGCCAGCACCTCGTCGCTCAGTTCCCCTCCCTCCCACAGCCCGATCCACTGGGCCGTGATCTCCATCGCCTGGGCGAAGCTGGGAGCGGCGGGCGGCACGGTGGTGGCAGACGGCACGGCTGCTGCAGACGGCACGGTGGCGGTATCGGGGCTCGGTGTGGACATCCCTGCTCGGCTAACTGGCACTGTTGAGACTATGGAGAATCCAACGCCGCCGGAGTTCAGCCGGCCCATTCCGGCTGAATCAAGCCCGCCGGCTTCCATTCCGCTGCTGCCGACCCAGAGCGTTGCCGGTTTCCGCTCCGGCTTCGTCGCCCTGATCGGCCGGCCGAATGTGGGCAAGTCCACCCTGCTCAACCAGCTGGTGGGCGAAAAGGTGGCGATCACCTCGCCGGTGCCCCAGACCACCCGCAACCGGCTGCGGGCGATCCTCACCACCCCCTCCGCCCAGCTGGTGCTGCTCGACACCCCTGGCATCCACAAGCCCCACCACCTGCTCGGAGAGCGGCTGGTGCAGAGCGCCCGAGGTGCGATCGGCGAGGTGGATGTGGTGCTGCTGCTGATGGATGGCAGCGAGCCGGCCGGCCGGGGCGATCGCTTCATCGTCGAGCTGCTGCAGCACTGCCGCGCCCCGGTGCTTGTGGCGCTCAACAAGCAGGATCTGATCGAGCCAGCCGCCGCCGCCGTCCTTCAGGCCAGCTACCGGGAGCTGCTGCAGCTGGCCGCGCTCAACGCCCCCCTGCTCCCGTGCAGCGCCGTCAGCGGCGAGGGCTGCGCCGATCTGGTGGCGGCCCTGGCCGCCCAGCTCCCCCTGGGGCCCCACCTCTACCCCACCGACACGGTGAGCGATCAACCGGAGCAGCTGCTGCTCTCGGAACTGATCCGCGAGCAGGTGCTCAGCCACACCCGCGAGGAAATTCCCCATTCGGTGGCGGTTCAGATCGAGCGGATCGTCGAAGACGGCAAGCGCACCGCCGTGCTGGCCACGGTGCTGGTGGAGCGCTCCAGCCAGAAGGGGATCCTGATCGGCAAGGGGGGCCGCATGCTCAAGGAGATCGGCAGCGGAGCCCGACACCAGATGGAGAAGGTGTTTGACGGGCCGGTTTATCTGGAGCTGTTCGTGAAAGTGGTGCCGAACTGGCGGCGCAATGCGGCGCGACTGGCCGAGCTGGGCTACAGCGGCTCCTGAACCCGGGGCTCCTGCAGGATGGAGCATCGCCCCCAGACGTCCCGCCGTGACCGGCCCCCAGCCAGACCCCTCCGCCGCCTTTCCACCGGGCAGCCTGCCGGCCTTCCTCGCCCTCTGCGCCGGTCAGTGGATGGCCCTGCGCAGCCAGTTCAGCCCCGAGCGCCTTCCTGGCGAGGACGCCGATGACGCCGATGACGACGCCTGGCACAGCAGTGAGCGTGGCGAGCTGGTGGTGAGCGCCCTGATAGCAACCAGCAGCGGCAGCCTGGGGGGACTGGCCGTCACCTCGCCCCAGGGGGACACCAGCCGGATTGATTTTCAGGCCGATGGCAGCCTGCTGGCCTGGGAGGGCGCCGCCCCCCTCGGCCGCTGGCAGCTCTGGCCCGACGGCAGCCTGGAGCTGGTCACCGAGGCGGGCGGGCTGGAGCGACGGGAGCGGATCTGGTTCACCAAACCCAACCTGCGGCTGCGCAGCAGCGTCGTGCACAGCAGCGACGGTGCTGCCGCCCAGGCCAGCTTCTGCTCGGAGATTCGCCGGGTCAGCCCCCCATGAGCGGCCTGCGGCTCGATGTGGTGAGCCTGGTGCCTGAGGCCTTCGCCCTGCTCGCCGGTCTGGGGGTGATCGGCCGGGCCTTTGCGGCGGGCATCGCCGAGCTCCACACCCACAACCCGCGCGATTTCACCACCGACCGCTACCGCAAGGTGGATGACGAGCCCTACGGCGGCGGAGCGGGGATGGTGCTCAAGCCGGAGCCGGTGTTCGCCGCCTTCGAATCGATCCCGGTGCTGCCGCGGCGGCGGGTACTGCTGATGACCCCCCAGGGGCAGCCGCTGCGCCAGGCCGACCTGCGTCGCTGGGCCAGCGGCAGCGACCAGCTGGTGCTGCTCTGCGGCCACTACGAGGGGTTCGATGAGCGGATTCGATCCCTGGCCGATGAGGAGGTGTCGATCGGCGATTTCGTGCTCACCGGCGGCGAGCTGCCGGCGATGACGGTGATCAACGGCGTCGTGCGGCTGCTGAGCGGCACCCTCGGCACCGCCGCCTGCCTGGAGGAGGAAAGCCACACCGCCCTGCTGCTTGAGCACCCCCACTACACCCGCCCGGCCAGCTTCCGCGGCCTGGAGGTGCCGGCGGTGCTGCGCAGCGGTGACCACGGCGCCATCGCCCGCTGGCGCGCCGACCAGCAGCAACAGCGCACCCGCGAGCGTCGCCCCGATCTCCACGCCCGCTGGCAGGCGGACCAGCAGGCTCCCTGATCCAGGCGGGAGTGAGCAGCAGGGGAGTGAGCGGCAGGCGGCGGCAATGGGCTGGAAGACTGGAAGGAATCTTGAGGGATTGCCTGCGTGCAGCTGCGGATCGGCAACGGCTACGACATCCACAGGCTGGTGCCGGGGCGGCCGCTGATCCTGGGGGGCGTGCGGCTGGAGCACCCGCTGGGGCTGGATGGCCACAGCGATGCCGATGTGCTGGTGCATGCCCTGATCGATGCCCTGCTCGGCGCCCTCAGCCTTGGCGACATCGGTGGCCACTTTCCACCGGAGGATCCCCGCTGGAAGGATGCCGACAGCCTGGAACTGCTGGCCCAGGTGATCGCCCTGGTCCGGGAGCGCGGCTGGGAGGTGGTCAACGTCGATGCGGTGGTGGTGGCGGAACGGCCCAGGCTGAAGCCCCGGATCGAGGCGATGCGGGCCTCGATCGCGGCGCGACTCGGGGTGGAGCCCGATCAGGTGGGGGTGAAGGCCACCACCAACGAGGGCCTCGGTCCCACCGGCCGCGAAGAGGGGATCGCCTGCCATGCCGTCGCCCTGCTGCAGAAGCCATGAACCGGCCCGTTCTGATCGGCCTGACGGTCCTGCTGCTGGCCTTCGGGCTGGCCCTGTCCCTGCTCAGGCCGGCAGCGGGGGCAGCCCTGGCAACCAGGGACCTGGCGATCGGTGAAAGCGGCGTGGTGGAGGTGCTGCGGCTGCGGGTGCCCGCTGCCGAGCGCACCTGCTGGCGCCAGGCCGAAGCCCACAGCTGGGAGCCCTGGTTGCTGGAGCAGGCCGGCTACCGGGGCAGGGAGCTGCTCTGGGACGCCAGGCTTGAGGAGGGGATGCTGCTGATCGGCTGGGCCCGCCAGAGCGACTGGGACGCGATCGCACCCGAGCAGATCGAGGCGGTGCAGGCCCGCTTCGAAGCGGAAGCACGGCGCTGCCTGGGGCGGGCCGAGGCTTCAGCCAATCCCTTCCCCCTGCTCTCCAGCGGCGCCCTGCTGCCGGAGCGATGAGCCGGCAACCGCCCCACCCCCAGGCTGGCGGTCGACCGCTGGATCCGGCCCTGATCGAAGGCCTGGCCGAACTCGACCTGAACCGGCGGCAGCGGCTCGGCTTGGCGGAGGCGATCTGGGGTGAGGACAAGAGCGCCGCCCAGATCGCCGCCATCCTGGAGCGCCTGGCCGCGGTGGATTCCGAAGGGTTGGCGGGCGCCGCAGCTGAGATCATCCTGGTGACTCGGGTGTCGGCGGAGAAAGCCGCTGCTGTGCTGAGCAGGCTGCAGCGCCGCCGGCTGCCCCTGGCGCTGCACCATCACCCCGAGGCCCGCTGCCTCAGCCTCGGAGCGCTGCCCGGCAGCGAGCAGCCCAGCAGTGAACCGGCTGCCACCGGTGGGGCGCCGGTGGCGATCCTCTGCGGCGGCAGCAGCGATCTGGTCGTGGCCCGGGAGGCTCTGCTGGCCTTGCGTTGCCACGACATCGGCGCTGATCTGGTCGTGGACGTGGGGATCGCCGGGCTGCATCGGCTGCTCGGCAAACTGGAGCGGCTGAGCCGGGCCCGGGTGCTGATCGCCTGTGCCGGCATGGAGGGGGCCTTGCCCACCGTGCTGGCCGGCCTGCTGCCGCATCCGGTGATCGGCGTGCCAGTTTCCGTGGGCTATGGGGTGAGCGCCGCTGGAACGGCCGCCCTGCACGGAATGCTGGCCAGCTGCGCACCGGGTCTCACCGTGGTGAACATCGACAACGGCTACGGAGCCGCCATGGCGGCGCTACGGATCCTGAGGGCGGTGAACCCTGAGGAGTGATGAGCAAGTCAGAGATGCTGGACGCTCAGATTTGCTGGACGCTCAGAGGTGCTGAAGCTGGGGATAGGCCGTGAGCAGCTCCTCGGTGCTCAGCACTTCGCCGGCTCCTTCCGGCTGCCAGATCACCTCCAGGGCCAGCAGGTCGTTGGCCGGCACGGCGCCGATCAGCCGCAGGGCCTCCCGCAGGCTCTCGGCAGTGTTGACGGTTTTGATCGGCATCCGGCCCCGGCTGGCCACCAGCAGGGTGATGGCGATGAAGTCGCTGGCGGCATCGGCATTCCCCGCCGGCCGGGCCGAATCCTGGAAGCGCTGACCGCCCACATTGGAGGTCACCTCGCTGCGCAGCTTGCTGCGCTCGGTCATCGAAAGGCGATTGAAGGTGGATTCGGCACTCACGAAGGGAACCTGACCCACCTCACAGTTGGCGTAGACCCAGAGGTCGGGCTGGCGCATCAGGGCCAGGCTGGTTTCCTGCAGCACCTTCTGAAGGCCGCCGCTGTCGGAGGTGTTGGCCGTGGCCGCCAGACGGCGGAGATCATCCTGCAGTTCCCGGGCCGTGGCCAGCAGACCCACCTGCAACTGCACCACGTTCACCGGCCCCTCGGCCACCGGGGCATAGCCGCCGCCGTTGCCGGCCGAAAGGGCGGGTCCGCCGCCTCCCCCTCTGAGTGCATTGACCAGCACCCCGGCGATGGTCATCAGCACCAGGAAGCCGAACAGCCCGCCGCCGCCGAAGCCGAACATCGGGATCAGGAACGGAAATCCGATTCCGCCACCCCCAAAGCCGCCGCCGTAACCACCGCGATAGCCGCCACCGCCGCCGAAACCACCGCCGCCATAGCTGCCACCGCTGCGGGGCATCGAAGGGGCCGAGCGGAAACTGCCACCGCCGATGCGGCCGCCACTGGCAGCATCGCTCGGGCGTGGTGCTGCGAAGAGCAGCAGGCCGCTGGTGAGCAGTGGCAGGAATACCCAGGCGGAGAGGCGCCGAATCATGGTTGGGTTGAAGGTGGGTTTGAAGTCTGCCGAAGAAACGGATTTCAAGACTGACTTGAAAAATCTGCGGAAGGAAGCAAGGAAGGAGGGCACGGAAATCGCCCGAAGCATGACTTGAATCTAGGAACCCCCCCCCACAATGGTGACCACCTCCAGAACATCCCCCGCCAGAACGGGTTGCTCGCCCCAGTGTCGCCTGGGAAGGATCTCGCCGTTGAACTCCACGACCACCAGCCGGGGCTCATAGTTGCAGCAGCGCAGCAGCGCCTCCAGGCTCAGACCGGCCGGGCAGCGGCGCTCCTCGCCGTTGAGCTGCACGCAGATCATCGCTGTCATCGCGGCGCTTCGCCTGGATCTGCCCCGGCCAAGGTGCTGCCATCGAGCAGCCCCAGCAACTGGCGGGTGGCGGCGCCTGGGTCCGGCGCCGCCGTGATCGCCCGCACCACGGCCACCGCCGGCGCTCCGGCGGCGAGCACCGCCGCCAGGTTGGTGCTGTCGATGCCACCGATCGCAAAGCAGGGAATCGGGCTGGCGGCCGCCGCCGCCGTCACGTAGGCGAGGCCCACCGGGTCCCGGCCCGGCTTGGTGGGGGTGGCATGAACCGGTCCGACACCGACGTAGTCACAGCCATCAGCCACCGCCTGATGCAACTGCTCGAGGCGATGGGTGCTCCGGCCGATCAGGCGCTCCCGGCCCAGCAGGCGGCGGGCCAGCGCCGGCGGCAGATCACCCTGGCCGAGGTGGACCCCGTCGGCGTCCACCGCCAGGGCGAGGTCCACCCGGTCGTTGACCAGGAACAGGGCGCCATGGCGGGCGCAGAGCTGACGCAGGGCGCTCGCCTCGGCATACCGCTGGCTGTCGTCAGCCTGCTTGGCGCGGTATTGCACCAGCCGCACACCGGCCGCCAGCGCCGCCGCCACGGTGGCCTCCAGCTGGGGCGACGGGCTGGTGACCAGATAGAGGCGGCAGCGGGCCAGCTGGTGGCGACGGCGATCGCCATCGGGGCTGCCGGCCAGCAGATCCACCTCCAGGTCGTAGAGGGCGTACCGAAGGCTGGCGGCTTCGGCGGCGAGGGTCGGATCGCTGGCGCGGCCGAACTCCTCCAGCACCCGCAGGGCTTCCTGAACCCGGCCGGCGTTGGCGGCGACCACCTGGGCAGGACTGCGGCGCTCCAGCTGGGCAGGGTGGCCGAGGCCCGCCGATCCATCGGTGGCGGTGTGGCGCGCCAGCTTGTAGCGCTCCAGATGACAGCGACCCAACCGCTGGCGCATGTCCTTGGTGCGGGCGACGAGATCAGCGCGCCCCAGGCCGAAGCGGCACCAGTCTTCGATCACCCGCAGCCCTTCCCGGGCCCGATCGAGGTTGGCATCGATCAAGCGGTCCACCGCAGCCGGCGGGGGGGAGGAAGCCGGCAGCGGGGAGAAAGCCGGCGGGTCGATGGCAGAGGGTGTGGGCTGGATCACATGGTTCTGACGGGGGAGCGGAAGCTGCCTAGGTTGATCACAACGGGGACGGGACCTTTGGCCAAGGATTCGGGTGGCAACGACGTCGTCGGTGGCGACAATCCCATGCTGGTGTTGATCACGGGAATTCTGCTGCTGGGCGGCATCGGCCTATTCATCAGCTGGGGCCTCACTCACGCCTATCCGGCCGCCTGAGCCGATCACTCCTGCCAGTGCCGAGAGGATCCGGCGGGAGCGATCGGCATCCGCACCGATCTGGGCGCTGAGCGCCTCCAGGCTCCCGAAGCGTTGCTGGTGGCGCAGCAGCTCCACCGGCTCCACCTCCAGTTCCTTGCCTTCGAGCTCCAGTTGGCGGTCCAGCAGGTGCACCTCCACGGCCGAAGGGGCCAGCGGGTCAACCGTGGGCTGGGGACCCAGGTTCATCACGGCGGCCAGCGGCTCAGCCCCCCCCCCACGCACGAGCGCGGCGTAGACCCCTTCGGCGGGCAGGAACTTGCGGCCATCCACCCGCAGGTTGGCGGTGGGCCAGCCCAGCTCCCGCCCCAGGCCGCGACCGCGCACCACCCGCCCGCTGAAGCGATAGGGCCGCTCCAGCAGGCGGGTGGCCTCGGCGATCGCGCCAGCGGCGAGGGCACGGCGGATGCGGCTGCTGCTGACCCGCTCGGCACCGTCCCACAGCATCGGCAGCACCTGCACCCGCAGGCCATGGTCTGCGCCGATCCGCCGCAGGGTCTCCGTGTCGCCGCTGCGACCCGCCCCGAACCGGAAGTTCTCCCCCACCGCCACCTCGCGGGCAGCCAGCTGACCCACCAGCACCTGCTCCACGAATGCTTCCGGGCTGAGGGCCGCCAGATCACGGGTGAAGGGCACCAGCACCAGCTGCTGGATGCCGCAGGGCGCCAGCAGCGAGAGCTTCTCGACGGGCAGGTCGAGCCGCAGACGGGTTTCGCCGTAGAGCAGCTCGCGGGGGTGGGGCCAGAAGCTCACCACCGTGGGAACCAGGCCAGGGGCTGGATCCGTCGCGATCGCGGCGATCACGCGACGGTGGCCCTGGTGCAGGCCATCGAAGCTGCCGAGGGCCAGGGCCGTGGGGCCCAGGGCGTCCTGGGGTGATCGCAGGGGAATCAACGGTGCGGCCAGTGCCCTGATCAAATCCATCCTTCCACGGCAACACCGATCACCGCGTGCTGCGTCAGCCATGGCAAGTTTGGGGCGTCAAGTCCCGCCGCCCGATTCCGATGGCCGATCGCCTCGACCTGCAGCTGGTGTCCGCAGCGGTCAGGCGAATGGGCTGGATCCGCTTCTGGGCCCAGCTGGTGCTGGGGGTGGTGGTGATCGGGGTGCTGTTCTTCAACAACATCAGCGGACGGCTGGCCGCCAATTCCAGCCGGGCCCTGGGCCTGGGTCCGGGACTTTCCCTCACCACCCTCTCGTTCCTGGTCCTGCTCTGGTCGCTGTGGCAGGCCTGGCTGGTGGTGCGCTGCGGCCGCGCCCTGGCCAGCCCGGTGCGGCCGAGCCGCGGTGAAACGGCCCGCCTCGTGAAGCGCGCCCTGATCGCCGACCTGGCCGGCCTCAGCCTGGCCGCTGTCGGATACCAGGCCCTGGCCGGCAGCCTGTTCGTCCAGGCCTCGATGCAGGTGCCGGGCTTCTTCGGGGCCCAGCTGGCCGTTCCGCCCGGCACCCGCGGTGGCCTGATGGGCCTGCCGATCACCTCGATCGAGATGCTCTCCGTGCTGAGCAACACCCAGGTGCTGTTCGCCCACCTGATCGGGCTGCTGATCAGCCTCTGGCTGCTGCAGCGGGTCTACCGGCCCACCTAGGGCCACACCTGGGGCACCAGGTCCTGCAGCGCCGCCAGCCCGCCCCGCCAGAACAGCTCCGGCTGCAGGGGGGTGAGAGCAGCACCGCCCCGATGGATCTGGGCCACGTCCGTCGGCCAGTCGCGCGGGCCGGCCGTGGCCGACTCCAGATCGACCACCACCTCCCCGGCCAGCCAGTAGTAGGTGCGGCCACGGGGATCGGTGCGCTCATTGAACTGATCCAGATAGCGCCTCACCGCTGGGCGGCACCAGCGCAGCGGCCCGATCTCGGCGCCAGGCAGGGCCGGCACGTTGAGGTTGAGCAGCAGGCCGTCAGGCCAGCCCGCCGCGATCACCCGTTCAGCCAGATCGAGGGCCAGGGCGGCCGCCGGCTCGAACTGCCGCCACTGAAAGCAGGCACTGCTCACCGCCAGGGCCCGCAGGCCTTCAAGGGTGCCCTCCATGGCCGCGGCCACCGTGCCGGAATAGAACACATCACTGCCCAGGTTCGGGCCGTGGTTGATGCCGGAGAGCACCAGGTCGGGGGGGCTCTCCAACAGTCTGCCGAGGGCCAGCTTGACGCAGTCGGAGGGGGTGCCGCTGCAGGCCCAGGCCGTCACCCCGGCGGCGAACAGCCCATCGGCGCGCTCGGCCCGCAGCGGCGTCTGCATGGTGAGGCCGTGGCCGGTGGCGGAGCGCTCCTGATCGGGACAGACCACGGTGACCGTGTGGCCCCTGGACGCCGCCTCGGCCGCCAGGGCCTGGATCCCGGCGGCGAAGACTCCGTCATCGTTGCTGATCAGGATCCGCAGGGGAGTCATCGGCAGGGAGGGCAGGGCCAGGGCTGGGCGAAAGCTAAGTGGCCCTGCTCCCTACAGTCAGGCCTCGATGCCCGGGTTCCTTGAGCGCCACGATCAGCCTCCAGCAGCTCAGCGAGCAGCTCGACAGCCTGGAGGCCGAAGCCGCCGCGGCGATTCAGGCGGCCGCCAGCGCCGCCGAGCTCGAACCGCTGCGGGTGGGACTGCTCGGCAAGAAGGGGCGCCTCTCCGCCGTGCTCGGGGCGATGGGCCGGCTCTCGGCTGAGGAGCGGCCCCTGGTGGGCCAGCGGGCCAACCGGCTCAAGGAGCAACTCCAGCAGCTGCTGGCCGAGCGGCTGGGCACGCTCAAGGGGGCGGCGCTCGAGGCTCGGCTGCAGGGCGAACGGCTGGATGTGACCGCCCCGAGCCGGTACGCCCCGGCCGGTCACCGCCATCCGCTGATCTCCACCACCGAGGAAATCGTTGACATCTTCGCCGGCCTGGGTTACCGGGTGGAGGAAGGGCCCGAGGTGGAAACCGACCACTACAACTTCACAGCCCTGAACATCCCGCCCCACCATCCGGCCCGGGACATGCAGGACACCTTCTATCTCCCGGAGGGCTCCCTGCTGCGCACCCACACCTCACCGGTGCAGATCCGCCATCTGGAGGCCAACCCGCCGCCGGTGCGGATCGTCGCCCCGGGCCGGGTCTATCGCCGGGATGCCGTCGATGCCACCCACTCACCGGTGTTCCATCAGGTGGAAGTGCTCGCCCTCGACGAGGGCCTCGACTTCAGCCACCTGCGCGGCACCGTCACCGCCTTCCTGCAGGCGTTCTTCGGCGACCTGCCGGTGCGCTTCCGGGCCAGCTACTTCCCCTTCACCGAACCGTCCGCCGAGGTGGACGTGCAATGGCGCGGCCGCTGGCTGGAGGTGATGGGTTGCGGCATGGTCGATCCTGCCGTGCTGGAAGGTCTGGGGCTGGATCCGGAGCGCTGGAGTGGCTTCGCCGCCGGGCTTGGCGTGGAGCGTTTCTGCATGGTGCGCCACGGCATCGACGACATCCGCCGCCTGTTCAGCAGCGACCTGCGCTTCCTGGAACAGTTCTGAGCAGCGGGTCCGGGGAGCCCGATAAACTCCGGGATCACCCGCCTGCGATCGGTGCCCTGCGTCGGACTGATCGTCAACGATGGCAAGGACCTCGCCCTGGCAACGGCCGAGGCCATCGAGGCGCACTTCACGGCGGCCGGAACCAGCGTGGTGCGGGTGAGCAGCTCCGGCGGTGTGGTGGGGTTCGCCAATCCCGATCAGCACCTGCGCACCCTCGGCTATGCCGCCTGCGTGCCGCCCAGCTTTCACCCCGACCTGAGCCTGGCGGTGGTGCTGGGCGGCGATGGCACCGTGCTTTCCGCGGCCCGCCAGACAGCCCCGATCGGGGTGCCGATCCTGACGATCAACACCGGCCACATGGGCTTCCTGGCTGAGGCCTACGTCCATGAGCTCGAAGCGGTGCTGCAGCAGTTGCAGGCCGGCCAGTGGACCGTGGAGGAGCGCTCCATGCTGGTGGTGAGCGTGATGCGGGGCGAGCAGCGCCGCTGGGAAGTGCTCTGCCTCAACGAGATGGCCCTGCACCGCGAACCCCTCACCAGCATGTGCCACTTCGAAATCGCCATCGGCGGCCACGTGCCGGTGGACATCTCCGCCGACGGGGTGATTCTCTCCACCCCGACCGGCTCGACCGCCTACGCGCTCAGCGCCGGCGGTCCGGTGATCACTCCCGATTGTCCGGTGCTGCAGCTCACCCCGATCGCACCCCACTCGCTCGCCTCCCGGGCCCTGGTGTTCAGCGACCGGGAACCGGTGACGATCTTCCCGGCCACGCCGGAGCGGCTGATGATGGTGGTGGACGGCAGTGCCGGCTGCTATGTCTGGCCCGAAGACCGGGTGCTGATCCGCCGCAGTGAACACCCGGCCCGCTTCGTGCGGCTCCAGGATCACGAGTTCTTCCAGGTGCTGCGCAACAAGCTCGGCTGGGGCCTGCCCCACGTGGCCAAGCCCGGCAGCTCGAAGCCCGGCGCCAGCCAGCGGGGCCAGATGCGGCGGGGGCGGCGGGGATGAGCCGTGGGGAATGGATCCTGCTGGTCGGTCCCCAGGCCGAAGCCAGGGCCGATCGCCTGCTGGCCTCGGGCTACCGCGTCGCCCGGCTGGGCAGCCTGCTGGAGCCGCCGCTGCTGGCGCTGCTCTCCGGTGAGGAGGCCCGCGCCCTCCTGCCCACCCTGCGGCTGACCATGCCGGAGCTGGCCCTGCTGCTCGACATCGGCTCCGACAGCGTCGCAGGCCGCTCCGAATGCCTCCAGGCCGGTGCCGATGATTTCTGGCTGTCGAGCGCCGGCTCCAGCGATCTGCTGAGCCGCGTGCGGCTGCATCTGCAGCTGGGCAGCCACCGGTCACCGCCCCGGGGCGTGATCCAGGTGGCTGATCTGCGGGTCGACACGGGCAGCCGCGAGGTGCGTCGAGGCAGCCGCCTGATCAACCTGACCGCCCGGGAGTATCAATTGCTGATGGTGCTGCTGCTCCACGTCGGGGAAGTGCTCAGCCGGGAGCAGATCCTGCGCGAGGCCTGGGGAGACCAGCCGGAACCGGCCAGCAACGTGGTGGAGGTCTATGTGCGCTACCTCCGCCAGAAACTGGAGGAGCAGGGGGAACGGCGGCTGATCCACACCCTGCGGGGCCAGGGCTACTGCCTCTGCGACAGCCAGCCACCCGCCAGGTCAGCTCCAGGGCGGACAGCCCCATGAATCCCCCCATCAGCAATCGACTGGCACGCTGGGGCGCCCTGCAGGCCTGCCTGCTCACGCTGGCGACGGCCGTGGGAGCCGATCAACGGGCACCGTCCGAACCGCCCCAGTTCCTGCCGATCGAGGCGGAATGGTGCCTGGAGCCAGCGGCGATCACGACGCCTCCGGCAGCGACGCCCTGTCTGCAGCTGGAGGTGCCGCGCACCCCGCGCCAGTACGCCTGGGGAATGATGGGACGTCCCCCCCTCGGTGCCCTGCGCGGCATGTGGTTCCGGTTCGAGCCGGCCAGTCCGGTGAGCTTCTGGATGCACCGCACCCTGGTGCCGCTCGACATGGTGTTCCTGCGCGGTGGCCGGGTGATTGCCATCGAGGCCTCCGCTCCACCCTGTCCGCGCCTGCCCTGCCCGAGTTACGGGCCGGCAGAACCCGCCGATGGCGTGGTTGAGCTCGACGGGGGCGAAGCGGAGCGGCTGGGGATCAGGCTGGGCTCAGCCGCTGCGCTGCGCTGGCGAGGGACATCGGGCCGGCCTGATCAGGGCTTGGCCAGCGGCAGCAGGCACTTGTCCGAATCGCAACCGGCTGGCCCGGCTTCGACCAGTTCGCCGCCGTCGTAGCGCTGCAGGGCCTCGAAGAAATCGACGCTGGAGCGGCGGGCGGCCACCTCGGCCTGCAGCCTGGTGTAAGTGGCCGCATCGATCGGCTCGAACGGCAGCCGCGGGAAGGTGGCATTGGCATCGAAGCGGGCCAGCAGGGCGGCGGAGATGTAGCCCTCGCCTGCGTCGATCGCCTTGTGGATGGCCTCTGCCAGCGGCTCGATCTCGTTCTCGCGGAACTCCACCGTGGCGGAGGTGTTGTGGGCCGTGTAGTGCTTCTGCACCTGCATGTAGAAGTCGAACTGGGCCAGCGCCGAGAAGTTGTTGATCTCCACCGCATCGGCGCCCGGGATGTTCGCCCAGCTGACTTCAGTGGGGATCTCCACCAGCCATTCGCCGCAGCGGGGATCAAAGGGGTCATCCAGCAGGCGCCCCTGCTCGTCCTTGTCGGATTGACTGGGCACGATCGTGTAGCCGTAGTCGAGGCAGGCCAGCGCCACCGGATCGTTCTTGCGGAAGGTGATGCGGCGGATGAAGCGCTGTGCCTTGGGGGGGTGCCAGCCGGGAGACGCGCCCGTGAGCAGGCTCTTGGTGCCGGCCGGTTGCACCGTGGTGCAGCGGTTGGGGCGCCGCAGACCGTGGCGGTCGCAGTAGTCCCACACCGCTTCATTGACGATCTGCTTCCAGCGCCCCAGGTACTCCGCTTCCTGGGCCTTGAACTTCAGCCCCTGCTCCGTTTCAGGGCGGCCCTGCTCCCACCAGTTCAACCAGGGGGTGCCGAAGGCATGCACGAAGAAGTCGAACAGGCCGGTGAAGCTCACCCCCACAATCGGATCCCAGGCGCGGCTCTGGCGGTAGCGCTCCACTTCGAAGTCGTGGTTGAGCAGGCAGGCCACCGCCAGGCCGCCAGCTTTGAAGGCATCAGCCTGGGCCTGGTGATCGGCGGGATCGATCCGGTTCAGATGCACTTCCGCCAGGTTGCAGTGGAAATCAGCACCCAATATTTCACCGCATGGATTTAGACCGTATCGCCCTAATCTGTGCTCCAATTCATTATCTTCAATCTCCGGATGATTCAGCTGTAACCAGCGCCCCGCCTCCTCGCGGCCCTGGTCCACATAGATGTCGATGAACTCGCTGCGCAGCTCCGGGGTGGTCAGCAGGTCGGCATTGGAGCGGGCGATCGCTTCGGGGGCGAACTGGATCGCCCCTTCGCCGCTCTGGAATTGCTTGACCACCGCCTCCAGCACCACCTCTTTCGAGGGGCGGCTGTGGAACACCCGGGTGTGGTTGGCCATCCGCAGCGCATCGCGCTCGGGGTCGATGCTCCAGTTGCCCTCGGCGTCCTGTTGCCAGAGGTTCTCCTTGGCGCCAGCGGCGGCTGAATCCTCCGCGGAGAACTGACGCATGCCGGCGCTGCGGCGGATGTTGCCGGCCACGATCGTGACCGCCGCCTGATCGATCAGCAGGCAGCACTCCACCGAGCTGAGCCGGCGGCCGATCGCCTTGTTGAGGATCTGGGCCACGCGGCCGTAGAGGTCGCCCAGCTTCACCGGGTTGGCCATGCCGCCGAAGCCCTTGAGCGTTTCGCCCACCGGCCGCACGTCGGAGAGGTCCACGCTCACCGTGATCGGGGCGCCGGCGTCGAAGCGCTCGTCGCTGCTCAGCTCCAGCAGCAGCTGGTAGCTGTCGACCCAGCCGCGGCGGGTGTCGCCCACCTTGATCGACACCCGGTTGCCATCGATGCTGTGGCTGGTGGCCTCCTGGCGCGCTCCGGCGGGGGTGAGGCCGATCGGGCTGACGCCCTCGATCACCAGCTGGTTGCGGACCAGCGGCAGCCGCTCGATCAGGCGTGGCTCGATGATGGCGCCGGTGCCGCAACCCATCATCGCCAGGTCCATCATCAGACCGAAGGCTTCCCAATCCACCAGGTTGGTGGAGGTGCAGTTGTAGGCGCCGGAGAAGTTATGGCGCTGCTCGATCCAGGGGGTGCCACCGATCCACAGCCAGCGCCCCGACGGCAGCGCCTGCTGGTGCTTCTGCATGCGCCGGATCAGCTCCACTTCCTCGGCATCGAGATGGCCCAGCTGGCGCAGACCCTCCAGGTTGCGCTCGGACACCTGATGCCAGCTTTCGCGGCCGCCTGGCGTGCGGCGGGAATAGGTGCGGTAAAAAACGGGGTTCGCCGCCGGGGCCGTGGGCGGGAAATCGGGCTCCAGCAAGCCGTTGGCACCGATCTGCCCGCCCTGCAGCCTGCCGGCACTGGCCTCCTGGCCCACCGCTGCGGCGGGATCAACCAGATCGGGGCGCGCTGGGGTGAGGGTCACGGCGGAGAGGGTGGTCAGGTTGGTGAACCATAACGCCACCAGTAGGGGGTGCAAGCGCTGGCGGCCACCAGTGGCAGTGCCTTACTCCGCGACTGCGTTCAGCTCCACCATCGGGTGGCCGAGCGCGGCGGCCAGGGCCTGGGCAATGCGCGATGCGGCGGACTGACACGGACCGACACCAGAGTTCCCGGGCACGGTCGGCTGGCCCTCCGCGCAGGTCTGCCCCGAGACGATGTCGGTGTTCACCATCACCACCAGGGTGATGCCCTTCGGCTTGTAGTGCTGCACCTCAGTGTTGAAGCCCGGCAGCTCCCCCTCATGGCCGTACCAGTCGAGGGCGCGGGCGAGGCCCATGCCATAGGCCCTTGTCGGGGTCTGGGGCGCCCTTGCATCGGGCCCGAGGTAGATCGGGACGCTGAGGTCGAACGAGGCGAGGCGCTTGGCCTGGGTCGCGGCCGAGAGGATCCCCTTGCCGGTGCCGAGCGCTTCACCCCACACCAAAAGGTCGTTGAGGTTTGAGATCATCGCCCCGGCCGTCCACCCCCACGACGGGTTCCAGTCCGTGGCATCAACCGGTTGTCTGCCCTTGACGCCCTGCAGCGTGTAGCCCCGGGCGTGCGGCTCCGCAAAGGTCGCGTCGGTGGGCATCAGCGTGTGGTCGAGCCCCAGCGGCTTGAGGATCTGCTCAGCCAGCACCTTCTCGATGGGCTTGGCCGTGACTTGCTCGATCACCATCCCCAGCAGCACGAGGTTGGTGTTCGAGTAGAAGACCATCTCCCCCGGTGGGAACAACGGCGCGTCCTGCTTCACAAGGTCGACGAGCTGCTGGGGCGTCCAGGGAGTATCGGGATCGGCAAAAAGCGCGTCCTGGAAGCTCTGGTTGAAGGTGTAGCTGGGGATGCCGCTGCGCATCTCGGCCAGCTGGGCCAGCGTCGCCCTGCCGTTGGGCATTCCCGGCACGTAGGTCTCGATGGGGTCGTCGAGCGAGAGCGCGCCCCGCTCGGCCAGTTGGAGCAGGGCCGTCACCGTGAAGGTCTTGGTGACGCTGCCGATGCGCTGGTTGACGTCCGCGGCCATCGGCATGGTCCTGGCCCAGTCCTCGTAGCCAAGCGTCGCCACCCAGGTGCCTTCGGCGGTCTTCACGGCCATAACGGCGCCGGGTGCACTGGTTTCTGCGAAGGCGGCGCTGGCGGACTGGTTGAGCGCCTTGGTGGTTGCGGCGTTGAGCCCGTTCTCCACAAGCGTGATCCTGTCACTTGCTGGCGCCGTGGTCTCTGCTGCCGGTCGGTCGGCGCCATAGACCACCGAACTCATCACCAGGGCGGTGGTGAGAGCCAGGGCTGAGAAGCGTTTGATGGTGAATGCCCCAGGTTCCCTCAAGCTAGATCGGCTTCGCAGGCCGCTCGCCACAACCAGGGGTGGCAGGCTGGGGGGATGACAGCCCAAGCCTCAGCCCCGGCCGCCCAGGCCGCCGATCCCGAGAGGGCCGCCCTGGCTGAGGCCGTGGCCCGGCGCCGCAATTTCGCGATCATTTCCCACCCCGACGCGGGCAAGACCACCCTCACCGAGAAGCTGCTGCTCTACGGCGGTGCCATTCAGCAGGCCGGGGCGGTGAAGGCCAAGGGCGAACAACGCAAGGTGACCTCCGACTGGATGGAGCTGGAGAAGCAGCGCGGCATCTCGATCACCTCCACCGTGCTCCAGTTCGACTACGACGGCAGCACGATCAACCTGCTCGATACCCCCGGCCACCAGGACTTCTCCGAGGACACCTACCGCACCCTGGCCGCCGCCGATAACGCGGTGATGCTGGAAGACGCCGCCAAGGGCCTCGAGCCCCAGACCCGCAAGCTGTTCGAGGTCTGCCGCATGCGGCGGATCCCGATCTTCACCTTCATCAACAAGATGGATCGGCCCGGGCGCGAGCCGCTGGAGCTGATCGATGAGATCGAGAGCGAGCTGGGCCTCACCTGCTGGCCGGTGAACTGGCCGATCGGCAGCGGCGACCGCTTCCGCGGTGTGATCGACCGCCGCAGCCGCGACGTGATCCTGTTCACCCGGGCCGAGCGGGGTCGCCAGGCCGCCGAGCGGCGCCTGGCCGCCGGCAGCCCCGAACTGGCCGATCTGGTGGAGCCGGAACTGCTGGCTCAGGCCATCGAGGAACTGGAGCTGCTCGATGGCGCCGGTGCCGACCTCGACCTGGAGCTGGTGCATGCCGGCGAGCTCAGCCCGGTGTTCTTCGGTTCGGCGATGACCAACTTCGGCGTGCATCCCTTCCTCGATGCCTTCCTTGAGCTGGCCCAGCGGCCGGTGGCCCGCACCAGCCACGACGGCCCCGTCGATCCGCTGCGGCCCGAATTCAGCGGCTTCGTCTTCAAGCTGCAGGCCAACATGGATCCCCGCCACCGCGACCGCATCGCCTTCGTGCGGGTCTGCTCGGGCCGCTTCGACAAGGACATGAGCGTGCGCCATGCCCGCAGCGGCCGCACCATCCGCCTATCCCGCCCCCAGAAGCTGTTCGGCCAGGACCGCGAGGTGGTCGAAACCGCCTACCCCGGTGATGTGATCGGCCTCAACAACCCCGGCATGTTCGCCATCGGCGACACCCTCTACGTGGGCCAGAAGGTGGAATACGAGGGCATTCCCTGCTTCAGCCCCGAAATCTTCGCCTGGTTGCGCAACCCCAACCCTTCGGCCTTCAAGAGCTTCCGCAAGGGAGTCAATGAGCTGCGCGAGGAGGGGGCGGTGCAGATCCTCTACGACACCGACGCCAGCAAGCGAGATCCGATCCTGGCCGCCGTCGGTCAGCTGCAGATGGAGGTGGTGCAGTACCGGCTGGAGAACGAATACGGGGTGGAAACCCGGCTGGAGCCGCTGGGCTTTTCCGTGGCCCGCTGGGTGAGCGGCGGCTGGGACGCCCTTGAGGCGGTGGGCCGGATCTTCAATTGCAAAACGGTCCGGGATGCCTGGGACCGGCCGGTGCTGCTGTTCAAGAACGACTGGAACCTCAACCAGCTCAGCGCCGACCACCCCGGCCTCGGCCTGAGTGCCGTGGCGCCGGTGGTGAGCGGGGTGGAGCCGATCGCCCTCTGAGGCGGCAGCCCGGCTGGCGTCACGGCCGCGGCCTGACTTCGCCAGAATCATTGCAACGAAAGGTAACAGCTTTGCCCGAGCACCACTGGCTGGTCCGGCCACGCCGCGATGGCGGCTCCGACTACGTCCACTTCCTGGCGCGTCAGGAAAACGTCGAGGTGCTCGAAGGCACCCACCTGCCCCCCCAGATGCCCCTGCTCAAGAGCCGCCACTGGCTGGCGCCCCCGGAAGCGGAGGCCCGCTGCCGTGATCTGCAGGAAACAGGTGGCTATCAGGCCTGTGATCCCCTCTTCTGAATCGTGTCGCAGCACCTGCCCTGAACCTTCCTGGGCGCCCCGCCTCGATACGCTCGGCCTATCACCCTGTTCACCGCACCGGAGGCCATGACCCACGGTTCCGCCCCACCCCCTAGTGGCGCTGGTGGCTCCAGCCCCTACGAGCGGCTGGGGATCGCCCCTGATGCCAGTTTTGACGAGGTCCAGGCCGCCCGGCGCGATCGCCTCGACGCTCTCTCCGGCGATGCCCAGGCCCAGGCCCAGGTGGAAACCGCCTACGACGCGGTGTTGATGGAGCGGCTGCGCGAGCGCCAGCAGGGCAAGGTCAGCAGTGCCGCCATGACCGCCTCGAAGCGTGAGGAGGTCAAACCGGCCATCGTTGGCCGCACCCCCTCGCGGCCCAGTCTGCCCGCCCTGCCGGCCATGCCCCAGCTGGCCGGAGCCAAGCTGAAGCTGCCGCGCCCGAGCTTCAGTCTGCCGAGCCTGGCGCTGGCCGAAGGCCGTGAACGCTGGTTCCCGCTGGTGGCCAATGGCCTGTTGATCCTGCTGCTGCTTGTGGCTCCTGCCGGCTCGGCCGAGCTGCTGCTGGCCCTGGCCACCGGGGTGACGGTGGTGAACCTGCAACGGCGCAATGGCCGCTTCCTGGCGGCGGTGGGCTGGAGCTTCGCCCTGCTCAGCCTGGGGCTGCTGCTGGGCGGCGGCCTGATGCAGCTGCTCGATCCTTCCTTGCCGCTGGGCCTGCCGATCGACGCCGAGCAGGTTCAGAGCCTGCCCGCCCTGCTGCTGCTGCTGCTGGGGGCCTTGCTGATCGCCTGAGCTCAGGCCACCGCCAGCTCGTTGATCAGCTCGCGCAGTTCCGCCTCCTCCACCCCATACACCTCATTGCAGAAATGGCAGGTGAGCTCGGCGCGGCCATCTTCATCAAGGATGGCGTTGAGTTCGGCCGGTCCCAGCAGCCGCAGGGCATCGACACTGCGCCGACGGGTGCAGGGGCAGTGGAAGGTGACATCCTGCTGCGCCTCGGCATCCTCCAGCAGCCTCGGGTCGAGGTCCGGGAAAATGTCTTCCAGCAGGAGGGTGAGATTGCCGGAGCAGGCCGCCAGGCGACGGCTGAATCCGCTGATCTCCCGGCAGCGCTCCTCCAGCAGCGCCACCAGGGCCGGCTCACTGGCCGCCTTCGGTAACACCTGAACCAGCACACCGCCGGCGCAACGCACGCCACTGCTGTCGATCTGCTCGCCGACGAACAGGGCGGAAGGGGTCTGCTCGGAATGGAGCAGGTAGGAGGCCACGTCATCACCGATGCCACCGCTGACCAGTTCAACGGTGCTGCTGTAGGGCTCGCCCCTGCCCTGATCGCGGACGACATGCAGGTAGCCGGTGCCGGTGGCCTTGCGGAAATCAAAGCCATGCAGCCCCGCCTCGGTCTCGATCAGGTCGAGCTCCAGCCCCGGCTCCCCCACATAGCCGCGCACGCTGCCATCCCGGCCGGCATCCACCATCAGGCCCCGCAGCGGCCCATCCGACTGGATGCGCAGGTTGACGCGGCCATGGCGCACCTTCATCGAACTGGCCAGCAGCAGGCCGGCCGTCATCGCCCGGCCCAGCAACGCCGTGGTCAGGTAGGAGAGGCCGTGACGGCGACGGGCGTAACGGGTGGTGACCGTGGTGGTTGCCGCCACCAACCGGATCCCGCCCTGGGCCGCCGTGGCCCGCACCAACTGATCGGGCATCGGCCCACCCCCAACTCAGGCCATCGTACGGAGCGCCGGTAACGGTCGCAGCACCCCCTGCTCCAGCCGCCAGCCGTGGCTGATCAGGCCGCGGAACAGCTCGGGCTCGTGGGTCACCACCAGCAGCACCCGGTCGCGACTGAGCTGGCCCAGCAGCTGGAGCACCTCCTGGCGCACCGACCAGTCAAGGCCGGCGGTGGGTTCATCAAGCAGCAGCACGCGCGGATCCCGCACCAGCTGCACCGCCAGGGCCAGGCGGCGCTGCTGGCCACCGCTGAGCCGCTCCGGCGCCTGCTGAAGCGAGAGGGAGCCCAGTCCCACCTGATGCAGCACCGCCTCGATCCGCTCGGCCGGCAGCCTGCGCTGGCCGAGCTTCAGCTCCTGTCCGACGCTGAGTCCGAGGAAGTGACGTTCCGGAAACTGAAACACCAGCCCGCACAACCAGCGCCGCTGGCGGGCCTGGAGCACCGCGCCCTCCCAGAGAATCCTGCCGCTGCTCGGCTCGGCCAGGCCGCTGATCAGCTCCAGCAGGGTGGTTTTGCCGGAGCCGCTGCGCCCCGCCACCAGGGCAGGCTCTCCCGGCTTGAGGCAGAGATCCACGCCGTCAAGAACCGCCGCCGCCGCGGTGGCCGGTCGGTAGCGCAGGGCCTGGAGCTCGAGCATGGGCGGCATCGGGTCGCTCCAGCTTGCACGGCGTTGTTGGATGGGTGCCGATCGGTGGGCGCTTGGTGATGGAGGTCAGATTTCGTGACGTGGATCCGTTCAACTGCTGGATCTGGCTGCGCTTTGCCGCACCCCCCGGCCAGGGGGAGCGCAGCTACGTGGACACCGCCTTTGAAAGCTGGTTCTTTCTGGGCAAGCTGGGCGGCTTCAACGCCGAGAACCTCCAGGTGCACGAGGAGGGTGCCGAGCTGAGCTGGATGGCCTACGACGGCGATGACGCCGAGAAGGCCCTGCCCGCCCTGATGCACAACATGGGCGAACTGGAGTATCAGGAGGACTGGGGCCGCTGCTGGATGGATCTCGGCACCAGCGACGGCCTGGCCCTCGATGTGCTGATCAATGTGCTGCGCCAGCTCGACAACGACGTGACCGAGATCGAGGAGCTGGTGATCGGCGGGGTCAACGACGACTGGCCGGTGGAGGAGCAGGAGGAGGCGATCTTCCCGCTGGGCGGCGGCCGCTGAGCGGCCCGCCGGCTGGAACAGAACCCGCCACAGAAACCGCCATGGCCCGGGAACTGCGCCGTCTGCTGATCGATCCGGGCCGTCTGGCCGATCGACTCGCCCTCACGGCCGAGGAAAGCCGCTATCTGACCCGGTCGCTGCGCTACCGGCCGGGGGATCGCTTCGCCGTCACCGACGGCGCCGGCCGGCTCTGGAGTGCCGTGCTGCTTGATCCACGAACCGCTGAGCTGCAGCAACCGCGCCAGCATCCACTCGAAGTGGAGCCCGCGGCCAGACCCTGCCTCTGCCTGGCCCTGGCCGTGCCCAGGCTCGATGGCGACGTGGTGATCCGCATGGCCTGCGAGCTCGGGGTCGATCAGCTCCAACCCCTGCTGGCGGCGAGAAGCTGCCCGGGGGCAGAGCGGCGGCGGGGGCGCTGGCCGGCGATCCTGCGCGAGGCCGGTGAACAGAGCGAGCGGCTCTGGCAGCCGGAGCTGGGCGAGCTGGTAGAAGCAGGAAGCTGGCTGGCCAGGCCGGTGGAGGGCCTCGCCCTGATCGCCACCACCCGCCGGCCTGATCTTCCCCTGCTCGGTTCGCTTCTGGCCGGCACTTCAGCGGGGGAAGCACCGGAGGCCCTGGCACTGGCGATCGGACCGGAGGGCGGCTGGACGCCGCAGGAGGAGGAGCTGGCCGGACAGAGCGGCTGGCGGGCGGTGAGCCTGGGGCCCCGCATCCTGCGCTGCTCCACAGCGGCGGTGGCCGGCCTGAGCCTGCTCAGCCAGTGGCGCAGCAGCCGGCACGGCTGCTGAACTCAGCCCCGGGTGAGGCTGGTGGCGATCGCCTTGAAGCCGGCCAGGTTGGCGCCGGGGAGGCGGCGGGGCTGGGCCAGGGCACCGGAGGGAATCAGCAGCTCCGGGGCAAAGGTGACCGTTGAGGGGGCCGGACGGTTCTCCTGATCGCGGCGCAGCTCGGCGGCGATCGCCTCCGCGGTGGTGGGGCCAGGGGCCGGAGCGGGGCTGGCTGCCGGTGCCGGGCTGGCGACAGGCTCGGCTGGGAGCACCGGGCTCTCTGCAGCTGGGGAAAGCGGAGCCTGGGGCGCCACGGAGGCGGGAGCCGGCTTGGCGCCGTCGCCACCGAGGTCAAGGAAAAAGGAACCTTTGCGGTTGAACACCATGGCGTCGGCCCTGTGTGGCAGTGGCTTCGATTATCCGTCGCGTCCCCTCCGCCCGGCCGCCGGCTTAGGGGTGTGCAACAGAACAGGCGCCGACCACACTGGCAGGCGTCGCTGCACCGATGGCCCGATGACCTGGTGGACGGCTCCGCCACCCCTTCCCCCGCAGACCGTGGCCGCCTGGCTGCTGGCTCTGGGGCTGAATGGGTTGCTGATCACCCTGGCCCAGCGCCTGCCGCTGCTCACCCGTGCCGGCTGGGTGCATGCCGGCATCCTCGGCACCGTGCTGTGGGGAAGCCTGGGCTGGCGCGGCTGGCTGGCCGTGGTGCTCTATCTGGCCCTGGGTTCCCTGGTGACCCGAATGGGCTTTCAACGCAAGCAGGCCGCGGGGCTGGCCGAAGCGCGGGGCGGTCGCCGCGGCCCTGAGAACGTCTGGGGATCAGCGGCGACCGGGGCCGGCCTCGCCCTGCTGTGCACCCCACCCGGCGCTCCGGTGGGCCTGCTGCTGCTGGGCTTCGGCGCCAGTTTCGCCGCCAAACTGGCGGACACCTGCGGCAGCGAGATCGGCAAGCGCTGGGGCCGCACCACGGTGCTGATCACCAGCCTGCGGCCCGTGCCGCCGGGCACGGAGGGGGCGATCAGCCTGGAGGGCAGCCTGGCCAGCCTGGTGGGAAGCGGCACCATGGCCCTGCTGCTGCTGGGCCTCGGTGTGCTCTCATCAGCGGCGGCCTGGTGGCTGGTGACCCTGGTCGGGTTGGTGGCCACCCTGCTCGAAAGCCTGATCGGCGCCACCCTTCAACCCCGGCTGGCCTGGCTGAGCAATGAACTGGTCAATGGGCTGCAGACCCTGATCGCCGCGCTGCTGGCGATCGCCCTGGCCCTGCTGCTGCCCTGAGCTGGAGCGCGCCTGCCTCCAGCCGCAACGGCGGAGTGAACAGCTCACCAAGCTCCACTCCGATCTCCTGACGCAGCTGGACCAGCAGGGTTTCACAGCGCTTCTGGGCGGCCCGGGCCCTGAGGCCGACCAGCTCGCCGAGCTCCCGCCAGGAGGCTCCCTCGAGCACGCGCCCCTCCAGCAGCCGGCGGTGGGCTGGATCAAGGCGGCCGAGGCGCCGACGCAGCCAGTCCTGGGGTTCGGCGTCGCAACAGGGCGACTCCACTGAACTGTCGGGCCGGCAGGGATGGGGGGGCTGGCTCGCTTCGATCTGCGCCAGCAGGGGCAAGGAGCCACCATCCCCATCCGCAGCGGCGGCAGGGGCATCGAGGCTGCGGATCCGCAGGGCGCGGTGCAGGGCGCAGGCCTCCCGCCAGCGGTCGACGCGACAGCCGAGCGCCGCCGCCAGTTCGGCTTCGCTCAGGGCTGGCGACTGCTGCTGCAGCCGCTGGCCGCGGCAGTGGAGTTCGCGCAACTGGCGCGAACAGCGCAGCGGTTGGTGATGGTCGCGGAGATGATGTTGCATGGCGCCCCGGATGTAGGGCACCGCATAGCTGCTGAGGGCCTGGGCCTGGTGCGGATCGAAGCGCTCGATCGCCCGGATCAGGCCGAGGCAGCCCAGTTGCACCAGATCCTCGAACGGCAGGGAGG
Organism: Synechococcus sp. CS-1325; assembly: GCA_025128135.1. Classification (GTDB taxonomy): domain Bacteria; phylum Cyanobacteriota; class Cyanobacteriia; order PCC-6307; family Cyanobiaceae; genus Regnicoccus. Next base: position 72,985 of record JAHLYW010000004.1, read on the forward strand.
TGGTGCGGCTCTGGCGCTCGGCCACCTGGCGCACCAGGGGAAGGTTGAGTTCGACGATGCGGTTGCGGTCGCGGGGGTCGGCACTGGCGCGGTAACGCGCGAGGAGACTGGCGTTGAGGGAGGCGAAAGGCTGATCCGACACGGGAAAGAGGGGGGTGAAAACCGTGGTTTCACCCTCTGTCCGGTGCGGCCTTCCAGGCCATTCCCCAGCCGGGGGAACTTCTCTCCCCCATCCGGGTGATCCCCGTTCAGCGGCCTGGGGTGCTGACCAGCGCGGTCTCCAGCTCGGCCCAGCGCAACAGGGCAGGCCACTGAATCACCCGCTCATAGACCCGCTGATGGCCGGCGGCGTTGAGATGGAGGCCATCGGCATCGATCAGCCGCAGCCAGTGGGGATCGGCGAGCAGCGGCTCCAGCAGCGGCAGGAAGGGCAGATCGGCCTCCAGGCAGGCCTCCTCCAGCAACCGCTCGTAGCGGTGCACCGTGGCCAGGTCGTACCAGAGGCAATCGGCGTAGGGCATCACCGCCTCATCCACCGGCGCCAGCCCGAGCACCAGCACCGGGGCCAGCGCCCTGGCCTGGGGCAGCAACTGCTGAAGGCCGAACAGGAACGCATCGGGGCCCAGCTGATGGCGGCCATCGCGGCGGCCCACCCGGGCGGTGTCGTTGAGGCCGATGTTGATCAGGATGCCCTGGGGCGCCTGGCGCCGCAGTTCGCCCCGGCAGCCCACCTCGGCGGGCAGGCGGGCGGCCAGCCGCTCCAGCCCGTCGCCCCGCACCCCGAGGTTGTAGAGCACCGGCCCGTCCGGCAGGCCCATCCAGTGGCGCCTGAGCCGTTCGCACCAGCCGCCGTGGTCGGGATCGCCCCAGCCATAGGCGCTGCTGTCGCCCAGCACCACGAGCTTGCGGGGGATGGCTAGGGGCATGGGCGGGGGATAGGCGGACCTGGGGGAAATCGATGCAAGGCTTCAGGCCGCCAGCAACCGGTGGCGGACACGATCGCTGAGATCCTCCCCCAGCAGGGTCAGGGCGGCGTAGACCGCCACCAGGGCAAGAAGCTGATCGACGGCGAAGGAGCTGAGGGCTTCGAGCAACAGGGTTCCCAGCCCTGCCGCCCCCACCAGCCCGACCACCACGGTTTCGCGCAGGATCACATCGGCGCGGTAGGCGCCATAGGCCAGGTAGGAGCGGGACAGGCCGCTGAAGCGGCCATAGAACAGGGCGAGCCGCGGTCCGCAGCCGGCGCAGCGCAGGGCAGCCTCGGCGCCCCCCCCAGCCGCGTCGGCCGCTTCCAGCAGCAGGCGACCAAGCACACCAAGGTTGTGAAAGGCGAGGGCCAGGGCCGCGGTGATCAGGCCGGGCTTGAGCACGAACAACAGCAGCAGGGCCGTCAGCGGTGGCGGCCAGAGCCGCCCCAGGGCCCAGAGGCCCTGCAGCAGCAACCGGCCCCAGGGCCAGGGGGCGACCAGCAGCAAGAGCAGCGGCGCGACACCCACCGCCAGGGCGGCGGCCAGCAGGGTGAGCAGCAGCGTGCTGGCCACCATCGCCCCCCAGGGCAGGGCAAGCACCGCCGGCCAGTCGGGATGGAAGGGCGGCAATGCCTGCACCACCAGCAACGCCGCCGGGTTCACCCCGAGCGCCAGGGCCAGCAGCAGCAGGACGGGCAGCAGGGCCAGCGTGGCAAGCAGCAGTTCACGGCCACGGCTGCCGACGGCACCGGCCGCCAGACCGAAGCGTCCCGGCATGCCCCAGCGCCGGCGCAGCAGCCGCACCAGCCCCTCCAGCAGCAGCATCACAGCGAGCAGCAGCCACAGGCAGGTCCAGAGCTCATGGAACTGCAGGGACTGGAGGGTGAGCCGCAACTCCGTGCCCAGGCCGCCCAGACCGAACACCCCCAGCAGGGTGGCGCTGCGCAGGGCACACTCCAGCCGGTACCCGCCATAGCTGAACACCCCGGGCAACAGGGCCGGACCCAGGGCGGTGAGAAGGGCGGCGGGGGCGGCGGCCCCGGCGGCGCGCAGGGCCTCGAGCGGAGCGGTGGGCAAGGCATCGAGCAGGTCGCTCACCACCCGCGCCACCAGGGCGGCGTAGGGGATGGCGATCGCCAGCACCGCCACGGCCGGCTGCAGGCCGACCAGCTGCAGCAGCAGCAGACCCCACAGCAACTCATGAATCGAGCGCGGGATCGCCAGCAAGCGCCGCAGGGCACCGGCAGGCCATACCCGCCCGGCCATCGTGCGCCAGACGGTGCGGGAGCTCAGCACCCCTCCCACCAGCCCCAGGGCGAGGCTGACGGCCCAGCCGAGCAGGGCAACGGCCACGGTCACCCCCAGCCCCCTCAGGGCGGAAGCCAGCAGGACGGGATCGCCCGAGGGGGTGATGGCGGCGAAGGCGAACTGGCCGATCAGCTCCCAGCCGCCGCCATGGACCACAGCCGGCAGCACCGCCGCCAGGGGAAGCAGCACCAGGGCCGGCAGCAGAATCAGCAGCGGTGCGGCGGGCCGGCGCTGCGACCAGGGGTGCTGGGCCGGGGCCAGGGGGGTCATCGAGGCTCCGCCAGAGCGGGCATGGATTCGGCGCCGTAGAGCGACTGGATCAAGGCGGCATCAAGCGCCGCCGGGGGCGCATCCAGCACCAGCCGGCCCGCCCTGAGGGCGAGCACCCGGTCGAAACCACTAACCAGATCAGGCCGGTGCAGGCTGAGCAGCAGGGCGCGCGGGGCGGTGGCCTGGCGCAGCAGCAGGGTCAGCAACTCCGCCGCCAGGCGTGGATCGAGGTGGGCCAGGGGCTCGTCGGCCAGCAACAGGGTCGGCTGCTGACGCAGCAGCCGGGCGATCGCCAGCCGCTGACGCTGGCCGCCGGAGAGGGCCGTGACCGACTGGGGCAGCAGGGCTGGATCCAGATCCACCTGGCGCAGGGCGGCGGCGTTGGCCGCTGTCTCGAGGGGCTGCAGCAGGTTGCGCAGGGCCCGGGGCCAGCCCCACTCCGCCAGTCGGGCAGCGTTGAGGTTCTGCTGGACGCTGAGCTCCTCGATCAGGCGCAGGTCCTGCCAGAGGGTGCCGATCCGGGCCCGCTGCCGCTGCCGCAGCCGCTGGGAGCGGGCCGGTGGCGCCCCCTCCCAGAACAGCTCACCACCGCTGGGCTGCAGCAGGCCGTTGGCCACGGCCAGCAGGGTGCTCTTGCCGGCACCGCTGGCGCCGAGCAGGGCCACCCGCTCGCCTGCCCGCAACTGCAGGGAAACCCCCGCCAGGCGATCAGCGCCCCGGCCCGGCACCGTGACATCGCGAAGCTCCAGCACCAGCGATGGCGAGCCGGACCCAGGGCCCGATGGCGAGCCGGAGCGGGTCATCGCTCAGCGAATCTTGCCGATCTCGCGGCCCACCTTCTCGATCGGGTCGTACAGCCGCGGAGTCGCCGGAATGAAGCGCTTCGCACCGAACAGATCAAGGATCTGGGCCTGCTGGGGATTGCTGGCGCGCAGATTCACGAAGGTGGACTGGAGCCTGGCGGTGAAGCCCTTGCCGAAGCGCTGGTCGAGATTCGGCTGGGCGAGCCAGTGGTAGTTGGCGTAACCGGGGGTTCGCCAGATCACGATCACCTTCTTCGGGTCGGTCTTGCCGGAGCTGAGATTGCTCTGCCACACCTCCTCGTTCACCACCCCCGCCTGGTAGGCGCCGCTCTGCACGAGGGCGATCGTGGCGTCGTGGCTGCTGCTGAAGCCCGGGGCGCCGCCGGCGAAATCGCTCAGCCGCACGCCGGCCTGGCCGAGGAAGTACTGGGGCATCAGCCGACCGGAGGTGGAGCTCTCCGAACCGAAGGTGAAGCGCTTGCCCTTGAGCACGCTCAGCCCCTTCTGGTTGGCGATCGGCTTGATGCCACTGGCGGTGTTGGCGATGAAGAAGCTCTGGAAGGAGGCGTCGATGTCGCGCTGGGCGATCACCCTGGCGCCGGGCTTCTGCAGCCGGGCCTGAACACCGGTGAGGGCTCCGAACCAGACCAGATCCAGATCGCCGCGGCGGAAGGCGCTCACGGCGGCGGTGTAATCGGTCACTGGCACGTACTTCACCGGCACGCCGAGGCTGCGGCTGAGTTCGTTCGCCAGCAGGGGGTAGAGGCGGTTGAGGGTTTCGGGCTTCTGATCAGGAATGGCGCTGATCCGCAGCAGCTTCTGCTGGGCCTGGGCGCCGGGAAGGAGCGGAGCGGCGGCGGGGGTGACAGGGGGGAGGACCGCCGGCAGGAGCAGCATGGCCAGGCCGGCCAGCACGGCGGTCGAACGTTCTCGGAGCCGCAGGACAGGGCGGCGGAAAGGAGATGACATCAGAAAAAAGGGGGGGATTTCAGAGGCTGGCCAGGAAACGCTCAAGGCGGGCCAGGCCATCGGTGATGGTGGCGGGGGAGGCGGCGCAGGAGAGCCGGATGCAGCGGTCGTCGCCGAAGGCCACCCCCGGCACCACCGCCAGACCCACCTGTTCGAGCAGCTGGTTGGAGAACCGCATCGAATCGAGCCCGTAGCTGCCCACATCCGGGAAGGCGTAGAAGGCGCCCTGGGGAGGCTTCAGCCGGATTCCAGGCAGGGCCCGCAGACCATCACTGAGCAGGCGGCGGCGCTGGTTGAACTGTTCGGCCATCGCCTGAACGCACTGGCGCGACCCCTGCAGAGCCGCCAGGGCGCCGTACTGGGCGAAGGTGCAGACATTGCTGGTGCTCTGACTCTGCAGGGCGCTGGCGGCGGCGATCACCTCACGGGGCCCGGCCAGGTATCCCAGCCGCCAACCGGTCATCGCCCAGCCCTTGGCGAAGCCGTTGACCACGAACACCCGATGCCGCAGATCGGGGGCAATCGCCGCGAAGCTGTGGTGCTGCTGGCCCGGCGCCAGCAGGAACTCATAGATCTCGTCGCAGACCACCGCCACCTGGGGATGGCGCCGCAGCACCGCTGCCAGCCCCTCCAGCTCAGCGCGGCTGATCACCATGCCGGTGGGGTTGGCGGGGCTGTTCAGCACCAGCAGCTTGCTGGCCGGGGTGATCGCAGCCTCCAGCAGCTCCGGGCGAAGGCGGAAACCATCACTGGCCTCGCTCGGCAGCAGCCGCACCGAGGCCCCGGCCAGCTGGGCCATCTCGGGGTAGCTCAGCCAGTAAGGAGCGGGAAGCAGCAGCTCATCACCAGGGCCGAGCAGCACCTGGAAAAGATTGAACAAGGCCTGCTTGCCGCCGTTGGTGACCAGCACCTGATCAGGGGTGGTGGGGATGCCGTTCTCATCGCTGAGCTTGGTGGCGATCGCCTGGCGCACGGCCGGTTCGCCGGCGGCGGGGCCATAACGGGTGGCACCACGGGCGAGGGCCTCACTGGCCGCCTCGCGGATGAAGGCGGGAGTTTCGAAATCCGGTTCGCCGGCACTGAGGCTGCAGATGTCGTATCCGTCGGCCCGGAGCGCACGGGCCCTGGCCGAGATGGCGAGGGTGAGCGAGGGCTGCAGAGCGATCGCCCTTGCCGACAGATTCAACGGGCAGGGCATCAGCGTCGTCGCAGCGTTCGACCGCAACATGGGCGGTGGCACTCAGGCAATGGAGCGCGTGAAATGAAGAAGTCATCTTGCCTGACGCCGATCGATCCCGGCTGGCCCAGCCCCGGACGGCTCAGCCGCCTCCAGGCGGCCTGCGCGGCCTGCCGCCGCTGTGGCCTAGCTGAAGGCCGTGTGCAGGTGGTGGTCAGCCGCGGCAGCCCCACCGCCCGGTTGATGGTGATCGGCGAGGGGCCCGGCGCCGAAGAGGATGCCACCGGCTTCCCCTTCGTGGGCCGGGCCGGCCGGCTGCTCGATCAGCTGCTGGCGACCGTAGCGATTGACACCAATCGTGATGCCTACATCTGCAACGTGGTGAAGTGCCGGCCGCCCGGCAACCGCAAACCCACCCGCGAGGAAATGGCGGCCTGCCTGCCCTGGCTGCTGGAGCAGGTGGAGCTGGTGCAACCCCAGGTGATCCTGCTGGCCGGCGCCACGGCTGTGCAGGCGGTGCTGGGAATCAAGGGCGGCATCACAAGGTTGCGGGGCCAGTGGCAATGCTGGCAGGGGCGCTGCTGCCTGCCGATCCTTCACCCCTCCTATCTGCTCCGCAATCCCTCCAGCCAGCCGAACACGCCGAAGTGGCACACCCTGCAGGATCTGCAGGCGGTGAAGCGGCGGCTCGATCATCCAGAAGACTGGGCTGAGGGCTGAGGGCTCATTGCTGAAGCCTGGGGCAGCCCTGATCGCCCCTATCGCTTGATCGTCAGTTCCCTGGCCGCTGTGACAGGCTTTGGCCAACCCCGGCCCACCCGCGATGACCGGCACCCTCGCCCGCCCCGACACCAGCCTTGCGGGCCTACCCGCCGACTGGGCCAGCAACCCCCGCTACGACACCCTGATCACCCGCCGCAAAACCCGCAGTGTGCGGGTGGGTGATGTCTGGGTGGGCAGCGAGCACCCGGTGGTGGTGCAGTCGATGATCAACGAGGACACCCTCGACATCGCCGGTGCCACCGCCGGCATCCGCCGCCTGCACGAAGCCGGCTGCGAGATCGTGCGGCTCACTGTGCCGAGCCTGGGCCATGCCAAGGCGGTGGGGGAGATCCGCAAGCGCCTCGAAGACAGCTACCAGAGCGTGCCGCTGGTGGCCGATGTGCACCACAACGGCATGAAGATCGCCCTCGAGGTGGCCCAGCACGTCGACAAGGTGCGGATCAACCCGGGGCTGTACGTGTTCGACAAGCCCGACCCCAACCGCACCGAGTTCACGCCCGAGGAAGTGGCGGCGATCGGCGAGCGCATCCAGACCACCCTCGAACCGCTGGTGAGCCTGCTCAAGGAACAGGACAAGGGGTTGCGGATCGGGGTCAACCACGGCTCCCTGGCCGAGCGCATGCTGTTCACCTACGGGGATACGCCCCTGGGAATGGTCGAGAGCGCCATGGAGTTCATCCAGATCTGCGATCGCCTCGACTTCCACAACATCGTGGTGTCGATGAAAGCCTCAAGGGCCCCGGTGATGCTGGCCGCCTACCGGATGATGGCCGACCGCATGGACGCCGCCGGCTTCCACTACCCGCTGCATCTGGGCGTCACCGAAGCCGGCGACGGCGACTACGGCCGCATCAAGAGCACCGCCGGCATCGCCACCCTGCTGGCCGAGGGCCTCGGCGACACGATCCGGGTGTCGCTCACCGAGGCGCCGGAGAAGGAAATTCCGGTCTGCTACTCGATCCTGCAGGCCCTGGGCCTCAGGAAAACCATGGTGGAGTATGTGGCCTGCCCCAGCTGCGGCCGCACGCTCTTCAACCTGGAGGAGGTGCTGCATGTGGTGCGCAACGCCACCGCCCACCTCACCGGCCTCGACATCGCCGTGATGGGCTGCATCGTGAATGGCCCCGGCGAAATGGCCGACGCCGACTACGGCTACGTGGGCAAGACCCCCGGCACCATCTCCCTGTACCGCGGCCGCGACGAAATCCGCCGGGTGCCGGAAGCCGAAGGTGTGGAGGCGCTGATCGCCCTGATCAAGGAAGACGGCCGCTGGGTCGATCCCTGAGGCCGCTGGGCCAGCGCCGGGTGGCCGGGTCACATCCAGACGTGGCTGCAACCGGCCATCCCCCTGTGCTGAGGCCAACCGGGCGGGCTAGCTTGAAGCTTCCACTCACGGTGCCCGGAGTCTTCGCCAATGGCCAATGGTCGCACCAGCCTGCTCGTGTTGGCGGGGATCGGCGCCTGCACGGCGGCAGCGGTGGTCGGCGGGGAGTGGTTCATGGCTCCGAGTTCCGCCTCCCTGATCACCGACAGCCCAAAGGAGGTGATGGATCAGGCCTGGCAGATCGTCTTCCGCGACTACCTCGACACCACCGGCAAGTACACCCCGGAGCAGTGGCGCAAGCTGCGCCGTGACCTGCTGGCCAAGAGTTACGGCAACACCAAGGAAAGCTACGAGGCGATCCGGGGGATGCTCGGCACCCTCGATGATCCCTACACCCGCTTCATGGATCCGCGGGAGTTCAAGGAAATGCAGATCGACACCTCGGGGGAACTCTCCGGGGTGGGGATCCAGCTGAGCCTCGACAAGGACACCAAGGAGCTGGTGGTGGTGTCACCGATCGACGGCTCACCCGCCTCGCGGGCCGGAGTGCTGCCGAAGGACGTGATCGTCTCGATCGACGGCAAGAGCACCAAGGGGATGACCACCGAGGACGCGGTCAAGCTGATCCGGGGCCAGGCCGGCACGTCGGTGACCCTGGAGATGCGTCGCAAGAACCAGCTGCTCACCGTGCCGCTCACCCGGGAGCGGATCGAGCTCCACGCCGTGGAGCACCAGATCAACACCACCCCGGATGGGGTGAAGGTGGGCTACATCCGCCTCAAGCAGTTCAACGCCAACGCCGCCAAGGACATGCGGGCCGCGCTCCAGGATCTGGAGAGCAAGGGGGTGAAGGGTTACGTCCTCGACCTGCGCAGCAATCCCGGCGGCCTGCTGGTGGCCAGCGTGGAGATTGCCCGTCAGTGGCTTGATGAGGGGATCATCGTCTCCACCCGCACCCGCGACGGCATTCAGGACATCAAGCGCGCCAACGGCAGGGCCCTGACCAAGGCGCCGGTGGTGATCCTGGTGAACGAGGGCTCAGCCAGTGCCAGCGAGATCCTCTCCGGTGCGCTGCAGGACAACAAGCGCGGTGTGCTGGTGGGCCAGAAGACCTTCGGCAAGGGCTTGGTGCAATCGGTGCGGGGCCTCTCCGACGGCTCCGGCATGACGGTGACGATCGCCAAGTACCTGACGCCCAGCGGCCGGGACATTCACAAGCACGGCATCAAGCCCGATGTGCTGGTGAAGCTGAGCGAACAGGAGATCCAGAACCTCAAGTTCGACGAGATCGGCACCCGCAAGGACGGTCAGTACAAGGAGGCCGAGAACACCTTGGTGAAGCAGCTGCGCCTGGTGGGCAAGGCACCGGCCAAACCGTTCAGCCCCACCAGCGCCAACCTGCCTTCAGCACTTCCTGCCGCCCTGCCGGCTCGCTGAGCCGACAGGGCGGCCAGCCAGCCAGCACAAGGAATCAAGCCGCTCCACTCACCGGCTGCATCAACCCGCCACCGGGATTGGAATCGTCATCGTCGTTCTCCTGATCGTTCTGGAAGAGGGCGAACAGACCGAGGGCCATGGCACTGGCCAGCACCGAAACCAGCTGCCAGCCGGCCTGGGATCCCATCGATGCACCACCCAGATCCACCAGTTCGCCCATGATCAGCTCCGTGTGCGGAAATTGTAACGATTTTTTGCGGCAAGCCGTGCGTGTCACCAGAGCCGGTCGCGTCCGGAGCGCAGCGCCTGCAGCTTCCGCTCCAGCACCACCAGCGCCGGAATCAGGGTGAGGCCGTTGGCCACGATCAGCGGGCCGTCCTCGGTGAGCAGGCCGTAGATGCCCCAGCCGGTGATTCCGATCGTGAACAGCAGGTACATCCGCAGCGAGATGCCGCGGGTGTCGCCGCTGCGCACTGTCTTGATCGCCTGGGGGAAAAAGCTCAAGGTGGTGAGCGTGGCGGCGGCGTAGCCCAGGAGCGTCACCGGCAGGGGCTGAGTCATGGCGGCAGCATGGCCGCAGCCGGGGCGAACTGGGTGATCCGGTCACGATTCGGCGGCGCAGCCGCCATTCACGCCTAGGTTGCCGCAGGTCGACGAGAGCCCTTGCCGTGCAGACCATCGACGATCTCCTGCGCGAGACCACGGCCCGCTACGAGCAGCGCAGCGAGCAACGGGAGCGCACCGGACGCCTGATCCAGGAGCAGGGGGTGCTGGCGGCCAATGATCCGGAGCTGGTGGAGCAACGGCTGAAGCGGCTCCATGCCGATCCGCAGCTGGTGGAACAGCTCGGGGCGATCAAGTGCAGCTTCAGCGCGGCCGGCCCGGGGCTGGCGCCGCGGGATTTTCCCCGGTCGCTGGAGCGGGTGATGGGCACCAACGACCTGATCGGCATCCGCTTCCTGGAACAGGGAGTGCAGGTGGCGCGGGCGGTGGCGCGGGTGCAGATCCGCGATGGGCAGGGCCGCGCCGAGGGCTACGGGTCGGGCTTTCTGGTTTCGCCCCGCCTTTTTCTCACCAACAACCATGTGCTGGCCACAGCGGCCAGCGCAGCCGCCAGTTTGGCTGAGTTCAACTTCCAGGAGAGCGCCGGCGGCGAGATGCAGCCCAGCCAGGTGTTCCCGTTCGCGCCGGAGGAGTTCTTCCTCACCGACCAGCAGCGGGACTACACGCTGGTCGCCCTGCGCCGGGATTCGCGCCTGGGCCGTTATGGCTGGCTGCCGCTGATCCCCCAGATCGGCAAGTTGATGGTGGGCGAAACGGTGAACATCATTCAGCACCCGAACGGTGAACCAAAACAGCTGGCCATTCGCCACAACCAGGTGGTGGATGAGCTGGAGCTGTTCCTCCACTACAAGACCGACACGGCACCGGGATCGTCCGGCGCACCGGTGTTCAACGACCAGTGGGAAGTGGTGGCCCTGCACCATTCCGGCGTGCCGCAGCGCTCACCCGAGGGCCGGATCCTGGCGCTCGACGGCCGCCACTGGGAGGAGTGGATGGGCGAGCAACGGGTGGCCTGGATCGCCAACGAGGGGGTGCGGATCAGCCGCCTGGTGGCCCATGTGCAGCAGCAGCCGCTCTCGCCCGAAGGCAGGCGGCTGGTGGAGGAGATGCTCACGCCCAGCACCCCTGCGGTGCTGGCGGATCGACCGCCGGCGGCTCTGCCGGATCTGCCGCCGTCGCCTGCCGGCGAGGCGTTGCTGCCAGCCAGGCTCGAGGCCGGAGTGGCCACCTGGACCATCCCCCTGCAGGTGAGTGTGCGCTTCGGCGCCGCCCAGCCAGCGCTCGAAGCCGCAGAACTGTTCGGCTGGGGCCGCCCCCGCCAACCCCCGGAGGCAGCGGCGGCGGTCAGCGCGCCATTCTCGCTCGCCTCGCTGAGCCGCGAGAGGTTCAGCTGGGACACGGCGCTCTCGCTCGCCCTGGCCTGCCAGCTGGCCTATGAACCGGCGGCGACCGTGCAGGCACGTGTCCTGGAGTGGGGTTTCAGCAGCTGTGAGCCGATCAGCGACGGCCCGGCCCAGTGTTTCGTGGCAGGCAGCGAGGATCTGGTACTGGTGAGCTTCCGTGGCACCGAGAGCGTGGCCGACTGGCTCAGCAATCTGAAGCTGCTGAGCACGGACAGCGGCCGGTTCGGGCCCGTGCATGCCGGCTTCCTGGAGCAGTTCCGGGCGCTGCAGCATGAGATCGAGGCGATCCTGCGATCCGCTCCCGACCGCCGGCTTGTGATCACCGGCCACAGCCTCGGCGGGGCGATCGCCGTGCTGGCCGCCGCCAGCTGGGTGGGTGAGCTGCCCCTGCACGGGCTGCACACCTTCGGCCAGCCGATGGCGGGCAAGGCCGCCTTCGCCAGCTTCGTGCAACGCCAGTTCGAGGCTCGCTACTTCCGCCACGTGAACGGTGCAGACGTGGTGAGCCGGGTGCCCCCCGGCTACCGGCACGCCGGCCAGCTGTATCGCCTGGCCGGCCGCGAATCCACCAGCAGCACCGCCAGCGCCTGGGGAACAGAGAGCCAACCGCTCAACACCGAGCAGTTCAGGCAACTCCAGCAACGGCTCCAGGCCGAAACCGGCGGCGCTGGAACCCAGGAGGGTTTCACCAGCCTGATCAGCGATCACATGATCACGGCCTACATCAGCAGGATCGCTCAGCAGCCGGTGAGCTGAGCATGGTTGGCCGTGCTCAAAAGATCTGCAGCTGGTTCAAGGTGCCGCTGAACCCGGTGATCTCGAGGATGGAATCGCTGGCGGCGGAGAAGCCGGCAACGCCATCGTTGATCGCCAGGAAGGTGCGGGTGCCGGTGGCGGGATTGTTGAAGGTGAAGCTGGCGGCGCCGCCCGTGGAAGTGGTGGTGAGAGCGGGGAAGTTGGCGGGTGTGAGCAATGCCGCGATCGCAGTGGCGCTGAGCTGAGCAACGGAGCCCCGAGCCACGGGGTTCACCGCCGTGGCCAGGGTGCGGGCCACTGGCGCATCGATGCTGTCGAGGCCGGTGACCAGATCGCTGATCCGATCGATCAGTGTGGTCGGGCTGGCCGGGAGTCTGGAATGGCTGAGGGAGCTGAGCCGGAAGGTGTCAGCCCCGGCGAGGCCGGTGAGGCGATCAACCGTGCTGGAGAAAGAGAGGATGTCGCTGGTGGGGCTTCCAGAAACGGCATTGATGGTGCGGAAGTCGTAGGTGCTGGTGCCGGCAAAGGGGTTGCCGGCGCGGTCGGACAGGGAGCCTGCCGGGAAGGTGAGGAAGTATCGGGTGTTGGGCGCCAGGTTGCTGGTGGGGTTGATGGTGACCCCCGTGCCACTGATGCTGAGCCGGGTGCTGGTGGCGGCATCAAAGCTCTCAGTGATCGGTCCGTCAGCGGATCCGACACGCAACTGAATGCTGCCCGTTCCGCGCTGGATGGCTTCTGAGACGTTGAAGACAATGTTGGCGGCAGGGTCGACACCAATGGCTCCGTCGAGAGGGGAGAAGGAGGTGATCGCTGGTGCTGTTGTATCAAGCACAAACGTGCGGGCAGCAGAGGCCACTCCCAGATTCCCTGCCGCATCCGCCACTCGGGCCGTGATCGAATACGTGACGCCGGCACTGGCCGGCAGGGTGGGCGTGTAAGTCCAGGTCTTGGTGGTGTTGTTCACCGTGGCACTACCCAGCAGCGTGGTGCCGTTGAAAATGCGCAGGGTTTCACCGGAGACCAACGCAGCAGAAAGGCTGCCGGTGATCGTCGGGGTCAGATCATTGGTGCGGCCTCCAGCTGCCACCGTTCCGGTGATGATGCCGACGTTGTCGGTCACAGCACTGATCGCTGCGGTAGTTGGCAAAGTAGAGAATGAAGCTCCTGGAGCAAACGCAAGGCGAACATTGTTATTTGCATTACCAAGGAATTCAAAACCCTTGATAAGCATCGAGTCAATTCCGTTGCTCAGGCTGTAGAAACCTGCTCCGTTTGCTCTCGTTGATAGAGTGTAAACTCCTGCTTCTCCAATGAGAAGCAGGTCAGTTCCCAGGCCACCATCAAAACGACCAATCCCCCGACTATAGACTGAAGACTTGCCGGCAAAGCCTTTTAGAATGTCGTCCCCAGCTCCGAGGTTGATTAGTCCTGCTCCAGCGAAGCCTCCTGCAAGAGCATCGACAATATCGTTGCCATCGCCTGTTGAGATTAAATTATCATTAAAGATTCCCCAAAAGTAGTCGCCAAGGCCCTTTGGGCCCAAAATCGCTTTGCCGGTAATATTGTCATCGCCAGAACCTGTTTCGATCGTGCCATAATAATTAATAATACCATCACCACCACTTAAGTCACTGCCGTCTTGATTACTAGAAGTCCCTGAGATTGTGTCGTTCCCAGCTCCTGTGATAATCTTAGCGTCGTTATTAATCCCATTAACTTCGCCGGTAGCAATGATAGAGTCGTTGCCGTCACCTGTATCGATTACTGCGTACGTGTTGGAGCTATCTACATTTCTTAGCCCTGCGTAACCGTAACCACCACCACTAGTAGTAGTGCCTACGATAGAGTCGTCACCACCACCTGTTTTGATTATGGCAAAGTTGACGAGACCAAAGCTGTAAATCCCAGAGGCAGTTATAGAATCACTACCAGAACCTAAGTCGATCGTCCCAGTATTAGTGATTGCATATCCATTAGTATGGTAATCATTTTTTCTGCCATTACTAAATCCATAAATAGAATCATTCCCATCACCTGTGCTAATTGTGCCACTCGTATAGATTCCTGTACCTCCAAGGCCCTTGCTGGAACCAGAAATCGAATCGTTGCCGATACCTGTACTGATTCTGCTTTTCAAGAAAATACCAAGCGCTCCATTGAGATCACTAGTGTTCACAGCCGAGATGGAATCGTCACCAGAGCCTGTGTCTAACTCCCCCGGTCTTTCAAATTCCCCCCCCCTTTTCCTATACCGATGCTTCCACTCTTACCTGTAGTGGATATGACGTCAGCGCCGGCCAGTGTGTCAACGAATGCTTCCAAACTCCACCCATCAAGGCTGTTGGCAACATCGGAGCTTGTGGAAAATACAAAGTCTTTTAGGTTCGCCATCTAGGGAGGAAATAACATATCTGCCATATCCTAGTATTGGAAGAGGCAATTTGGGTCCGAGCAAATCTAATCCATTTATATATTAACTGTGTTAATCATTCCGTACTTTGGGGTTGGTCCGTCTGCGCTGCTGCCTTCAGCAATCAGACCACCAATTATGCTAGTGAAAAATAATGAAACCCCCTGCGGATGGCGCTTTAGGTTCTGAGGTCATCACCTTATAGCCAGTCATGGCGGCCAAAGGGCTGTGATCTCTGCATCACCCAGGGCAGGCCGGAGTTGGTGGGTCTGTTACTGCACGCCACCCGATCAGAACCTGGGTGGTGGTGATGATGTCGTTTTTTACGGCCAGATCAGCGAATCAGCGGCGGATGCGCTCCACATCAGGGGAGTTCGTGACGGGATGCTCGGCTCCTGGATTGGTGGCCGATGCCTGGGCTGGCCCAACCGATGGCTGTCTGGTAAATCTCAAGCGGGCCGTGGGAAACATCAGCGTGCGCCGCCTGGATGAGGCAACCCTTGGGCGCCTCAGGCAGCGTGCCCAGCAGCGGGGCGTCTCGATGGAAGAGGAGGTGCGCCGCATCCTTCAGTCGGCCCTGGCAGAGCCGACGCGCATCGGTGATCTCGCCCTCAGTAGCTTCGGCGCCGCCCACGGAGTCGAGCCGGATCTGCCCAGCCATGGCGTTCATCCGTCGGTTGCCCTGCCCGGTTGATTCTTCTCGACACCAACGTCCTCTCTGAGCTGATGCGGCCGGCAGCCGAGCCGCGGGTGATCGCCTGGTTGAACGCGGCCGAGGCCGGACAGCTCTATCTCTCCACGATCAGCGTCGCCGAGATCTGCTTCGGGCTGGATCTGCTGCCGCCCGGGCGCCGCCGCCAGGGCCTGGAGGAGCGCTTCGAAGCCTTCCTGCAGGCCGCCTTTGCCCATCGATTGCTGCCCTTCGATCAAGCCGCCGCCCGCTGCTACGGGCCGCTGATGGGCAATCGCCGTCGCGCCGGTTGTCCGATGGCCGCACCGGATGGGCAGATCGCCGCAATCGCAGCCTCCCGGGCGATGGCCCTGGCCACGCGCAACAGCCGCGATTTTCAGTCGATCGGCTTGGCCTTGATCGATCCCTGGAGCTGAGCTCCAAAATCGATCGAAGCGGCTCGCCGGCCCTGGCGGCTCCTACATTGAAAAGAGGGAATGATGGCAACGGCCATGGCCAACCACTCGGCTGCGGTGAGCGAGGCGATCCGTCAATGGCTGCGGCATCGGCAGGTGGCGGAACTGCAGCAGGCCTACGCCGATCTGAACCAGCTCCAGGGGGAGGGGGGCGACCTGGAGGAAGCCACAGCGGATGGGGAGGCAATGGGCGCCGAGACGCTGGAGCGCCTCCATGGCTGAACGGGGGAGGCTCAACCAGCAACCCTCTCAACAAACCGTCTGCACCGCAGCATTCCTGGCTGCGGCATGCTTCGGCATCGCCTGCACGCGTCGTTTCAGTCGAGGAGGGGATTGATCACCAGGAGCTCCCCCAGCCTGGATTGGTGGTGAAAGTCTTCACTGAACAGCACGGCGCAGCCGCTGCGGATGGCAGCTTCGGCAATCAGGGCATCAAACCAGCTGAGCTGATGCCGCAACGCCAGCTGATGGGCATCGAGAACCAGATTCAGCTCCGTGCTGACCACTTCAAAGCCAGCCATGGCAGCAAGCAGAGCCGTGATCTCTGCATCGCCCAGGGCAGGCCGGAGTTTGCGGGTCGCCACCGCGCGCAACTCAATCAAAACCTGGGTACTGATGATGATCTCGTTGTCCTCGGCCAGATCGGCCAGCCAGCGGCGGATGCGTTCTCCCTTGACAGGCTCGCGCCTGTCAAGGCGGTACACCCAGAGGTTGGTGTCAACGAACACCCGCATCAGGTGCGTTCGTAAAGAGACTCTCGGCTCCAGGGTTGGGCGCTGATGCCTTGGCTGCTGGCGGCCACCGCTTCAAAACTGGCCAACGCCTCCAGGCGCTGACTGCGGGCATCCACATAGCGGGCCAGGAAATCACGCACCAAGGCATTCACAGATGTTTTCTCCCTCAGGGCCGCTTCGCGGGCTCGCTGCAGCAGGGCAGCGTCGAGAGCGATGGTGAGGTTGACCATGGCCTCAACCTACACGGGTTTCGTGTAGCACGGGCATCGAACACCCCCGAGCTCAGACAGCCAGCACCGCCGCGTTCTTCGCCGCCACCTGCTCCGACCGCTGGACCTCGCTCAGGTGATCGGCGGCCGGATGTTCGGATGAAAGTGGTCCCATCGTTCCTGGGACCGGGTGAGCCAACCCGGCTAAAGTGAATGCATCGATTCAGATGAATGCATGGCCACCTCCGTTCGCCTGGAGCCCGCCCTGGAGGCAAGGCTCGACCGTTTAGCCCTGGAGACGGGCCGGACCAAAGCCTTTTATCTGCGGGAGCTGATCGAGCAAGGCATCGATGATCTGGAAGATGCCTACCTCGGTGCCACGGCCTTGGAATGCCACCGCCGGAGCAGCCAGCCAGCCATCCCCCTGGATCAACTCATGAACGACCTTGGCCTGGACGGTTGAGTTCATCCCCGAGGCCGCGCAGCAACTCCGCAAGCTTGATCGCACGGCCGCCGGCCGCATCGCTCGCTATCTCCAGGAAACGGTCTCCAACGGCAGAGATCCTCGCCAACGCGGTCAAGGGCTGACCGCCAATCTTGCTGGCCTCTGGCGTTACCGGGTTGGCGACTATCGAGTGATCTGTCAGATCGAAACGTCCCGTCTGCTGGTGCTGGTGGTGAGGGTCAGTCATCGGGGAGAGGCCTACCGCTGAGGCCAATCACTGCTACTCCTCAGTTATGAATTCAGTCCAGACAGGCCTAAAACCACGTCAGGGCGCGATCTCGATGGCGATACACCCAGAAGTTGGTGTCAACAAAACCCCCCTCGCACCCACCTCACACCACCAGCACCGCCTCATTCCTCGCCTTCTGCTGCTCCGCCCGCTGGGCGTCGCTGAGTCCATCGGCACCGGGGAGCTGCTCGGCCATCGCCTGCAGCCAGGCCATCAGGGTGTCGAGCTGCTGGGCGGCGGGGAGCACGCTGAGCCCACGGGCCAGCACCTTGGCCGTGCTGCCGGCACCGCCCTGATACACCAGCCGGCCGTGCAGGTGCTGGGGCAGGCCCTGACGCAGCAGCCGGAAGGCGGGCTCCTCCATCGGGGTTTCGAGCACCAGGTTGGGTTTTTCGGCCCTGAGACGCGAGAAGCCGCAGCGCCTGGCCAGCAGCTTGAGCTCCATCAGCTGCAGCAGGCTGGCCACCGGCGCCGGCAGGGCGCCGTAGCGGTCGATCCAGCCGGCCGCCAGCTCCAGCAGTTCGGCCTTGCCGCCGCAGCCCGCCGCGGCCCGGTAGGCGGCCATCTTCTCGTCGGCCTCGGTGATCCAGTCGGCCGGGATGAAGGCGGTGATCGGCAGGTCGATCTGGGTGTCCTCCACCACCGGGATGTCCTGGCCCTGGATCTCGGCGAGGCTTTCCTGCAGCATCTCCATGTAGAGGTCGAAGCCGATCGTCTCCAGCTGGCCGCTCTGCTCCACCCCCAGCAGGTTGCCCACGCCGCGGATCTCCATGTCGCGCATCGCCAGCTGATAGCCGGAGCCCAGCTGGGCGAACTCCTGGATGGCCCGCAGCCGCTGCCGGGCCGCTTCGCTCAGCGAGGCATCACCGGGATAGAACAGCCAGGCGTGGGCCTGCACGCCGCTGCGGCCCACCCGGCCGCGCAACTGATAGAGCTGGGCGAGGCCGAAGCGGTGGGCATCTTCCACCAGGATCGTGTTCACCCGGGGAATATCCAGGCCGCTTTCGATGATCGTGGTGCAGAGCATCACGTCGGCCTCACCGGCGTTGAAGGCCACCATGGCGCTCTCCAGTTCCCCTTCGGCCATCTGGCCGTGGGCCACCAGCAGCTTGAGGCCCGGCAGCATCTCGCGCAGCTGCCCCGCCACCTCCTCGATCCCCTCCACCCGCGGCACCACGTAGAACACCTGGCCGCCGCGGTCGAGTTCCTGGCGGATGGCGCTGCGCACCGCCTCCTCATCACGGGAGGCGAGGTGGGTCTTGATCGGGCGGCGCAGCGGCGGCGGCGTGGTGATCAGGCTCATCTCCCGCACCCCCGAGAGGCTCATGTAGAGCGTGCGCGGAATCGGGGTGGCCGAGAGCGTCAGCACGTCCACGTCTTTTCTGAGCGCCTTGATCTTCTCCTTCTGGTTCACCCCGAAGCGCTGCTCCTCATCCACCACCAGCAGCCCCAGCTGCTGGAAGCGGGTGCCCTTGCCGAGCAGCTGGTGGGTGCCGACCACCACATCCACCTTCCCCGCCACGAGGCCATCGAGGATCGTGCGACGTTCGGCGCTGGTGCGGAAGCGGTTGAGCAGCGCCACCTTGAGCGGATAGGGGGCGAAGCGCTCGCTGAGCGTGCGCCAGTGCTGCTGGGCCAGCACCGTGGTGGGAGCGAGCAGGGCGCACTGCTTGCCGGCCGTGACGGCCTTGAAGATCGCCCGGATCGCCACCTCCGTTTTGCCGAAGCCCACATCACCGCAGACCAGCCGGTCCATCGGCTCGGGCTTCTCCATGTCGCGCTTCACCTCGGCGATCGCCTTCACCTGATCCGGCGTGGGCTCATAGGGGAAGGAATCCTCCAGTTCGCTCTGCCAGGGGCCATCGGGGGGGAAGGCGAAGCCCGGTGCCTGGTGGCGCTCGGCGTAGAGCCTGACCAGATCGAGCGCCACCTTGCGCACCGTCTTGAGCGCCCGTTCCTTCGCCCTCGCCCAGGCCACACCGCCCATGCGGTTGAGTTCCGGCGGCGTGTCGGTGCTGGCGCGGTAGCGGCCCAGGCTGCCCAGCTGGTCGGCGGCCACCCGCAGCGTGCCGTCGGCGTACTGCACCACCAGGTAGTCGCGGGATTCGCCGCTGATCGCCAGCTTCTCCAGCTTCAGGAAGCGGCCGATGCCGTGGTTGCGGTGCACCACGAAGTCGCCGGGCAGCATCTTGCCGGGGTCCACCGTGCGGCTGGCCGCCTTGCGGCGCCGGCGCACATAGCCGGTGGCGGCCAGGCTGTGCTGGCCGAAGAATTCCCGGTCGGTGAGCAGCACCAGCTTCCAGGCCGGCAGCTGCAGCCCCTCCAGCTCGGCGGTGCCCCTGAGCTTCAGCGCCACCGGCGTGTTCTGCTCCACCAGCCGCTCGATCGCCGGGAAGTCGTGGGGGTTGGGCACGAAGCGGGCGATGCAGTCGTGCTCCTCCAGCAGCGCCACCGCCCGCGACGGCTGGGCCGACACCAGCCAGACCCTGGTGCGCTCCTGCTGGTGGCCCTTCACCAGGGCCGCCAGGCGGCCGAACTGGTTGGGATGGGCGACCGCGGCGCGGCTGGCCAGATCGAAGCTGTTCGGGTGACGGTCGGTTTCGTTCAGCTCGGCCAGATCGAAGCCGGCGAAGGCTTCAGCCGCCTGCAGGGCCTCGATGATCGGCCGGTGCAGGGCAGGCAGATCCAGATCGTCATGCTGGGCTGCGGCGTGCTCGAACCACTGCTGGCCGTGGGCCAGCCCCTGGCGCCGCTCATCAATGGCGATCAGGCTGTGGGGTGGCAGGTAATCGAGCAAGGAGGCCGGCTGCTCCCAGGCCAGCCCCATCAGCCGTCGCATTCCCTCGGGTGTGCCGCCTTCCAGCAACTGCTCGAGCGCCTCCGGGCTGAGCAGGCCTTCGAGCTCAGCCGGCATCGTCTGCCGCAGGGCCTCGGCCACCAGGGGGCCGTAGCCGGTGGGGGTGAGCCGCACCGCCTCGATCGGATCCAGCGAGCGCTGGGTGGCCGGGTCGAACTCGCGCAGCTTCTCGAGCGTGTCACCGAAGAACTCCAGCCGCACCGGCAGCTCGGCGCTCACCGGGAACAGATCGACGATGTCGCCGCGACGGCTCCAGCTGCCCTCCTGCTCGATCGTGGGCACCCGCTCGTAGCCCAGGCCCGCCAGGGTGGCGGCGAGCTCCTCGAGGTCGACCAGCTGACCCTTGCGCAGGCTCAGGCAGCGGGCGGCCAGGGCGGCCGGCGGCGGCAGATGGGGCTGCAGGGCCCGCTCGGTGGCCACGATCGCCCCCCGCCAACCCCCATCCACCAGCTCGCTGAGCACCTGCAGCTGACCCCAGGTGATCTCACTGGTGGGATCGAAGGGCTCATAGGGTGACCCCTCGCTGGTGGGGTAGAGGGCAGCGCTGGGCCAGCCCATCAGCTCAAGCAGGGCGCTCCAGCGTCCCGCCTCCTCCAGGGTGGGCACCACCACCAGCAGGGGCGCCCCGGCCAGCCGGGCCAGGGCGCTGGCGATCAGAGCCCGACCAGCCCGGCCGGCGCCGCTCAGGCGCAGCCGCTCGGGCCTGCGGCTGCGTTCGAGCACCTCACCGGTGAGGGGCACCTGCTCCAGCTGGCGCACCAGGGCGGTGAGGGGCATCAGGGCGGAGCGGGCACGGACTTCGATCCTGCCAGCTCCCCGTCAGCATGGAGGCACTCCTTCTGCGTCCGGAGTCCCTGGCCCGCCCTCACCGCCCTCAACCTCCCCAGCGTCGCCGCCGCCGCCGCCGCGATGGCCGCCTGGCGAGCCTGCTGATCGGTGTCGGCCTGGCCGGGACCGCCGTCTGGGCCTGGTCGCCGCCGCCACAGACGCTGACAACCCAGGCGGCGCTGGACGCTCTGCCGTTCCAGCTTCAGGAGCTGTGGCTGTCGAGGGCGCCGGCACCGCCCAGACCCGGCGATGTGGTGGTGGCTTCCGCCGATCTGGCGCCCTTGCTGAACTCGCTCAGGCTGGCGGATCAGAGCTGGCGGCCCCGGGCCATTCCGCTGCCTGGCGGCGGCTTTCGCTACCTCTACAAACGCCGCGCCGATGACCCGCTGCTCACCGTTGAGCAGATCAAGCAGCGGCTGCTCAACCCGCCGGAGTTCCGGTCGGAGCGCCTGGCGATCACCACCTTGATCCCCGCCCTGGAGCGGGTGGGGGTGCGCATCGTGCTGGGTCCACCGATCAAGCGGGGGGCGGCGGCCGAATGGGACCCGCCCGCCCGCACGATCCGGATTCAGCCGGGAGTGGTGAGCAACGGCAGCGTCGAATTCGCCCGGGTGCTCAACCACGAGGCGATCCACGTGGCCCAGAGCTGCCGCCGCGGTGGCCCGGCCGCCCAGCCGCAGCTGCTCGGGCTCTCCAACCAGCTCGATGTCCAGAGCCAGCGGCACCTGGGGGATCCGGTCTATGCCAGCGCCTCCCCGCTGGAGCGGGCCCTGGAGCGGGAGGCCTACGCCAACCAGCACCGCCTGGAGCTGGGCATCGCCCTGCTGGGCAAGGAGTGCCGCCAGCGGCGCTGATCACCGCTCAAGGCGGTGGCGGTGGCGGCGGCTCGCCGATCATCACGCCCTCCAGCAGCATGTTGAAGTGCAGCAACTGCTGGTCGCTGAGCTGCTGGCGGCTGGTGTGGGAGAAGTGCCGCTCCAGGAACTCCCTGCCCTGGGCCGCCCCCCAGCCCAGCTGGCCCAGCAGCTGATCACACTGGGCCAGCAGTTCCGGCCGCCGCAGCGGCGGACGCGCCTGGGCGGGATCACTGCCCGGCTCCAGCTGCAGCAGGGCCTGGCGGTAGCTGAGCAGGTCGGCGTAGCGCACCAGCCGACCGCGGCTGGGATGGCCGAACACCCGCTCCAGGTAGATGGCCTCCTGCTCCCGCCCCCAGCGCAGCCGTCTGAGCTGGAGATCCACCTCGGCGAGCTCGTCACTCCAGTCCTCGGGATCAGCCGGTGGGTCCTCCGGGCTGGGGCCCTCCGGGCGGGGCGGCTCAGGGCTGGGCGGGCTGGAGCCGGGTGGCTCCGGGCTGGGCGGCTCGGCAGAGGAGAGCGGCGGGGGCGGGGCGGGAACAGGCTGGGGCACCGGTTCGGGGGCGGGGGCGACACGGACCGGTGCGGCGGCGGTGGTGGTGGCGGTGGTGGCGGTGGTGGCGAAGCTGGTGGTGGAGCTGGTGGCGGCCGGCAGGCGGGCCCGCAGGCGCTCGATCGCCCGATCCTCCGCCTGCTCGGCGTTGCCGCCCTCCCCCAGTGCGCTGCCGAGGCACGCCCCCTGCTGCCAGGCGCTCACCAGCACCACCCGCTGACCCGGTTCGGCATGGACCAGTTGGGACTGCAGCTGCATCGGCTCAGAACCGTGTTGGGCGTTTTCTACAGTGATGGGCTCAGAGCACCGCTGCACGCCCATGGAAGCGGAGTCGATCGAATCCCTGACGCCGCTGTTGCAGGGAGCGGATCAGTGGAGCGAGCTGCTCCTGCTCCTGCCCTTGCTCGTGGCCCTGGAGGCCGTGCTTTCCGCCGATAACGCCATTGCCCTGGCGGCGATCTCGCGGCGCCTGCAGGACCCGATCCGCCAGCGGCAGGCCCTCAACCTTGGGTTGCTGCTGGCCCTGGTCTTCCGGATGGGACTGATCGTGGCGGCCCGCTGGGTGCTGAATTTCTGGCCGCTGCAGCTGGCCGCCTCGGCCTACCTGCTCTGGCTGGCCGGCTCCAATCTGCTCGGGGCGGGGCCAGGGGATCCGCCCGGCGGCGGGGGCGAGGAGGGGATCACCGCTCCCCATCCGGTGGGGCTGCGGGGCGTCGTGCTCACCCTCGCCGTCACCGATCTGGCCTTCTCGCTCGACAGCGTCGCCGCCGCCGTGGCCGTCACCGACCGCCTCTGGCTGGTGATGCTGGGCGGCGTGATCGGCGTGATCGCCCTCAGGCTCACCGCTGAGTTGTTCATCCGCTGGTTGGCCCAGTACCGGCACCTCGAGAAGGCCGGCTACCTGGCGGTGGGCCTGGTGGGACTGCGGCTGCTGCTGCGGCTGGCACTGCCCGGGATCGAGCTGCCGGATTGGGCCTTGCTGCTCCTGGTGGGCTCCCTCTTCCTCTGGGGCTTCTCGCAGCGAAACGGCGACCAGCCCGGGGAGGTGAACCCCTGAGCCCCCTGCGCGTCGAGCTTCGCCAGGCCGGCACCGACCGGTTGCTGGAGCATGTGGAACTGGCCGATCTGGGCGATGTGCCCCAGCCGGGGCGGTGGTTCCAGATCGGCGAGCGCAGCTTCCTGGTGCTGCAGCGCCACCACCGCTACCAGATGCGCAACGGGCGCTATCAGCTCGCCACGGTGGCCCTGCAGGTGAAGCCGGAGCGTCAGCCGAGCGATGCCCGCTGGTGGAACCAGCACTGGGTGATCGGTGATCCCAGCTGCCGCTTCAATGCCCGGACGCCGCTGCTGCGCTGCGCCGTGCTGCCGGAAGGCCCCTGCGAGCGCTGCGCCCACTACGCCCCGATCGGCTCGCCCTGCTCCGCCTGATCGGCCGCCTCGAAGGGTTCGAGCTGGAGGGTGCAATGGGGAATGCCCAGCGCCGCCATCCGTTGCTTGGCCTGGTGCAGCAGCTCCATGTCGTCGATCACACCCAGCTCGCGGTGCAGGTGGGCGGTGAGAGCGTTCTGGGAGGTGCTCATCGCCCAGACATGGAGGTGGTGCACACCCCGCACACCCGGGATCTCCAGCAGGGCGAGCCGAACCGCCGCCAGCTCAATGCCCGGTGGGACGCCGTCGAGGGCCACGCCCAGCGATTCACGCAGCAGGGACCAGCCACTCCAGGCCACCGCCAGGCCCACGGCGATCGCCGTGGCCGCATCCAGCACCGACCAGCCGGTCAGCCCGACCAGCACGGCGCTGACCATCACCGCCGCCGAGACGGCCGCATCGGTGAGCAGGTGCACCACCGCCGCGCGGCGATTCAGATCGTGGCTGTGGTCGTTTCCGAACAGCCGCGCCGAGAGCAGGTTCACGACGATGCCGGCCGCCGCCGCCCAGGCCACCGGCCCACTGACCACGTCGACCGGATCGAACAACCGCTGCAGCCCCTCCACCACCACCACCGCCGCCGCCATCAGGATCAGCACCGCATTGATCAGGGAGGCCAGCTGGGTGCTGCGGCCCAGGCCATAGGTGAAGCGCGGGCTGGCGGGTCGCTTGCTGAGCCGCTCCGCCCCCCAGCCCAGCAGCAGCCCCGCCACATCGCCGAGGTTGTGGACGGCGTCGCCGATCAGGGCCAGGGAGCCGAAGCTGAAGCCGATCACCAGCTGCAGGGCGGAGAGGGCGCTGTTGAGCAGCACGCTCCAGCGGAACGCCGCCGCGGACCCGGGGCGGTGCTGATGCTGCTGGCGATGGGGGCGGCGCTGGATCTGCACCGCCGGGTGGGGCGCCTCTGGACTGCTGTGATCGTGGGCCATGGGGGGAGTCGGGGTGGGTCAGGCCAGCGCCTGCCTGAGGGCGACAAGGGCGAAAACAAGGAAGAGGGCTCCGCTCAGCCGGAACAGGACCCGTTCCTCGATCCGCTGGCCGATCCACTTGCCGGCACCCACCGCCAGGCCGGTGACCAGGGCGTGGCCGGCCAGGGTGCCGGCCAGCAGGCCGGTGAAGGTGAAGGCGGGGGCGGTGGCCAGGGCGATGGTGGCGAACTGGGTGCGATCCCCCAGTTCGGCCAGGAACACCAGCACGAAACTCTCGCGGATCACCGCCCGGCTGCCGCGTGCCTGCTGGCGTTCATCGGCCCTGGCCACCAGCTCTTCGGCGTCGCGGGCTTCCTGGGCGGCGGCGCCGGCACCCATCGCCTGGGCATCGAGCAGCAGCTTGATCCCGAAACCACCGAACAGCAGGGCGGCCAGCCAGGGCACCACCGCTTCCGGCAGCAGCTGCCGCAGACCGAAGCCCATCGCCAGCGAGAGCAGAGTGACCGCGGCGAGGGCGGCGAACGCTCCCACAAACACCCAGCGCCCCCGGTGACGCGCCGCCAGGATCATCGCCATGAAGAAGGTCTTGTCGCCCAGCTCCGCCAGGGTGATGGCGGTGAGGCTGGAGCCGAAGGCGGCGAAGGTGGGGTCGCTGGCCATCAGAAGCGGGGAACTGAGGGGAGCCTGACCCACAACGGCGCCTGCCGCTGTTCAGCCGCTGCTGCCGTTGGCGCCGAAGTGCTCAGAACGGTTCAGCGGTTGAGACGAATCCAACGCCACCGTAATAGTCGAGGATCGGCTTGAGCCCCAGCTGCAGCGCCTCCAGCACAGCCGGCTCACAGAACACGATCACGTGGGCGTTGGCGCCGAAGCCACTGAACTCCATCGACTCCGAGACCATGCCGTGGGGGCCGCGGCCGGTGACGTGCCGCATCACGGTGTAGCCGGGCGCCCGGGCGGCATCGATCAGCGGCAGCACCCGCTCCAGTTCCCTCTCGCTGATGATCAGATCAAGGCGTTGCATCGGCGTTCAGGCAGCGGGGATCACGAGGCGGAGCATGGCCATGTAGAGGGGGATGCCAACGATGATGTTGAAGGGGAAGGTGACTCCCAGCGCCGTGGAGATGTAAAAGCTGGGGTTGGCCTCCGGCACCGTCATCCGCATCGCCGCCGGAACAGCGATGTAGGAGGCACTGGCGCAGAGCACCATGAACAGCAGGGCATCACCCTGGGGCAGTCCCAGCAGCCTGGAGAGGCCCAGCCCGACGGCGGCGTTGAACAGGGGCATCAACAGGGCGAAGCCGATCAGGAACGCCCCCGCCCGGCGCAGGTCGCTGAGGCGCTGGGCCGCCACGATGCCCATGTCCAGCAGGAAGAAGCTGAGGGCGCCGTAGAAGAGCTTGCCGGTGAACGGCTCCATCTTCTCCAGACCCTGGGGGCTGAAGGCGGCCACCAGCAGACCGATCACGAGGCTGCCGATCAGCAGCAGCACCGAACTGTTCAGGAAAGCCTCGTGCAGCAGGGCGCCCCAGCGGATCGACGGCCCGCCGCTCGGCTCGGGGCGCTGCTGGGCTCCGGCCAGCTTCACCAGCAGCAGCCCGACGATGATCGCCGGTGATTCCATCAGGGCGAGGGCCGCCACCATGAAGCCGTCGTGGGGCGTTGCGGTGACATCGAGGAAGCTTTCGGCCGTGATGAAGGTGACGGCGCTGATCGAGCCGTAGGTGGCGGCGATCGCCGCCGCATTGAAGACATCCAGCCGGCGCCTGAGCACCACGAAGCTGTAGAGCGGCACCAGCACCGACATCGCCATGGCGGCCAGCACCGTGACCAGCACCTGGAAGCCGAGGCCGCTGTGCTGCAGCTCCACGCCACCCCGGAAGCCGATCGCCAGCAGCAGGTAAAGGGAGAACAGCTTGGGCAGCGGGGCCGGGATCTCCAGGTCGGAGCGCACCAGCACCGCGATCACACCCAGGGCAAAGAACAGAACCGGTGGGGAGAGCAGGTTCTGCAGCACCAGGCTGGTCTCCATCGGCGCCTGGATCAAGGGGGTATGGCCATTTCGACCTTACAGAGCGAAGCAACGCCCACCAGCCTCAGCCGTTGACGCCGTCAGCCGTTGACGCCGTCAGCCCTTGACGGCAGAGCCGGTGGCACTGGGCAGGATGTAGCGCTGCAACAGCACGAACAGGAGCAGCACCGGCAGGATCGAGACCACCGCGCCGGCCGACACCATCCGCCAGTCGAGCGAGAAGCTGCTGGCCAGTTGCTGCAATCCGAGCGGCAGGGTGTAGAGGCTGGGATCATCGAGAATGATCAGCGGCCAGAGGAAATCACTCCAGGTGCCGATGAACACGAACATCGCCAGGGTGATCAGATCAGCCCGCGCCGCCGGAATCATCACGTTCCACCATTCCCCCAGCCGGCTGCAGCCGTCGATGCGGGCCGCCTCCTCCAGCTCCACCGGCACACCGGTGAAACTCTGACGCAACAGGAAGATGCCGAAGGCCGTGGCGGCCTGGGGAATGATCAGGGCCCAGAGGGTGTTGCGCAGGCCGATCTGCACCATCAGCAGGTAGAGCGGGATCATCACCACCTGGAAGGGAATCAGGATGGTGGCGATCACCAGGGCCAGCACCAGGCCGCGACCGGCGAAGCGCATCCGGGCCAGGGGATAGGCCGCCAGGGAACAGAACAGCAGGTTGGCCACCACCGCCAGCAGGCTCACCACGGTGCTGTTGAACAGATACAGGCCGATCGGGTGATCGGCGAACAATCGCCGGTAGGCATCGAGGCTGGGCTGGCTGGGCAGCAGGGCCGGCGGTGTCGTGAAGATGTCTTCGGCCGGGCCCTTCAATGAGGTGCTCACCAGCCAGAACAGCGGCACCAGCACCAGCAGGGCGAGCAGCAGCAGCAGGGCGAGCTGCAGGCCGGGCCGAAGGGCGGCGCCGAACCGCAGCCGCCGGGTGGCGGAGGTCAACGGCGGGGGCGGCTCTGGCGAGCGGCTGGCTGGCTGCGGGGTGAACCGCTGCGGGAGACGTTGCGCCGGGGGCCCTTGCCGCGGCCGCCGCTGAGATCCAGGGGCGGGGCGGAGTGGATGGTGGGCTCGAAGCCCGGCACCGGCTGACGGGGCAGGGGATTGCCGATCACCCGCTCGATCGCCCGCAGCAGCTCGTGCTCCTCGGCGGCCACCAGGGAAAGGGCATGGCCGCTCTGGCCGGCCCGGCCGGTGCGGCCGATGCGATGCACATAATCCTCGGCGACATTGGGCAGATCCAGGTTCACCACATGGGGAAGCTGCTCGATATCAAGGCCGCGGGCGGCCAGATCGGTGGCCACCAGCACCCGCATCTCACCGCTCTTGAAGCCGGCCAGGGCCCGGGTGCGCGCCCCCTGGCTCTTGTTGCCATGAATGGCCATGGCGGTGATGCCCTCCTGGCTGAGCCGATCGGCGAGGCGGTTGGCGCCGTGCTTGGTGCGGGAGAACACCAGCACCTGCTGCCAGTTATTGGTGCGGATCAGGTGGCTGAGCAGGTCGCCTTTGCGGGCCATGTCACAGGGATGCATCACCTGCTCCACCAGGGGCGCCGCCCGATTTTCCGGGGTGGCCTGCAACTGCACCGGGTTATGCAGCAATCCCTGGGCCAGCTTGCGGATCGAGGGGTTGAAGGTGGCGGAGAACAGCAGGTTCTGGCGTTTCGGCGGCAGCAGGGCGAGGATTTTCTGGATGTCGCGGATGAAGCCCATGTCGAGCATGCGATCGGCCTCATCGAGCACGAGGATCTCGAGCCGATCGAAGCGGATCGCGTTCTGCTGGTAGAGGTCCATCAGGCGGCCGGGGGTGGCCACCAGCACGTCGGCGCCACGGCGCAGCCGCTGCATCTGGGGGTTGATCTTCACCCCGCCGAACACCACATCGCTGCGCAGATCAAGGAAGCGGCCGTAAACCTGCACGCTCTCCGCCACCTGGGCGGCCAGCTCCCGGGTGGGGGTGAGCACCAGGGAGCGCACCTGGTTGTTGCGGGCGTGGGGACCGTGCTGGAGCCGCTCCAGCATCGGCAGGGTGAAGCCGGCTGTCTTGCCGGTGCCGGTCTGGGCGGCGGCCATCACATCGTGGCCCCCCAGCACCGCCGGAATCGACTGCAGCTGGATCGGTGAAGGCTGGGTGTACCCCTTCAGGGCGATCGCCCGAAGCAGCGGTTCACAGAGCCCGAGGCTGGAGAAATCACTGGAGTGCGACGATCCGATGGCCCCGGTGCTGGGGTGCTCCTGTCCCGGAGCGGGGTGGGTCAGAAGGGTGATCGGAGCAATCCGCAAATTTTCTTCAGCTTAGGGGGGGCTTCAGGGGCCTGGTTCCGATCACCCGAAAGGTGAGATTGAGGCGCTCCTGGATCACCCGGCGGCGGCGGGGCAGCTGATGCAGCCAATGGCGCTGGGTGGGCGGCTCCATGATCAGCAGATCGCCGTGGCCCAGTTCCAGGCTGAAGGCAGCGGTGCCGTTGACGGCGGGATGCCGGGGCCGGAGGCGGAAGCTGCGGCTGGCGCCCAGGCTGAGCGAGGCGATCGGCCGGTCCGGATCCAGCTCCGGCTCGTCATCGGCATGCCAGCCGAGCCTGTCGTTGCCGTTGCGGTAGCGGTTGAGCAGCAGGGAGTTGAACGGGCAGCCGGCCTCGGCCTCCACCTGCTCCCTCAACGCCTGCAGCCCGGGAGTCCAGGCTTCGATGGCGTTGCGGACACCGCTGTAGGTGTAATGGCAGCCGGGATCACCCATCCAGCAGGTGAGCCGCGGAATCGGATGGGTGCGGCCGAACAGGGTGATCTGCTCCTGCTTCCAGGGCACCTCCTGCAACAGAGCGCTCAGGTGGTGATCGGCTTCAGCCAGCCAGCCAGGCCGATGGCGCACCACCAGACCATCGGCGCGCACGACGTGCTCGACCTCGCCTGATGGCACGGGCTCGGGGGCGAGCAGATCAAGCTGCCGGCTCATGGGAAGGGAAAGACCATTCCGTTCAGCATCTCCCCCACAGCGCAATCCCCGGCGACGCTTGCTGAGAACGACCACTCCAGCCGCACCCGCAAGGTCTGCATGGCCTGCCCCTGGCATTCGCCATTAGCGGGTAGCAGCAGCACCGCTGGGCTCGTTCGGCTTGATCGGCTCAACAGCAGCTGGCTTAAGCAGCCGGCCCTTGAGCAAGATGCCGGGGATCTTCACCCGCACGGTGTCGCCACGGCCCAGCACTGTTGTCTGGCTGAGCGGCTGATGGCGATCAGGGTCAAAAGCCACCACCGCCCCGATGGTTTCGCAAGCTGCCAGGCCGGCGGGCGTTAAGCCCTGCCAGATGCGGCGGCTGGTGGCCAGCAGATCCCTGGCGCTGAGCTCTTTGCCCTGCTGCTCGATCAGGTGCTGCTGGGTGAGCAGCTGGGCCAGGGGTGTGATGAGTGGCGTCAACACCGTCTCCAGCTGGGCATCAAGCTGATCTTCCAGTGAAGCCGCTTGGTCGTGGCCCTGGCGTTGCAGATCAGCCTGAAGTTGCACCAAACGTTGATGGGCCGCCTCAAGGTCGAACCGCAGCTTCTGCAGCTCACTCTCGGCGGCCAGCCGCCGGGATAGCTCCAGCTCCAGGGCCAGCTCACGATCTGCAGCCGCCGAAGCGGCCCCTTCTTCATGAGTGGCCAAGGGTTGGCTGGGCTGCTGAACGGCAGTGCGAAAAAGCCAGTGGCGAAAGCGTCGCAGCATCGGAGGGGCGGCTCGGTGAAGCTCAGGGCTGACGGATATCGAGCGGCACAAATTGCTGCACCGCATCGAAGCTCTCACGGAATGAGGCCGATTGGGCGCGGCCTTCCTTCAACCAGGTGCGCAAGGCGCCGATCCGCTCCCGTTGCGACACTGAAAGCGGCACCTGAAGATCAATCGAGCGGGCGATGTCGTCGGAGCCGAACTCCCGCCCTTGATTGAATCCGATGTACATCGCATCGATGATCGCCTGCTCGATCTCAGCGCCCACATAGCCCTCACTAAGCCGGGCGAGGCCATCAAGGTCGAAGTCGTGGAGGATGCGCTGGCGTTTGCGCAGGTGCACCGAGAGGATTTCACGGCGCTCCACGTAAGTGGGCAGATCAAGGAAGAAAATCTCATCGAAGCGACCACGGCGCAGCAGCTCCGGTGGCAGGCTGCTGATGTCGTTGGCGGTGGCCACCACGAAGCAGGGGGCGGTTTTCTCCTGCATCCAGGTGAGGATGGTGCCGAAGACGCGTGTGCTGGTGCCGCCATCAAGGTCGCCGGTGGCGAACGCCTTCTCCATCTCATCGATCCAGAGGATGCAGGGGGCCACCGTTTCAGCCATCTGCAAGGCCTGGCGGGTTCGCTGCTCTGATTCCCCCACCAGTGAACCGAACAGGGAGCCGACATCGAGGCGCAACAGCGGCAGGTGCCAGAGGCCGCCGATCATCTTGGCTGTGAGGCTTTTGCCGGTGCCAGGAATGCCGATCAAGGCCACCCCGCGCGGTGCCGGCAGACCGTAATCACGGGCCTCCTGGCCAAAGGCACGCTCGCGCAGCCGCAGCCAGTCTTTGAGCACCTCGCAGCCACCGAGATCGGCAGGGCTTTCACTGGCCGAGAAGAATTCAAGCGCCTGGCTTTCGCGGATGATCTGCTTCTTCTCCTCCGTCATCAGGTCGATGACCTGGTCATCGAGCAGACCATCCCGCACGATCGCCTTGGCGAAGACCCGCTGGGCCTGGGCAGCGGTGAGGCCAAGGGCAGCCTGCACCAACTTCTCACGCCCCAGCGGGGTGAGCTGCACCCGCACCCCCGGAGTGCTGGTGAGGCCACTGAGCACAGTTTCCAGTTCGCTGCTGTCGGGTGGAGGGAACTCCACCACCACGGCGATATCTTTCAGTTCCGCGGGAAGCTTGTTGGAGGATGTCGTGACGAGGAGGGATTTACGTGTGTAGCGAAACCGCTGGGCGAGGTTGCGAAGCTTTCGCTTGAGCTGGGCATTGCCCCAGATGTCATGGAAATCATGGAGCAGAAACAGGGCCTCCCCATCGTGCTGGTCGATCTTCTCCAGGGCGGTCTTGGCATCAGCCGCCACCGGCACACTGCCGCTCCAGTTGATGATCTTCTCAAAGCCATCGCCTGCATCCCAGCTCAGGCAGGGGCGGTTGATCGCCTCGCACACCTTCCGCACTTCCGCCACCGCACGCTCCTCCTCCGGCGTGATCAGAACGATCAAGGTGAAGCGTGCACGCAGGTAGAGATCGAGTTCCTGTTGAAAGGCCATCGCTAGCCCATCCCGCCGATTATCTGGGTGTCATCAACCTGCCAGCCGATTCCCTGATCATCGGCATCGGCTTCTGGTGTCATCTCACGGCTGCTGATCTCGCCACCAAGCAGCTGCTCGAGCCCTTTGGACAGGCTGAGGCAATTGCCGCCCATTACGCCACGCACCTGGAGCTGCACAGTGCCATCGGGAGCAACGAAGACATCAACTTCCTGAATCTCCATGGGGTTGGCAACAGCTTGATGGGGTGCTGCAACGCTCAAACCGAGCGTCGCAGCACCAGGTGGAGGGTGCCGTCCTGCTGCTGCTCTTCTTCCACAAGCGAAAAGCCCTCAGCGATCAATGCCTCCTGGGCGGCATGGTAGGCGTAGCGCTGATGAAGCTGGCGCAGGAAGCTAGTCTGCTCGATGCCACGAATACCCCACCAGTCGGCCACCAGTTCAAAACCAGCCGTGGTGTTCTGAAAACCGATGTCGTAACTGCTGTTGGACGTGATGATCTTGAGATCGGCAGTGGTGGTATTGCCTTGATAGCCATTCACCGTGACGGGGCCGTGCTGCACGGTGTGGCCCAGGTCCACCAGGGCCATGTGCAGATAGCTGGCCTCCATCAGGCGGGTACGAATGGTGGTGAAGTGTGACATGTTGGAAAGATAAGGATGGGCAGCGGAGCAGCGATTAGCTCAGCTGGATCACCGGATAGTCGCTGTAGAGCAATCGACCGGTGGAAATTTCACGGGCGGTGAGCAGCAAGCGCTTGTTGCCGTCGATCCCGAAACTGATCCGAAAGCAGGGATCACCAGCTTGCAGCGGTTGGCTGGAGGTGAGAAAGGTGGGGGAATTCACGTTCATCCAGAAGGAATTACGGCGCTCCTGCTCCGCAACTTGCACCGCCAGAATGCGGGCACCACCGGCAGGATCAAAGACCAACTCCGTGGGAGCAGCGATAGCACCTGAGCGTGTCTGCTCTCCTAACTCAAAGATCGCCAAGCCGAGCTGGCTCTGACCGTCGTGGGAGGCTTTGACAGTGAAGTGGGCGATCGCTTCAGAGCTGGGGTAAGGGCTGCCGCTATCCACCAGAGGACAGTACAGCCATTGGCCGGTTTTGGCGTCCCGATGCCGGATCGCGTAGCTGTGCTGGATATGGTCATAGAAATCGGCCCCGCCGACAAAGGCAGCTGCCCCACGGGCGACGGCATCGATCGGCCGATCCACGAACAAGCGTTCCTTCCCGAAGATGCGCGCCAGGGTGGTACGCACGGCCGGGATCTGGCTGCTGCCGCCCACCAGCAACACCGACTTGATCTGCTCCTCGCCGTAACCCCGATCACGGGCGCGGTTGAGCGCCTGGCGGATCAAGCGATCGATGCGGGCGATCAGATCAGCCCCATCCATCAGCTCCTCGAAGCGACTGCGGCTCCAGGCTGCCTCCAGCAGCTGGCCGGTATCGGGATCCAGCAAGGTGATGGTGGCGTTGGCTTGGCTGGTGAGCTCGATCTTGGCCTGCTCGCATTCGGCGAGGAGGGCGCCACTGAGGGTCTGAATCAGGGGATCGGTGTCAGAGCGGCCGGTCTGGAGCAGAAGATCCTGAAAGAGGAGTTGATCAAGGCTGATCCCACCGATTTCCGCGCCGGCCTTGGCGAGGATGCGGCAGCGACGGCCGCCAGCTGAGTTGCCTTCTGCTTCTATCAAGACCACGGCGATATCCAGCGTGCCGCCGCCGAAATCAAAGACGAGGTAGCAATCACCGGGCTGAATGTGGGCGCCATAGCCGAGGGCAGCGGCAGAAGCCTCATCAATCAGGCGGTAGCGTGACAACCCCGCAGAAGCAGCAACCTCCCCTAACCAGGCGGCGTAGTGCTCAAAACTATCGACCGGAACCGTAAGGGCGATCTCCTCATCAGCGAGGGACAGCTCCTCTCGGGCCAATAGCAGCAGGGCGAAGAGGAAGTCGTGGCCGGCCTGATGAAAACTCACCTGATGCTCACCGATGCGGCGGCCACGGCTGGTGCCACCACGACCGATGTAACGCTTGGCCCAACGCAGGGTGTGGGGATGCTTGAGCAGGTTGCGCTGCAACACCTGCTGGCCGAGCCACTGGCGACAGTCGGCGCTGTAGTGAATCAACGATGGCACCACAGGTGTTGTGCCATCACCCTGGGGATACAGACACCGATAAATCGACGGTGCGTAGGTGCTTGCCATTTGGGAATCAGAATCCCAGAGTGCCAGCACGGTGTTGGAGGTGCCGAAATCAACAGCCAAACGACCAGCCATGGTTCAGCGCTCCAACTCAAGCATCAATTTCGATCTCAAAGGGTGCAGCGAGCTGCTGGTTCAGTGCCTCATCGAGAATCACATCGAAGCGGCGAATTATTGTACCAAGCGCTGCGACGAAAGTGATCCAGCTGCGCTCCAGCCCGCCTAAATCAGCTGCCTTTGCTACTAAGTTTTCTAGGGTATCCCAATGCTCAGGCCGATAGGTGGCAAGGGGGGTATGCAGCAAGTCGGAAAGGTCGTTTCTCCAAAACTGGATCGTCTTATCCCAGCTGGCAGAAGCAAGACAGCTTCCGTCCTGCGACCAGGCAATCGACGTAACCCCACTTGAATGACCTTCCAGGGTGTGGGTGCAGCGGCCGCTGGTATGGTCCCACATCCGGATCGTCTTGTCATCGCTGCCAGAAGCAAGGCAGCTTCCATCCGGCGACCAGGCAATCGACCTCACCCATTCTGAATGACCTTCCAGGGTGTGGGTGCAGCGGCCGCTGGTAGGGTCCCACATCCGGATCGTCTTGTCATCGCTGCCAGAAGCAAGGCAGCTTCCATCCGGCGACCAGGCAATCGAATCAACATTTCCTGAATGACCTTCCAGGGTGTGGGTGCAGCGGCCGCTGGTAG
>JAHLYW010000034.1 GCA_025128135.1 Synechococcus sp. CS-1325
GCGTCAGGCCCGGCCGTAACGGCTAGCGATTGCATTGGGTACTGGTTCACTGTCGACCAACCGGTACGTTGTGGGGAAATTCAAGGAATCTACCCATGGCACTAACTGGTGCAGATCTACTGGCCAAAGTGAAGGAACTCGGTGATGCCAGCAAGTCCGATCTGGTCAGGGCCGCTGGCTACGTCAGCACCAAGAAGGACGGCAGTGAGCGACTGAACTTCACCGCTTTCTATGAGGCGCTGCTAGAGGCCAAGGGCGTCAGCTTGGGCTCAGGCTCGGCCGCAGTGGGCAAGGGCGGCCGCAAGCTGAGCTACGTGGCCACCGTGCAAGGCAACGGCAATCTGCTGATCGGAAAGGCCTACACCGCATTTCTGGATCTGCAGCCCGGCGATGAGTTCGAGATCAAGCTGGGACGCAAGCAGATCCGCCTGGTGCCCGCCGGCGGGGCTGACGACGAGGAGTGATCTGCTGAAACTGGCGATGGCCGCCTCATCCTTCAGGTGAGCCCTCCGATGGCCAGCACCACCAGCTGGCGCAGTTGCTGCAGCTCGGCGGGGGTGACGCAGGAGTCAGTGGCTGTGGTGATGCGTGTCTTGGCCACACAAGTGAGATTCTGAGGGAGCAGATAGCTCACCTTCTTGCAGCCGTTGGCCGAGCTGGGTTGCAGCACCACAGTCAGGTCGGGAATGGCCAGTTCGGGGTCGCTCGTCATCGGCGCCACCAGGACTGTGGGATAAGCAAGGTCAAACAGTTCGCAATCTTGCACGACCACAGCCGGTCTGAGCTTGTTGGGCTCCGGGGGGTGAGGGTCTTGATCGGGGTCATCTGGATCTTTGCGCCAGTCGACCGTGACAATTTGCCCTGCCTTCAGCTCCACGCTTGCGCTCAGTGGCCGAGGAGCTCAGGTGTGGCCCAGTCGCCGATGAAAGAGTTGGCGTCCGGATCAGCCGCGATGTGTTCGGCCACGGTTTTGCTCTGGGCCCGAATCCGTGCCCGCAGAGCCTCCATGGCGCTCACCGAACTGCTCACCTGCATGACGCTTCTCCCCCCACGTTGCCTGCGGCGGACGGAGAAGGGAGCTTCGAGGTTTTGGCTGGCTTGATCGGCTGGGGTCATGACGGCAGCGGCTTTCGCCAACCTCATGGGCTGAGGCTTCAACGTTAGACGTCATTCCGGTCTCGGCCCGATGCTGACGGCACCACCTGGCTAGGCCAGGTTCTCCATGGGTCAAGGGGCCTGCACGACAAAGCCCGGTGACGAGGCCACCGGGCTCTGAAGCAGTTTGGTTGGTGGGGGCGGAGCTGCTGACGCTGGCACCTGGGGCCAGTTGACAAGTGGGACCTCCCGTTGGGTCCGGGGCACCTGAGGCGAGGCCGTTAACGGTGCAATGGACGGCGACGTTGCGACACGCCGGGGAGGTCAGTGATCCGTCGAGAGTGTTGGAGCAGGGACCGGATCGTCAGCGCACTCCTAAAGGATGCTCAGGTGGGGTGTCTTCCATGCTCTGGAGCCTCCCGGTTGTCGATGAACTCACAATCGGCCGGCCGTCGGATGGAGGCAATAGGGGTTTATGCCTGAGTCAGCCAGAGCCGGATCCTGGCCAGCCGGACCGCTTCCTGGACCGCCTCGACGCAGCGCTTGGCACGCCGCCACTGCTGCGCAGAAGCCTTCGGCTAGAGGTCGTCCTGGCGGGTTGCGTCAATTACTGAGGCGGGTAGGAGCCCCCCACCCTTGCCATGGCAGCGAGGTGGTGCGGATCGTCAGCGCCGAGAGGCTGGGCGATGCCGCCTGCACATCGCTGATGTAGTGCTGGGGGCTGCTGCCGGAGTGGCGGTTCCGGCGGGAGCTGGATCCAGCGACCGGCTGCGCCGAGCTACACGTCAATCCTCAGGCTCCTGTTCAGGTGGTGGCAACCGCTTGCAGGGTTCGGATGGTCAAGGCTCCGCCAGAGCCGTGATCGCACGAAGCGTCTCAAGCAAGTCCGGCAGTCGTTGCTGGCTGGCCTGATCAGGTGGGAGAAACGCAGGAAGCGCCTCTATGAAGGCAGAGGTGGCCAACAGGTCTCTGAACTGTGCCGCGAGATCATTCCGCAGCTCAGGCAGGCTCAGCCGACACTCCTCCAGCAGCGACTCACGACCGTCGACCACCGCCATCAGGTCCTCCAGATCGTGGCTGAAAAGAAACTCTCCCTGGCCGCGGCCGTGGAAGGCCTCCAGCTTGGTGGCCAGGAACACCGGTGCGCTCACCATCCGAATCGAGCGACCGCTCGGCAATACATGAAGCTGGGCGGTATCCATGGCCAGGGGATACCAGCGATTGGAAAAGCCCAGAATCTCGCCCTGAGTTGGCATCAGGTCGAGGATGATCTCCTCGATGCACCAGCGGCAGAGTGGTGCGCCGGGCCGTGTGTCTTCCTGAAACCCCCGTCCCCTCAGCTGCATCCCCAGCTGGTAGTAGTCGGACCTGGCGATGACTCGGCAGATCACATCCACGTCCTGGGTGGGCCGGATGTCCGGCATGGCGGGATCTGTGATCAGCACACCGGCCACCACTCCGCCGACAAACACCAGTTGCTCAAGCAGGGCATCTCCCAGATGCTCAGCCGCCCGTTCGAGTAGGGAGACGTTGGGATCGTTGGGGTTCATGGCTGCAGCCGCTCCTCCAACAGGGCCACGGCCAGGGCCTGTTCACGGGCGCTGCCGCCACGCACCGCATCAAACAGAGCCAGTAGCTCCCCCAGCATCGGGTTGCGCGCCGCCGCCTCGGGGACACTCGGGTAGAGCGGGTAGAAGGCGATGCCACGGGCCGTGCCCTTCTTCCAAGGCCAAACCGGCGGCGGATCGTTGCCTGGCCGGATCTGCTCCTTGAGAGGCGAGGCGGCGTAACCGGTGGGCACTCCGCGGGTCAGGCCGCCCTGGCTGGCCGGGAAGCAGTAGCGGGCGCCGTGCTGCACAAAGGATCTCAGGGCGGCACGTACCACCGAGGGCTTGCCATCGACACCCTTGATCGCCAGCTTGGCAGCCACGGCACGCTCCACCGCCGCATGGGCCTCAGAGGCCGTCATGCCCAGCTCGGCGCCAAGGGCCGCATAGGTGGGCGCCGGGCCATGATCGAGAGCCAGGCGCAGCAGCACCACCAGATCCTGCGGGCGCAGGACGAGCTGAGGGTTGGAGGGGGATCGGGCCAACGTCGGAGGCATTCATTCGCCATTCGCGAATAGCGAATATAGAGCGCTGAAGCTGTCTTGGCCACCCTTCTGCATCATGGGGAGGGTGGGGCGAAAAGCAGCCGCCGCTCGATCACCTCATGGGGCACACCCACCTGCTGGGCGATCAGCACCACCAGCTGCTCCAGTCGAACGAGGCCCAACCCTTCGGGGAGCTGGCCGCCAAAGTCAAGAAGGCGCGCAGCGCGATCGCCGCCCGGGATCTGCGGCAGGAGCAGCCCCAGGAGCTACGGCAGGACGCGGTGAGCTACTGCACCCGGGGGGTGTCATCCATCGTTGGGCCTCCGAAACTGATACGTGAACGATCGGCCTACCGGCAGGGGCAATAGGGGTTTATTCCTGACTCAGCCAGCCCCGGGCACAGGCCAGCCGGCCTGCTTCCTGGACCGCCTCGACGCAGCGCTTGC
The DNA here is from genome assembly GCA_025128135.1 of Synechococcus sp. CS-1325. Taxonomy (GTDB): domain Bacteria; phylum Cyanobacteriota; class Cyanobacteriia; order PCC-6307; family Cyanobiaceae; genus Regnicoccus. The sequence continues at coordinate 3,634 of JAHLYW010000034.1, forward strand.
CACGTCGTTTGAGGTCGTCCTGGCCCTGGGCACGCAGCAGGTAGGCCTCCATAGCTTCTGGGGTTTCGATCACCGCCAGCAGCCCACTGGTGCGCTCACCGATGGCGGGATCGTTCAACAAACGGCTCACCAGGTTCAGCTCCCAGAGTTGCGCTCCCATGCCGCCGGGCTGGAACAGCTGCTGGTGCAGCACATTTAGACAGCTCGCCTTGAGCGCATCGAGCTGACCGGGCCTGAGGCGGCGGCTGTTGGGCAGGCCTTCTGCGGGGCCAGCGGGGATCGCTGCGCGCCGGCCACTCGGCTGACACCAGATCCTTCCTGTTCCTAACCATTTCAGCCCAGCTCAAGGCAGGCCAAGCCGTAGAGGTCTTGCAGCGGTAGCTGGGGTGGCCCACCGCGGTACATGCGCACCGTATGGCTCACTACCGAGAAGCCCGCCGACCGCAGCAGCGGTCCGGAGCGGGGGTTGGCTTCCGGCGCGTCGATCAACACCGGGCCATGGCGGTGGGCGGTCAGCTGATCAATCAGGGCCTGTGCAATGGGGCTGCTGTCTGCGATCAACGGCCCTAGGCGCCAGCCCCCTGCCCGCTCTGGGCCATCCAGCAGGCAGGGCCGGATGCGGCCGTAGCCGCGACAGCAGCCCTCGGCGTCGAGAGCTACCACCACAGTGCCGGGATTCGGCTCCCCCAGCCAGAGGCCCAGGAAGAGCGGCCGGGGAGTGGCCTCGTGGCGGGCGTCATAGTCCTGCACCACATCCTTGGGCACGGCGGCTGCCGGCAGCAGGGTGATCCCCTGTGGGTCGGGCGCAGCGGCGTCGCGATCCCCCCGGCCACCTGTGTCCCGCCGCCAGCGCAGGGTTGCGCCTGCGGCGGTGAACCCCCAGCCGCTGTAGTCCACCAATCGCGCATCGGCCGCCTCCAGTCCCACGCAGGCCACCCCTTCAAGGTGGGCCAGGGCCCGCTCCCAGAGGGCCACGCCGTAACCATGGCCGCGGTGCTCAGGGCGGACCAGGAACAAGCCGATGAAGCCGTATTGGTCGTCGTAGCGGACGCCGGCGATACACCCCACAGGCTCGCCGTTAAGGCAGCCCACCCATAGGCCGTCAGAATCGGTGTCGCGATAGTCGTCGACGTCGCATGGGCCAGGGCAGAAGCCTTCCCGCCGCGCCCACTCGGTCACCTGGGGCAGATCTGCAGGCCGCATGGGCCGGATCGAATAACCGGACATGGGTGATGGTTGGGGAGGTTGCTGGAGCAGGCTCCAGCTGTTGCGGCTGCAACGCTTGCTTTCGTGCCTAATTATGGAAGCCGAGGCGTTTCCACTGCATCGGACTCGGGGGCACCGGTGGCCAATCGCTGAGGATTCGCCTTGACCAACCCCATCGACAACCGCATCGTTCGCCGCGCCGAGCTGCGCCCTGAATTGAAGGCCGCTGCCCGCCTCCTCAAAGCAACGGCGCCAGACAGTGCTGATCGTGCGCTGGCAGTAGTGGAGTTCGCTGAGCTGCATGACGCGGTGTTGGCCCTGGGCGAAGAGATGCACTGAGGGCGAAGATATCTCCTACCGATGGCTACCTCTTCCCCGATGAGCAACCGCCAGCCAAGGCGCTACCGCCTGGTGGATCAACAGGGCCAGCCACACCTTGAGCTCGATGAGCACTTCGAATCGATCGAGGAGGCCTGGGCCTTCGCCACCCACTGGTGGCAGCAACGACAACCCGCTGGCGAATCGGCCATCCTCGTTGGCCTTGGCCTAGAGGTGAGCACCGAAAGCGGCAGCTGGCGCACCCTTCGCCACCCGCAGGGCTGATCCCCCCCTGTCAGGTCTCTACAACGGTGACCACGTAGCCCACTCCCGCCCTGAGTAGGAGGTCATTTTTAATGCAGATCAGCGAGGGCCTGTCTCGCTTTGGCGTCGACGCACTCTTCAGCTACAACTCAAGAGCTGCTCTGCTGACCAACGTGGTGGGACTTCACACTTAGGTCCCAAGCAGCTCCGTGCACTCGAGGCGCTCGAGGGCGCTGGAGCGACGCTCGTGGCGCAGTCGGATCGCCTCCGCCAAGAAGGTCGCGTCGTCGGCCACACCGCAGAAGCGCGCGGATCCCCAGGTGTGCAGCCAGGGCAGGCCGAGCAGGTACAGGCCGGGGGCCTGGGTGAGGCCTCGCTGGTGGGCCGGATGGCCGCTGCCATCAAAAATAGGCACCTCCACCCAGGAGAAATCGGGGGAGTAGCCCGTGCACCAGATCACGGCAGCCAGGGTGAGTGGATCCAGTTCCTGGGGCGTGGTGCCGACTGTGGGCTGCCAGCAGGGGGCGTAGGGCGGTTCAACGGGCGCCTCAAGGCCGTTGGCGGCGATGTGTTCGTCGATGCTTCGGCGGATGCGGCAGTAGACGGCATCGGCCCCATCGAGGCTGGCGGCCAGGTCGCCACGGAAGCTGATCCGCGCGCGCCCCAGACTCTCCACACGGCCGTGCAACTCCATGCCCTCCAGGGCACGGCGGCGCAAGTCGATCTCTCGCCCGCCATCGCGACCGGTGAGGTAGTGGTTGGTCTTGGAGCGCACGGAACGGGGATCGTCGTGCTGCTCGATCGCCATGGCGTAGTAGCCCATGCGATCAAGCCAGTCGACCACGTCCTTGCCGCGGTAGCGCCGGGGCGAGCGCGGGGCGCTGCCCACACTCAGGTGCACCGATCGGCCGGCGAGGAAAAGGTCTTCAGCGATCTGGCAGCCCGACTGGCCGCTGCCCACCACCAACACCGGACCTTCCGGCAGCTGGCCTGGGTTGCGGTAGTCACGCGCATCCAACTGCATCAGCCCCTCCGGCAGTCGCAGGGCCTGCCTATGGCGCTTGGGACGGTGGTAGCCACCCGTGGCGATCACCACTTGATCGGCATCCAGCTCCCCCTCGCTGGTGTGCAGCCGGTAGCCCGTGCCGGCGCTGGTGAGCCGTCTCACCTCTACGCCCTCACGCACGGCCAGCCCCGCCTGGGCCGCGAAGCGTTGCACGTAGTCGACGATCTGGGACCGGTTCATGAACCCCTCGGGGTCATCGCCGTCGTAGGGGAAGTCAGGCAGTCGGCACTGCCAGTTGGGGGTCACCAGGCAGAAGGAATCCCAGCGCTGCTGATCCCAGGCGTAGCCGATGCAGTGCCGCTCCAGCACCAGGGGATTGATGCCGCGCTGTTGAAGGCCGTGGGCCACCGACAGCCCCGCCTGACCGCCCCCCACCACAACCACGGGGTGGCGCGGGATCTGGGGGGAGGACTTCTCCATGGGCTGCAGGGGATTGAGGTGTGCTGCAGTGAATGCTGGAACGAAGCGCCCGGGGGGCAAGTACCGAAGGCGACCGTTCCGCGGGGTGAGTGCTCAGGAGCGTTGCGGCGCTTCTGTCACATCGGCGACACAAAACAAAACTTCAACCGTGGCACCGTCTAACCGACAACTATCAGCGATCGACGTCCGATGCCCGAGGTCACCCATCCCGCCCATCAACCCGGGGATTTCCTGGTCGATTACGAGGAGAAGGTCTTTCCCGACGTCAAGGCCGAACCAGGCGAGAAGGCCCTTGTGACGTTCCATACGGTGGCCTTCGAGGGCTCCATCGGACTGGTGAACCTGCTGCAGGCCAGCCGCCTGATCAACAAGGGCTTCGAAACCTCAATCCTGCTTTACGGCCCCGGCGTGACCCTTGGGGTGCAGCGTGGTTTCCCCAAGCTCGGGGATGCCGCCTTCGATGGCCACCTCAACTTCAACGCCCGCATTCAGAAATTCATGGACCAAGGCGGAAAGGTCTATGCCTGCCGCTTCGCCCTGCAGGCCCTCTACGGTCACGGCGAAGGTGCTCTGATCCCCGGCATTACTCCGGTGAATCCGCTCGATGTGCTCGACATCATCTTGCTGCACCGCAAGCAGGGTGCCTTCATCCTCGACACCTGGACCCTGTGAGCCGCACCGTCCGTCCCTTGCCCTGAGGTCGCCGTGATGGCTGCCACGATCACCGTCGCCGCAGCCCAAATCCGGCCGGTTCTGTTTTCCCTGGAGGGGTCCGTTGAGCGGGTGCTGGCCGCCATGGCTGAAGCGGCCGCTTCCGGGGTTGAGCTGATCGTCTTCCCCGAGACGTTCTTGCCCTATTACCCCTACTTCTCCTTTGTGGAGCCGGCGGTGTCCATGGGCAAGTCCCACCTGAAGCTCTACGAGCAGGCGGTGGTGGTGCCCGGGCCCGAGATCGAGCGCATCGCTGCTGCCGCCCGCCGGCACAGGCTGCACGTGCTTCTTGGCGTCAATGAGCGCGACGGCGGCAGCCTTTACAACACCCAGCTGCTGATCGACGGCGACGGTGAGCTGGTGCTCAAGCGCCGCAAGATCACGCCGACGTACCACGAGCGCATGGTGTGGGGCCAGGGGGACGGCTCTGGACTGAAGGTGGTACCCACCACCCTGGGGCGGATCGGGGCCCTGGCCTGCTGGGAGCACTACAACCCCCTGGCCCGCTTCAGCTTGATGGCCCAGGGGGAGGAGATCCATTGCGCCCAATTCCCAGGGTCTCTGGTGGGTCAGATCTTCAGCGAGCAGACCGCCGTCACCCTGCGGCACCACGCCCTGGAAGCCGGTTGTTTCGTGATCTCCTCCACCGCCTGGCTCGATCCCGCCGATCACGCCACGATCACGGCCGACACCTCGCTGCACAAAGCTTTCCAGGGGGGCTGCCATACAGCGGTGATCAGCCCCGAGGGGCGTTACCTCGCTGGCCCCTTGCCGGAAGGGGAGGGCCTCGCCATCGCCGAACTCGACCGCTCCTTGATCACCAAACGCAAACGCATGATGGACAGCGTGGGGCACTACAGCCGCCCGGATCTGCTCAGCTTGAAGATCAACCGCACCCCCCAAGTCCATCAGCAGGAGTGGGCGGGTCCCAGCGAGGCCCTCGGCGCCGGCGGCGTTCTGGAGGAAACCAACCATGGCTGAGGCCAGCGGGTCGGCCCTGGGACGGCGGCTCACCGAACTGCAGGTGCGGGGGGTGGTGGACCCGGCCGTTCCCGGCAACCCGGGACGCCGGGGTGGTGCCGGACCCTCCGACCATCGGGCCCTCACGATTGAGGGCACCACTGTGATGGTGCCCGTCTACAACGCCACCGCCCAGGACTCCCCCTATCGGCTGACGGCCGGAGACGATGGGGCTCTCCATGTCGAAGCGGAAGGTGTCATGCCTTGGGCTGTGGAGGCGCCGCCAGAGCCCCGCTTCTATGGCCTTCAGACGGCCGATGGCATCTCCTATCGATCGATCGCACTGCTGCACGGGCGCGACGTGCTGGCCACCACCTTGCTACAAACCTGTATCCGCTTCCGCGACCGAACGCAGTCATGCCAGTTCTGCGCCATTGAGCAGTCACTGGAGGATGGGCGCACCCTGGTGCGCAAGACCCCAGAACAGGTGGCCGAGGTGGCCGAGGCTGCCATACGCCTCGATGGGGTGCAGCAGCTGGTGATGACCACCGGCACCCCTAACTCCTACGACCGTGGTGCCCGCCTGATGGCTGAGACCGCCGCCGCCGTCAAGGCGCGCGTGCAGTTGCCAATCCAGGCCCAGTGCGAGCCCCCGGAGGATCCGATCTGGTACCGCCGCATGAAGGAGGCAGGGGTGGACAGCCTCGGCATGCACCTGGAGGTGGTAGAGCCGGAGGTGCGGCGTCGGGTGCTGCCAGGCAAGGGCGAACTGACGTTGGAGATCTACTACGAGGCCTTCGCCCAGGCTGTGGAGGTGTTCGGCCGCGGCCAAGTGTCCACCTACCTGCTGGCGGGGCTCGGCGATTCAGCTGAGTCGTTGATGGCCTGCAGCGAGCGGTTGATCGACCTTGGGGTTTACCCGTTCGTGGTGCCGTTCGTGCCGATCGCCGGCACACCTCTTGAGGGCCACCCGCCCCCCAGCACCGAGTTCATGCTGCAGGTCTACGGCGCCGTGGGGGGGCTGTTGCGCGCTTCTGATCTGAGCTCGGAGGCGATGACCGCCGGTTGCGCCAAGTGCGGTGCCTGCTCCGCCCTCTCCCTCTTCGAGGCAACCCCTGAACCCGCCTTCTGACGGAGCGCCATGTTCTTCATCGATCCCACCAGCCACAGCATCGGCCGCAGTTCCAGCTCCGCCCCAGCTGCCTTCACGCCCTCGGTGCGGCGTGGCCTGGCCATCGACTCCGAAGACTTTCAGCTTTCACCCACCGCCAGCTCCGAGCGTTTCTCCTTCCACCTGCTGCGATCGAGATCACCACTGGAGCGTGGCTACTGGGAGCTGAGAAGTGCCATCTTCTGCCAGGAGCAGCATTTGTTCGAAGACTCCGACCGCGACGGACTCGACGATCGCGCCTACCCGATTGCCGCCCTCGATCATGCCGCCGCCCAGGGCGACGGGGTGGTGGGCGTGGTGCGCATCCTTGAGGAGCAGCCGCGGCTCTGGTACGGCGGCCGGCTGGGGGTCCACGGTGACTACCGGCGTCTGAATCAGATCGGCAAGGGGTTGATCTGGAAGGCGGTCACCACCGCCAACGGCTGGGGCTGCGATCGCTTCCTGGCCACAGTGCAGATCCAGAACGTGCGCTTCTTCCAGCGCCTGCACTGGAGCTCCATCGACAGCCTGGAGATCCGTGGCATTGCCCATCACCTGATGGAGGCTGATCTGGCCTACTACCGGGCAGCCGCCGAACGCCGGCCGCTGCTGGCTGCAGCGTGAGTCTCACGCCACTGGAGGAGCTGGCGGCGCGGCTGCAGCGGCTGCCTGGGCTCACGGGCAAGGTCGACATCCAGCATCCAGCATCGGTGTTCCCCCACCAGCCCTTCCCCCAACTGGGACCTGCGGCGGCTCTGGGCGATGACGCCGCTCTGTTGCCGCCACAGAGTGGCGCGCTGCTGCTGGCCTGTGAGGGTCTCCATCCGGGCTTGGTGGAACGGGATCCCTGGTTTGCCGGCTGGTGCGGGGTGCTGGTGAACCTTAGCGACATCGCCGCGATGGGAGGCACACCTTTGGCGGTGGTGAACAGCCTCTGGAGCCGTGGCGGCGAGCCCGCAGAGCAACTGCTGAGTGGGATGCGTGCCGCCTCGGAGACGTTTGCGGTGCCAGTGGTGGGGGGTCACACCAACTTGCAAAGCCCCTACGAAGCTCTGTCCGTGGCGGTGCTGGGGGTGGCGCCGGGGCCCATACTCTCGGCCCGATCCGCCCGCCCCGGGGACACCTGCCAGCTCTTGATCCACTGCCAGGGAGGCACGATGCGCCGGCCGGATCCATTCTGGGATGCCGCCACGGCTGAGGACCCGGCCCGGCTACGCGCCCAGCTGGCGCTGCTGCCCCTGATCGCCGCTGAAGGGCTGGCCCATGCCGCCAAGGACATCAGCATGGGCGGCCTTATTGGCACGGCGGCGATGCTGTGCGAGGCGGCGGGCTGCGGCTTAGTGCTCGATCTGGACGCCATCAAGCCGCCCGAGGGGGTGGAACTGGAGGAATGGATCACCTGCTTCCCCAGCTTCGGTTTTTTGCTGGCCAGTGCCCCGGATCAGGGCCAGGCCCTGCGGGCGGTGCTGGAGCCGCATCCCGAGCTGCTCTGCCATCCGATCGGCATGTTCCAGGAGGGCCAAGCTCTGGAGTTGATGCGCGGCGACGAGCGGGTCATCGTGCGCACCGCCGCGACGGCGCTTACGGGCTTTGGGGCGCTGTCGTGACCGGCACCGCCCGGCGGACGCCGACGGGTGAAACTCTCCGGGCGTTAACAGGCGGCAGTCCGTGCCCGAAGTCGAGTTGGATCTGGAGTGGCCCGATGGGCGCACCACCCGCCTGTATTCCCCCTCCACGGTGATCCTGAAGTACCTGAGCCCCGGCCAGATCGTGTCTGTGCGGGAGCTGCAGGAACGTGGCAGCGAGGCACTTCAGCAGGCCTCTGAGCGTGTGCGGGCCCGCTACGGCTTCGCCTGCACGCGTGCCGACGAAGAGGAGCGAAAGCTTCAGGGCTGGGCGGCCGGCTTCGGCGGCGAGGAGCCTGTGCGCGTTTGGGCAGTGGATGCTTCCATCATGACCAGGCTGCCAGGTGGGGCTGCCACAGAGTGAGCCGGGTGGCAGTGGGTCCGCTTCACCCAGGTCGATGAAAGGGCTCGCATGACACCAGGAAGCCGGTGACATGGTCGGGCCACTTGGCCAGCGCCAACAGTTCCCGGGGCTCGCGGGCAAACCCCTTCTGGGAGAGGGCGGTGAACTCGGCCAGGTTGTCGTGGGTGACCAGGGGCTTGCCCCGCTTGGCGGCTTCGCAGGCGTCGACGAATTCCTCACCCTGTTCAGCCAGGCACTGGTCGTAGGCCGCCTCGAAGCTCACTCCCTGATCCTGCAGCCGCACGAATTCATCGAGCTCGGGGGGGAGGTGCTCCAGCCACAGGGGAAGACTCCTCACCGGCCCGATGGTGACGGCACCGCTGTGGAGGTGCATCAGTACCACGGTGGCCTCCAAGGTCCAGTTGGGCTGTGCCAGCAGCTTTCTGGCAGCGATCACCATCGACTCCCGGTACTCCCATACAAGGCACTTGTGAATCGAGGCCAGGCTCAGGTTCTCCATGGGTCAAGGGGCCTGCACGACAAAGCCCGGTGACGAGGCCACCGGGCTCTGAAGCAGTTGGGTTGGTGGGGGCGGAGCTGCTGACGCTGGCACCTGGGGCCAGTTGACAAGTGGGACCTCCCTTTGGGTCCGGGGCACCTGAGGCGAGGCCGTTAACGGTGCAATGGACGGCGACAACGTCACACGCCAGGGAAGTCAGTGATCCGTCGAGATTGTTGGAGCAGGGACCGGATCGTCAGCGCACTCCTGACGCCTACTCAGGTGGGGTGTCTTCCATGGTCTGGAGCCTCCCGGTTGTCGATGAGTTCACAATCGGCCGGCCAGCTGATGGGGGCAATAGGGGTTTATGCCTCAGCGGGTCAGTGCGAAGCGATCCATGGCCCAGCTGTAGGGCTGAATCCCGCTGGCGCTGCCAAGCTCAGTGGCACAGGGATCATTTCGCCAGCAGCGGATCACCGTGCGTCTGGCCTGCATTGATGCTCCCGAGATGACCCAGGCCCCCCAGGCCCCCCATGGCGCCCAGGCCCGCAGTTATCTGCTGAGCCGCCTGCGGCTGGGCTTCAGCGTGACCCTCAGGCCCCAGACGGTGGATCGCTATGGCCGCACCGTGGCCGAGGTGTTCAGTGGCGTGACCATCAACCTGGCTCTGATGGAAGACGGCATGGCCTATCCGCTCCGCGGGCCTGCGGCTACGCCTACCTGAAGTACCTGGGCCAGTGCGATGCCAAGGAGTAGCTCGATGCCGAGCTGAGGGCCTAGCGCACAGCGCCAATGATCACCCGGCCTCGGTGTTCGCCTGGGTTTCTGCCATTAGCAGCATTTCTGCCGCCAGTCGTGCATCGTTCGCCGCCTGGGAATTTCGCTGCAGGAAGGCCAGCACCAGCACGCCCTCCATCAGAAGTTGCAGCTGTCGGGCCAGCGCTTGCGGATCGGTGGCGGGGAGGTCCCGGCAGAGCGCCTCGAGCAGGGTGCCGCAGCTCACCTTGAAGGCCTCCGCCGCCTGTCGCGGCAGATCCTGGGGATCGGGGTACTCGCTGGCCGCCTTGATGAACAGGCAGCCGTGGAACTCGGGGGAGCGCACGGCATCCGCCAGCCAGTCGAACACCGCCAGGATGGGCGCTCCGGGATTACTGGGCGTTGCCGGCGCGGCGGCGATGCGCTCGCTGAGGGCCGCGGCGATCTCCTCGCCACGCTGCTCCAGCACGGCGGCGATCAGCTCTTCCTTGGAGCGGAAATGCTTGTAGAGGGTCATCTTGGCCACGCCGGCCGCAGCGAGCACGGTGTCGATGCCCACGGCCCGGTAGCCCTGGCGGGCGAAGAGCTCACCGGCGGTGCGGAGCAGGACGTCCCGCTTGGCGGAAGCCCCGCCGACGGCCACGGGGCTGGGGAGGCTGGACATTTCGGGCATGGCCCCTGCCGGAATCACGAAAGCCTAGCCCGCTAGACAGAAAGGTCTGCTACTGTTGCGGAAACAGGCAGAACAGTCTGTTTATTTAGCGCCATCCAAGCGCTATCGGCTCCCCCTCTGCCTTGAGGCCATGATCAAGCTCCACGGCCACGAACTCTCCGGCAACAGCAGCAAGGTGCGCCTGCTGCTCGGCCTGACCGGCGTTCCTTACGAATGGGTCCGGGTCGATCTGATGGCTGGCGAGCACAAGCAGCCCGCCTTCCTCGCCCTCAACCCTTTCGGCCAGGTGCCCGTTCTGGAGGACAGTGACACCACCCTTTCCGACGCCCAGGCGATCCTCTTCTACCTGGCGGCCCGCCAGGGGGATGGCCAGTGGCTTCCCACCGACCCCCTCGAGCAGGCCCGGGTGGTGCGCTGGCTCTCCACCGCCGCCGGCGAAGTACGGCAGGGCCCCGAGAGTGCCCGCCTGCACCACCTCTTCGGCATCAAGGCCATCCCGATCGAGCGGGCCACCGAAAAAGCCGCCTTCATCCTCAACCAACTGGAGCAGCATCTGAGCGATCGCCTCTGGCTGGAGCTGGAACGGCCCACCATCGCCGACATCGCCGTGTTCCCCTACGTGGCTCTGGCGGGGGATGGGGGGATCGATCTGGCGCCTTACCCCCACGTGCGCGCCTGGATCGCACGGATCCAGGCCCTTCCGGGCTATGTACCGATGAAGGGCCTCGACGCCTGAGCGAGTTTGAACCGATGACACAGCACTACCTGCACCGCCATCTCACCCCCGCCGTGGGGGAGGCCCAGGTGATGGCCTACGGTCAAAGCCACGGCGTGCACCCAGCCCCGGAACCAGATCCCCTCGGCGCCCGGGAGATCGCCTTCATCACCGCCCGCGACAGTTTTTATCTGGCCAGCCTCACCGAAGCGGGTGCCCCTTACATCCAGCACCGCGGCGGGCCCGTGGGGTTCCTGCGGGTGCTAGATGCGCACACCCTCGGCTTTGCCGATTACGGCGGCAACCGCCAGCTGCTCACCGCTGGCCATCTGCGCCGCGACCGGCGGGTGGCCCTGTTCCTCATGGATTACCCCGCCCAGCGCCGGCTCAAGATCGACGGAGAGGCCGAGGTGGTGAGGCTTCAGGACGATCCACACCTGCTGGAGCTGCTCTACGCCCAGGAGACCGAGGCGGGTGAGGTGGAGCGCCTTTTCCGAATCAAGGTGGACGCCTTCGACTGGAATTGCCCCCAGTTCATCACGCCCCGCTACACAGTGTCGGAGCTGGAGGAGCGGGAAAGGCACCTGCGGCAGCGCATCGCTGAGCTGGAGAACGCGCTGAAACGGCGGGGCGCGTCCAACGGGGCGGGAGGTGACCATCCCAGCGGCTGAATGTCCCATGGCTCGAGGGTGAGCTTCGCCCGCTTCAGAGCGCAAAGTCTGGGCGGGCCGCTCAGGTGACGATGCTGGTGGAGGTGGCGGCGACCGACTGCTATTGGGGAGGGAGAAGGGAGGATTGGCGTTCGAGTCCGAAGACCATTCGCTGCTCAGGTTCCAGCAGGGCAGATCCGGTCATTTTGAGTCGGCCGCATCAGCTAACAACTCCTCTATCGCCTCATCGGTGGCCTGTTCATTGCCTTCGGGCTGTTCTCCTTGAAACAAGCTCTCTCCTGAGCGGCCAGCTGCCATGCCTCGAGTCCGCCCGTATCAACCCTCCCTCCTGCAGCTGCTGCACGCAGCCATGGCCCTGCTCCACGCTGGTGCCCCTGGCCAGGGCGCCGATCCCGATCGGCTGACGACAGCGGCCGCTGATCTGGCCGACACACGGGTGTTGCTGGGCCAGGGTTGAAGGCAACCTCAGGCCGGGGTCAGCGCCAGGTGGATTCCATCCCAGAACTGCCGCCGGGCCTCAACGGCACGGTGGGCGATCGTCTGGGTCGCCTGGAGTCGGGCGGAGGAGCGACCGCAGAGGTCGCTCACCATGGCCAGGGCCATGGGGCCGTGGTCCTCGCCATCGAGGGCGATGTGCCGGGTGAGATACCAGTGCAGGGAGGGGGCCCGCAGCGGCGGGATCAGGGCCCGATCCAGCAGCCCCTGAAACAACGAGGCAACCAGCAATTCACGGCCATGGGTGAAGGCCACCGCCATCGGCAGTGCTTCAGCGGATCCGATCACATCGAAGGTGAAAGCCATGAACCGCCTCGAGGGGTGGGGAACAGCCAGCCCCTCAAGCGCACCGATCAGTTCGGCGGGCCCTAGGGCCCAGGGCTCGAGCGCCGGCAACCGCGTCATCAACTGCTCGATCGTGGCCGTGCAGGCCCCCACCTCCTGCATGGCCAGCAGGTAGATCTGCAGATGGCTGAGGTGGCTGGCGCCCAAGGGATTGGCCGGAGCCTGATCGGATTCCTCCTCCGCCACGATCCTGTTGATCACGGCCATGGCCGCGGGATTCGGCGACTGGTCCGGGCAGGGATCCTTGGAAAGTTGCCACTGCAGGGCCTTGGCAAGGAGCAGGAAATCCCACACCGCATACACGTGGTGCTCCATGAACAACCGCAGTGACGGCAGGTCCTGGATGGCACGGCCCAGGGGGTGATCCGCCAGCGCTGAAGCCGACAGGGTCATAAGCCCAGGTCCGTCAGGCCCGGATGATCCTCGGGCCGTGGGCCCTGGGGCCAGTGAAACAGACGCTCGCTGGCGCGGATGGGAACGTCGTTGATGCTGGCCTCGCGACGACGCATCAGGCCCTGGTCATCAAACTCCCAGTTCTCATTGCCATGGGCGCGAAACCAGTTGCCTGAGTCGTCATGCCATTCGTATTGGAAACGGACAGCAATCCGGTTTTCGTGCCAGGCCCACACTTCCTTGATCAGGCGATAGCCGAGTTCCCGGGCCCACTTGCGAATCAGAAACGCCTCGATTTCCTGGCGACCACGGATGAATTCCGAACGGTTACGCCAGACACTGTCTTCGCTGTAGGCCAGGGCAATCTTCCCAGGATCCCTGGAATTCCAGGCATTCTCAGCCATTCGGGCCTTCTGGATCGCGCCGTCGCGATCGAACGGTGGCAGGGGAGGTTTCGGCGTCACAGTGATGGTCTGGGGAGGGGGTAATGGTGGTAGCGCAGCCGCCGACCATGCCTGCGGCGGACCCGAGCCATTGGGCCATGGCCCAGGCCATGCTTCCAGCACCAGCTGGCCCTTGCCGTAAGCACCGTCACCAATGGCAGAGACAGCCAATCGCCCGGCGCGCCAGGATCACCGGGTTGAAGGCCATGGTGCTGGTGCTGCTCACTCTGCTGTTCAAGCCCGCTTCAGCGGCCTGGGCGTGGCGGCTGGGGATCAGCTGAGCTACACGGAGGCAGCCTCTCCAATCCGCCCGGCCCGGATCCGGGCCGACACCTTGGCCTCCGGATCCACCCCCGCAAAGGTGGGTGGCACACACACCCACACCACAAGCAGCAGAGCCATCGTGACCAGGAACAGGCACACCGCAAGGACTTGGTGCCAAACGGTTTCGAGCACCCCGTTCACAATCACCTCCTGCAACACCGAGACAATCGCGGTCTACACCGACAACCCGATCGACACCCGCTGTTCCTGCAGGTAGATGATCAGCAGGCGGAACAGCTCCACCAGGATCAGCATGATCAAAATATAGGCGGTGACGGCGTGGAACTGCGGCGCCGAAAGCAGGCTCAGGAAAAGGATGCGCATCTGCAGCACCATCACGCAGAACGATCCCACGCATAGTGATACAGCGATCAGATCCTGAATCGTCTCAAGCGATTGCACGATCTGCACCCGGCGAAACTGCTGGTACCAGGGCACTTTTGAGGAAGCGGGCATAGTTGGATTGTTTTGCATTTCCAAGCTGGAGTGGTCTTCTCGTGTGGCATGGGGCTGCAACGGAGCCACAGAGAGTTTCATCGGGAGCTGAGGAGTCGAAGGGGCAAGTGACGCGGTGCCGTTGTCGACCACCCGCGACCAGTCCGTGCTGATCCGTCAATTGGTGGAGCGCGCCGATTTCCGCCTGCTTCTGACCACCTATGCCTTCTACAAAGGCCCGTTCATCAAGGAACTGTTCCAGGGCACCACGAAAAATTACCAATCTCGATATGCCCCGCCCTGAGGAACCCTTGGCCTGACTGTCGCATGCTTGTTGAGATTCATTAGTTTTTAGGATATTTCGAGGTTCCCTCCAGATGATCCGTGAGCGCATGGTGGCGCTGCCGGAGTTGCAGGTGCGCATCGTCTGCAACATCCAGCGCGATCGTGGTGACACCTTTAGTGCTGAAACCCTCCTCCGCAAATTTCAACAGCAGACCTGGTCGCGCCTCTGGCCAGATCCTCCTTTTCCGTCCTTTTTCTTCGATCCCCGTTCCCTGTCTCTTGAGGGGGAGAAGGCGATCTGTCACGTCAAAGCGATGGTGGCTGATCAAGACTTACTCGTCACCAGCGCCAACCTCACCGATGCGGCCAACCTTTCCAACTTTGAGCTCGGCCTTCACCTCAGTATCGCCACCCATGCCGATGACGTCTGGGACCACTTCGACCGTCTGATTCAGCAGGGCCTGCTGCAGTCGGTCACTTGGATCTTGCACTTTTTCGGAAACAGGACTTCAACCAAGCGGCCGGTATAGGGCTGTTGGTTGAAGGCCTGCCACCTCAGCCTGCATTCACCTCAGCTGGTTCTTGGGTGGGCTCGGGGGAGATCAAATCCACCGCCTGCCTTGCCTCGCTGAGCACTTGGAACAGCACCTTCCGCGATTCCTTGAGCAGCTCGATCCAGTGCGCGAGATAGGCGGCATGGCTCTCGATCTCGCTGCCGATCTCCAGCCGATCACCCAGCAGCACCGCCCCCAGCTCAGCGACCAGCTCCTCACGCGCATAACGCGGCTTCCCGAAGACACCGCCCAGATCACGCTTCAGGCGCGACTCATGGCCAGTGGAGTGGATCTGCTCATGGGCCCAGGTGGCGCAGAACGCCGCTGGTGAGTGGAATCTGGCGCGATCAGGAAGCTGGATTCGATCAATTGCCGGCAGGTAGCAGGCGCGATCACCCCCAAAGTTGACCGGCACCGGCCAGGCCCCCAGCACGGCCTCGGCGGCCTCCAGGCGCTCGGGCTCCGGCTTGGGCTCCACACCTTCTGCGGCCTTGCGGACTTCGATCAAGCCAGCCAGGGCCTCGCCCTCGAGATCGGCGGCATTGAAGACCGCCGCCGGCCGGTAGCTGGCCCAGCTACGCACGTTGACTTCACCGCCAACGCCTGCCTCCTCGCGGCTGTGCAGCTGGGGCCGCAGGATGTGGACCGCCTTGCTGCCCTTGCGGGGGAAGATGCCGAGCTTCTTGGCCTCGGCAAAGCCGCACCAGAACGGCAGAGCAGAACCTCGGATGTGCAGGCCGAGCGTGAGCAGGATCGGATTGGCACCGCGGTAGCGATGACCTGAGATCAAGTTGACGTGGTGGCCACCGCCAGTGCCATCCCAGGGCCTCCGCCAGGGTGCTGAACCGGCCTCCATCAGCTCGATCAAGGAGGCGACGATCTTTGCCTCGGCCGTGGGGCCAGCGAAGGTTTTGCGGGAGCGGGACTGGGACGCGGCCATGGCAGCCAAAGCGCGGGACGCCCGAGTGGTGCCCCGCGCAGGCAAGGGCGGCGACGGCGCCTGTCGCCGAGCCGCTTGCGTCAGCCCTTGCCCGTGGGGCGACCATGAGGAAGCCCGCGCGACCCCACCCCCTCCTCAAGTCAGGTGATCCGCAGCAGATCGCCGCTGCTCCAGCCACCGGTACGCCGCACCCGTGACGGCCGGGAGAGGGTGGTCTTGGTCATCTGCCGATCGAAGCTGCCCCGCGAGGGGGCCATGGCGACGGAAAAGGCGACACCCGGTGCTCCGACGACTTGCTGCGGCCAGACACCGGTGCGGGGTTTGGCATGGACCCGGGCGATCTGAGCCGGGGCCTTCATCGACCTGGCGCTGATCATGGTGGCGGGCATGGCTGGGCTCCTTGTCTTCAGGCTCCATTGCCAGGCCACGGCCGCTGCTGGCATGGGGTGTTGACGTCCTGTGGCTGCGCTGATGCCTCCGGCCATTCGTGTCTCTGCCAGCCGTGGCTCTGCCAACCGTGAACCGCCGCCACAGGAACCAGCTGGCCCCTGGCGTGTGACGGCCAGGATCAGTGGCGGCCTGCTGCAGATCAGCAACAGCCACGAGTCGCGGGTGATCCGCAAGGCGGAGGTGGAGGCCTACCTGCGGAGCGGCAAGGCCTGGTGATTCGAATCCTGTGGAGTTCAAAGCGCCTGTGCGGCGCCTTACGCCGTTGGTGCCCAGTTATCAACATGCAGACCGGGCACTTGGGCAAACTTACGGGTGTTGTCGGTGATCAGCGTGGCCTGCAGGCTCAGGGCATGGGCCGCGATCATCGTGTCGAGTGAACCAATCGGTGTACCCCTGCGTTCCAGCTCCGCACGTAGGTCGCCGTAGGCCCAGGCGGAGCGCTCGTCAAAGGGCAGGATCGTTAGTGGGGCCAGAAACATCTCCAGAGCCTGACGGTTGCGCGACGAACCACTCTTTGCCACACCAAAGGCCAGCTCGGCAGCTACCACACTGCAGAGGCCAATCTCTCCAAGTCGGTAGTTCTTGAACCGCTCCAGCACAGCGGCTGGTTTGGCATTGATGATGTAAATACAGATGTTGGTATCGAGCAAGATCATGGGCTGATCGCTTCTCGGATCTGCTCTTCGGGTTGCTCGCGCGTGATCACAAGCCCCGGCTCAAAGGCTGCCAGCCCCGCCTCCAGGGTTTGCCAGGGGTCATCGATGGGCAGCAGCAGCACGCCGTTGCCGAAATGCTTCACCACCACCTCGTTGCCGCTGAAGCGGTAGTCCTTCGGGAGCCGTACCGCCTGGCTGCGGCCCGATTGGAACAGACGTGCGGTGTCCATCGGATGCCCCTGATCTGGTAATGACCCATGGTAGCTACCACGGCTGGAACTCGTCTTGCGGCGACAAGGTCAGCTGGGCAGGCCCCACTCACGATCCATACCCTTGTCGCTGCGTGAGCCGGCCAGCGGCAACACCTTTTGACCCTGAGGGCCGCCCCAAGCGGCGCCATCAGGTTCAGCCCTGGGCCACGAGCTCTGCGGCCATGGCGGCCTGCACTCGCTCGACCTCGACCTCATGGGACGCCTCCAGCGCCGAATCGATTTCTTGGATGCGAGCCAGGAACTGCTCCATCGCGGGGATCAGTTCTTCCTCCAGCAGGGTGATCTCCTCCTCGCCATAGGGGTGATCGATCCAGAAGCGGCGGATCGGCTTGCCCCGGTGGCAGCGCAGAAGCCGGCTGAGCCCCTGATGGCAGGAGTGGACAAGGGCAACGGGATCCTCGCGGCAGAGGGCATCGAGCCAGAAGGACATGGAACCTGGCGCCCGGTGGCGCAGCGATGGGACGCCAGCAGCACCGCCGGATCTGGCAAGGGCGGCGAGGAACGAGCCGCTTGCGCAGCCCTTGCCCCGGCGGATGATGCGCGATCCCACCGCCAGCCCCATTGGGGCCTCAGGCCAGCTCGGCCCTGAGGGCGGCCAGGCCCTTCTGCCGGCGCCGCTGCACCGACATGGCACTGATGCCGAGTTGCTGCCCGATCTGGCGGAGGGACTGGCCCTCCAGCACCGAGAGCCGGATGATCGCCGCCTGGGCCGCCGGGAGCCGATCCAGCAGAGCTTCTATGCCCTCGCCGCAGGGCTGGCCCGGCTGCTCAGGCGCCTCCAGCTGATCGATCCAGATGGCGCCGCTGGGCATCGGGGCGTGCAAGCTCTGGTGGCTCCAGGGATGGCCGCCTTTCTCGTGCTGACGACGCGGGACCCGGACCAGGCGGCCGTGATCACGGAGGTGATGGAGCAGGGCGCCTTTGATGCAGCGCCTGAGGTAGCCGGCGGCAGAGGCTGCCTCGGTGACTTGGCGGCAGGAGAGCCAGAGCTGCATCCGGGCCACCTGGCGGGCATCCTCCTGCTCGATCACCCAGCTGCCGGCAGCGATGCCGCGGGCGATGGAATCGGCGAGGGGCAGGAACTGCTGAAAGAGGGCATCGGCCTGGGATGGGGTGTGGGCCATGACCTGATCGCGTAGGACGCGCGACCCCAGGCCTCAACGCAGGAAGAGGCCAAGCTGAGCAAGGCCAAGCAACAGGCAGCCCACCCCATCACGCCGACCTGATTCAGCGTCCTGTCTGTCGATCCAGCCGACCACGGCACCCGGTTGATTGAGGGAAGCCCGGCACGGCCCTATGGCCCTGGCGGCCTGTTGCTGTCGCTCAAGGCCTTCCCGCCGAGCAACGCCAGAAGTGTGTTGAGGGCGACGCCGAAGGCGGTGTGGACGGCGTTGTCAAAGCGAGCACAGAGGCCACCTTGAGGCACCAGTTGCTGAGCGCTGCGCCAGGCGCACACACCTGCGCCGAAGGCGTAAAGCGAGACCTCAGCGATCAGCACCACAGCGACCAGCCTCAGCAAGAACCGCTCGCGGTTGAACGGCCGCTCCTCCACCGGCTCAGGGCTCCTGGAAGACACCGACATAGACGGTGCCCTTCTTGTAGAGGGGCAAGACCTTGTCGCGCAGATCGACGTTGTGGAGCCGGATGCAGCCGAGCGTCGGCAGCAGTGGCTGGTTGGCGGCCCAGGCGCCGGGCCAGCCGCAACCGGAGCCGCCGCCATGGAGCATGATCCCGGCCCGACCGACCGCCACCTCCTGGTTTTCCAGCTCGACCAGATCGAAGCTGTACCAGCCGTAGGACATGGCGGTATCGCTGCAGGACGGGTTGGGGTCTTGCTCGTAGTCTGGATAGAGCTGACCGAGCCGATACAGCCCCGGTGGGGTGTCGGTGCTGGTGTGTTTCCAGTCGTTGTCGGCACCCTGGCCCCGCGCCAGACACGGCACCTTCCACAGGAAGGCACCGGAGTGGTCGTAGGCCTCCATGTCCTGGTCCCGGTCGTTGACGAGCAGGTAGCAATCGCCCGGCTTGACCGGTGCGGCGATCTTGGGACCCACCAGGCCGGCTTCTTCTGAACCACGGGGATCGAGGCCACCGGTGGGAGCTGGGGGAGCCGGTGGAGTCGGTGGCGTCTCGCTGAACTTGAGGGCCCAGGTCGCGTGCTCATCGAGGATGTCGCCGCTGCCTTCCAGCTCCGCGATCGAGTCATACAGCCCCCAGATGCCGGACACCTGCTGGGGTTCCCCCTTGAAGGCCTCCCAGCGGTCGTGGAATCGCTCCGGGGTCATCGGCGTGGCCATTGGAAGCGCTGCTTGCTTGTTCCCTGTTGCCACCGGCATGGGAAAGCCCGGCCGCAGCCGGGCGGGAGCTGCGCTCAATAGGGCAGCTGCTCCAACTCCATCCACGCCGGGAAGCTGGCAGGGGTGAGCAGCTGGCGTTCAAACAGGATCTGCTCCGCCAGCTCGGCCAGCCGATCGCAGGGGATGGTGGCGAGACGGCAGCAGTAGCTGAGGCGCTCCAGTGAATCGGAGCTATGGCGCTCCAGAGCAGCGCGGCGGAAGGCGGAAGCCATGGGGAGCTGGAGAAGGACCCCAAAGCCGGGCGGGGTGGGGTCAAGGGCGGCTTTGCCGCTTGCGTCAGCCCTTGAGGCCACCCCGCACCATGACGGGGCCTGACCAGCCCTCAACCATTTCTGTCGCTGGTAATAGCTGGAGACGTTGCTGGGTACACCCGGAGCAAGCATGGGCCTCTCCCTGATCGAGGCTGCCAAACACGAGACGCGGGTGGAGCGCCTGGCCGTGATCAAGACCTTCACCGAGGGTCAACTGATCAGCCGCCTGCCCTTCCGCAACCTGCTTGGTGGTGCTCTCAAATTCGCCGTCGAGAAGAAAATGCCCCGCGTCGGCTTCCGCGCCGTCAATGAGGGCTACCGGCGTGATTACGGCGCCGTCGAGAACGACACCGAGTTCGTTCACCTCTTCGGGGGTGACCTTGATGTGGACCGCTCGATCGTTGACCTCAACGGCCCTGAGGCCAGGGCCAGCCAGACCGAGCAGAAGGTGCGCTCGATGCGGCTCACCCTCGAGGCGGCCGTAATCAACGGCGATGCTGCCTTCGATCCGCGGGCGTTCAACGGCCTCAGCAAGCGGCTCACCCCCGGCGGCCCTCAGACCGTCGACAACGTCAGCGGCAGCGTCAAGCTCACCCGCCTGGAGGCCCTGGTCGACTCCGTCAATGCCTACGGCAGCGAGAAGGTGCTGCTCACCAGCAAGGCGGGACGGCGCCAGATCAGTTCAGCCTGCCGCGCCGCTGGTGGTGATCTCTATCAGGTGATGGACGGCCGCCACTGGTTCGAGGACACCGAGATCCTCTGCCTGGAAGAAGACGCCAACGGCAATGACGTGCTCGGTTTCGGCGAGGCGGGCGGCACCACCTCGATCTACTGCTGCGCCTTTGGCGATGAGCAGATGACCGGCCTGCAGGGACCGTTCGAGGGTCGCTACGGGATCTCGGTGCGGGACTTCGGCGAAGTGCAGGACGCCCCGGTGTTCCGCACCCGCGTCGATTGGTACGTCGGCTTTGCCGTCTGCGATCAGAAGGCGATCGGGCGGCTGTTCAACATCGGCCCCGCCCTCACCTGAGGCGGAATCTCCGCCATCCCCTGAGCTCTTTCTTCTGAGGACATGACCATGACCGCTTCTGGCAACAAGCTCATTGATGCCGTCACCACGCTGGTGGGCTGGATCAACTACAGCGCCACCGACCCGTTCGAGCGCACCCGGGTGAGTGCTGAGATCGTGCGCTTGAGCGTTCCGCTCGACACCACCGACAGCTTCACCCTGCTGTTCTCCCACCCCGGTGCGGCGGCAGCGGTGACGGCGGTGCTGCAGCTGGCGCCGCTGCTCAAGGACGGCACCACCGGCACCTGGGTGACGGCCGCCACCGTGGCGATCCCCGCCGCCGGCGGTCAGGTGCAGGCAACGGTCAGCGGCAGCTCGCTGGTGCCCGCCGCGGGTGATCTGGCCAACGTGGTCGATCCCTGCTTCTTCTTTGCGCGGGCAACCCTGACGCCATCGACGCCGGCTGGTGCCCACGTCAGCCTCACCCACGCCTGAGCCGATGAGCAACCCCACTGAGAGCTCACTGGTACGGCCGACCGAGCCCGGCTCCCCCTGGGCACCGCCTCAACCCCTGACGGAGGGTTCGGATCCGACGGTGCCCACAGCGCCTGAGCCGGACCCACTTCCTGAGGACCCCTCCGACCGCATCCGACCCGCTGATCCGACGATCCCGATGCCCTTCACCGATGCCGACTCCCTGCTGAGCGTGGCAGCCCCCGAGGGGATGGTCCGGATCACCCTCGGAGTCGAAACCCGCTACTGCTTCCCCTGTCACATGGACGGCTGGCAGGCCCTGGGCTGGCAGGCGCACCCTCCCAGCCTTCCAGGTGTTGATGGGGAGGACGGTGGATCGCCGGTTGAACCACCGATCGATCCACCGGTTGATCCCAGCGAGGGGCTGGCGATGATTACGGCGGTGAAAGGCGGTCCGTACACGATCGGAGTGGAGGCACCGGGTCAGGAGGTGCAACTTGTGGGCTCGAACTTTGAGCCCGGGAGCACGGTGGTGGTTCAACCTCCCTCGCTCGCCACGGCTTCCGGCATCAAGGTGTCCAGCCTGAGCGAGCTGGTGTTCTCTCTGGCCACCGGCAAGGTGCTGGCTGCTGAGGACTGCTTGATCGCTGTGGTCAACTCTGTGGGGAAGGGGCCCTGGTCCTCGATCAAGCTCCACGAGAGGCCTGCGCCGTCCAGTCCTGAGCTGGCTCTGGCGGAAATAGCTGATGACCTGCCCGATTACGTCGCGATGACCAAGGCGCAGATCACCACCGAGGTGGAACGCCGCTATGGCGTGGCGCTGGATCCGGGCATGACCAAGGCGGAGTTGGTGGCCGAGGCTGAACGGCTGGCCGCCAAGGGTTCACCGACGGTGGTCTCGATCGCTGGGCTTGATGAGCCCCTAGCGGATGCCCAGGAGCCTGCCCTTCCGCTGGATCTGCTGCCCTGATCCCGCAGCATCGCCATGCCTTACCCGCTGCCTACCGGCCTCGATGACACCAACGGGCGGGTGCGGATCCTCCCGCCAGTCGGCTGCCCCGGCAGCGAGGAATGGGTGCTGCTCCATGAAGCGCCGCGTTGGCTGGAGCTGAGCTTCCGGCTGGGGCCGGTGCCGGCCCTGCCGCTGGAGCTGTTCTGGATGCCGGCCCCGAGCCGCTGGAATGATCCGCTCGGTTCAGCGCCGATCGAGCTGGCGGTGAACCCGCTGGGGCTGCCGGCCCAGGACTTCCAGGTCGACTGGGGTGATGGCAGCAGCGAAACCGTGCCCTGGACGCCCTACCGCCCCGACGTTCCAAAGGTGCGGCACGTCTACGGCCAACGGCTGGACCTGACCGTGACGGTGACGATGGGGGTGAACATCGCCGCGTTGCCGCTGGCGCTGCTGGGTTGCCCCCTGCCGCCGAATCTGGTGCCCTCGATCTCTGGTGGCACCGGTGGCGTGGGCAGCCTGGCCGGCGTGGAGCCGCTGGTGCCGAGCGACGGCCTCGATGGGCTCGCCTACAACGGCAGCCGCGCCGAAGTGTGGCGGCTGCGCTTGCACCCCCAGGGCGGCCTGGCGTTGCTGCCCTCGCCGGTGGACGGCAAGCCGTCGCTGGTGGTGATGAACGGCTCGGGCGCCGCCAGCCGCGGCACGCGCTGGTATGCGGGAGATGGCCCACCACCGAGCGAGGGGCTGGTGCCGACACCGGCACCGGGTGATCTGTACCTCAACCGGGTGAACGGCCAGGTCTTCGAACTGATCGTGTGAGGCCAGGGTCCGGCCAGCTCCGGTGGCAATAGCTGGGGTAAACCGCTGGGGGAGTGGATGACGTCTTGGGGCGCCCTCGGGCTGTCACTGCGGGGGCCGGAAGGACCAGCTGGAGCTGCTGGAGTCGCGGGCGCCCAGGGACCAACCGGCGCCCAGGGCCTTCAGGGTGTGCCCGGCACCACCGGCAGCCAGGGGCCAGCAGGACCGGCCGGACCCAGCCTGTGGGGTGGCATCACCGGCAGCTTGAGCAGCCAGTCCGACCTGCAGGCGGCGCTCGACCTCAAGCTCAACGCCGCACGGTTGACGGTGGGACCAACGGCACCGGCCAGTCCACAGGTCAACGACCTCTGGGTGGACACCAACTGATGGCGATCACCACCCGTGACCAGCTGATTGCGGCCTTGGCGAACTCTCGCCATGTGCTCTTTGACAAGTCCTCGATCGCCAACGCCGTGGCCGGCCGCTTCTACTCCCTGTGGCGAGCGAACGGCCAACCGGTCCAAGGAGCGATTCCGACTGCGGCAGCTTTCTGCGACAGGACCCTGCAGGGTGCTCTGGGCATGGAGAACCCGATCACGCCGCTGCTCAATTACCTCGCCTGGGTGGATGTCGCCACGGGAAATGCCACCAGCACCTTGGAGATCCATGACCGCCTCTGCCATCAGGGCGGCCTCTCCGGAACCATCGCAGCACCGACAGCCCAGATCACCAACCTGCCGCTGACGCTTGCCGCGGTGCCTGCGGAGCGAATCGGTGCACCGGATCACAGTCAGTTGCAGTGGTGGCTGGAGTGGTACGCCGACACCGGCTCCACGGGGGTGAGCGCGACCGTGAATGTGACCTACAGCGATGACACCAGCGGCAACGTGACAGTGCTGCTCGCGGCCACCAGCCGCGCCTCAGGCCTCTATCAGATCCTGCCCTTTGCCGCCGGCAAGACGGGCATCAAGGCGGTCAACAGCGTCACCCTCAGTGCCACCACTGGCACCGCCGGCAACTTCGGCGTGACCTGCACCCGCTACCGCGCCGGCCTGTTCACGGTGGTGGCCAACAAGGCGGAGGTGTTCGACTGGGCCGCCCTTGCCCTGCCGGAGATCGCCAACGACTCCTGCCTGGCCCTGCTCCAGCTCTGCACCACAACCACCACCGGGATCTCCAAAGGTGTCGTCCGTTTTGCGGCCGGCTGAGCATGAACCGCAGCAGCCGTGATCGCGCCCTGCCATGCAGCGGTGGTTCGGACCGTTGGGACCGGGGCACGGCCGGAGAGATCATCACCACCGAGTTCTTCTGGCTCCAGGAGCTGCCGCCGCCGCTCGGCAGCGGAGAGTTCGCCGTCTGGATGGGCAACGGCTGGACCACGAGGCCCTGCAGGGTCTGGACTGGCACCAGCTGGGTGCAAAAGCCGATCCGCTTCTGGAGCGGTGCTGCCTGGCTACTGGCCTGAGAGGGCGTGCTCGCATCATTGGCACTCCTATGCAATGTCAAGGAGGAAGACGAGTCAGAGGATTTTGAGCAGCGCCGCGCCGCTTGCAGCAGATAGACCGTCACCAAGTCCAAAGCCCCCTCTGCGGCGACGTTGGACAGCGAGTTAGGGGGGCATGGGTTCAAACCATCACCGCCTCGAGGGGCCTGCGGGCCGAAAAGGGCAGCGCCGCGCCGCGCCCAAAGCGCATCACGATGTCCGGGCGCCGCCCAGGCAGGCCAACCAACGCCGAGAGATCAGCGCGCAGCCCCGGCACCTCGACCGGCTGGTTGAGAAAAGCGCATTTCAGGCCCAGTGCGGTCGCCTGAAGGGCAAACCGCTGGCAGGCCCGCCCCACCTGCACCCAATGCGCAGGTTCCGCCTCGGCCCCGACGAACACCGCGATCCCTGCGGACGAGGCGATCTGGCGGGAATATCTCTCCCTCTCGGCCTTCACAGTGAAGACCCGATCGAACAGCCAGGGCCCCATCCACTCCGGCAGGGCCGGGTTGCCGCTGGCGGCGCTGAACAGCCCGTCTCCCGAACGCAGGGCGGCATTTGGGCTGAAGCGCAGCCAGTGCTTCAGCTCAGCGATGAATGCCGGATCACCGATCTGCGCGGTGTTGCCAGCAATGATCAGATCGCGGAGCTGATCCATCGGCGGCCGCTCGGTGATCAGCACCAGATCGACCCCCGGAACCGCTGCCGCCGCTCTCAGCAGGCGCAGGTCTGGGGCGCCGACGGTCGAACCGTCGTAGTCGGCCCGCGTCGATTGGCGGCGTGGGATCGCATCGAACAGGGCCTGCTCGCCGCCGTTGCCCGTCCCGAAGCGGACCAGCACCGTCCCGCCGCCGGCCGGATCGAACTCGATTTCACCGGCCCGGCCCGCAGCAGCAGCCGCCAGGGCCAGATTCTCGGCGGCACAGCCCAGTGACACGAACACATGGTGATCGTCGGGATCAACCACTGGGGTGCGTCGGCCGAAATCGGGAAGGATCGCGATCCCGTTCTTGCCCGGGCGGAACAGCCAGGGCTGGGTGTTGTGACCGTTCGGGGCCAGGCTCGCGTAACGGATCAGATCGCGGGTCTCCGGTGCCGTGGTCGGGATCCGGCGCAGCTCGGCAACCGCAGTCTTGTATTCGGCCATCGACCCCATGCCGTTCTTGTTCGCCCAGGCCGCACTGCCCACAGCCACTGCGGCAGTTCCGGCCCCCAACAGCAGATTCCTTCTCGTCACCATCGCCGCACGCCCTTGCTGAGGATCGGCGGCACCTTGCGGTGCGGCAGGCCTGAACTTTCAAGCTACTGCCCGTTTCTCGGCTCGACTCACATCAGACGAAACGACGATTTCAAAAGGGGTTTGTCAGGCAGCAATTTTGCTCCGCGCTGAATCACTCAGTTGGTGTTGGGGCTGGGCCGTAGGCCTTCAAGGTGATGGTAAGAGCGACGAGAAAAAGGCAACCCTCCAAAACCATGAAGGCTATGGAACTCGCGCCCTGGATTGCCTGCTGATACTGACTTGCTGCGAACATTCGGACGAGGCCGAGGAGAAGCAAGAACCAACCTGCAAGAGTGATCAGCACAGTCCAGTTCTTTTCCCACACATTGTGCGCTCGCACGAGTGCCAGGCCTGCGACGAACATGATGATGCCCGAGAGATAGATGACCGGTGGAATTTGATCGTCATAAAGGTGAGGCTGAATCAACGGGAACTCAGAGAGGAGTATCACGCCGATGGCAGGGCCAAGGAGTCCGCCAAGTCGCCTGGAATTCGCCACAGAGGCCTCCGGAGTCAAGGTTGTTTGATCTGATCATCTGTCTACAGGTGAGCTGTGCAAGTCCGCCGCAGGCTGGGTTAACCAGCGTTCTGCAGGCGGAAGAAAAGCCATGGTGCGAGTGTGATCCAGAGGAGGAGGAGAATCCAGACGCGGCCGGCGAAGAGGTTGTACTGGTCGAGAACTTGCACCAAAGGGCGATGCTGTAGCACCAAGCCCATGAAGAACTCGAAGGCCACCGTGAGACCAAGCCAGATGAGCCCAATGAGAAGGGCCTGGTGGCCCGATGATGGGGGCCAGATGTGCACAATCAACCAGATGAAAAGCCCCATGAACATCGAGCCGATGAGGGTCGAGAGCTGATGAGCGCGAAGCTCTGACATGACCTTCGCGAAGCTCAACTGCCGGAGAGCACCGTTGGCGACGGCGATGACCAGCATTGGAATCCAGGCGATTACGTATTTGGTCAAGGGAATAATCTGATGTGGGTTGTCATCCAGAGGCCAGCGATCCTTTCGTGCTGGCGGTTCAAGGCTTCTCGCCAGCCGCTGCTGGTTGAGGGTTCAGCCACTGCTTTGCTGCGTCATCCATGGGTTTCGCCTGCCCTGCTTGTCAGTACGGCAAGCCGATCACGGGGGTGTGTTGCGCCGTTATGGCGACTGCCCGCCAATCTCCACGCGGTTGCCCCGGACCATAAACCGCCCGTCCAAGCACGTGGCAATAGGACTTGAGAACGGCCTGTTGAGCTGATGACCACCTGGGCGAACACCGGCTCGATCCGTGGACCGCAGGGTGTGCCTGGACCCACAGGACCTGCTGGTGGCACCGGACCGACCGGCCCACAAGGAAACAGCGGTCCGCAGGGACCCGCTGGTCCCGCCGGCAGCCAGGGGCCAGCGGGAGCCACCGGCCCAGCCGGCAGCACGGGAGCGGCTGGACCGCAGGGCCCGGCTGGACCCCAGGGCACCGCCGGCACCGGCATCAATCTCAAGGGCAGTGTTGCCACCTTCTCGGCGTTGCCCACCAGCAACCGCCAGCAGGGGGACGCCTACATCGTTCAGGACGAGAACGACAGCCTCTACAGCTGGAATGTTTCCGGGAATGCCTGGGTGAACGCCGGGCCGATCTCAGGCCCCGCGGGCCCCGCTGGACCCACAGGCAGCATCGGCCCGGCGGGTCCGACTGGACCAACGGGACCGGCGGGCAGCACCGGCGCCGCTGGACCGCAAGGCATCCAGGGACCGATCGGTGCCACCGGCGGTGCTGGTGCCCAGGGTGTACGCGGCACGGGCTGGTACGCAGGCAGCGGCCCGCCGCCGGCCTCGATCCCCGGTCAGATCACGGGAGACCTCTACCTCGATCAGAGCAATGGCGACGTCTACAAACTCGGTGCGGCGCCAGCGGGAACCCCAGTGGCCAGCCTGCCGGCGATCGGTGCGGCCTATGAGGGCGGCTACTACGGCGGGCTGATCTCCCAGAGCATGAATGGCGTGGCCACCCACGCTCTGATCATTGCGCCCAAGTCCAACGGCCAGAGCATCCGGGCCTGCAAAACCAGCAACACGGCGACCACCGGAGCGAGCAGCACCTTCGATGGCTGGGCGAACAGCAATGCCGCCAACGACGCCGCCCACCCGGCCACCCAGTGGGCGCGGGGGCTCACCATCGCGACCTTCTCGGATTGGTACATCCCGGCGCTGTTCGAGCTGGAGATCCTCTACCGGCGCTTCAAGCCGGATGGCAGTGAGGGCAACGTGACCACTCACGGCGCCAACCCCTATGCGGTGCCGGCCAGCGCCAACTACACCTTCTCGGCTCCTGCCCAGACCGCCTTCCCGTTGTTTGCGATCGGTGGTGCCCAGGAGTTCTTTGCCGGCGGGATGGGCACCGCCACCCAGGACTCGGCCACCACCCATCAGGTGCAGGACTGGTTCTATGGCAACTGGGAGCCGCTTGGCAAAACGTTTCCCCAGACCGTGCGGGCGATCCGCAAGATCCAGGTGATCCCCTGATGCCCAGCTGGGTACCGCGGATCGACACGCCCCGGCGGGTCCTTGAGCAGCAGACCAGCGGGCCACTGAGTGGTCCGTCGGTGCTGGATCTGAGCTTTGCGTCCCTTGGTGTGGACGGACTGTTCCTTGAGGTGAGCTGCTCGGTGGCCGCCTGGGTGAGCTTCTACGACTCCACGGCGGCGCGGTTGGCCGATGCGGCAAGGCCGGTCGAGGAGGACCCACCGCTCTCGGCCGGTGTGCTGCTCGATCTGCGCTTCTCCGCCGACACACCTCTCCTGAAGCTGGCGCCGGGCAGCAGCTACAGCAACGGCGAAAGCCCCCTGCAGCAGCGGCTCTGGGCGCGCATCCGCACCGAGGCCACTGGTGCCCACACGGCCACATTGGGCGTGCTGGCACTGGTGCTCAACGATTCGGTGGGCAGCTGATGGCGGCGACGATCACCGACCTCAGCCGCCGCGGTGACCAGGGCTTTGCGCTGCCGGCTCTGTTCAATGAGGCAGCGGGCCATCTGGCCACCTGGATCACCGCTGCCAACGGCCAGAACCCCACCCAGCTGCTGAGCGTGTTGACCGGCCCTGCCGGGGCGCCGGGCTTCTGCGGCTGGACGATCCGGGCGCAGCTCGCGGTGCTCAGCGGCGGCCAGCCGGTGGAGCTGATGGGCCAGTGGGTGGCGAACCTGAACACCGGCGCGGTAACGACCCATGCCGGCCTGGCCTCGGGGTTCACCGCCGGCCCGGCCCTCGGCGGCCACGGCAGCCTCACCGGCGGGGTGGGCACCACCAGCTCGCTGATCACCCTGGCGGTTCAACCGCTGCCGCTGGGTGCGGTGGTGGCCTCCTCCCTGGCGGCAGGCCAGGAGTTCTTCTGTTTTGCCTTCTCCCAGCACTCCTTCTCCAACCGCCAGGCGGTGGCGTTGCTGATTGCCAAGGATGTGGTTTCCGGCCAGTGGCACCTCTCGCACACCGACATGGCCGGTGTGATTGCGACTGTGGCCTGGAACCTTGCGCGGCCCCAGGTGCTGCTCGCCACCGCCTTCCGCGCTGACTTCTTCTCATCGGCGACGCCGCTGATGCTGGTGCGCCCGGCCCAGTGGCTGCCGATCACACCGACGGTTTTCTACCAGCAGCCACTGCCGCCGGTGCAGTGGTGGGACCCGGTGGCATTGCCCGTGGACCTGGCGATCTACAACCGCACCTTCACGAGCCTGGGGTACATCAAGCCGGCCGATGGCAGCGAGTGGCTGCAGCTCGGCCCCTCACGGCTGGTGGTGCGCCTCAAGGACCCGGTGAGCTGACGCGATGACCATCACCTGCTCCGCCCTGCAATGGCCGCTCTGGAACTGGACCAGCAAGCTGCCAGGCGCTCCAGGCCTGAAGCTGGCGGAGGCCTTCAGCGCCTTTTCAGCTGAGGTGAATGCCACGCCGGCCAATGCCCTGGTGCCGCTGTCGGTCGTCAAGGATCACAGCGCCGCAACGGGCGCCATGAACTACGGCTACGTCTGGCGGCTGGGCCATCCGCAGACGCCGGTGCTGCTCAGCTTCTACAACAACTCCAAGGTTCAGGGCTACAACTCCAGCAGCAGCTCCGCCCGCCTGCAGCTGGGCCTCGAGAGCGCCTACACCAACGACAGCAGCAACGGTGGCTACGGCAGCTTCTCGGCGACCTTGTTCAGCGTCAATGCCGGCCTCTCGCACTACGCCTCCGATGGCACACCCACCTGGGATCTGGCCGGCTTTCTGCTGATTCAGGCCGATGCGACGCCGGGCCGTGAGTTCTTCTGCTACACGATCGCGCCGATCGGCAGTGACATCAACACGCAGAATCACACCCTGCTGTTGTTTCGCTCGCCGGCAGTGAGCGGCTGGAGTGTTGTTCTCAACCGCTCCAACTCCTACACCGGCATGTTCTATTCACTGAACAATTACACCTGGAGCAACAACGCACTGGTGGCGGCCTCGATCATTCCGGTCCCGCCCAGCGGCAGTGACCAGCAGCTGATCCAAGGCTGCGGGCTCTATGCCAACACCACCAGCGGTGTGTTCGCGCCGGGGATCATCCAGCCCCGCATCGCACTGCCGGACTGCTTCTGGCTGGGCAGCAACCAGCTCTCGGACCCGCGCCGTCTGGGCCGGGTGAGCAACCCCGGCGGGGCCGGCACCTTCTACCAGCTGGCGGCGGCCTACAGCGGCGCCACCGATCTCTGGTACCTGAACCCAGCGGGTACGCAGCCGCTCTCTGGCTGGGACACGGTCGGTTCCTTGCCCTGGAGCACGATCCCGGATCGGCTGAGCTTCTGCCCGCTGCTCACCCCAGGTCCGGTGGCGATGGGACCAGCCACCGGCCCGGACTTCCTGATCGACTGGTCCACAGCAGCGCTCGGTGCCGCTGGCGTGCGGCAGCACCCCTTCTTTGCCAAGCAGCTCCAGGGGAGTGGCAGTGGTGGTGGCAGCGGCCGGCCGAGCACCGGAGTGCTCTGGCCGAGAGGGGTGTGAGGGGCGGTCGGGCGCCATGGCACAGCCGCCGGGCGCCGCTGCCCTCAAGGCTCACCCGCGGCCAGCGCCGTTCCCCTTCTGCCCGTCGCCCCTGCGGCCCGCCGCCGCTGGGGCACCCGCTGTTTCTTGATCTCCCTTCTCCTGGGGTAGGCCGCCAGAGCGCTCTGCAGCCAGTGCCGGTGCTCTCGCTGCAGAGCCAGCGGCGACTCGATCCGCACCCCGCCGCCCAGGGCATACAGCCAGCGGCGCAGGTCCGAGTCACGCTCAAGGGTCCAGAGCGGCAGGTCGATCTCCACTGGATAGGGGTGGCTGGAGCGGCTGCAGGGCAGCAGTTCTGCCTGCTCACCCGGTGGGCTGAGCACTCCATCACCGGGCAGGGGCCGCGACAGGCGCACCGCCGCCGCCGGGAAGCGGCGCACCTCCTCACGGAGCAGGGCAAAGGCGGCGGCATCACAGCTCAGCTGCAAGGTGCCCATCGCCTTGCTGCGCTGCTCCGATGGCGATCCGCAGACCGCTTGCTGCGCCTGGAGGGAACCACCGAACTCAAGGCTGCCGCAGATGTCCTGGAGCGTTTCGCCGCGCCTCAGCGCCGCCGCATGGGACGGCTGGCTGCGGCAACTGCCGATTTCGATCCGGCGCAGCCCCAGCTGATCGATTCGCCGGCAGGCCAGCAACCCCTCCGTCTGGCCAATGTGGTCATGCTCAAACAGCAGGTACCAGGCGCTGGTGTGGAAGATCAGCTGCAAGGGCCATCCACGGATTTCTTCCAGACCGGCATGGGAGGCGGCCAAGGTGGTGAACACCACCCGCTGGTGCTGCTGAATGGCTCCGCGCAGCGGCTCGGCCTGCTCGGTGTTGAGCAGGGTGCCGCTTCTGCGCTGATCTCCCGCCAGCAAGGAACGGTTGAAGTAGGCCCGCACCTGTGGGACGGTCTCGATGGCGATGCCGCTGCGTTGCAACCGCCTGCCCAGCTCCCGGGCGATCGCCTGCCCGCTCGGATCACCGAGCCGATCGGCATTGGCCTGCAGCAGCCCATGGATTTCCACCTGCAGCGGCATGGGCAGCAGCGAGGCACCGAGGGCATAGCCATGGCGGCCACTGCCTGCCGCATCGCGAAAGCCATAGGGCGTGAGGATCGCTGTGATGCTCTGGTGCAACTGGCGGGGTGTCCAGCAATGACGGCCGCCGCTGAGGGCCTTGAGCCGAGCAGCGAGGTGGTGGTCGATCGCCACCCCCTCCTGACGATCAAAGGGATGGTGAAGGATGTGGCGCAGCAGGGTGAGCGCACGGCAAAAAGCCTCGCGATCGCCCAGTGCTGACCAGCCACCCGCGCTGAGCGGTTGCGACGCCGGCCAGGGCGGCGGCTCGACCGCCCGCATCGGCGCGGGTTTCCCCTGCTCGGAGTTGACGTGCCAGGCGGTGGTGAACCCCTCTTGCCGTAACCAGTCCAGGTCGGCTGCGATCGCTCCGACATCCGCATAGCAAGGCCCGTGCTGCTGGCGAAGCTGGGCTGCCGCACGCTCGGCCAGGCCTGCCGGTGCGTCCGCCGCCGGCAGGGCGTTGGTCGCGGTCAGTTCCGGCTGGCGGCTGAGCAGCTGGATCAGATGGAGCAGTCGCTCGCACTCCAGCAGGCGTGAGTAGCCATGGGGAATCAGCCGAGCGTCCCGGTTGCGGGCGGCGCTGATCCGCCGCTCCAACTTCCCCAGCACCGCTTGCAGGTGTGGCTCCAGGGGCTGATGGTGATGGGGCTCGACGCAGACCACCGCTGCGAAACCTTCTGAGCGGCTGGGCGAAAAGGGAGCATCGGAAAGCAACGAGAAGTGGTTGTCGATCACCTGCTCGGGAACGCTGTGATCACGGCGCCGGTTCCATTGCTGGCAGAGCTCATGCGGTGTGCGCATCCACCAGCCGATCCACTCCACCGGCACCGGCAGCTCCAGCTTCTGGGTGATCGCCAGCCGCCAGGCGCGGCGCGAGAAGGTGGCCTCGACAATCACCGGGGCGCCTGAGCAGACAGCCTCCTGGATCCGCTGGTGCATCACCGCAGCGATGTCATCCCAGGGGCCAAAGACCCCGCGATCGCCAAAGATCTCAGCGCGTATGTCGCGGCTGCTGATGTAACGGGGTGGAGGCTCCTCAGTCCCGCTCAGCAGTGTGGCCAGGTGCCGGGCAACGGTGGACTTGCCGCTGGCCGGCGGGCCGATCAGCAGGTGGCAGCGCAGTGGACGTTCCGGCGTCGCCGAGCAGCTGCTGCGTTGCTCGGCCGTCGTCGATGGAATGAAGCGAGTCATGGGCGTTGGATCGAGGGACACATCCCCAGCTCCATTGGGCAGCAAGTGGCGGTGCCATTCCTGCTGCAACGATCACGATTCGGTAGCGCTGCATGCCGTGCTGGTGGCGGTCAGTACCAAAGGCCGATTCCGGCCGTGGTCGCAGGAGCATTCCGCCACTCACCGACCAGCGCGAGATCCGCTGCCTGCTCCGATTCCTCCACCTCTGCTCCCTGACACCGGCCTGCGTGTGGCCACTGGTCTTTTCCATCAGCACCTGCTCGACGGACTCACCCCCGTGGAGCCGACTCCGCTGCTGTGGCGGAGCCTGAACCAGTGGTCTGAGCTGCTGCGGGAAGGCGAGCTGGAGGCGGTGCTGCTGGCGAGCGACTGCCCCGCTCCGCTGGAGGGGATGGCCTGGCTGCCCCTGGGGCGCTGGGGGTTGCTCCTCGCCTGCCGGTTGAGGGGCCCCGATTCCGACGCCACGCCACCGCCCCGGTGCTTCCGGTTCCTGGCACCGCCATTGGCGGCGGCACCAGCACTCCATCACGCCCTGCAGGAGCAGCAGCTGGCGGCCATCACCCCCCTCGATGCCGTTGCGGCCAGTGATTGGCTGGCGGAGTTGCAACGGGGTGATGGGCTGCTGCCGGTGTCGCCGTCGCTGCTGCAGACCAGCCCCTGGCGGGAGGCCTCACTGACGGCGGTTTGGCCATGGGAGCCGCTCGTGGAGCGCCTCTGGCTGTTGGTGCCCCAGAAGATCGCCAGCCATGCGGCTGTGCAGGCCATGGCCGCCCGGCTGCGGGAGCGGATCGCTGCTGCTGAACACTGGCCAGCAGCCCCACGATCGTGCCCACCGTGATGCGCAGCCCGCGGATGCAGGGCTTGCCGCCCATCACGGCTGAATCCTGGCTGGTGCGGGAAAACGCCATGGGCCAGTCGTAGGAACAAGCGGCGGATCCACAGCCTCATGTCAGGGCCGCCAACCGGCTGCCGCTCTGGATCCAGCTGGGTACGGTGCCGGTAGGGGCGAGCGATGGAATGCTGCGTGAGCTGGTGCTGGCCATCGGACTGCCCGTGGTCCTGCTGTTGTTGGCGGTGCTGGCGCTGCAGCAGTGGGGCGATCGAATGCCGCCCTGGTTGCAGCGTCTTGCCGAACGCCCGTCCTGGCTGTGGAACACGGGGATCGGGCTGATCATTGGCCTGTCGCTCCTGCGCTGGCTGCTGCAGCGTTGAGGTGTTCAGGGAATGAACAGTTCCTCGTAGCCGCCGCTTTCGATGGCGGCGACAGCTGCCTGGAGTTCGCCTGTGACCTCGCGAATCCGCGGCCAGCTGGTTGTTGTCAGCACCAGGATCGCGATGCTGCGCCCGCTCAGGTTCTGCTGATAGCGCAGGTTCGTATCGGTGGTAATCAGAAGCTCGTAGCCCTCCTGCTCCGCCAGGCGAATCAGCTCGCCATTGGTAACGGTCGACCAACCCAGCTCATAGGCCGTGACCACCTCATGGCCGCTCAGTGAACGGCGGAGGGGAACAGGTGTCCCCTGGTCAAACAGGATCCGCACTCAGGCCAGTGCGGCAGCACCGGTGCTCCGAGCGGCGTGCTCCAGGACCAGCCGTGACTGGTCGAGGCTCACCCCTGGGAACAGTTCAACGAATTCAGCCAAGGAGACGCCGTCTTCCAGGTTTTCGAACAGAGCTGCCACCGGGATCCGGGTACCGCGGAACACCCAGGCTCCACTCACGCGCTGAGGATCCCTCTCCACAGCACTGCAGCCTGCCCAGCCCAGATCGGTTTGCGTGGTCATGGCCCTCAGGGCGGCCTGTCTCACGAATGTTAGGCAGCTCACCCGAGCTGAGCTGCCGGATTAATGGATCTCAGACAACGCTCTGGCACTGAACCAAATACGCCTCGATCCAGTCGTGGTGACGCTTCTGACAAATCCGATCGGCGATAGAGGTGGCCTCCTCCGGCACCTGGAACCGCTTGCGGAAGGCCTTGGTGAAGCCTTCCAGCACCGGCCTGGGTAGACCCCGCAGGGTATCCAGGATCTGGCGGGTGGTGGCTGTGTCGAGGGGCAGCAAGGCTGGATCTACTAGGGCCTCCTCGATGTCAGCAGCCGCTGCAGCGTGGGAGTGCTGGCCTGCGGGTGGCTGGCCGCTGGGACGGTGACCGCTTCCAGCTGGCGAGCGGCGCAGTGAGCCGTTTCCGGCGGCGGCATTGGATGTGATCCCGTTGGGGGAGTGGGGCGGCATGTCGCCCCGAGAGGGGCGCTCAGTGATGTCGCCCCGAGAAGGAGCCCCCGTGACGCCTGAGGTGACCTCGCGTTGCTGCTTGTCGTAGAGCGCAAGGCCGAACGGGTTCCCGAAGGTCATCAGCGCCCGCTTCATGGCATCGGTTTCCGCTTCCTTGAGGGCGGATTCATGGGCCTGGCCCAGGTCGACATCGATGCCGTGGCCGGCGCCGCTGCCTTCCCGCACGATCGCGCCGACGACCACCCGCACCCGGGCGGTGTATGTGACACCCCAGCCGTCGCGTTGCGGGGGATCGGAGGGCTTGCTCGGCTCACGGCCGATGCGCCGTTCCGCCTGGGAGACGCACTGCAGCGAAACCGTCTCGCGCTGCCATCCATCGAACCCGAAGATCCGGTTGGCTTCTGCGATTACCTGCCAGCCCTCCAGGTAGCTGACCTTGGCGCGGCCCTGTTCGCGCTGGCGAACCTTGCCTCGATCGAGTGGGGCGGCGAGGGCAGTGATCTGTTCAGGGGAAAAGGTGCAGGTCATGGCGGCGAGGTGGTGGGTGGGAACAGGGTTCGGGATCAGTGGGCAGGGGTTTTCGGCGGCAGCGGCTCGATCAGCACCCAGCAGGGCGGTTCGCTGCAGTGGATGTGATCCGGGGAGGGCCGGCGGCCTGGTTTGCGGGTGATCGGCACCACCCAGCTGGCCAGGCGGGTGGACCAGATGTGACCACTGGGCCGCGGGCTGGTTGGTGTGGTCGTGGAGCTGGCGCTGCCGTAGCTGGAGAGATCCATTGCTTCTGGTGGTGGGTGGAGGTGATGGTGCTGACCGGCTGCCCTGGGCCCGACTCTGCAGCGGACCCCTATCGAGGGCGGCTCTGCACCCCTCAGGTGATCCGCCAGCTGCGGTGGAGGAGGAGCTGGGCTCCAGGGATCTGCTGGCCGGCCTTGAGGGCCTGCTTGATGGCGGCCTTATCCGGCTGAGTGGTGGTCTTGACCGTGAGCCACTCGGGAGCCAGCGCTCCCTCGTCGTCGATCTCGACGGCCTGGGATTTGCGGCTTGTGAGCTCGTGATTGGGGAAGGAGAAGCGGGTAGCTGCCGGCTGCAGCCGGGTGAGCACCAGAACGAGGGAGTCCTCCAGTGCCTCGGCCCGGCTGACATCGGAGCGGGATAGCTCTGTGAGGCGTTTGGCCTGCTGCTGGCGGTAGGCGGCCTGGCCGCGCAGGTGCTCGATCACCCAGCAGGTGGCATCGGCCTTGGCCGCCAGGGCCTGCTTGTTGCACTCATCTGCGAGAAGGGCGGCTTCCAGCTCAGCGAGGGCGCAGCTGCGTTGCTCGGGCTC
Organism: Synechococcus sp. CS-1325; assembly: GCA_025128135.1. GTDB lineage: Bacteria > Cyanobacteriota > Cyanobacteriia > PCC-6307 > Cyanobiaceae > Regnicoccus. Next base: position 40,047 of record JAHLYW010000034.1, read on the forward strand.
ATCGGCCTCCAGCTGCTCGGCCAGCTGGCTGATCGCGGTTGTGAGCTCCTGGGCCTCGATGCCCAGTTGCCAGAGCGAACCGGTGCGCTGGAGGGAGCAGGCCGGGCCGGCGGCTTTGGCGACAGCCCCAGCAGGAGCGGTGGCCGGAGATGAGGGGATTGGGGTGAGAACGGGCATGACGATGAGAGAGATAGGGGGGATGCAACGAGCGCCGCCAAGGCGGCCCTGGACTCAGGAGAAGGGGCTGGCAGCGGCCCAGGCGCTGGCGGATTCGCTGACCTCCACCACGGCGATCGGCACCGGAGAGCGGGAGGCCAGGCGGCGGGCCTGGTGCACCAGCGAGGCGGTGCCGGGCCCACCGGGGAAGGCCACCACCAGCACGGAGGTGGAGACCCCAGGGGAGGTGTGGGCCACGGCCCTGGCCACAGCCAGCTCAAGCAGCTCCCGGTTGCGGATCGGCCCGGCGGCACGACCATGGCGCTGCCACTTGGCCGGCATGACCAGCGCCGACCAGCCCAGCTGATGGGCGGCCCGAGCGATCGCGGCATCGGCGCCGCGGGCCCCACCGTGGAGCAGCAGATGGACAAGCCGGCCGCCACTGCGGGCCAGCAGCTCAGCGGCAATGCGCTGATGGGACCAGGCCAGATCACGGCCGCCACCGGCCGCGATCACAAGGGAGCGACCGGCGCCGATGACGGGCCTGGATGAAGTACAAACAGCCATGGAATCAGTTGCCGTGGGTGACAACTGATCGGGGCATCACGGCCGCTCAGACATAGGCGGCGGTGATGGCGAGATCAGGGGATGACGTTGCCGCAGGCGATGGGCTCGGGGCCTTTGGCGTGGCCCTTATTCTACCAGTCCAGAAGCACTAATGGGCAGTCTAAGGCACTGCGGAGACTGGCATCTGACCAGTCTCATGTTGGGGGTGACCCATCTGCTTATCTGATTCGCAGCAGCCCTGAGTTGGCCCTTCCAGTGATGACCATGGCCCCTCGATGCCCGCGTAGCCGCGCGAGGCAACCTCTTGCGATCAGAACTCCCGATCCATCACCTGCGGGCCGGATGAGCAGCGGTACCGCAGCCGCGGGAGAGGCATCTGGCCATTCCCCCAGCGCAGAACCGCGGAGGGCGGCGGCGGCTGTCTGACGACAGCCACGGCGCAGCCGTGGCAAGTTCAGGACGGCCGACGACGACCGCAGCTTCCGGAGGCGCCTGCTCAGCCCCAGGGCACATCCAGAAATTCGACCAGCAGCACGCCCCGGTGGCTGCCGTGCAGTTTCACCAGCCCCCGTGCCGCGGCAGCTTCCATCCCAACGCGCTCGCGCTGCAGCTGTTCCGGGGTGGCAAGGACCCGCACCCAGCCTCCAGTCATGAAGCCCTCGCTGCCTGTCTCGAATGGCTGCAGTCGGCGATGGCGATGGCTGTTGCGTTCGTAGTAGAGGCCCCCACCGGTTGGGTCGATGCCCTCTGCCCAAGCCTGATCGACCATCAGCTTGCCAATCGCCAGCGGATCCCGGGCCGCCTCATCGATTGCTTCTCCATCAAGCACAAGTGGGTTGCCCGGGTCCTCCCGGTTGTCGGAAACGATCAGGCGCTTGCTCATGGCACTACGAATGCTGGGGATGGCTGATGCATGGCTGGTGATTCGCTCCGTGTCTACGCGAACCGCAGCAACCCTTGAGGCGGAAGGACTGCCACTTTCACTGTCCTTGCGCTGACTTCCACGGTCAAAGAAGCACCTGATGCCCGAGCTCGCTCAGCTCGCCTCTGCCCGCAAGATCGTGTTGGCCCGATCGAACGCCGCAATCGTCCCCGCGACACTGGCCCATGGATAGGAGCGGCAGTGAACCTCGAGGCTGTGGCCCATGGCCTGGGCCATGCTGCCGGCGTCGATCCCGCGTTGGTGCCCGCGCAGGCTGTAGCTGTGCCGGAAGCTGTAAGGCACAGCGCGCTGGACGTTGGCAGCCATCGTCTCGCGCAGGGATCGCCAAGCCTGCTGTCGGTTCAGAAAGGTCTTGATGCAATCAGCGGGACTGTTCCCACCGCCCAGTGGTGGCAATTCGATCAAGTTGGCCTGCCACCGTTTCAGCAGGTTCCAGCTGGTGGCTTCACCGTCTTCTCCAATCAGTGGCAGAGGGAAGAGCCGGCGCGACTCGGTTGAACCTCCACCACTTCGCTTGCGGTAGGTGCACCACCAGTAGGGCTCTCGCGTTGAAGAATCCGTACGGATCGTCAGGTGCAGCAGCTCGATCGGGCGTAGACCCAGCTCCGCCATTAGGCGGATGCCATCGGCCCAGCGCTGACCGGATGCACCCTCGGGCAGTGCTGCGAGCAGGTTCAGGATCTGCTGGTCGGTGAAGGGATCCCCCTTCTGGCTGGCAGACGCTGCCTCTCTGGATTTGATGCCGACGTGCTGCCTGAGATTGGCCGGCGGGGCCCAGAGAACAGGCACCCCTGCGCGATGCACGCCGTAGCGCAGGAATTGAGCCAGCGACTGGGCACGGATCTGTCGCGTCCGGCTGCCAGGCGGCCAGGAGCGAATGCACTGATCCATGAGATCAGCTGGGTTCATCGGCGCCTTCCGGCCCGACAGGAGCTCCACGGCTGCTGAGACAACAGGCAGGTAGTGGGCTTCCCAGGTCTCTGGTTTGACGGTCGTGCCGTGCTGCAGCTTCTGGATTCGAAAACCCTCCGCGACCGCAGCCCAGTTGATCGGCGCTGCCGGCGCTTCCCCGGCGGCCAGGGTTGCCGCTGACTTCAGGGTGTGGCCTTCGCCGACAAGGCGATAGATCGAGCGCACCCGTGCAACCGCATCACCGGTCTGCCCCTTGACCCAGTCGAAGGGGAGGGCCACGGAGGTCATCCGTCCGTCGGGGGCCTTCACTTCGAGACGCATCCGGCCGCGGTGCTCGCGCACCCACCAACCCTCACTCGTACTTGTACGAACGGAGGCCCGAAAACCCTTCACCCAGACCTGGTTATGGCTGACCCTTTCTGCCATAAAGCACCCGGCCAAGGATTCGTACAATTGTACGGAAAAATGGCTGTTTTGGTCCTGACAGGCCATGACAGCCTCTGACAAAGTCCCTTGCTGCAACGGGTTTCGCCAGTGGTGATCAGGATTTGTCTATTGGTTTGGGAGCACTAGGTCGCAGGTTCGAATCCTGTCGCCCCGATTGACTTCTCAGGGATTGCAAAACAGGAGATCGCTGGGCGGGAGCGTTCATGCCAAACCAGTGGGAATTCGCAGGGCGTGCCCGCAGGCCAAGACCCAATGGACCAGTACTGGGACCCCCGGCAACGAGGCCTGAGGGTCACACACAGCTGAGCAACAGCTCTGAAAATTCAGATGACTGATCTGCTCCACCAGATTCAGGGCAGCAACTGGAGAGTGTTGCACCCTGACGAAGTGTTGCCTTGGCCTGAATGGGTTCACCCCTGCCAAGGCGGCGATGGGGCGCCAACGGGTTCGAATCGAGTGATCACCGCGACCGTTCTGCACACCCCTGAAATACAATTGATCTTGCACGAGCCAGCTGCAGGCCCCTGGAGCAATGTGATGGGTGCCAATTGTCAAATGGGCGGCAGGTGTTGTTTGAAGGTGGATGATTCACGGAATCCCCGATACATGAATCCAAACCACTCTCGAACCACCTCGTTCGACCATCAGGCGTGGAACAACCAAAGCCTGACCACGGCCCCAGCAGTCCAACTGTGTCAATGAAAACAGGTGGTTATCGGACCCGTCTATATAGGGCTAGACAGGCTCAAGACCGGTTGCGGAGCCGTATCCCCAGAGATACAATGGTGGGGTACTGGAGATTCGGGAGGCCACTGCCTATGCCGAATGGTTCCGTGGCCTGCGTGATCGAGCAGCGAAAGTTAGCATCGACATTCGGATCAGGCGTCTATCCCTGGGAAACCCAGGTGATGTCCGGCCAGTCGGACAAGGCGTCTCTGAGCTTCGTTTTCACCACGGCCCTGGCTAACGCATCTAATTCATTGACCCGGCCAACACAGTCGTCGTTCTTCTCACTGGTGCAGACAAGAGTGCTCAAGACAGGGACAACCAGCATGCCAATGATCTAGATCGAAACCTATTGGTGGTGTCAATGACAAGAACCGAAACAACCATCTGGGATCCAGTCAACCATTTCACAACCAGCGAAGCCATGGCGGCCTATCTTGAAGCCGCCTTTGAGGATGGAGATCCAAGCCTGGTGGCTGCTGCCTTAGGTGATATTGCTCGTTCAAAAGGCATGACGCAAATTGCGCGTGAAGCTGGAATGGGTAGAGAAAGTCTCTACAAGGCTCTCTCGTCTAGCGTTAACCCTGAACTGGCCACTGTCTTGAAGGTTATCTCTGCACTCGGGCTTCAGTTACATGCCAGTCCAGCCGATGAGGCGGAGACGGCCATCAAGCAATGCCATCCACCTGGTCTGCCTCCAATTGAATCTTGATCGACGCCTCGTATCCTTGCGGCCAGGTGATGGCAAGCGTTTTACCGATGGAGCAGCAATGGCATGAACATCATCATTCTCGGCAATGCCGGAGCAGGCAAGAGCACCTTGTCCAGATCGATCATTGCCACGCGACCAGCCGCTGAATTATCACTGGACGAGGTGGCGTTTCACGGCAGCACCGAAAGACGGCCACTTCAAGATAGTATTGAAGATGTTAAGCATTGGATTTCAAGCCATGATAGATGGATCATCGAAGGCTGTTATTCTGACATCATTGAACCAGTATTGATCTTCTGCGATGAGCTGATCTTTCTCAACCCTGGAGTAGATGCATGCGTTGCCCACTGCCGCAAGAGGCCATGGGAGCCTGAGAAGTTTGGTTCACGTCGTGAACAGGATGAGAACCTGGACAACCTGATTCAATGGGTTCGTTCCTACGAAACTCGCGCAGACGAGTACGGGCTTTCCAGACATCGAGCTCTCTACGAATCCTTCCATGGGATAAAATCTGAGTTTGCGCATCCAAGCCAGTATGTAGCGGGGTAACAAGGCCATCCACCATGTCCGTAGCCGCAGGGTTCCTGCTTGGAACCTCAACATGCTTGCGGCTTTGTCCAGGTCAGCACTATTCAGAAGTAAGCATCCTGCTGAAGAACAAGCTTTGCCGCCGATTTCGCTGATATCGTTTCGATCAATATCAAGGCGGAATGATAACGAAGGCCTAACTGGCTAAACCCAACGCCTCGGCGTGCACGCTTTCAAGCCACCGACCCACAGCAGGTCACCAGAACCAGATCCGGCTCCGCAGCTGGTGTGATCAGAAAGGGACCGAGGCGAGCCTGCTGCTGCGGGCCGGATTCCGCCAGTAGGGCAGCGAGGCTTGAGCTCGCCGCACCAGGCGCACCGTTCAGCGGCATGGCCTGGCCAAAGAAGCGATGCAGCTGGGCCAGGCTGGTTTGCGCGTTGAAGGCCAGCACCAGGCCGACCGGAGGGGACGACGGCTCCGGGTCTGGGTCGAACAACCGATCCATCAGTGGCTTGAGCTGGGTGCGCAACGCCACGAACACATGATCTCCAGGCTGGAGGGCCGTTCCGCCACGCGGCATCACCACCTGCCGGCCGCGCAGGATCAGGGTCATCAGCACCCCATCGGGGAGGGGAAGATCTCGCAGCAACTGGCCAGCCACCCGGGCGCCGGGCTTCACGGTGTAGTCGACGATCTCCCCATCAACCTGACGCAGGGCATTGATCTCCACCGACAAGGCGGGCACGGCGTCGGCAGGGCGGCCGATCTGCAACCAGCGTGCCACCAGCGGCAGAGACCAGCCCTGAGTGAGCGCCGAGATCAGCACCACGAAGAACACGGCATTGAAGATCGTCTGGCTCTGGGGCACACCCGCCATCAGCGGGAAGGTGGCCAGGGTGATCGGAACCGCGCCCTTGAGCCCAACCCAGGACAGGAACAGGAGTTCACGGCGCCGAAAGCGGAACGGCCAGGTCGCCACCGCGACGGCGACGGGCCTGGCCACCACGATCAAGACCAGAGCGATCAGCAGACCCTCGCCGGCAACCGCCAGCAGGCGGCTGGGGAAGCTGAGCAACCCCAGCATCACGAACAGCAGGATCTGGCCCAGCCAGGCCATGGCGTCGTGAAAGGAGAAGATCCCCCGGCGAAACACGATCGAACTGCTGCCGAGCACGATGCCGGCGATGTAGACAGCGAGGAAACCACTGCCACCCAGCACCGCCGCCAACCCGAAGGCCACCAGCCCGAAGGACAGCGCCAGCAGGGGGTAGAGGCCCGGGTAATCCAGGTTGATCCGGTTGACACTCCAGATCGCCAGCCGCCCCACACCGAGGCCCATCAGGCTGCCGATGCCGAACTGGGCCAGGAACAGCAGCGCCAGGTCCTGGGGGGAAGAGGTGTTGCCGCTGATCACGCCGATCAACCCCAGCGTGAGGAAGATCGCCATCGGATCGTTGGAGCCGCTCTCCACTTCAAGGGTGGCCGTGAGCCGTTCGGGAAGCTTCAGGCCGCTGGAGCGGAGCACCGAGAACACGGCAGCCGCATCGGTGGAGCCGACGATGCTGCCCAGCAGCAATCCCTGCAACAGGGGCATCTTCAGCACCCAGGCCGCCGCCAGGCCCGTGAGCAGCGAGGTGAGCAGAACGCCGATGGTTGAAAGCGACAGCGCCGTCCGCCAGACCCGTTGCACAGAGGTGAGCGAGGTCCGCAGTCCACCGTCGAACAGGATCAGCGACAGAGCGACGCTGCCGACGCTGTTGGCCAGGGGATAGTTCTCGAACGGGATCCGCCCCAGCCCTTCCGAGCCCGCCAGCATCCCCACCGAGAGGAACAACACCAACACAGGAACACCGAACCGGGCCGAGAACTTGCTGGAGACAATGCCCAGCAGTAACAGCACTCCCGCCAGCAGCACGGCTGCGTTGATCGACACGCTCCCTCAGCCAGCGCAGCCCTTCAAAGAATGGCCCAACTCCTGAACCATGCACCATCTCAGGGCCCAGAGAAGCTGGTTGCGCTGCTGAGGGGCTTCAGGCGTTCTGCCGCACCCGTTTCACAGCCAGGCCCGCCTCTGTGGCCGTGACACCGGCCAGCACCACCAGGCCGACCAGCCCCACCAGCTGGTTCTGGGCTTCAGCAGCCGCCTCGGCGTTCTGGGCCAGCGCGGCTCCGGCCACGAACCAGGCAGTCGCCAGGGCCGAGGTGATCCAGTAGGCCTTCCAACGGCGCTGGTAGAGGTAGCCGGCACCCAGCCCTGGCACCACATTCAGCACCACCGCCACCCAGCCGGCGGAGGCGGCCAGGATCTGCTCACGGGTGGGGGCCATGGTGTGATTCATCACTGAGCTCACTCTGGCGGTGGTGGAGCGCTGGTGGGGGCAGGTTCAGCCGGGCGCACCCAGCAGCTCCGCCAGCGGCACGAAGCTGTAGCCGCGTTGGCGCAGCTCGGGAATGATCCGCCGCAGGGTGGCCTGGGTGCGTGGGCTCAACGCTGGCGTGTCGTGGAGCACCAGGATCCCGCCGGGGTGGGCGTTGAGCCGCACGAACATCCGCACGAACCACAGCGGTGGCAGATAGGTGTCCCAGGGAAAGATCGAGCCCAGCACCAGCCGGTAGCGGCGCTCGGCCAGCCAGCCGAGCATCGCCGTATGGAACCAGGCCCGCCCCGGACGGCACCAGCGCCAGTGCAGCGTCTGCGGTGCGGCGGCCTGCTCGATCGCCTGTTCGGTGCTCTCCAGTTCGCCCAGGAACTCGGTCCTGTCGAGGCCGGCGGAGCGCGCGTCGATCCACAGGTGGTTGCCGATGGCGTGGCCCTGCTCCAAGGCCCGGCGGGGAAAGTGCGGGTCGTTCGGCAGATGGGAGCCGATCAGGAAGAAGGTGGCCGGCACCTGCAGCTCCCGCAGCAGCTCCAGCAGGGCGTCGGAGCCAGGGCCACTGGGGCCGTCATCAATCGTGAGCGCCAGCCGCCGCTGCCTGTCACCGCCACAGAACACCACCTGCGGGTTGAGCGGCGCCAGCAGCCCCCGGATCACCAGCGAGGGCAGCAGCGCGATCACCCCAGCCAGCAGGAGCAGCAGGGCGAGGGCGAAGCCCGGCAGGGTGGGGAGTGGGGACATGGCGGGGGATTGGCGGCTGGCGGAGGCGGTTCAGGCCGTGCTGGTGGCTCAACCAAAGCCGGCCCCACCGGATCGCCGCTGACGTTCCCTGCCTGGCACGGCCACCGGCCACAGCCACCAGCGCCCCTGATCTCCACCGGCGGCCAGATGCAATCCGTCCGGACGCCAGGCCAGCGCCTGGAACCCCTGGCCTTCCCCTTCGAGCGCCTGCAGCAGGCGGCCGCGGCCATCCCAGAGGCCCACGCTGCCATCGGCGGAGGCACTGGCCAGCAGGGGGCGGCCCGGCGCGAAGGCCAGGGCCTGCACACGCTGTTCATGCCAGAGCAGCGGCTCCGGTTTCCAGCCCTGTTCACTGCGATCCTGCTGTTGCCACAGCACCACGTGGTCGGCGGCGGCCACGGCCAGGGAGGGCGCCAGCTTGCCGGGCTGATCGCTCCAGGCCAGCGCCCGCACCTTGGCCGGGAAGCCACTGAACTGCCAGGGCCGCCCATCGCCCGCCTCGGGCCAGAGCAGCAGGGAGCGGTCCATCTGGCCACAGGCGAGCAGGTGGCCCACCGGCGAGAAGGCCAGGGCCAGACTCACGGAAGCGGTGGGGGCACGCCGGGGGGCGGCGGCGGGATCGAGAGGGTTCCACAGCGCCAGCTCGCCATGACAGCTCGCCGCCAGCCGCCTGCCGTCGGCACTCCAGGCCAGGCTCTGCGCGGTGCCGGGCAGCTCCAGGCTGCCGGGGTGCCACTGCCGCACGGCCCCATCCCAGAGCCGCACCCGGCGGCCCGCCGCCACCGCCAGCAGCAGGCCAGCCGGCTGCCAGACCGCCGCATCCAGCCAGCCGGCGCCAAGCGGCAGCGGCGCGAAGGCCATCGGCCGCACCCCGCTGCCCCCCAGCTCCCAGAGCAGCAGCTCCCCGGCCTGGCCCACCGCCATCAGGAACTGACCATCGGCACTGAAGCCGATCGCATCAAGGCTGGCATCGTGATCGCCCCGCAGCAGCTCCTCGCAACCGGCGCGGAAATCGAGCAGCAGCAGTTCGCCGCCGGCACTGGCGATCGCCAGAGCGTTCCCATCCGCTGACCAGCTCAGCGCGGTGATCGCTTGCTGCAGCTGCCCGCAGAGCCGTTCCTGCACCAGCGGCGCCGTGCCCTTCACTGCAGCAGCCCCCTCAGGCGACACAAGCATTGAAGCCAGACCGCAGGCCTTTGGTATCAAGATCGCGGCCGATGATCACGAATTCGGTGCAGCGCCGCTCACCATCTTTCCAGGGGCGATCGAAATCGCCATCCAGCAGCATGTGCACCGCCTGGAACACGTAGCGCTCGTCTTTACCCTCCAGCTGGATGATGCCCTTCATCCGAAACAGATCGGGCCCCCGCTCGGCCACCAGATCCGACAGCCAGCTGCCCAGCTTGTCGAGGCTCATCGGCCGCTCCTCCACGAACGCCACCGAGCCCACGGCGTCGTCGTGTTCGTGGGCATGCTCTTCGATCAGGAAGCCGGGATCGAGGCTCAGGGCCCGCTCCAGTTCGAACGCCCCCACACCCAGCAGCTGATCGATCGGTGCATCGGCGTTGCAGGTGGTGAGCAGCCGTGCCATCGGGTTGATCGCCCGCACCCGCTGCTCGATCGCCTGCCGTTCGGCCTCCTCCACCAGATCCGCCTTGTTGAGCAGCAGCACATCGGCAAAGGCCAGCTGCTCCTGCACCTCCTCCGCCTCCCAGTGCTGTTGCACGTGCACCAGATCCACCAGGGTGATCACCGCATCGAGGCGCAGTTCATCACGCAGATCTTCATCCACGAAGAAGGTCTGGATGACGGGGGCGGGATCGGCCAGGCCGGTGGTTTCGATCACCAGATGATCGAAGCGATCGCGCCGTTTCATCAGGTTGCCGATGATGCGGATCAGATCGCCACGCACGGTGCAACAGATGCAGCCGTTGTTCATCTCAAAGATCTCTTCGTCGGCATCGATCACCAGTTGGTTGTCGATGCCCACCTCGCCGAATTCGTTCACGATCACCGCCACCTTGAGGCCGTGCTCGTGGGTGAGGATCCGGTTCAGCAGTGTGGTTTTGCCGGCCCCGAGATAGCCGGTGAGCACGGTCACCGGCAGGCGGTCGGCGGCTGGAACGGCGCTGGTGAAGGCCATGGCAGGGGGGTGGGGAGCAGCCGGCAAGGCCGATGCCCCGCAGGAGTGAGAATCGTTGTCGTTCTAGCAGCGCTGGCGCCAACTGGGCGGTGCCGGCCGCGTGGTGAAGGCCGCACCACAACCAGGCGATCGATCAGGCCCCGATCGGCCTCAAGCGCCGACCATCCGGCTGACTGGGCTCGAATCAGCTGCCTGTTCAACTGCATCAGGCGCGCCGAAGGCGACAACAAAGCTGGACTGCTGACGGCTTCAGGAGCAGCCGGATATCACCACGCACCACACATCAACGCATGGCCGATCAGGGGAAATAATCGCTGCAAAAATGACCAATCTGCAGTGACATTTCATGTGAATGTTCAAGGCCGCCTACCGACTGCTAGCTTATCTGTGGTTACCTGCAGGCAGCACATCAGCCAGCCAGATTTCAATTTGCCAAAGATTTGCATCAGTCACCCTGGCCTTCATCATCCCATTCAGGCAGGAATGAAGGCTCAGCCGTTGAGAATCGAAACCAAAAGAATCCATCTTCAGACACAGATATGATTGTCAGCGTGATAACCCCAACCAGGCTCTTGCCGGATCGGCTCAGCATGCTGGTGGAGTTGAATCAAAGTCTGAAGAACAATGAGTGCGAGGTTGAACATGTGATCGTGATTGACGGCTCAAGCCGCAACACCCTGCCCGATGGGATTTGCGAAGGGGCTACCGTCATAGCGACAGAACGCCCGATCGGTCAGGCGGCGGCACGGAACCTGGGTCTTGTGATTGCTGCAGGAGGGTGGATCACCAGCGCCGATGACGACGATTGGCTTTACCCCCATTCCATTGATCTACGGTTGCAGGCCATCCAGGCTCAGAACGGTGCCCTCTGGTCTGCTGGTTACTGCCAGGACGACTCCAAGTCCGACCCAAGAATCGTGCCCGCAGGACCGAGTGCTCCTGGAGACATCTGGCGTGCCTGGCCGACACCAAAGGCAAGCATCCCATTGGGTCCGACAACCTTGCTGGTGGAAGCCAACCTGCTGAAAAGAGCTGGAGGCTGGATGGGCCTGCCCCAGGGAGAGGATATCGGCATGATGATGGCCGTCACCAGCATGGCTCCAGGCATCGTCATTGAAGCTTTCGTGTATCACATCCGGTTGCATGGTGGGCAGATGACCAAAACAAAATGGTTTGACGACCTGGAACTTCTCTCCCGAAGATGTGCCTGGCAACGGGGCGAGCAGATTCTCTCCAGACGACAGGTGGAAGCGTCTCTCTGGAATGGCGGTTCAATCCAGGACTGCCTTCCTCCCCTCAGGGCTCAACCGACGGCTCTGACCAGGCTTGCTGCCCGATAACTGCTGATCGAGGCATGTGCCAACAAAAAGCCCCCGCGATGGCGGGGGCTTGGCTTCAATCCACGCGAAGCAGTTGGTGGACCCTATGGATCCACCAGCCTGGATCAGCCGATCGCCGGGGCGATCAGGGCCACAGGGGTGGCTTCTGCCGAAGCCAGATCGAGCGGGAAGTTGTGAGC
>JAHLYW010000001.1 GCA_025128135.1 Synechococcus sp. CS-1325
GCCACGCTCCGCGTGGCCAGCGAAAGTGATGCGAACGATCGTGATACCAACGAACGTGGCGACAGCGAAAGTGACGACAGCGAAAACGACGACACCCCCGGGCTGCTGGCGATCGACGACGCCGACGATTTCGTTGACGACGATGCTGATGAGGGCCTTGAGGAGGACACGGACACCAGCCTTGAAGACCGTGATCGGGAAGCGAACATCTTCGTGACCGTGGCGGTGGGAGCGGCTCTGGAGGATCGTCCGGCCACCACCTGCCAGCCCCTGGAGGTTGCTCTGCTGCCTGCCTGCCTTTACATGCTGGTGGACAAGACGGTGGAACTGCAGGCCCGCCCCCTCAGCGATTTCCCGGAGCTGGGGCGGCTGCCCGATGGGGAGCAGCAACGTCAGGCCCTGGTGGTGTTTGCCAATCCCCGCCAGGCCAAACGGCACTGCGGCCGCACCCAGCGCGTCATCAAGCTGCCCGACAGCCAGGTGATTCATCGCACCGCTTCCTATCTGCTGGGCCAGGGCATCACCCGGCTGGTGCTGGAAGGGGCGCTTTACTCCCTGCCGGGATCCTGATCGGAGCCGGGCATCAGCAGGGCGGCGGTGCTGCCGCCGCTGATCACGCCCACCACCAGGGCAAGGCCCACCAGGAAGCCGGTGGGAAGGGGCACGCTGCGGGCGAAGCCCAGCCGGAGGCTGGCCCTGTCGCTGAGGTTCTGGGCGCCGAGGCAAAGGATCAACAGCAAGACCAGGCCACCGCCGAGGCTGGTGATCAGCAGACGCAGACGCAGCAGCACGGACCCGCACATCGCATTGAGCAGAGTCTGACCGGTGGCGTGGCGATGGGCCTGCCGCTCAGGGGCTTTCGGGCTCATCGGCCTGGTGCAGCAGGGCGTAGAGGTCGCGGCGCGACAGCCCGGTTTCCTCGGCCAGTTGCCGGGCCGCATCACGGCTGCTGAGGCCCGCCGCCACCCGTTCAGTCAGCTTCGCCTTGAGGGTGGCATCGCTCCAGCAGGGCAGCTCGGGCGCGGGAGCACCGCCCAGCACCAGGGTGCATTCGCCGCGGGGCGGCACCTGGCGGAAGTGGGCCAGGGCAGCGCTGACGCTGGGTCCGATCTGCTGCTCATGGCGTTTGGTGAGCTCCCGGGCCACCTGGAGCGGGCGATCGCCGAGCAGCTGGAGGATGTCTTCGAGCAGCTCCACCAGCCGGTGCGGCGCTTCGAACAGCACCAGGGTGCGCGGCTCGGCGGCCAGCTGCTGCAACGCGGCGCGCCGCTGAGTTGCCCTGGCGGGCAGGAAGCCCTCGAAGCAGAAGCGGCCGCTGGGCAGGCCGCTGCTCACCAGGGCGGTGGTGACGGCACAGGGGCCGGGAATGCAGACCACCGGCAGGCCGGCCGACCGGGCGGCGGCCACCAGCAGCTCGCCGGGATCGGAGATGCCCGGCAGGCCCGCGTCGCTGATCACCGCCAGGCTTTCGCCGGCCACCAGCGCCGCCAGCAGTTCGGGCACCCGGGCCTGCTGGTTGTGCTGGTGGAAGCTGACCAGCCGGCCCCGCAGCTCGAACCCTGCCAGCAGCTGGCCACTGTGACGGGTGTCCTCACAGGCGATCCGGTCGACGCCGCTGAGCACCGAGCGGGCGCGAGGGGAGAGATCGGCCCGGTTGCCGATCGGGGTGCCCACCAGATAGAGCACCCCGGCGGCGGGCTCAGACGGCAGCGGGTTCCTGGGAGACACCGCGCAGGGTGAGGTTGATGCGGCCGCGATTATCGATCTCGCGGACCCGCACCGTAACGGGATCACCCACCTTGACCACGTCTTCGACCTTCTCGACCCGGGCTTCGGAGAGCTGGGAGATGTGGATCATCCCCTCCTTGCCGGGCAGGATCTCGACGAAGGCACCGATCGGGATCACCCGGGTGACGGTTCCGCTGAACTGCTCCCCTTCGCTGATGCGACGGGTGAGGCCCTCGATGATCCGCTGGGCTTCATCGGCGGCGGCGCCGTCGTGGCTGGCGATCGTGACGATGCCGCCGTCTTCGATGTCGATCTTGGTGTTGGTGCGCTCGGTGATGCCCTTGATCGTGCGGCCGCCGGGGCCGATCACGGTGCCGATCAGTTCCGGGTCGATCCGGAAGCTGAGCAGGCGGGGGGCATGGGGGGAGAGGGTGTCACGGGGCTTCTCGATCGCTTCGAGCATCTTCTCGAGGATGTGCAGGCGGGCCGGCCGCGCCTGGTTGACGGCCTCGGCGATGGTGCTCACCGCCAGTCCGGCGATCTTCATGTCCATCTGCAGGGCGGTGATGCCCTTCTCGGTGCCGGCCACCTTGAAGTCCATGTCACCGAGGAAATCCTCGATGCCCTGGATGTCGGTGAGGATGCGCACCTCATCGCCCTCCTTGATCAGGCCCATGGCGGCGCCACTCACCGGTGCCTTGAGCGGCACGCCGGCATCCATCAGCGCCAGGGTGCTGCCGCAGACCGAGCCCATCGAGGTGGAGCCGTTCGAGCTGAGGCACTCCGAAACCACCCGCATCACGTAGGGGAAGCCTTCCTTGGCGGGAAGCACCGGGATCAGGGCCCGTTCGGCCAGGGCGCCGTGGCCGACTTCGCGGCGGCCCGGGGAACGCATCGGACGGGTTTCGCCGACGGAATAGGGAGGGAAGTTGTAGTGGTGGAGGTAGGTTTTCTCGCTCAACGGGTTGAGGTCGTCCATCTCCTGGGCGTCGCTGGGGGTGCCGAGGGTGGCGCAGGACAGCACCTGGGTGAGGCCCCGCTGGAAGAGGCCGGAGCCATGGACCCGCTTGGGCAGTACGCCGACGGCGGCGGTGATCGGCCGCACCTCATCGAGGTTGCGGCCATCGACCCGCTTGCCCTCGGTGAGGATCTGGGCCCGCATCAGCTTCTTGGTGAGGGCCTTGTAGCTGTTGCCAAGCGCCTTGCCGGTGCTGGCCAGACGGATCGGATCGGCTTCGGTGAGGCTGGCGATCTTGGTGGCCACCTCGGCCTTGAGGGCATCGAGCTTTTCGTCGCGCTCGCCTTTGGTCTGGGTGAACTGCTTCAGCACCTCGCCGATGCCGCTGGAGCATTCCTGGGCGAGGAAGTCGGCGAGGGTCGGGTCTTCGCTGGGGGCTTCGGGGATCACCTGCTCGATGCCGAGCTCGGCGAGCAGCTGTTGCTGGGCCTTGATCAGCTCGCCGACGGCTTCGTAGCCGAAGTCGATCGCCTCGATCACGTCCTGTTCGGGCAGCTGGTTGGCGCCCGCTTCCACCATCACCACGCCGGCCGGGGTACCGGCCACCACCAGATCAAGCTCACTGCGCTCGATCTCCCGGTAGCTCGGATTGAGCACGAAGTCGTCGCCGAGCAGGCCCACCCTCACGGCCGCCATCGGGCCATAGAAGGGAAGCCTGGCCAGCAGGGCGGCAATCGAGGCCCCGGTGACCGCCAGCACGTCGGGCGGCACCCGCTCATCGAGCGAGAGGGTGGTGGCGACCACCTGGAGGTCGTCGCGAAGCCAGGCGGGGAAAAGGGGCCGCATCGGCCGATCGATCAGCCTGGTGGTGAGGATGGCCCGCTCGGGAGGGCGCCCTTCCCGGCGGAAGAAGCTGCCCGGAATGCGGCCGGCGGCGTAGAGACGTTCTTCGTAATCGCAGGTGAGCGGAAGGAAATCGATTCCTTCGCGGCCCTTGGCGCGGGTGGCCGTGACCAGCACGGAGGTTTCACCGCATTCCACCAACACCGCACCGCCCGCCTGGGGGGCGAACAACCCTGTGGTCAGCCGGATCTCCCGACCATCGAAGGAGACCGACTGAGTTTTTCCTGGCACTTCTGCTTATGTCCGTTTTGTTGTCGGTATTCATTCTCGCACTTTGGCTTGCGCCACCGCCGCCAGCCCTGTGCTCTGTAGCCAGGCCAGGCGGTTCGGCAAAAAAAAGGGTGGCCATGGCCACCCGGGTGCGAAAGCTGGGAACGGAGTGCCAAGGGCAGCACCGGCGGGCCTGAATCTCTACCAGCTCGACTTGGTGACGCCTGGCAACAGACCCTTGTGGGCCATCTCGCGCAGCTGGTTGCGGCAGAGGCCAAAATCACGGTAATAGCCGCGGGGCTTGCCGGTGGCCCAGCAGCGGTTGCGCACGCGGTTGGCGGCGCTGTTGCGGGGCAGGCCCTGAATCTTGCGGTGCACCTCAAGGCGCTCCATCGGATCGGGAGCGGCCTCGAAGGCGGCCATCAAAGCAGCGCGCTTGACGGCAAAGCGAGCCACGATTTTTTTGCGCTTGACGTCGCGCGCGATCATCGACTTCTTCGCCATGCGGCTGCTGTGTTGGTGCGGTGATCGTTCACCTTACCGTCCGGCCGGGCCATGGTCTGGGTGGCTGGGGCACAGATCGGCGAGGGGGCAGCCGCTGCAGGCGGGTTTGCGGGCGTTGCAGACGGCCCGGCCGTGGAAGATGATCCGGATCGAGAAGTTTTCCCATTCCGGCTGGGGCAGCAGTTTCATCAGCTCCGGTTCGATCCGGCCGGGTTCGTGCTGCTTGCTGAGCCCGAGCCGGTTGCTCAGCCGTCGCACGTGGGTGTCGACGGTGACACCGGCGTTGATGCCGAAGGCATGGGCCAGCACCACATTGGCTGTTTTTCTGGCCACGCCGGGCAACTCCAGCAACTCCGCCATCGAGCTGGGAACGGCGCCGCCATGGCGTTCGTGCAAGAGGCGGGAGCTGGCCACGATGTTTTTCGCCTTGTTGCGGAAGAAGCCGGTGGATTTCACGTAGGGCTCAACCGCGTCGCTGTCGACCGCGGCGGCGGCGGCGGCATCGGGGAAGCGCTCGAACAGGGCGGGCGTGACCCGGTTGACCCGTTCGTCGGTGCACTGGGCCGAGAGCATGGTGGCGACCAGCAGCTCCCAGGGATTGCGCCAGTCGAGCGAGCAGGTGGCGTCTGGGTAGAGCTGACCGAGCCGCTCGAGGATCAGCGGGGCCCGTCGGCGCGCCGATGGAAAGCGGGGGCGGCGCGGCCGCGGTCCGGGAGCCGCCGCCATCTCAGCGACCGAGCAGTTGCTGCACCACCGAGAGCTGGCTGGTGTCCTTGACGATCAGTACAGCACTGAGCCCGACCAGCAGCAGGAAGCCCGACTGCATGAAGACCAGCTGCAGCCGCTGGGGCAGGGGCCGGCCCCGCAGGCCTTCGATCAGCAGCAGCAGGAACTGGCCGCCATCGAGCAGGGGCAGCGGCAAGGCGTTGATCACGGCCAGGTTGATCGAGATCAGCGCCGTGAACAGATAGAGGCTGCCGCCACCGCTCCTGGCCAGGGAAGCCCCCATCTCGACGATCTTCACCGGCCCGGACATCTGCGGGGCCGTTTCGCTGAAGCGGGTGACCAGGGCAACGAAGCCATCCACGGTGCGGCGGGTGAGCTGCACGAAGACGCGGTTGGCTTCGCCGATCACCTCCAGGGGCCCCCGGGCGGGGCGGAAGGCTTCGTTGCCATTGGGTTGCAGCTGGGCACCGATCCGGCCGATCCCGTCGTTGTCGTCGGGGGTGAGGCGGAAGCTCAGCCGCTGCTCGCCACGGGCGGCTTCCAGGGCCAGGGCCCGGCTGGGGGCGGCCTTGATGTCGGCCACCAGATCAGCCACGGCTGCCTGGCCGCCGGCCAGCGGCACCCCGCCGAGGCTGAGGATCCGGTCGCCGGCGAGCAGGCCGGCCCGGGCGGCAGGCTGGCCGGGTTGCACCACCGCCACCACCACCCCGGGGCTGGCACTGAAGCCGGCCGGGATGCCCACCAGAGCACCCTGGGCCAGCAGCACCGCCCAGGCCAGCAGCAGGTTGGCGAGCACCCCGGCGGCGATCACGAGCGCCCGCTGGATCAGGGGACGGTTGCGGAGGAGATCAGGATCGTCGGCGGGGATGCCGCTGTCTTCGGCATCGTCATCGGGGAAGGCCACGAAGCCACCCAGGGGGATGGCCCGGAGGGCGAACTGAACGCCGCGCCGCTGGCGCTCGATCAGCACCGGGCCGAAGCCGATCGAAAAGCCGCTGACGCGGATTCCCTGCCAGGTGGCAGCGAAGAAGTGGCCGGCCTCATGCACCACGATCAGAGCGGCCAGGATCGCCAGTGCTGAGAGAACGCCCATTCAGCCTTGATGAAGACCTTCCCATTCTGGGGGTTGCGGCGCCGCAGTGCTCCCTTCGGCCGTTGCGCCGCGCCGCGGCGACACGGCCTGCGGAAGCGCAGCGGCGCCGCAACGTCGTGTTGGGGGGCGGGATCCGCAGGTTGAGAGGCAGGTTGGGGTGTGTTGAGGGGGGCGGTATCGCGAGGCTGGGGCAGGGGTGAGGGGGGGCTGGGGGGAGCGGGGCGGTGTTTCCGGCGGCTCCGGGAGCGGGGGGAATGCGTCTCCCCCGCCCGCCCAGGTAATCCTGCCGTTCTCACCACTTCCACGCCCGTCGCCACCGCCGCTTGCTCTTCCCCTGCCACCGCCGCTCGCTCTCCCCCTGCTGCCACCGCTTCCTTTCCCCCAGCCGCCACCCCTTCCTTTGCCCACCCCCCGCGGCCCGGAGCCC
>JAHLYW010000035.1 GCA_025128135.1 Synechococcus sp. CS-1325
CGGCGGTGCCGGCGGCCAGGCCGAGCTCGGCGGCGATCGGCGGCAGCAGCGACTGGCTGTAAAAGGGGTTCGCGACGCTCACGCCCACGGCCAGGGCCAGCAGCGCCAGCGGCGGCAGGGGCCCGGGATTGGATCCGCTTTGCTTCAACCGCTCACTCCACCTCGAGGATCAGCCGATCAAAGCCACGGAAGCGATCACCCACAAAGCGATGGCAGGCCTGCTCCTGACAATGGATGGCGC
Organism: Synechococcus sp. CS-1325; assembly: GCA_025128135.1. GTDB lineage: Bacteria > Cyanobacteriota > Cyanobacteriia > PCC-6307 > Cyanobiaceae > Regnicoccus. The sequence goes on from JAHLYW010000035.1 coordinate 242, forward strand.
TGAAGCGTTCCCGCAAGGCCTCGAGCAAGGCCCGGCCCTGCAGACGGGCCAGCTGCCGCCCGAGGCATTGATGCAGCCCTGGCGCGAAGCTCAGATGGGGATTGGGATCGCGCTCGATCCGGAACAGGTGTGGATCGTCGAACACGCGCGGATCACGGTTGGCCGCTCCCACCAGGGCGGTGAGCGAATCACCGGTGGCGATGGTGTGGCCGGCCAGTTCGATCGGCTCGGTGGCGGCACTGGCGTTGAGGGCCTGGGCCGGTGGATCCCAGCGCAGCACTTCCTCCAGCGCCGGCCCCACCAGGGAGCCGTCGCCCCGCAGCCGCTCGAAAGCCTCAGGGTGGCGCGCCATCGCGACGGCCAGGGTGCCCACGAGCAGGCGCAGCGTGAACACACTGGCGCTGTAGAAGTTGCTGGAGATGAACAGCAGCAACTGCTCATCACTCATGTGGATGCCATCGCGGGGATCGACCATCAGGCGGCTGAGCAGATCGTCCTGGGGGTTGGCGCGGCGCTGATGGATCAAGGGCAGGAAGAACTGCCTGTAGAGGGCGATGGCATCGTCGCCGCTGGCGGTCGTCTGCTCGGTCTGCGTCAGACCGCGGGAGCGCACAAAGGAGGGAACATGGCGGAGCACCTCCTGTTGCAGATCGGCGGGAATCCCCAGCAGCTCGCTGGTGACGGCCACCGGCAGCGGATCCGCCAGCAGCGGCACCAGATCGAAGGGTTCGCCCACGGTGATCGACTCCAGCCGCTCGGCAATGAAGCTCCGCGTGAACGCTTCAAGGCTCGGGATGTTGATGGCGCGAAAGGCGTCGTTCACATGGTGACGAACCAGCGCATGGGGGTCGCCATCCATGTAGGGGATGTCGAGCTTCTGGTCGTGGAAGATGTGGCCGCTGCCGAAGCGCTCGATCAGCTTGTCGAGATGGAGCTGGCGGCTGCAGCGCGCATCGTGCATGTGCGCCACCGCCTCGGGGTGGCCGAGGATGATCCACATCTGCGGCCCCTCGCACCAATGCACCGGGCTTTCGGCGCCCAGGGCGCCATAAATCGGGTAGGGGTCGGGATGGCCCGGCAGGCAGGGATCGAGCTGAAAGGCGGCGCGGTCGGCGGAGGCCAGGATCATCAGGACGGTGGCAGAGGGCACCATGGCCACCAATCTTGGCGGTGAGCGTTCGGCCCGGACACCCTGCTCAGCTGTGTTCAGAAGGGTATCGAGTGCCAGGACGATGCCCCAGGCCCAGACTGACCCTGCACGACCTGCCCACCTGATGCCCAACTCCGCACTTCCGCCGATCGCGGGTGATGAAGCCGGGATCCTCGCCTTGATGCAGCAGGCCGGCCCCGTTTTTCTGCCGCGCACCACTCTCAACCTGGCGCAGATCCGCTCAGGCTTCGCCTGCGCCCTGCACATGCACCAGCCCACGATTCCCGCCGGGGCGAATGGCGAGCTGATTTCGCATCTGCAGTACATGGTCGAGCACCCCGGCGAGGGTGACAACCACAACGCCGAACCCTTCGCCCACTGCTACAAGCGTCTTGCTGAGATCATCCCCCAGCTGATTTCAGAGGGCTGCAACCCACGGATCATGCTGGATTATTCCGGCAACCTGCTCTGGGGATTCGAGCAGATGGGTCGCCACGACATCCTCAATGCCCTGCAACGTCTCGCCTGCGATCCCAGCCTGCAACCCCATGTGGAATGGCTCGGCAGCTTCTGGAGCCATGCCGTGGCACCCTCCACGCCGATTCCCGATCTCAGGCTTCAGATCCTGGCCTGGCAACACCATTTCGCGGCCCTCTTCGGGCCTGAGGCACTGCAACGGGTGAAGGGTTTCTCGCCGCCTGAAATGCACCTGCCCAACCACCCCGACACCCTCTATGCCCTGGTGAAGGCTCTGAGGGAGTGCGGCTACCAGTGGCTGCTGGTGCAGGAGCACAGCGTCGAGAACCTCGATGGCTCCAGCCTCAGCCAGGCGCAGAACTACGGCCCCAATCAACTCGTGGCGCGCAACTCCAGCGGTGAGTCGGTGAGTATCACGGCGTTGATCAAAACCCAGGGCTCCGATACCAAGCTGGTGGGCCAGATGCAGCCCTGCTACGAAGCCCTCGGGCTGGGACGCCAGGCGCTGGGAGAGACCACGATCCCCTCGCTCGTGTCGCAGATTGCCGACGGCGAAAATGGCGGGGTGATGATGAATGAATTCCCCTCCGCCTTCATCCAGGCCCATCAGAAAATCGCCGCCCAGGCGAGCGCTTCGGGTGACGACCCAACCACTGATTCAGGCGGCGATTCAGCCACCGTGGCGATCAATGGCACCGAGTATCTGGAGTTGCTGGAAGCCGCCGGGGTCCAAGCAGCCGATTACCCAGCCATTCAGGCGGTTCAGCAACACAAGCTCTGGGAGGCCGTTAGCCGCCAGACCAACGGCAACCCGCCCACCCCGGCGGCCACCGAAGCGGCCATCGCCGCACTCCAGGCCGGTGATCCCCACTTCTCGATGGCGGGTGCCTCCTGGACCAACGACCTCAGCTGGGTGGAGGGCTACGGCAACGTGCTGGAGCCGATGAACCGGCTCAGTGCCCGCTTCCACCAGGTGTTTGATCCCCTGGTGGCGCAGGATCCCGCCATCACCAGAACCCCCCACTACCAGGAAGCCCTGCTCAATCTGCTGCTGCTGGAAACCAGCTGCTTCCGCTACTGGGGCCAGGGCGCCTGGACCGGCTACGCCAGCGAGATTCACAGGCGTGGTGAGGCCGCGATCGGTTAGTCAGCCCAGACGGGATGTCCATACCTGGAGCCTGCTACCGGCTCGGCCAGCTCCAGATCAGACCCTGGACGACATAGAAACCCCCTGCTGCCAGCAGAACCAGGGCACTGACGCGGCTGAGCGTGGATCCATGGCGCAGCAGCAGTCTTGAGGTGCCAAGCAGGCCGGCCCAGAGGCTGGTGGCGGCGATCACGGCGGTGTAACCCAGGGCGTAACTCACCATCGTGACCACCGACAACAGGACCGAGCCGGTGCCGGCCGCAGCGGCGAGCACCGAGAACAGCACCGGACTGGCACAGGGGGAGCTGACCAGAGCGAATCCCATCCCCACCAGGAACGGGCCACCGGCCGGAGGCAGTTCGGGCAGGCGGGGCAGCCGCAGGGGGAGCCAGCCCGCCAGATTCAGGCCCATCACCAGGATGAGCAGTCCCACCCCCAGATGGACCGGGCCGCGGTGGTCAACCACCACGGCTGCGGCGAACGAGGCGACCAGGCCGAACAGGCTCAGCACCACAACGGTGCCGGCCACGAATCCAGCCACCCTGACGAAGGCCTGACGCCGGCTGAGCGGCCCGAGCGTGCCGATGTAACTGAGGTTCAACGGCAGCATCGCCAGCACGCAGGGCGACACGCTGGCCAGCAGCCCACCGGCGAAAGCCGCCAGCGGAATCAGAAACGGGGGGGGAGCGCCCCAGGCCTCGAACCGTTCGGCGTAGGCCTGCGACGCCGACAGGATCACCTGATCCAGTTGAGCGCCGATCTGCGGCAGCCAGTGCAAAGCCAGCACTGCCAGCAGGGTCACCACGGCCAGGAGCACCAGGATCGCCGGTCGTTTCCTGCGCAGGGCAGATCGGCTCATCGCTTGAGCATCGATTGAACCTTGCTGATCGCCTTGCTGTAGGCGCTCGCATCTGTGCTGGCCCGGAAGGTCTGCGCCGTGGCGCCGGTAGCAGGGTCGATCACGGCCACCAGTGAGGTCTGGCTGCGGTTGGCCTCCAGGAAGGCGCCGAGGCCGAGCGCCCGGGCCCGTTCGCGCGAGGCCTTCAAGGTGGCGGCATCAGACACATCGAAGGTCACGAAGGTGGCCTTGCCGGCCTTGCTTTGCTGCAGGGAACGCAGGGTCGGCTCAATCGTGCGGCAGGCCGGGCACCAGCTGGCGTAGATGTCGACCACGACGGGTTTGCCCTGCAGGGAAGGGGCCAGGGCACCTCCCTGCTTCTGGGCCACCCATGCGCCGGGGCCAGATACCCGGGGTGGGGAGGCGAGTGGAACGGAGCCAGGCAGGCCGTTGGGCAGGGAGCTCCCGAGGGTGAGCAGCAGTGCGGTGAGGGGCAAGGACATTGCGGGCGGTGGAGAGGACGAATGCCTGATCTACCGACGAACCCTTTCGCTGGATTGCCTGGGCTCATCCATTCACCGACCCCTGGGCGGCGGCGAGCTTGCGGCGGCCGAAGGCGACCATGGCGAATCCGGTGATGTTCATCCAGAGGCTGTAGATCGCAGCCGGCACAGCCATGTCGATGTTGTTCAGCAGGCCGGCCGTGATCGCGATCGCGAGCGTGCCGTTCTGGATGCCCACCTCGATGGCGATGCTGAGCCGCTGGGCGAGGGGCAGACCCAGCTGACGCGCCGAGAGGAAGCCGGCCGCCGTTCCCAGCAGGTTCAGCACGACCACCGCCGCGCCCACCTGGGCGATGAAGCCGGGCAGCCTGCCGGCTTCCTTGATCACCAGCAGCAGGATGATCAACGCCAGCAGACCTGCGGCCAGCCGCCCCATCTGCTTCTCCAGCCGCAGCGCTGCGGCGGTGAACCGCTGCCGGATCCCCATGCCGATGACCGTCGGCACCAGGGTGATCAGCACGATTCGCAGCATCGTCGGCAGCACAGGCAGGCTGATCTCTGCGCCGGATCCCATCAGCAACTGCAAGGCCAGATTGGCGAGCACGGGGATCGTGAACACCGTCACCACGCTGCTGATCGCCGTGAGCGTCACCGAGAGGGCCACATCCCCCTTCGCCAGGTAGGTGATCAGGTTGGAGGAGGGGCCGCCGGGGCAGATCGCCACGATCACCAGACCGACCGCCAGCGCCGGCTCCATCGGCCAGAGCCAGGCCAGCAGGCCGCCGATCAGCGGCAGCACCACGATCTGACAGAAACTGCCCAGCGCCACGGCCCGCGGATAGCGGCTGATGCGCCGGAAATCCTCCGGCACCAGGCTCAGCCCCATCCCCAGCATCACGATGGCCAGGGCGACGGGCAGCAGCACCGTCGTCAGCAAGCTGTTCTGCATCGGTGCCCAGGAACGCTGCGGACAAGATCGTATGGATCCTCTCTGCCGGCTGGGCAGGTTCCGCTCCAGGCTTCAGACCCCTGCCGCTACGGCAGGGTGAACCCGCTGGTGTTGAGGTGTTTGAGATCGAGCAGCACCACCGTGAGCCAACCCAGCAGAGCCAGGCCTCCGATTGAAGCGAGCACCACGAGCAGGGCGGCCATCACCGACTTGATGGATCCGCTGGGGTTGGGCATCGGAACGCATCGATGGTGAGCCCAGTCTCCTATGCCCCCTGATCATTCCGCTCCGCCCAGCAGGGCCTGATCACCGCTGAAATCCGGGCTGCCGGTCGGTCGCAGCGCGTAGTCGTTGGCGTAACTGTCGGCCAGGGCAGCATCGAGATCGAAGACGGGCTTCCAGGCCAGCTCCCGCTCCAGCCGGTGCACATCGGTGAGGAAGTGGGCCAGCCGCAGCGGAAAGGCCTTGCGGGCCTTGGGATCCAGCCCGGCCGGATCAAAACTGCGGATCTCCACAGTGGCCGGATCCTTGCCGCAGGCGCGCGCCGCCGCCGCCACCAGGCCGCGAAAGCTGATTCCCTTTCGATCGGTGCAGTTGTAGATCCGGTTGGTGGCCGCTTCCACCTCCAGGCAACGGGCCATGGCGATCGCCAGGTCCCCCACGTGGCCGAGCTGGGTGATCGTGCTGCCATCGCCCGGCAAGGGCACCGGGCGGCTGTGCACGATCCGATCGAAGAACCAGCTCTCCACCGGGTTGTAGTTGCCAGGTCCGATGATGTAGGTGGGCCGGAAGCTGGTGAAGGGGATGCCCTGGCGCCGCAGCCAGCTCTCGGTTTCGAGCTTGCCGGCATGGCGACAGGCTGGATCGGTGGGGGCGTTCTCATCGAGGGGCCACTGCTCGCTGTCGGCGTAGACCCCGGCTGAGCTCACGTACACGAAGCGATGCTTCGGTTCACCGGTGCGCTCCAGCACCGACTGGCTGTCGGCGAGGGTCCGGCCGCTGCTGTCGATGATCACGTCGAAACGGCGGCCCTGCAGCTGGGCGAGGGCTTCCTCGCTGCTCCGGTCCCCCACCAGGTGTTCCACCCCGGCCGGCAGGGGATTCCGGCCGCGGGTGAACAGGCTGAGCTCGTGGCCGAAGGCCTGCAGTTGCGCCACCAACGGCTTGCCGATGAAGCGGGTGCCACCCATGACCAGGATTTTCAAGACGGGCTCGATCGAACTGGACGCCATTCAAGCGACCGATGCCCGCCGGGCCTCTATCTCCCGACGCGGATGCCGCGGATTGAATCCATCAGCCCAAGCAGATTGAGGAGCCAGGCAATCACCGCGACCACAACAACCATGTTGAGGATCTGCCGGATCTTGCCGTCCATTGGCACGAAGTTATTGATCAGCCAGAGCAGAATGCCAACAACGATGAGTGTTGTGACCAGGGAAAGAAGACTCATGGGAATTCTTTGGTAGTGGGGTTGAATGGATGCAACAGAATGTCATTTTTTCTGGTTGCTTTATCGGACTTTTGTTACCAGCTTTCCGGTTGTCATGATTCGCCGCTGCTTCGGAGGCAACCCCCCGGAATGGGAGGTCACCGGCACCGGCAAGTTCGCAGGTGAGCCTCAGAAACTCCGGTTCCGAAGCTGTTCATTCACCTGCTGAACCAGCAGATCAATCCGTGTTCTCGGCAGACTTCTTGATGGTCTCGTCCAGTTTTCTGGCAGCTGATCCGGCTTTTGCCTTCAGGTCTTCGGCGGCATTCATCGCCGCTCCCTGGGCCTGTTTGGCCTTGCCTTGGAGCTGATGCCCAGCATCTCCCGTGAGTTCACCGAAGGCGGATTCAAGGCGGCCTTCCGCTTCTTTCGCCTTGGCATCAAAACGATTGGACATGACATGACCGGCGAATGGGATGGAGCGATCTTGTCTTCCTGCCCCGGGGCAGAAAAATGATCTTCCAGGCACTCTCTAGCCAGATCATGGCGATGCGGCCATTGTTCGCTCCCACCGAAGCCAGGCAGAATCCCCACCCCTTCAGCCCGGCCAGCGAGGATGGAGCCCAACCACGGCTCCAGCGGCTTCGCCATGCAGATCATTCCCGCCATCGACCTGCTCGACGGCCACTGCGTGCGTCTCCACCAGGGCGACTACGACCAGGTGACCCGCTTCAACGACGACCCGGTGGCCCAGGCCCTCGACTGGCAGCGGCAGGGGGCCGAGCGGCTCCATCTCGTCGATCTTGATGGCGCCCGCAGCGGCAAGCCGATCAACGATGTGGCGGTGAAGGCGATCACCGCCGCTCTGTCGATTCCGGTGCAGCTGGGCGGTGGCGTGCGTACGCCTGAGCGGGCCGGGGAGCTGCTGGCCTGCGGCCTCGATCGGGTGATCCTCGGCACCGTGGCGATCGAGCAGCCGGAGCTGGTTCGAGAACTGGCTCGTCGCTTCCCCGGCCGCATCCTGGTGGGCATCGATGCCAGAAACGGCAAGGTGGCCACCCGCGGCTGGCTCACCGAGAGCACCGTGGAGGCCACGGACCTGGCAGCCAGCTTCGAGGCCAGTGGCGTGGCAGCGATCATCAGCACCGACATCGCCACCGACGGAACCCTGGCCGGTCCCAACCTGGAGGCGCTGCGGCAGCTGGCGGCAGCCAGCTCAATTCCGCTGATCGCCTCCGGTGGGGTGGGTTCGCTCACCGATCTGCTCGCCCTGCTCGCCCTTGAGCCGCTGGGCGTCGAAGCGGTGATCGTCGGCAGGGCGCTCTATGACGGCAGCGTCGACCTGCGGGAAGCCCTGCAGGCGGTGGGCCCCCAGCGGCTCCAGGATCCACTCCGGCTCAGTGTCGGCTGAGCCGGAACAGGGCCATTCCAGCGGCAGGTGGCCTGATCACTGACCCTGCCGATAGCATGACAATCATCCTTGACCCTGAACGTGGTCGTTTCGCCACCACCCGACACCCTCCAGGTGAATGTCACGGAAGCGTTCAGACGTTGCCGTGATCTCGGGATGCGGCTGAGCCGCCAGCGGAAAATGGTGCTGGAGTTGCTCTGGGCCGAGCGCAACCACCTCAGCGCCCGAGACATTTTTGAGCGGCTCAACAGCCAGGGCCGCAACATCGGTCACACTTCCGTCTACCAGAACCTCGAAGCGCTCCAGTCGGCTGGGGTGATCGAATGCCTGGAGAAGGCCAACGGACGCCTGTATGGGTACCGCAGTGATCCGCACAGCCACCTCACCTGCCTGGAGTCCGGCGACATCCACGATCTCGATGTGGTTCTTCCCAACCAACTCCTCGAGCAGATCGAAGCACTCACCGGCTTCGCCATCGAGTCGTACACCCTGCAGCTCAGCGGTCGGCGGCGGCCATGAACCTTCCGCAGCACGGCCGGATCCAGGCCTGAGCTGGTCAATTGGTCCAGGCTCGTTACCTTGGCAACATCGGCCAGCCCAGGAACCCCAGCAAAGCCGCCGTGTCCCCCAGTTCCCGATCCAGCCAGGCTCCCCAGCTCCTGCTGTTTGCCGAGCCACTCCTGATGGAGGGTCTGATCCGGCTGCTGGACACCGAGCCACCCGGCTACCGCCTGGCCAGCTCTGTCGATGCCCTGAGCGGCGCCCCCCAGCTGGTGATCTGGGCGCTCTCCGCCCCCCTGGAGCCCGCCAACCTGTTGCGGGAACTTGAGCAGCTCGAGCAGCGCTGGCATCCTGCCCCCCTGCTGTTGTTGTTGCCTGCCACGCCGGGCTGTCGCCGCGACTGGCTGCTGCAGCTGCCGGTGGCAGGCCTGTTGCAGCAGCCCGATCCCGAGCCGCTCCGCGCTGCCGTGGCCACCCTGCTTGCCGGGGGACGGGTGGTGCAGTTGCGTGGCGAAGACGAGCCGGAGGAGAGCGGCGCATCAGCCCTGTCTCAGCCCGGGCTGGCCCAGGGGCTGCTCAGGAATGGCCTCCAGCAGATCGATGCCGAGCTGAGGCTCTGTGATCACTGGCTCGGCCGGCCTTCGCTCCATCCGATCGAGGCTCTCCTGCTGGAGGGCCGGATCCGGGAGCTGGAGGCCGCCCGCGCCCTGTTGCTCTGGCTCTGGGGTCCCCTCAGCCTGGCCTGGGGCGAGCCGGAAAGCGCGGCGCCCGGCGGCTCCACGTCCAGCAGTGGGGAACGGCTGCCTCGTCCACCGGTGAGCGGCAGCACGGCGATCACCCTGCGGCACCGCACCGCCGATGGGATCTGGCAGGTGATCCGCGAGCGGCTGGCCACAGCCAGCGGCAGCGCCATGGCCCCCCAGGCGGAGGGTGCCCTGTTCGCCCTCAAGGGGCTCAGCCCGGAGCGTCGTCGCGATCTTCTTCTGGCCCTGCTTGGCCAGCTCGACCAGTTGCTCACACGGCTGCGGGAGGAGCGCCTGCGTGGTGAAGACCTCCAGGGTCGCTGGGAGCAGCTGCAGCCCGACCTGCGGCGCCACGCCCTCCGCCAGATGGCCGGACCCTACGTTCAGCTGCCCCAGCAGGGGCTGATGCTGCCGGTGGCAGACACCCTCAGCGGCAGCAGCGATCTGGGCCTCGCTGATCCCGAGCTGCCCCCCTGCCTGCCGATGCTCACGGCCCTGCTCACGGCCCAGCCGCTGCTGGTCGATGGTCGGTTGCTGGCGCCGGATGAGCCCCAGGCCTTGCTGCACCTCGAGGCCCTGGTGAGCAACTGGTTGGTCCGCACCGCCGAACTGATCAGCGCCGAGGTGCTCGCCTGTTGTGGCGACTGGCCCGAACTGCGCCGCTATCTGCTGGTTCAGGAGTTGCTGGCCACCCGCAGCCTGGAGCGGCTGCGCAACCAGCTCAATGCCCAGCAGCGCTGGAGTGTCTGGTTCGAGCGGCCGATCCAGCTCTACGAGAGCCGCCGGCTGCTCTATCGCCTCGAAGCGGGGGGGATCCAGCCGCTGCTGCTCACCGAACCCCGGGATCAGGAGCTGCGCCAACTGGGCTGGCTGCAGCAGGTCGTCACCTTGTCACTGGAAACCCGCGATGCCCTCGCCCCCCAGCTTCAGGCCCTGCTGCGTCGGCTCGGCGACCTGTTGGTGGTGGTGCTCACCCAGGTGGTCGGCCGGGCGATCGGGTTGGTGGGCCGCGGCATTCTTCAGGGGATGGGCCGCGGGGTCAGCCGCAGCTGAAGGCCCTGCCTGCAGCTGGAGCGTCACAATGGCGCCAGCTCCCCACCCACCGGTTGCGCGTGCCTCCCAGCCCTGCCCCCCACCTGCCCGCTCGCCTGCTCGCTCTGGTGCTGGTGCTGTTGATCGGCCTGCTTCCCGCCAATCCGGCCAGGGCCGCTCTCACCACCAACAGCTACGACGGCAACATCTACGCCCTGTACGCCGGCAACGGGTCCCTGGTGCCGCCCCGCAGCAGCCTGGAGCAGGCCATGGCCGATCACCGCGCCGCCGTGGTGGTGTACTACCTCGATGACAGCGCTGACAGCAAGCAGTTCTCGCCGGTGCTCAACGAACTGCAGCGGCTCTGGGGGCGATCCGTGGAGCTGATCCCCCTCACCACCGATGCCCTGCAGAACCGGCCGGACACCGGCCCCACCGATCCCGCCCACTACTGGACGGGGGAGATTCCCCAGGTGGTGGTGTTCGATCCCAGCGGCGCAGTGATCCTTGAAGGCAAGGGCCAGGTGGACATCGACGCGATCAACGCCGCTCTCACCAAGGCCACCGGCCTGGATCCCACCGCCGGGGCTGGCACCAGCATCACCCGCAGTTTCAATGAACTGAACAGCGAAGTGGTGCCCGCCGGCTGATGTCCATCCCCGCCCCTGGCCTGCGGATCGAAACCGACAGCCTCGGTGCCGTTGAGGTGCCCGCCCGGCACTACTGGGGCGCCCAGACCCAGCGCTCGATCCACTTCTTCCCGTTCGGCGAGCTGATGCCGCTTGAGCTGGTGCACGCCTTCGGCCAGCTCAAGGCGGCCTGCGCCGAGGTGAACCGCGACAGAGGGCGGCTGTCGCCCGAGCTGGCGGCGCTGATCGTGACCGCCGCCGAGGAGGTGGCCACTGGTGCCCTCGATGCGGAATTCCCGCTCAAGGTGTGGCAGACGGGATCGGGCACCCAGACGAACATGAACCTCAACGAGGTGATTGCCAACCGGGCGATCGAGGCCGCCGGTGGGGTGCTGGGCAGCAAGAGCCCGGTGCATCCCAACGACCATGTGAACCTGAGCCAGTCGAGCAACGACACCTTCCCCACCGCCCTGCATCTGGCGGTGGCGATCGAGCTGGAACGGGCGCTGATCCCCGCCATCGAAGCCCTGATCGCCTCGCTGGCCGCCAAGGCCAGCGCCTTTGCCGGCATCATCAAGATCGGCCGCACCCACCTGCAGGACGCGGTGCCGATCAGCCTCGGCCAGGAGTTCGGGGGCTACGCGGCCCAGCTGGAGCTGGGTCTCGAAAGTCTGTGCCACAGCCTGCCCCAGGTGCGGCAGCTGGCGATCGGTGGCACGGCTGTCGGCACCGGCCTCAATGCCCCGCCGGGCTTCGGGGAGGCGGTGGCCGAACGTCTCAGCGCAAGGATCGGCCTGCCCTTCTGCAGTGCCCCCAACAAGTTCCAGGCCCTGGCTGGTCATGAGCCGCTGGCGGCCACCCACGGAGCGCTCACGGTGCTGGCCGGCAGCCTGTTCAAGATCGCCAACGACATCCGCTGGCTGGGCAGCGGTCCCCGCTGCGGCCTCGGCGAACTGGTGCTGCCCGAGAACGAACCGGGCTCCTCGATCATGCCGGGCAAGGTGAATCCCACCCAGTGCGAGAGCCTCACCCAGGTGGCGGTGCAGGTGATCGCCAACAACACCGCCGTGCAGATGGCGGCCAGCCAGGGCAACTTTGAACTGAACGTGTTCAAGCCCCTGATCGCCCGCAACCTGATCGAAAGCATCGGTCTGCTCACGGGAGCCTGCCGCAGCTTCCGCAGCTTCTGTCTCGATGGCCTGGTCCCCAACCCCGGCCGCATCGAAACCCTGCTCGACCAGAGCCTGATGCTGGTCACGGCGCTCACCCCGGCGATCGGCTACGACCGGGCCTGCGCGATCGCCAGGCACGCCCACGACAACCGGCTCAGCCTGCGGGAAGCGGCCCTCGTGCTCGGCGAGATCAGTGCTGACGACTTCGATCAATGGGTTCAGCCCGCCACCATGATCTGAGCGGTGGCGCCGTCATTGCCTTTGCCGTGATCTCTCCTGCTCCGAGCGCCCCTGCACCGTTTTCCCCATGGCTCTGATCGAACGCTCAACCTGGTACGAACGGCAACTGCGCCGCCGCTCCTCACCCTTCTACCGGCTGCTGGATCGCTCCTTCGGCTTTCGGGTGCTGGTGGCGGGTCTTACCTCGTTCACGCTGCTGGCCCTGGTGAATCGGTTCGAAAACTGCCATGGAGCCGAAGCCGATCAACACTGCCTCACCAGCAGCTTTGCCGAGATCGTCAGCGTCGGCAATGTTGAATCCTTCAGCATCGTGGCGGCCGGGCTGGTTTACATCCTGGAGGCCGGCCGGCGCAAGGAGCGGGAGCACCAGGAGGCGTTTGAACTGATCCTGCGCGCCCGTGAATCCGGTGCGAGGGTGAGCCTTGGCCGGATCCGTGCTGTTGAGGATCTTTCCGCCGCTGGTCTCTTTCAGGACGATTTCGATCTGAGCGGCATCAACCTGGTTGGATTGAAGCTGTCCCGGAGCCGCTGGAGAGGAGCTGATTTCACCGGTTCCGATCTCAAGGCAGCCGATTTCCGGGAAGCTGATCTGCAACGAGCGATTTTTCGGCAGGCGGATCTGAGCGGTGCCGATTGTCGTGATGCCGATCTGCGCGGCGCCCAGCTCGCTCACGCCATTCTCAGAAATGTCGACCTGCGCGGAGCCAACCTGGAGGGGGCCAGCTTCACTGGAGCAGACCTCACAGCTGCCAGGCTGGACCCGGGTCTGGCGATCTCCACCACGCCACAGCCACGGCTGTGAATCACACCAACCAGGCACCGGCCCCAGGCCTTGGAGCCGATCGTGTTGGTGCCAGCCGCCGGGCTGTTGAGTATAATTTTGCGAGATCCATCTCCATTCTGGCTCGCAGAATTGTTTCAATCAAGAATCCACCAAGCTCTTGGGTGAAGCCGCTCCTGCATGGTGGATTCAAGCTTTACACCCATGTCTGAACGCTCCATGCTCAACCGGAAGACGATGATTCGCAACGGCCTGTTGCTGGGCGGCCTCGCCCTCGGGCTGCTGTCAGCCCCTTCTCCCGGACGGGCAGAAGTGCTCTACAAGCTGGAAACCACCTGCTCGATCAAAGGGGGTGCCCCCTTTCCCTGCACCGTGGAGGCCACCGATCAGGGCACGGAAACGATCTACAAGCACACCTGGGCCGGTGGCACCGAATCGTTCCGCGTCACGGACTCACCCATCCGGATGGATCGCTGGCTGGCTGCCACGAAGCAGTGGCAACCCCTGACCCAGGCGGGGGCCCGTTTCTCCACAAACACGGTCTGCTTCAACGGTCTCGACTTCTGCGTGGTCAACCCCAACTACCTCAACAGCGTCAGCCAGAGCAATGCCACGGCCACAGCCCAGCGTGACCTGGTGCGGGTTCATTTCGGAGCCGACGGCAGGGTGGACATCACCTGCTACGACGACGGTTGCGCCCTGATTCAGAAACTTGCCCCGGTGAAGAAATGAAAGTCCTGGCAGGATTCGGCGGCCTGCTGCTGAGCGCTGTGATCGCCCTGCCGGCAGGTGCCGGCCTCACGATTGATCGCAGCTCCTCTGCTTCGGTGGCTGGTGCAACGGAACAGATCGCCCGTGGTGGCGGTGGCGGCAGAGGCGGCGGTGGCGGTGGCAGCCGAGGCGGCGGTGGTGGCGGCAACCGAGGCGGTGGCGGCGGAAATCGGGTGGGCGGCGGAAATCGGGGCGGTGGTGGTGCCCGTGCGAGCACAGGCTTCAGTGGAGGCGGTGGTCTCAACCGCGGCGATTCCCGACCGAGCGGTGGCTGGAGCAACAAAGTGGGCAGCGGTGGGTCACGACCCTCCCTGGATCGCTCCAACGCCGGCAACCGTGCCAATGCCGGCAACCGCGATTTCAGCAATCGCCCCAATGCCGGCAACCGGAATCTCATCGGCGCCAATGTCGGCAACCGCGACTTCAACCGCGATGTCAACCGCAACATCAACCGGGATGTCAACCGCAACATCAACCGAGACGTCAGCCGCAACATTGATCGCAACTTTGATCGGAATCTGAACGTCAACCGCAACTGGGATCGGCGCGTCAACATCAACAATGTCAATGTGCGCCCGGGCTGGGCCCGAGCCGGCTGGGGCGTGGCCCGTCCCTGGAACCACGGCTGGTACGGCGGCTGGTCCACCCCAACCTGGGGCTGGTGGGGAGCCCGTGCCGCGGCCTGGGGTGTGGGAACCCTCGCCACGGCGGCGATCATCAACGACGCCGTCAACAACGCCGTTGACGACAACAGCACCTACATCGTGGTTCCCAATTCGAACTACCAGTTGCTCTATGGCTCTGTGCAGCCCAGCGGCAGTTCCGCGATCAGCTTTGCAACCACCGATGGTGACAGCACCTATGAGCTGACCGCCGACTGTCAGGGCGGCCTGCTCAATGGTCAGGAGCCGCAGAGCACCGCTGAGGCTGAATTGCTCAATGCCGCCTGCCAGGTGGCCTTCGGCAACGCCTGAGCTCGGCTGGCGACCCACGGAGGCCCTCAGCCTTTCGGCGGGTCGCCACTTTCACTCTGCTGGCCCCTGGGTGTCTGAAGGCACGATGCAGCGAAAGCCCATGTGGCAGGTGGAGGTGTCGATGTCCTGGGCCATGCGAGCTGCGGGCCGGTAGCGGCGGCAGTAGCTGGGGGCGCAGAGATAGGAGCCACCTTTCACCACCTTGCGTGGCACGTTGCCGTGCTGGCTGCCGGGGTCGATGCTGGCCTCACGGGCAGCGGCGGCCTGCGCGCAGCAACCGCCGCTCCCCGCACCTTCTGCCGCCAGTGCGGCGCTGGTGGCATGGCTGCCGTACCAGCTGTCGGTCCATTCCCACACGTTGCCGATGGTGTCGAACAGGCCGTAGCCGTTCGCTGGAAAGACACCCACCGGCGAGGTGCCCGCATAGCCGTCCAGCAGGCTGTTGTGGTGGGGGAAATCGCCCTGGAAGGTGTTCGCCACCGGGCGACCTCCCGGGTGCAGTTCATCCCCCCAGGCATACTCGGCCCCTTCACGCCCGCCCCAGGCGGCCCGCTCCCACTCCGCTTCGCTGGGCAACTGCTTGCCACTCCAGGCGGCATAGGCCACGGCATCGGCATGGGCCACATGCACCACGGGATGGTGATCGCGCTGCTTGATCGAGCTGCCCGGCCCCTCCGGATGGCGCCAGTTGGCTCCGGCCACGTACTGCCACCAGCGGTAGGGATCGCCGGTGCCGATCGGCCCGCCCGGCGGCAGGAACACAATCGAGGACGGCACCAGCAACTCCGGCACGGCGCCGGGGTAGGCCGCCGGATCGGCCGGACACTCGGCCACGGTGACGTGACCCGTGGCCTTCACGAACTTGCGGAACTGGGCGTTGGTCACCGGTGAACGGTCGATCCAGAACCCCTCCAAAGCCACCCGGTGGGCCGGGGCCTCCTCGGGGTAATGGGCATCGGAGCCCATCACGAAGCTGCCCCCCGGAACCCAGACCATCTCCCGGGCCGGGGGACGACCCGGCCCACGCGGGGCGACCGACTTCAAAGCGGCCGGCTGCAGAGGGGATTGGTCGGCGGGAGATCTGGATGCGGACCGGGGCATGACATCGATGTTGGCTCAAGCCGCCAACAGAACAGCAGCAACCGATCCAGCTCGGGAAATGGCTTGAAAGCTCTCTTTCTGATCAAGCTTTCTCTGGCAACCAGAATGAGACCTTGGGCCATCTCAGCCGGCTTTTCCTGCGCTCTGGAAGTGCCAATGCGATGGAATCCCTTGGCACTTCCATACAGAACGGTGCATTGAGAGTGATGGGTCTGCTTATGGAAGTTGTCTTCTGCGGTCACATCCAGTCTGCAAGGCATCGGGTAACAGGATCAGGGCAAGTGCTTACTTGATCACCATATTCTTGGCCACATTCTTGAGATAGTGGATCGCACTCTCTTTTGTCTTGGGAACGTAGATTCGCAACAGCGCCGTGAAGGGTGAAGCTGTCTCAACGTTGTTCGGGCTGCCCGAAGAATTGAACCGAATCGTGCAAGAACCGTCTGGGTTAGGGATGGCCTCAGAATTCGAAATGGCGGCTTTGTCCCTGGCCAGCCAGCCCTCACTGTTGTACGTGGTGATCGACCAGAAACCACCTCGCTCAGCGTCGATTTCCGGCGGCATGAAGGTGAGGCTCGATGGCGAAGCCTTGCCCTCCTTGATCTCCGTCTGGTTCGTGATCGGAGCGTAGGCGGCATGCTCCACCGAGAGACCACCCCATCCGTAGGCGGTGGCATAGAGATGAGCCTGCGGCTCGGTATCCAACACTCCACCTTGGGCCTTGCTGGTATCAGGCAGTTTTCCAGCCTGAACGTCCTTGATCAGCGCCATACGGATCGCCTCCATCTGCTGCTGATCGATCACAATGTTTGGAGTCGTATAGGGAATCGCTGAGGTCGCCTCGATGGCTGCCATCTCCTGAAGTGTGTGGGTGGCAGCGAGTCCGCCTTGCGCATCCGGAAGCTTTCGGATGCGCATGTTGATGTAAACGTAATTGCCGTAGGTCAGATGGGCGGGTGTAAGAGAGAAAGTTTCGCCGGGATAGACCACGCCAACGATGTAGTTCTGCTGATCGATGATCTCGATGATGTGATAGGTAGTGCTTTTGGGTACGGAGAAGGTCGCTCCACTCCGAACGTCAACGACGGCGCTGGAATAGATGACATCCTGATTTTCCCGAATAACCTGCTGTGTCTTGACGTTGCTGACATCACGTTGGTGCGCCCAGGTGTTGATGCCAGCCTTGGCAAGGCTTCGCTTGATGTTGAAATCTGTCTCCGAGACTTTGTAAGCGGTGTCCGTGACTCCAAAATCGGCCGGTGAAGCGAAGGTTGGGAGTTTTGCCTCTGCATTGTCAATGGCCATCAGATGACCTCGGGCAGCTTGTAGGTTCCGTCCAGAACAGACGGCCCCGGCCGGTACACACGCATCAGGAAGTTCCAGCCTTCGGTGACGTCCAGCCGATTCGGAACGGCGCCACACAGTTTCTTCGATCCGAAAGACACGGTGAACGTGCCATCGGCATTCAGCTTCACATTCGAGGAATTGACCAGACTGTTCTCACTCTTGATGAAGCCGTCGTTGCCGTAAATCAAAATGGACCAGAAGGCTTTGTTCTCCGGCACGGCGTAGGTGGCTTTGTGGCAAACCTTTGGATCATGTCCCCCGCTGTAGTTCAGATAGGTGGCATCCCATTCGGGGAAGAGCCCCCAGGCCGCCGCGGCAGCAATGTGACGGGTCTTTTCATCAGCCTTGCCGCGCGGCCCCTGCATTCCCTTCCAACTGCTGTATTGCGCGGAATCCTTTTCATACTGAGCGGTCAAGGTCTTCAGCGACTGGCGGTCCCACTGGAATGTGGGCAGTGGATCGGCGCTGCCAGCCTTGATGATGAACTGATTCTGCAACGTATTGATCAAGGCGACTTCGCCTGGGTCTTTCGGATTGAGCACCTGGATGCGTACTCCGACGCCCAGGTATTTGGTGTCTTTCGGTAGTTCGTGAGTTCCCGCGGTGTAGATCACGAACGGTGTGTAGTGGTCGTTGTCCACGAGGTACACCGAGGCGTAGCGACCTTTTGGCAGTTCTGGGACCGTGATCGTTGCGCCCTTGGACGTATCAACAACGCCCATGGAATAAAGCGTATCGCGATTCATCCTCACGACGTTCTGCTTGTCGAGCGGCGTGGGAGTGCGGAAGTGATAGAAGCGATTGATGCCCCCCGCCATTTTTACGATCTCAGCGAACTGCCGATCTGTTTCCGCTCGGATGTAGGTCTTCGGCGTCACTTTGACGCCAGCGTCAGCGGGACGTTGTTGCGTCATTGTCTGGTTGGGAACAGAGCTCTGCGCCCAGACCGGCTGGGCGACGCTCGCCCCGTTCAGCGCGATCAAAACGCCAGCAAGGGTCGTGCCATTCAAGGTGGTGAGATTCATCCTGTTCACTCCTTTCACCTTCATCACCCTAGATCAATGAGCCAGCTCACCCACCGTGGCTATTGACAAGACGACAATAACCGGGAGCGGTCTCAATCCCCCTTGGGTGTCAGCGCCTTCATGGCTTCGTCAATGTTGAAGTCGAGGCTGGCCATGCGCGGTGGATAGTCCTTGAGCGATTGCATCAGCACGCCGACCTGAGCGAAGGCGGGTGCATAGGTCCAGGCGTGGTTCTCCTGCCATTCGTCGAAACCGCGTGCCTCATGCATGCGCTCGAACGGATCAAGCTTCAGGTTGGTCACCAGCGGCGTCAGCATGTTCTGCTGGACGCCGTTGAACCACTTGTCCTGCTTGACGAACAGGAACTTCCAGTCGCCGAAGCGGATGCCGTGGAGCTTGGTTTCTGTGAAGTAGTAGAACTCCTTGCGCTTGGACGTGCCCTTGCCGGTGATGAGCTCACTCTGGTCGTAGCCATCCAGGTGGATGTGGGTGTAGGTCTGCTCGCCGGCCTGGTAACTGGTGAGGAGCTTCTCCTTCAGGTTCGGCTCACCGACAGCGGCCATCAGGGTGGGAATCCAGTCCTGCATGGTCATGAACTCACCGGTTGTCGTGCCGGCGGGGATCGTGCCGGGCCACTTCACCAGCATCGGCACGCGGAAGCCACCTTCCTTGCCACCCACGCCTTTTTCACCGCCGAACGGGGTGTTGCCGCCATCGGGCCAGCTGTTCAGCGCCGGACCGTTGTCGGTGGAGAACATCACGATCGTGTTGTCCGCAACGCCCAGGTCGTCGAGCTGCTTGAGGAGTTCGCCGACCGTGTCGTCGAGTTCCATCATGCCGTCGGCATAGAGGCCATAGCCACTCTTGCCCTCGTACTCAGGCGAGAGGTTGGTGCGGTAGTGCATCCGCGTGGTGTTATGCCACACGAAGAATGGTGTGTCGGCCTCGACCGCGTCGTTGATGAAGCGCTTGGATTCGACAAGGATTTCAGCATCCAAGGTGCGCTGGCGCTGCTGCCCGAACGGACCTTTGTCTTCAATCTTCTGCGTGCCATCGGCATTCGCCCAGGAGTGAATCACGCCGCGCTGCGCAAACTGCCTGGCCACTTCAGGGTCTTTCGGGAAGTCGTACTGTTCGGTGTATTCCCCGGCATTGAGGTGATACAGGATGCCGAAGAACTCATCGAAGCCGTGGGCAGTGGGCAGGTGCTCATCGCGGTCGCCCAGGTGGTTCTTGCCGAACTGCCCTGTGGCGTAACCGAGCGGCTTGAGCAGGCTGGCCAGGGTTGGATCCGCCTTGCTGAGGCCCTGTTCCGCCCCAGGCAGGCCGACGGTGGCCAGACCCACCCGGATCGGATACTGCCCCGTGATGAACGCCGCGCGTCCCGCCGTGCAGGAGGCCTCGCCGTAGTGATCCATGAAGATCAGGCCTTCTCTGCCGATGCGGTCGATGTTCGGCGTGCTGCCACCCATTATCCCGCGGTGATAGGCGCTGATGTTCCACATGCCGACGTCGTCGCCCCAGATGATCAGGATATTGGGCCTGCTTGATTCACTCATCCTGAATTCCTTCGTTGATGGATGATCGCCAACCAATAAAAAGCTGCTCCCAGCAGCTGCTGGGAGCAACGGTGATCTGGAGTTCAGCTAGCGCCGCCGGCTGAGATCATCTTCTCGAGCACATCGCCGACGGTGAAGCTGGCGGCCTTCTGGCGGGGTGGATACGCCTTGAAGGTAGACAGAAATTCAGCTACGAAGGCCTGGGCCGGCACCAGCATGAAGGCGTGGTCGAGCATCCAGTCCCAGTAGGTGTTCGAGGTGATATCGGCCCGCTCGTAGGGATCGGTGAGCAGGTTGAAGATCTTGGGCACCCGCAGCGCGGTGAAGGGCTCGGCCCACACCTGCAGCGTGCCGGCGGCGCGCTGCTCCATGAACACGAACTTCCAGTTGTCGAAGCGCAGGCCGGTGAGATCGCCGTCGTCGGAGAAGTAGAAGAACTCCACCCTGGGGCTCTTGTCTGCCTTGCCCGTCCAGTAGTCGAGCATGTTGTAGCCATCGAGGTGGATGTGGAAGTTCTTGCTTCCCACCTGATGGCCGTCGAGCAGCTTCTGCTTGATCTCGGGTTCGCCGGCGGCGGCCAGCAGCGTGGGCAGCCAGTCGAGATGGCTGACAACGCCGGTGAACAGGGTGCCGGGCTCGATCTGGCCGGGCCAGCGCACCAGCGCGGGCACCCGGTAGGCCCCCTCCCAGTTGGAGTTCTTCTCGTTGCGGAAGGGGGTCATGCCGGCATCGGGCCAGCTGTTCATGTGCGGGCCGTTGTCGGTGCTGTACATCACGATCGTGTCATCGGCGATGCCCAGCTCATCCACCAGATCCAGCATCTGGCCGATGCAGTTGTCGTGATAGATCATCACGTCGTGGTACTCCGACTGCCACCGCCCTGACTGGCCCACATCCTGGGGCCGCGCATGGGTGCGGAAGTGCATGTGGGTGGTGTTGAACCACACGAAGAAGGGCTCGCCGGAGGCCACCGCATCGCGGATGAAGCGCTTGGCCTCCACGATGAACTCGTCGTCGGCGGTTTCCATCCGCTTCTTGGTGAGCGGGCCGGTGTTCTCGATCCGCTGGGTGCCGTCCCCGTTGGCCCAGCAGTGCAGCACGCCACGGGGGGCGAAGCGGTTGCGGAAGTTGGGAAACTCCGGATCATCCGCCTTGGGGTAATCCCGCAGTTCGGGCTCCTCCTCGGCGTTGAGGTGATAAAGGTTGCCGAAGAACTCATCGAAGCCGTGCATCGTCGGCAGATGCTCGTCGCGGTCGCCGAAGTGGTTCTTGCCGAACTGGCCGGTGCGGTAGCCCAGCGGCTGGAGCAGCTCGGCGATGGTGGGATCCTCCGCCTGGAAACCCACCGGAGCGCCGGGCAGGCCCACCTTGCTGAGGCCGGTGCGGAACACGCTCTGGCCGCTGATGAAGGCCGCCCGGCCGGCGGTGCAGCTCTGCTCGGCGTAGTAGTGGATGAAGCGGCCGCCTTCCTTGGCCACCCGATCGATGTTGGGGGTCTGGTACCCCATCAGGCCGTCGCTGTAGCAGCTCAGGTTGCTCTGGCCGATGTCGTCGCCCCAGAGGATGAGGATGTTGGGTTGGCCGTTGGGCATGGCGAGGAGAGAGGAGCGAGTGCCTGCTGCCCAGTTTGCCCAGCAAGGCAGAATTGGGGCATTCAAAAAGTGCGGTTTTCAGGCCAGCGGCATGATCCGTTTCGGTTGTGTCGAGGAACTGGTTTCAGCCCTTGCCGGCTTTGGACTCCGCTTTGATCTCATTCAGCTGGAACCAGGCCCGCTCCACGGCGACCTGCTCGCCCTGAGCTTCGGCTCGCAGCAGCTGTTGCGGGTTCGTTTCGACCGGGCGCTGCACATCGCCGGTGCCAAGCCGGCGCAGCGACAGCTGTTCAGCTTCGAGCTGGGTCCCGCTCCCCTGAGCGGCCAGCTCCGCTCCCACGGCCAGTCGCTTCCCGCCGATGTGGTGTTCGGCATGGCGACAACCGGGGAGGTGCATCTCACCACAGGCGGAAAGCGGTCGCTGGCTGTGCTGGTGATCGATCCAGCCTCGTTCCAGCAGGTGGCGACGGCCCTGGGTCATGGCCGCTTTGCTGACCAGCTGTGCCGATCCAACTGGTTGCCGATCGAGCCGAGGCACTATCAGCGGTTGCGTCGCCATCTGCTCCAGCTTTTTGCACTCTCGGAGCTCTCCCCTCCGCTGCGTGGCGATGGACTGGACCCCGTTCATCGGCAGATGGCACTGCAGGCGGATCTGCAGGCGGATCTGCTGCCATTGCTGGTGGAGACCCTGGCTGCTGCCTGCGATGCCGGGCCGCAGCTGCGGCGAGCTCCGGCGCGGATCGAGGTCGTCAAGCAGGCCCAGGACTGGATGGTTCGCCACCCGGATCGGAACACCAGCCTCGATGGGATCTGTCAGGAGCTCCGTGCCAGCCGGCGCACCCTGATTCAGGGTTTTCAGGACCACCTCGGCATGGGCCCGATGGCCTTCCGCAAACTCCAGCGGCTGCACATGGTGCGCCAGGCCCTGCTGGCGGCCGACCCGCAGCGGACCACGATCACGGCGGTGGCGGCCCGGTTCGGCTTGCTCAGCGGCGGACATTTCGCCCGGGATTACCGGCTGCTGTTCGGTGAGCGGCCCGGCTTCACCCTGGCGGCCCCAGCGAAGACGCGGCCCCAGTCCCGTCGCATGCTCACCACCGTCCAGCCCCGCGAGCCGGCCTGATCAAGGGCCACGTCGAGCTTGCCGAAGGCGGACAGTCGGTCGTAGGCCACTTCCCGTTCGCCATCATCGTGGTGAACGATCAGGCCCAGCCGCTCGCCCGGACCGGCGGTGGTCCAGCGCAGCATGGCCAGGTCGCCGTCGGAGTTGCCGAAAGCGGCGATCGGACGGCGGCCGATCTGGCGGTGGATGGCAACAGGTTTGCCGTCTCCGTCGTCGATGAAGTCGATCTCCGGCAGGCGCAGCAGCTCCGGCTCTCCTCCGGACTCGCCGTAACGGAGCTGGATCGAGCTGCCGATCACCTGCTCCGGGGGAATGCCATAGGTCTCCTCGGCAAACACCCGCAGAAAATCGACCCCGCCGCCGGAGACGATCCAGGTGCGGAACCCCCTGGATCGCAGCAGCGCCAGCAGTTCAAGCATCGGCTGGTAGATCAGCTGGGTGTAGGGAACCCCCAGCACCGGGTGGCGGGCGGTGTGGATCCACCGGCTCACCAGCAGCGCGAAGGCCTCGGTGCTCATGCCTGCGTGGGTCTGGGCGACCAGCTCCAGCACGCCCCGGCTGCCAAGGGCCATCACGGCCTTCCCATCGCCGGACGCCGCTGCCGCGATCACCGGACTGGCGGCCAGCTCCGGCTGCTGCCGCAGCAGGGCGCGGGCACGATCGATCGCGAAGGCCAGCTGCACGTACATCGGCTGCTCCGACCACAGCGTGCCGTCGTTGTCGAAGACGGCGATGCGTTGCTCCGGCGGAACGTACCCCGCTCCTCCCTCCGTGGTGACGGCTTCGAGAAAGGCAAGAATGCGCCGGCGGGCCTCTCCTGAGCGCCAGGAGGGCAATGGATCAGTGGATCCGCCAGGGGCGCCGGTGGTGGGGTTGCTGGACAGCTGGTCAGCGCCGGCGAGAGCCGGCCAAACGGGCAACAGAACGGCCATCTTCAGTGCCAACCGGCGTGACAGGCGGCCAGAACCGTGGTGAGCCAGCCCGCTCATGCCTGCACCAGGCGGCTTTTCTGCCACTTCAGGAAGGGAATCGACACCAGCACCGTGACCAGCAGATAGGCCAGGACGGCCAGTTTCAGTCCGGGCATGCTGCTGCCGCCGTAGGTGGAGGCGAACAGCAGGGCCAGCCCCGGGTTCCGCATCGAGGTGACCAGCGCCACGGTGGTGCGCTCCTGGGGCGTCGGGCCAGCCAGCAGGAAGCCGATCGCCAGGGCCGCCGCCACCATCACCGCCATGAAGCCGAGCGCCAGGCCGTTGCTGGCCGCGAACGGCAGGAGCAGGGGGCCCACCTTGACCAGCACCACCACGATCAACAGCAGAAACAGCCCATTGGCAATCTTGTCGAGCGGACCCTCCAGCCGCGCTGCCCAGCCCGGCCGCCAGCGCCGCAGCAGCAGCCCGGCCAGCAGCGGCAACACCTGAACCTGGCCCACCTGCAGGGCCACCTCCCGGGGGCTGATGTCCCAGCCCTCGATGCCGAAGGAGGAGCGGAACAGATCGGCCAGCAGCGGAATCGACACGATGGCGGCCACCGCCGCGCAGGCCTGCAGCACCGCAGCCAGCTGGCGATCGCCGCCGCTCTTGCCGGCCTTGCGCAGGGTGAGCGGCGCGCTCGGGGAGGCGGCCATCAGGGCGATGCCGAAACGGGCCGTGGGCGTCAGGGCGAAGCTCAGGGGCAGCTTCAGCAGCAGCAGCGCCACGAGGGGCACCAGCACACAGGAGCCGATCAGCACCCGGATCACCAGGGCCGGCCGGTGGCGGATCTGCGCGAGTGCCTCGCTGCGCAGGCCCAGCCCGAGGGCGAACATGATCGTGAACAGGGTGAGGCTGACGAGCAGGGCGCTGGCCTGGGCCATGGCGATCAGGTGGAGTGGGTGGAAGGGCTGTGCGGCTTAAAACGCCCCGTAGGCCAGCATCGCCAGGGCGACACCACCGATCAGGGTGAGGCTCACCGCCGTGGCGGTGGCGATCGAGCGCTGCTCGCGATACACGAAGGTATCGCCGTTCAGGCGGCGCAGGTCGCGGCGGTGCTGGAGCGTGGCGGCGGCCATCGCCACCATGCCGGTGACCACGAAGGCCATCGAGACCAGCCGCACCCCGATCCCCGCATGCCCGACCACGCCGCCCTGGCTCCGGATCGCGGCCACGATCTTGTCGAGGCCGAAGCCGAAGCTGATCAGCGACAGGCAGGTGCGGATCCAGGCCATCAGGGTGCGCTCCGCCGCGTCGCGGTTGCGCTGCTTGGCCAGCTCGTTGGTCATGTTCATGCGGCCGATTCTCCAGAACCTTGTCCAGAAGCGGATTGCCGCTCCAGCCGGGTCTCGGCCTCCAGCTCCCGTGCCAGAAACACGTTGAGGAAGGTGCGGATCACGGCCACCACCGCCAGCTGAACCAGGTTGGGGCCGGATGGGGTGGTGGTGGTGGCCACGATGTCGGCGCCAAGCTGGAACTCCAGCGCCATCGACAACCAGCTGCCGAAGCAGATCCTGGCGGCGGCCAGGGAGCGGCGCTGGCCCCGGCGCCCTGGCCGCTGGCTGAACTGCTGGGAGACGCAGGCCAGCAGGCCCAGCAGCACGGTGGCAACGGAGAGCGCCTCCAGAACGAAGCGCAGCCCACCGGCCACCTGCAGCAACAGATCTTCGGCGGATTCAATCATCGGCTTGCGGGAGGCGCGGGTGGGTGATCAGGTGGGTCAGCCAGCCCGGCACGCTCAGGGAGGCCACCAGGATGGTGAGCGACGTGCTCAGTCGGCTGGAGAAGGTGCGGGCGGTATCCAGCCCCCCATGCAGGAAGGCGAAGGTGACGAGCACGGCGAACAGCCCGGTGGTGAGGGCGCTGGCCGAGCGCAGCAGATCCTTGGGCTGGCGATCCACCAGGGAGTGTCTGGTGCTGAGGGCGAGGCCGGCCAGGCTGCCGGCTGCGGCGAGAAGCACAACGGAAACCACCCGCGTCGCAAGGTTGGCCTGCGGCTC
Source organism: Synechococcus sp. CS-1325 (assembly GCA_025128135.1). GTDB lineage: Bacteria > Cyanobacteriota > Cyanobacteriia > PCC-6307 > Cyanobiaceae > Regnicoccus. The sequence goes on from JAHLYW010000035.1 coordinate 25,707, forward strand.
ACTCTCCTGCAGCGCCCTCGCCAGCACGGTGGCATTGCCGAGCAGACAGCCGGCCGCCGAGCCCAGCAGGGCCCACCAGCGCAGTGGGCTGGCCATCCGCCCGGCCAGGGTGGCCCCACCGGCCAGGGTGATCGAGCTCAGCAGGGTGGAGGGAACGGTGTCCAGATGGCTGCTGATCAGATAAGCCGCAGTGAATCCCAGTGCAGCACCGAACAATCGTTCGAGTTGCTCACGCCTGCCTGTGGGCGCGTTTCCTGGAAACCGTTCCGGCATGGCTGCAGCAGAGAGCGGTGGTTCAGGGATCATGCTCGCCGCCTTCCGGCGGATGGCAACCCAGCTGGTCAGAGCAGATTGGCCGCCAGCTCCGCCAGGGCTGAGCGCTCCCCTTTGCGCAGGGTCACGTGGCCGGCCAGCTCCTGGCCCTTGAAGCGTTCCACCAGCCAGGTGAGGCCATTGCTGTCGGCATCCACATAGGGATTGTCGATCTGATAGGGATCACCGGTGAAGACGATCTTGGTGCCTTCTCCCACCCGGGTCACGATCGTTTTCACCTCATGGGGGGTGAGGTTCTGGGCCTCGTCCACCACCATGAACTGGCGTGGAATCGAGCGGCCGCGGATGTAACTGATCGCCTCCACCTCCAGCAGGCCCATCCCCTTGAGATCGGCCCAGTTGTTGCGTGGCGGCCGGCCCTGACGGGGAGCGGCGTTGGCGGGTTCCTCGCTGCCCAGCAGAAAGTCGAGGTTGTCGATGATCGGTTGCATCCAGGGGCCCATTTTTTCCTGCAGGTCACCAGGCAGAAAGCCGATGTCCTTGCCGAGGGGGATCACCGGTCGGGTCACCAGGAGGCGGTCGTAGAGATGCTCGTCTGCCACCTGATTCAGGCCGGCAGCGAGGGCCAGCAGGGTCTTGCCGGTGCCGGCCTTGCCCACCAGGGTCACCAGCTGGATGCTGGGATCCAGCAGAAGATCGAGGGCGAAGGTCTGCTCCCGGTTGCGGGCCATGACCCGCCCCAGCTTGATCCGGCCTCCCTTCTGCAACGGCCTCAGGCTCCCGCCTGCCGCGCTGTAGCGCGCCAGCAGGGTATGGGCGGGGTTGGCTCCATCCACCAGGGTCACGCCTTCGTTCGCCTGCAGCGGTGGCTGGTCGGCGGGGCGCGGGGTGAGCCGTGTCAGGGGCAGACCACCCTCCCGGTGCAACTGTTCGATCTGGGCGGCGCTCACCCACCACTCGGTGAGGCCGGGATAGAGATCGGCGATCGCCACCTTGCCGGTGCTGTAGTCCTGGGCGATCAGCCCCACCGCATCCGCCTTGATCCGCAGGTTGGTGTCCTTGGTCACCAGGATCACCGGGGGATCGCTGCCCATCACTCCGTGGAGGCGTTGCTCAAGGGCCACCGCCAGGATGTTGTTGTCCCCATTGCCGCTCTGGAGTTCCGGCGGCAGCTGGCTGAGGGTCTGGCTGCGACAGAACACCACCTTCAGCCGCCCCCGGTGCGTGGCTTCGATCTCCACCCCCTCGGCCAGATTTCCCTTCTCCCGCAGTCCGTCCAGCAGACGGGAAACCAGGCGGGCGTTGCGTCCTTTCTCGGTGGCGTCCCGTTTGAACCGGTCGATCTCCTCGACCACCTCGATCGGGATCACGACGTTGTTGTCCTCGAATCGGTTCAGGGCGCCCGGGTCATGGAGCAGAACGTTCGTGTCGAGAACGAAGGTCTTCTTCATTCCATCCCAGGGGAGATCTCAGGCCAGAACCTAGGTCCGAGCGTCTGTCAACGCTTACGCTCCCGCTGTTTCCGGCTGCACGGCGTTCGTTTTGCCCTTCCTGTCTTCTCTGCTCTGCTGGCTGCTGATCGCCACCCTGCTGTTCGGCCTCACACTGCTGTGGCTGGAGCTCCGCCATCGGCTCCGGCCCGCCTCACCCCTGCGGCTCGAGGCGGGGGAGTGGACGGTGACCCCCGTGGCAGCGACCGTGGAGGTGGAGCTCGCCATCGCCATCCACAACCCCCATGCCCGCATGGAGGTGATGGTGCCGGAGATCAGTCTCCTGCCCACCCTGCTGGGTCGCGGCGATCTGGATGGTGTTCGGATCAGCAGCCGCGTCGTCGCGGAGCACCCCGATGAGCCGGCCCGCCCGGACGGCTACTGGGCGGCGTACATCGTCAAGGGCCATAAAACCACCCGGGCCAAGCTTCACCTGCGCATCCAGGCGGATCCTTCCCTTTCCAGCAGCGGGGAAGCAATCAGCCCCCTTGCCGATCGACTCGACACCCTCTGGCTGGAGATTCTCTGGGTGAACTACGGACCCTTCGGCCGGCTGCAACGTCGCGATGGGGTGCTGATCCCGCTGCGTCGGCCCGAGCCGCTGGATCCGGCCACTGCCCAGTGGCGCAGTGGCGAGGGCTGTCGCGTCCTGCCGGTGCCCACCCATCTGCTCGGCGTGCTCGATGATCCGGCCGAAGTGCTGCGTCGTTATGCCGGCGCCATCCTCCAGGCCGGCGACATCCTCACGATCGGTGAAACGCCCCTGGCGGTGATCCAGGGCCGTTACAACCATCCCGCCATGGTCGAGCCATCCGGCCTGGCCCGGTTGCTCTGTCGCGTCTTTGACCCCACCAGCAGCCTGGCCACCGCCTGCGGTCTGCAGACATTGATCGACGATGTCGGTCCGGCCAGGGTGCTCTGCGCCTGGCTGGCCGGCAGCCTGATGAAGCTGGTCGGCAGCCGTGGGGGCTTCTACCGGCTGGCCGGCGAGCAGGCCCGCCTGATTGATGACATCACCGGCACCACTCCCCCCTACGACCAGACGATCGTGCTCGGCCCGGATCAGCCTGAACGCGCCTGCCGCGATCTGGCGGCCAGCCTCGGTGTTCCCGTCGCCGTGGTCGACGTCAACGATCTGGGCCGGGTCAAGGTGCTGGCTTCGAGCCCGGGCTGTGATCACGCCCTGCTGCAGCGTGCCCTGCGTCCCAACCCGGCCGGCAATGCCAATGAACGCACCCCCCTGGTGGTTGTCAGGCCCGCTTGAGCTGCCGATACAGTTCTGACAGTGGCCGTTCCTTGTGCATCACCCCGCTCCCATTGGTCCCACGGGAGTTGATGCGCTCCCTGAACCGGGCGATCTGAGGATCGAGCCGCTCCAGGGCTGGTGTCTGCCATTGCTCCAGTCGGAAGCCTTCGTCGACCTCCAGCCCCTGCTGCAGCGTTCCCTGCTGCTTCAGCAGCCGGAGCGGTTGCTGAACCGCTGGATCAGCAGGCCACCGCTGGCACCGGAGATTCTGGTGGCCTTCCGCAGACCGCAGCGAATCATCGGCCTGGCCATCGTGCGTCGCCTCAACCGCAGCGGTACCTGCTGGGGGATCGATCAGCTGCGCACCTGTCGGCAAGCCCTGGTCCAGCCCGGCAGCCCGACTGTCCGGCAGGTCGAGACGGCCCTGGTCAAGGAGGCCCTCCACCGCCGCCTTGGCGCCACCAGCTGGATCGCCTCCGCGGCCACCGATCGCTGTGATCGGTTGGCCCTGTTGCGTGAACAGGGCTTTCAGCCGCTCCGCAACCAGACCGTCTGGCGCTGGGAGCCAGCTGGCCGCCCCCACCCCGGCAAGGAGGTGGCCGCCGAGCTGGAGCTCTGTCCGTTGAACCGACGCACCGCTGCGCTGCTCTGGCACCTCGAGCAGGCGGCCTGCCCGGCCCAGCTGCGTCAGTTGCTGGATCGCCGCAGTGAGGATCTGCTCGACCAGACCCAGGGCCCCGGCCTGCTCTGGGTCGATCCGACCCGCCAGCAGGCGGTGGCGGGGGTTCGCGGTCTGCGCGCCCACGGTCAGGGCCAGCGGGAACTGGAGCTCACCATCCATCCTGGCTGGTCCCACCTGCTCGGCCCTCCCCTCGAGAGGCTCCTGGTCGAGGCGGCCCGGCAGGCACCCCGCGTCTGGCTCCGCAGTGACACGGCTGATTGCGAACGCTCCCTCTGGTTGGAGGGAATCGGCGCGGTGGCAGAGGGGGAAGAGCTGCTGATGGGCCGCAGCGTCTGGCGGCGCCAGGAGTCCCTGGCCCCCGCCGAATCCTCCCGCTGGCGGCTCGACACGGTGCTGGAAACCTTCAAGCCCCGCCGCCGCCCAGTGCCGACACCCCTGCTGCCGAATCCTGGCCTGCGTCACGGCCCCACCGTGCTGGGCTCGTCGCGGTGAGCTTCGGTTGAGCCCGCGCCAGGCACCCCGGCCCCGTTCCGTGCTCACCCTTGATGTGGGGCGGCGACGGATCGGCCTGGCCGGATGCGATCCACTCGGGTTGACGGTGATCCGCCTGCCGGCCCTGCTGCGCCGCAGCCTCGAGGAAGACCTCCAGCAGCTGCTGCCCCTGATCCAGCAGCGCCAGGTCACAGCTCTTGTGGTCGGGCTTCCCCTCGATTCCCGGCAGCGCCCCACCCCCCAGGCCCTCCATTGCCGCCGCTATGGCGAAAGCCTTGCCAGGGCGCTCGATCTGCCCCTGGCCTGGGTGAACGAGTACGGCAGCAGCTGGGAAGCCGGCGAACGGCACGGCCTGCACGGCGACCGCAGCGGCCGCCTCGATTCCGCAGCGGCTGCCCTGCTGCTGCAGCAGTGGTTGAGTGAAGGACCGGAGCCGGGTCCGGTCAGGCTTTCGACCCAGCCGGGCGGCCAGCCGGCCGACGCTGCGACATCCTGAGGGGGATTGCCATGTGCCCATGAGTGCTGAAGGACCTTTGAACGCCGGATCCGGTGACATTCCGACGGTGGTGGTCCGGGATGACATGGGACGCCAGCTTCTCTGCTACCTGGAGCAGCTCATCCCTCTCGATGGCCGGGATTACGCCCTGCTCACCCCCGTTGACACCCCGGTCTGTCTGTTCCGCATGCACGGGGACGACGAGGAGCCTGAGCTGATCGAAACGATCCACACCAGCGAACCGATTCTCTCGGTGGCCGACGTGGTCCTGCAGGAACATGATCTGCTGCTGGTGCGCTCCGCCGTCACCCTCACCGTGAGCGGTGAGCTGGAGGAGCCTGATCTCGATGAATTCGACGACGAGGAGGCGGATGACGAGACCGACACCTACGAACTCCTGGTCAGCTTCATGGTCGACAATGGTGAGTACGGGCTTTATATCCCCCTTGACCCATTCTTTGTGGTCGCCCGCATGCAGGACGGTGACGCCATCGTGGTGGAAGGAGAGGAATTCGAGCGGGTGCAGCCCTTGATCGAGGCTGAACTCGATGATCGGGAGCTGGCTGGGTGAAGCTTCAGCGACTGCTCCAACCCAGCTGGATGCTGGACACCAGCCTGGCCCAGCTGCCTCTGGAGCGTCTGTTCAATGGACAGATCAAGGCGTTGATCCTGGATGTGGATCGCACGCTGCTGCCCCGCCACCGCTCAGAACTGCCCCCGGCGATGGAGCAATGGTTGCGCGAGGCACAGCAGCACCTGCGTCTGCACCTGTTCAGCAACAACCCCTCCCGGCGCCGCATCGGTGCCGTCGCCAACCGGCTCGATCTGCCCTTCACCACCTCGGCGGGAAAGCCCCGCCGCCGTGCCCTCCGCAAGGTGCTGGCCGAGCTGGGTCTGCCCCCCCACCAGGTGGCGATGGTGGGGGACAGGCTGTTCACTGATGTTCTGGCCGGCAATCGGCTGGGGCTGTTCACCGTGCTGGTCAAGCCTGTGGATCCCCAGGGCCTCACCTGCGAGCGGGATCGGCTGCAGCGCGCCGAGCTGAGCCTGGCCCGCTGGATGGGGGCCAGCCTGGGTCGATGAGCTTCCGGCGGGTGATCAAGGTGGGCACCAGCCTGTTGCGTGGCACGGCGGGCCGTGACACCGCCCAGGTGATTGATGGGCTGGCCGAAAGCCTCAGCCGCCAGCGTCGCTGCGGTGAGGCGATCACCCTGGTCACCAGTGGTGCGGTGGGGCTCGGTTGCCATGCCCTGAAGCTGGCCCAGCGGCCCGGCGAAGTGGTGGCGCTGCAGGCCGCCGCCGCCATCGGCCAGGGGAGGCTGATGGGCTTCTATGAAGCCTCCTTCGCCCGCCACGGCGAAACGGTGGCCCAGGTGCTGCTCACCCGCGGCGATCTGGCGTCACGCCGTCGGTATCAGAACGCCTGCCGCACCCTGGAGCAGTTGCTCAGCTGGGGTGTGGTGCCGGTGGTCAACGAGAACGACACCCTGGCCACCGATGAATTGCGCTTCGGCGACAACGACACCCTTTCGGCTCTGGTGGCGGTGGCGATCGGCGCCGATGAGCTGGTGCTGCTCACCGATGTGGATCATCTCTACTCCGGTGATCCCCGCAGCGATGCCACCGCCGAGCCGATCGAGGAGGTGCGTGATCTGATCGAACTCGCCCGGCTCAGCGGCGTCGCCAGCGGCGGTGGCCGCTGGGGCACCGGCGGCATGACCACCAAGCTCACCGCCGCCCGGATCGCCACCTCCAGCGGCGTCCGCGTGCGCCTCGCCGATGGCCGGGACCCGGCGGTGCTCGATGCCCTGCTGGCCGGGGAGCGGCTGGGCACCGTCTTCCAGCCCAGTTCCACTCCCCTGCCGGATCGCAAGGGCTGGCTGGCCCATGCCCTGATTCCCCGCGGCAACCTGATCATCGATGCAGGGGCCGAGCGGGCCCTGCTGGAGCGGGGTGCTTCCCTCCTGGCCGTGGGCATTCAGCGGGTGGAGGGCAGCTTCGGGCGTCGTGATGCCGTGCGTCTGCTCTCGCTGCAGGGTGAGGAGATCGGCCGGGGCCTCACGGCTCTGAGCAGCGATGAACTGAGGAAGGTGCAGGGCCTCAGCAGTGAGGCGGCCCAGCGGGCCCTCGGTCAGCCGAGTGGAGATGCGGTGGTGCACCGCGACCATCTGGTGCTGACCGCAGCAGCGGCGATCCTCCCCTAGGACTGCGGGCCTACGATCCGGCCGCCCCCGGTCCCCGGAGATGCGCTTCAGCGAACTGCTCACCCACCTGAGTGAGGCCAGTGGCGGCAGTCCCGTCCATCTGGCCGACGATCCCGAGCTCGGTGCCTGTGCCGCCGTCGACCAGGCCGGTCCGGGTGCACTGGCCTTCCTCGAGCCGGGCCACAGCCTCGCCGCCCTGCTCCCAGCCTGCGCAGCCTCGGCCCTGCTCCTGCCAGAGGATCCGGCCCTGCAGCAGCTCGCCAGCCAGCGGGGCATGGCCTGGATCGGTCTGCGCAATCCACGCCTCGGCTTCGCGGAGGCCCTCGAAACCCTCCATCCCGCCAGAATCCTGCCGCCCGGTCGCCACCCGAGCGCCGTCGTCGCAGCCGATGCCCGGCTCGGCGCCGATGTTCATCTCGGTGCCCATGTCGTGGTGGGTGAGGGGAGTGTGGTCGGTGCTGGCTGCACCCTCCACCCCGGGGCAGTGCTCTACCCGGATGTTCAGATCGCTGAGGGTTGCGAGATCCACGCCCATGCGGTGCTCCATTCAGGCAGTCGCCTGGGCCTCCACTGCGTCGTCCACTCCAACGCCGTGATCGGCTCCGAAGGCTTCGGTTTCGTTCCCACCGCGGCGGGGTGGCGAAAAATGCCCCAGACCGGGCTGGTGGTGCTGGAAGACGGGGTGGAGGTGGGCTGCGGCAGCACGATCGATCGGCCGTCGGTGGGTGAAACCCGCATCGGCGCCGGCACCAAGATCGACAACCTGGTCCATGTGGGCCATGGCGTGGTCACCGGCAAGGGCTGTGCCCTGGCGGCCCAGGTGGGCATCGCCGGTGGAGCCCGCCTCGGCAATGGCGTCATCCTGGCGGGACAGGTGGGGGTGGCCAACCGGGCCAGGATCGGTGACGGCGCGATCGCTTCATCCAAGTCGGGGATCCACGGCGAGGTGGCTGCCGGCGAGGTGGTCAGCGGCTACCCGGCCATCCCGAATCGCCTCTGGCTGCGCTGTTCAGCCGCCTTCAACAAGCTGCCCGAGCTGGCCCGTACGGTGCGCCAGCTCAGCCGGAATGCCGACGGGTCAGGGTGATGGGCAGCGGTAGCCTCCGGCTGCACCATCCGCCACACCCCCCCAGCCATGACCAGCTACCGGATCACCCTCCTGCCCGGTGATGGCATTGGACCGGAGATCACGGCCGTGGCTTGTCAACTGCTCGATGCTGTGAGCGGGCGCTATGGCTTCGAGCTGAACTACAACGCCCATCCGATCGGTGGCGCCGCCATCGATGCCCACGGGGAGCCGCTTCCCGCCAGCACCCTGGAGGCCTGCCGAGAGAGTGATGCGGTGCTGCTGGCCGCCATCGGTGGCCCCCGCTATGACGGCCTGCCGAGGGCCCAGCGGCCGGAGAGCGGCCTGCTGGGGCTGAGATCCGGCCTGGAGCTGTTCGCCAATCTGCGCCCGGTCAAGGTCATCCCGGCCCTGGTCGGCGCCAGCAGCCTCAAGCCCGAGGTGATCGAGGGTGTGGATCTGATGGTGGTGCGGGAACTCACCGGCGGCATCTACTTCGGCACACCGAAGGGGCGGGTGGAGGCCGACGGCCATGTGCGGGCCTTCAACACGATGGCCTACAGCGACTATGAAATCGATCGGATCGCCCGTGTGGCCTTCCAGCTGGCAAGCGAACGCGACAGCAGACTCTGCAGCGTCGACAAGGCGAACGTGCTGGATGTGAGCCAGCTCTGGCGTGACCGGGTCGAGGCGATCAGCACCGAGTACCCATCAGTGGCCCTCAGCCATCTGTACGTCGACAACGCCGCGATGCAACTGGTGCGGGCCCCGAAGCAGTTCGATGTGCTGCTCACCAGCAACCTGTTCGGCGACATCCTCAGCGACGAGGCCGCCATGCTGACCGGCAGCATCGGCCTGCTTCCTTCGGCCTCGCTGGGCTCCAGCGGACCGGGGGTGTTCGAGCCGGTGCATGGTTCGGCGCCGGACATCGCCGGTCAGGACAAGGCCAATCCGCTGGCGATGGTGCTCTCCGGCGCCATGCTGCTGCGGGTGGGCCTGAAGCAGCCGGCCGCCGCCGCCGACCTGGAGAAGGCCGTGGCCCGGGTGCTGGCGGCCGGGCATCGCACCGCCGACCTGGCCGGTCCCGGCGAGACGACTGTGGGCTGCCGGCGGATGGGGGAACTGGTGCTGGCCGCCCTCTGACCGGTGACCTGCGAAACTCGAACTCGCCTTTCCCCTGTCGCCGATGTCCAAGCGTCACCCGATTGTGGCTGTCACCGGGTCTTCCGGCGCCGGGACCAGCACCGTCAAACGCGCCTTCGAGCACATCTTCGAGCGTGAAGGCATCGTCCCGGTGGTGGTGGAGGGCGACAGCTTCCACCGTTTTGAACGGGGACCGATGAAGCAGGAGATGGCCAAGGCCCAGGCAGCGGGTGTCAACTTCTCCCACTTCGGACCGGAAGCGAACGTGTTCGAAAAGCTTCAGGAGGTTTTTCACTCCTATGCCGGAACCGGCCAGGGTGAAAAGCGCTACTACCTGCACAGTCCGGAGGAAGCCGCCCAGCACAACAGCCGCCTCGGCACCAGCCTCGAACCGGGTCAGTTCACCCCCTGGGAGGCGATGCCCCCCGATACCGACCTGCTCTTCTACGAGGGCCTCCACGGTGGCGTGGTCGGTGAGGGCTACGACGTGGCCTCCCTGGTGGATCTGCTGATCGGTGTGGTGCCGATCGCCAACCTGGAGTGGATCCAGAAGATCAGCCGGGATAACGCCGAGCGGGGCTATTCAGCCGATGCGATCGTGGACACGATCCTGCGGCGCATGCCCGACTACATCAACCACATCTGTCCCCAGTTCAGCCGCACGGATATCAACTTCCAGCGCGTGCCCACGGTGGACACCTCCAACCCGTTCATCTGCCGGAACATCCCCTCTCCGGATGAGAGCTTCGTGATCATCCATTTCCGCAAGGGGGCCAGGGAGAAGTGGGGGATCGATTTCTCCTATCTGCTCCGGATGATCCACGACTCCTTCATGTCCAGCCCCACCAGCATCGTCGTCAATGGCGGCAAGATGGGATTCGCCATGGAGATCATCCTCACCCCGATCATCCATCGAATGATCGAGGAGAAGGAAAAAGCGACCTGACCGATTAAGCTCTCACCATCGATCTGTCTTTGGTGAGGCCAATCTCCTTCACCACACCCCCTGAACCCAGCACCCCCTGCTCCGCTCCATCCTTCGTGATCCGCGGAGCCGGTGGCCAGGGCGTCAGCCCCCTGCGCTGGGATCAGATCAACAGTGGAGATGTGCTCAGGAGGGCTCGTCAGATCTATTTTCATTACGTTGAACAGTGCCCGGCCGGCGGGGCCCCGATCGGGATTGTTCTGCAGGGTCACAGCTCCCAGGGTCGGGTGGTCTTCGACACACCGGTGCTTCTGCCCGAGGAGCAATTCATCCCCCTGGATCTGATCCGCAGCCGGGGCGGACGGCCCCGCGGCTTCCGCTCGCCATGACCGATCCAGCCCTGGCCCTGCTGGTCGCCCTTCTGGGTGCCTGCGTCGGCAGCTTTCTCAATGTGGTGGCCTGGCGGCTGCCCCGCCAGGAATCCCTGTTCTTCCCCGCCAGCCGCTGCCCTCGCTGTGGCAGCAGCCTTGCCTGGCATGACAATCTGCCGGTGCTGGGCTGGCTCCGGCGTCGCGGCCGCTGCGGCCACTGCCAGGGGCCGATCGCCGTGCGCTATCCCCTGGTGGAACTGCTCACGGCCGGGCTCTGGGTGGCGGTGCTGCTGGCCAGGCCGGACGCCATGGGACCGGTTTCCCCCTGGCTGCTGCTGCCGGCCGGTTGGCTGCTGGTGAGCTGGTTGATTCCACTGGTGCTGATCGACTGCGATCACCTCTGGCTGCCGGAACCCCTCTGCCGCTGGGGCCTGCTGCTGGGCCTGGCCATCACCACCACGCTGGGGCTGAGTCAGTCGGCGGGCTTTGCCCGCGCCCAGCTGTTCGATCACCTGCTCGCCGCGGCCATCGGGCTTCTGGCCTTCGAGGGCCTCAGTGCCCTGGCTGAGCGGTTGATCGGCCAACCCGCCCTTGGCCTCGGCGATGCCAAGCTCACCGCCCTGCTGGGGGCCTGGCTGGGCCTGCTCGGCATGGGGTTGGCGGTGAGCTTGGCGGTGCTGGCGGGAGCTCTGGTCGGCGGGGTGGCCCGGCTGTGCGGATGGCTCAAGCCCAGGCAACCCTTTCCATTCGGGCCGTTTCTGGCCTTCGGTGGCCTTGCTGTCTGGCTGGCCGGTGAAGCCTGGTGGCTGCGGCAGCAGGAAGCTTTCTTCAGCGGCTTCAGCCTTTAATGGAGGGATCGCTCCGATCCCGCTGATCATCGATGTCGCTGTTCGACTGGTTCGCCGATCGCCGCAAGACCACACCGGTGGTGCGTGCCGCCCAGGACGTCGAGGACCGCGATGGCCTCTGGAGCAAATGTCCGGAATGTTCCCTGGTGGTCTACCGCAAGGATCTGATCGCCAACGCCAGTGTCTGCAGCGGATGTGGCCATCACCACCGGATTGACAGCGCCGCCCGGCTGCGGCTGATGGCCGATGAGGGCAGTTTCGAGCCGATCGATCGTGAGCTTTCCCCCACGGATCCGCTGGCCTTCAAGGATCGCCGCAGCTACGCCGATCGCATCCTCGACACCCAGGGCAGCACCGGACTGCGGGATGCCGTCGTCACCGGTTTCGGCCGCCTGGATGGGATCCCTCTGGCCCTGGGGGTGATGGATTTCCGCTTCATGGGCGGTTCGATGGGGTCGGTGGTGGGGGAGAAGCTCACCCGACTGATCGAGGCGGCGACGGATCGGCGGGTCCCGGTGGTGATCGTCTGCGCCTCCGGCGGTGCCCGCATGCAGGAGGGGATGCTCAGCCTGATGCAGATGGCCAAGATCTCCGGTGCCCTGCAGCGCCATCGCCAGGCTGAACTCCTCTACATCCCCCTGCTCACCCATCCCACCACCGGCGGGGTGACGGCCAGCTTCGCGATGCTCGGTGATCTGATTCTGGCCGAGCCGAAGGCGCTGATCGGCTTTGCCGGCCGTCGTGTGATCGAGCAGACCCTGCGGGAGAAGCTTCCCGATGGCTTCCAGACCGCCGAGTACCTCCAGGACCACGGTTTCATCGATCTGATCGTGCCTCGCACCCGGCAGAAGACCATCCTGGCCAGCCTGCTCCGCCTGCACGGCTGCGGCTGTCCGGTGGCGGCCTGAGCCATGCACGGACGTCGACCGCTGAGCTGGAGATCCCAGGGCCCAGCAGGCTGGTGGTTCAGGCTGGCCCTGGCCTGTTCCCTGGCGGTCAGCCTTCTGGTGGGAGCGGCCCCGCTCCTGGCTTCCCCCGTCAGCTGGAAGGAGGTTGCCGCCAGTGCGGAGGGCCGGCAGTGGTGGGATGAGGGCAGCCTGCGGCGCAGCCGGGATGGCTACCTGTCGGTCCTGAGCCGCTACAAGCCAGCCGACACCAGCCAGGCGGGAGAGCTTTATGTGATGGAGGTGGATTGTCTCCAGCAGCGCTTCCGCGACACCTCCGTCAATGGTCTGCCCCGCTTCAGGGCGGCCTGGCAGCCCGCCGATGGCGACGCCCTGATCCGTGCCGTGCTGCAAGAGGCCTGTGCGGCCGGCCTTCCCCTGCTGGCCTCCGGATGAACGTGGCCTCAGCATCCTCCCCACCTCTGAAGGTCGCGGTCGCAGGTCTGGGTTTCGGCGCCGCTGTCCATCTGCCCGCCCTGCAGGCCTGCCCGAACACCGAAGCGGTGGCGCTCTGGCATCCCCGCCCGGCCCGGCTGGAGGCCGCCTGCCGATCGTCCGGCTTGCCGGGGTTCAGCGATTTCGAGGCGCTGCTCGCCGATCCGAGCATCGAGGCGGTGGTGATCGCGACCCCACCCGCACCCCGGTTTGCCCTCGCCCGCACCGCCCTCGCAGCGGGCAAACACCTGATGCTCGAAAAACCCGTCTGCCTCCATGCCGAGCAGATCCTTGATCTGCAACGACTGGCCGTGACGGCCGGCTTGAGCGTGGCGGTTGATTTCGAGTACCGGGCCGTGCCGATGTTCCTGCAGCTCGAAGCGCTGCTCGCGGGCGGGGTGATCGGTGAGCCCTGGCTGGTGAAGCTGGACTGGCTGATGGGCAGCCGTGCCGATGCCGGCCGACCCTGGAGCTGGTATTCCCAGCGTCAGGAAGGGGGCGGGGTGCTCGGAGCCCTGGGCACCCATGCCTTCGACATGCTGCATTGGCTGATCGGACCGTCCACATCCGTCTCGGCCTCCCTGTCCACCGCCATTGCGAGCAGGCCCCTGGCCGACGGCAGCGGTGCCCAGGGCGTGGTGGATGCCGACGACATCGCTCTGTTGTCGATCGATCTGCAGGCCGGTACGGCCGGCAGGGTCCCCGCCCAGCTCAGCCTGGCCTCGGTGACGCGGCCAGGGCGGGGCTGCTGGCTCGAGCTGCATGGCAGCAAGGGCGCCCTGGTGCTCGGCAGCGACAACCAGGCCGACTATGTGCATGGCTTCCAGCTCTGGCGCTCGACAGGGACGGCCTCCGTGCAGCCGGTTCCCGTGGATCCCCGTTTTGCGTTCTCCCGCACCTGGGCTGATGGCCGGATTGCTCCGGTGGCCAGGATCCATGCGGCCTGGAGTGCCAGCGTGCGCGAGGGCAGGCCGATGGTGCCGGGTCTCGGAGAGGGCTATCACAGTCAGCGATGCTGCGATCTGGCCCTGGCCTCGGCGGAATCAGGTCAGCGCCAGAGCATCACCTAGAATCACCCCAACCCGGTTGGGTCTTTGCTCCAACACCGTTGGGTCCCCGATCGTCTGCAGTCCGGCCCAGCCGGTTCCACCGACGCTCCATCCACCACTTCCTCCAGAGGTTTTCACCATGGCCCTCGTTCCGCTTCGGCTGCTGCTCGACCACGCCGCTGAGAACGGCTATGGCATCCCCGCCTTCAACGTCAACAACCTGGAGCAGGTGCAGTCGATCATGGAGGCTGCCTACGAAACCGACAGTCCCGTCATCCTGCAGGCCTCCCGTGGCGCCCGCCAGTACGCCGGAGAAAACTTCCTGCGCCACCTGATCCTGGCCGCTGTCGAAACCTATCCGGGCATTCCGGTGGTGATGCACCAGGACCACGGCAACAGCCCGGCCACCTGCTTCGGTGCCGCCGCCAACGGCTTCACTTCCGTGATGATGGATGGCTCCCTGGAAGCAGACGCCAAGACTCCCGCCAGCTACGACTACAACGTCGCTGTCACCAAGGAAGTGGTGGATGTGGCCCACGCCATCGGCGTGAGTGTGGAAGGGGAGCTCGGTTGCCTGGGATCCCTGGAAACCGGCAAGGGTGAGGCCGAGGACGGCCATGGCTTCGATGGCGCCCTCTCCCGTGACCAGCTGCTCACCGATCCTGCCGAGGCGGCCGATTTCGTGGCCAAGACCAAAGTGGATGCCCTCGCGATCGCGATCGGCACCAGCCACGGCGCCTACAAGTTCACCCGCAAGCCCACCGGCGAAGTGCTGGCCATCTCCAGGATTGCCGAGATCCACAAGGCCATCCCCAACACCCACCTGGTGATGCACGGTTCCAGCTCCGTCCCCCAGGAGTGGCTTGACATGATCAACAAGTACGGCGGCTCGATCCCCGAAACCTACGGGGTGCCGGTGGAAGAGATCCAGAACGGCATCAGGAACGGTGTGCGCAAGATCAACATTGACACCGACAACCGCCTGGCCTTCACCGCTGCCGTCCGGGAGGCCGCTTTCAAGGATCCTGCCAACTTCGACCCCCGCCACTTCAACAAGCCGGCCAGGGCCTACATGAAGCAGGTCTGCCTTGATCGCTATCAGCAATTCTGGTGTGCCGGCCAGGCCAGCAAGATCAAGCAGCAGAACATCAACTTCTACGCCGATCTCTACGCCAAGGGCCTGCTCGACCCCAAAACAGCCGTGGCGGTCTGAGCTCCGAGTCGGGGCCGCAGGCCAGGCCGATCAGTCCGGGGAGAGCGTTAGCTCTCCCCATTTTTTTGGGCCAGGCTCGCAGGACCAGCCTCAAGGGCCGCCGGCTCACGGGATCGCTGCGAAGCCCGGGATCTGGAAGGCCGGGGAACCAGCCACCGAAACGAGCTTCTTCAGGGCCGTGGCCAGGTCCCGTTCCATCACAAAGCGGCGACCATCGGTCACCACCACCCGCACCAGGGTCGGCAGATCATTGCTGCTGGAACGCAGATAGATCGGCTCCACATACAGCAATCCCTCCCCCACCGGCAGGACAAGCAGGTTGCCGCGCACCAGCTGGGAGCCGCCGGCCCGGCCCCAGAGGCCGAACTGAAGACTGATCTGCGGATCCTGGGCGATCAGGGAGGAAATCTGCTCGGGGCCCAGCAGGAGGCGCTGCTGGGGAAAACGCACGAGCAGCAGCTCTCCGTAGTTGGGTGGATCGTTCCGGGCCGCCAGCCAACCGACCAGATTGGAGCGTTTCACCGGCGAGAAGGGCAGCAGCAGGACGAACTCCGGTTTCTGTTCCCCCGGCAGCTGCAGGGTGGCGTGATACGGCTGAACCGGTACGGATTTGGAGTCGTAGATCTCCGAAGGCACCGCCCACTCGTCCTCACTGTTGTAGAAGGTCCGCACGTCGGTCACGTGATAACGCAGCAGCCGCTCCGATTGAATCGCGAACTGGCTGAGCGGCACGCGGATGTGCTGCAACAACGGCTTCGGCATCGCCGCGATCGGTCTGAACAGCTCGGGGAAGGCCCGTTGCCAGGTGCGGAGAATGGGATCGGAAGGGTCGCTCACGTAGAGCCAGAGGCGGCCGTCATGGGCATCCACCACGGCCTTGACCGGATTGCGCAGGTAGCGGATTCCACTGGCATTGGCCTCGCTGTAGGGGTAGCTGCGGCTTGTGGTGAACCCATCGAGCATCCAGTACTGGTGCTGGCCGGGCCGGTGACCCGGGCTGGTCTTCAGGTCGACGGTGACGAGATATGGCTCGCTTTCGAAGGAGAGGAAGGGGGCCAGGGCCCGGAGCCGCTCCTTCACCTGGCGCCGGATCAGCAGGAGCGATCGGGGAGTGAAGGACCCGCTGAACAGCACCCTGGGCTCGCTGAGGTAGGTGGCCGCCTTGAACCGCTGCCAGGCATTGCCGAGTCGGATGCCCAGCGTCCCTTCGAAGTGGTTCCAGACGTTGAGCTCTCCCGACGGATAGTCGAACTCCTCCACCTGGGTCGGCGCAATGGCGTAGGACGCTGGTGCCGAGCCGTAGTAGAGGCGTGGACGGCCCACCGGGAAAGCCCTTCTGGCACTCGCATCGCTGATCCCCAGGGCGGCGATGCCCTGGACAACAGCGCTGGGCCCGAGATCCTTCACCAGGAAACTGGGCAGCCCATCGGGCCCGAAGACGTTCACAGGTGACACCGTGAAGCCGTAGCCATGGGTGAAGACAAGATGCCGGTTCAGCCAGGTGCGTGAGCCGCTCGGCAAGGCGCTGGTGTCGATTTCCCGCGCCGCGATCAGCACCTGTTGGGACACCGTGTTCTGGTTCGGATCCCCGAGCACATAGCGATCGACCGCCGCTGAGGGAAATGTGTAATAGAGCCGGAGCTGCTGCAGCTGGCGGTTGGCGGCCAGCAGTGGCCGGCTGTCCCAGAGGCGGATGTTGGCCAGGGTTCCCGGCGCGGCATCGAGATCGGCCTGGGTGAGCTGTTGTTTGGGCTTGAGGGTGAGCTCTTTGACGTTGTTCAGACCGAAGGCCTTTCGGGTGGCGCTGATGCTCCGTTTCAGGTACTCCGTTTCCACCACCAGCTCCCTGGGTTCCACCCAGAGCCGCTGCACCTGTGGCGCCACCAGGAATTCAGCGATCGGCAGCAGCAGGGCGGTTCCCACCAGGGGCAGCAGGGTGAGTTGGCGCAACCAGTGGCGTCGCATCGGCACCACCAGGCCGAACGCCGTCAGCGCCAGCAACACTGAAAGCAGCAGCCGCAACGGCAAGCGCACATGCAGATCAACGAAACCGGCCCCGGAGGCCACCCCACTGCCGTGCACCATCAGATCAAAGGGGGACAGGGCCGCGCTCAGCGCAGCCACAGCCGCCAGAACGGCGATCTGGGGCTTGAGCACCGCTTTCTGGTCGAGGCTGAGCCCGACGAAGTGCAGATCACTCAACGTGCTGCCCTCGGTGAAGGTGAGCCAGAGGCAACCGGCCAGGCCAACGGTCGCCTGGGCGAACAGAACGCTGAGCAACAGCCTCAGGGCCGGCAATTGCAGCACCGTGAAGCTGAGGTCGAACCCTGTGAGCGGGTCGCTGGCATCGAAGGGGACAGCCAGCAGAGCCGGAACCCAGAGGCTCCAGCCGCGGGCCAGGGCCGTGGCCGATCCGGCCAGGGCCGCGGACAGCAGCAACCGCAGGGTGGTGAGGGGCCAGACCATCAGCGGCAGCAGCAGGGCAGCCCCAAGGCCGGCCAGTAGCAGGGGCGGCAGGTCGGCAACAACGGGGAACCCGCTGATCACATCACCGCTGAACGGAGCTGCGATCAATCCCCTCGCCTGCACCCCCAGATAGGCCAGCCCACCCACGAGCATGACCAGCAGGACCGCCAGAATGGCCAGAAGCGAGCCGCTGTCCAGCTGGAGCAGCGCCACGGCAGGCAGGGGTTTCGACCCGGCCCGTTGCCTCAGGATCCAGCAGCGTTTGAGTTGCTGCAGCTGGAGCGGCACTCCCAGCCCCATCACCAGCAGAAAGGCGACCAGCTGGAGCAGCCAGCGGCGCAGCGCCACGGATTCGAAGCCGAACTGGGCGAACCACTCCCATTCGATTCCCAGGCGTGGAACAGCGACCCCCAGCAGGAAGGCCGCGAGGGAGAGGAGTGCCGCGGCCTTGGCCAGCAGCAAGCGGGGCGGAGAACGCAAGGCCACGGCCTGAGGCTAGACAGTGGTTCGGCGAATGGGCCGTCAGCCTGGAATCCAGCAATTACCTTTTATCCAGATCTGCAAGGTCGGGATTTATCTGGCCGGTTGAACGGCGCTGCTAGCTTGCTCCTCTGCTGCTGTGGGACCGTGACGACCACCCTCTCCCGCGCCACGTTCACAGGCCTTCGTTGCAAGGAGTGTGGCCACCCCTACCCCGCCAGCGCTCTGCATGTCTGCGAAGACGTCTGCTTCGGACCGCTTGAGGTTGTCTACGACTACGAGGCGATTCGAGCGCGGGTGAGCAGGGCCTCGATCGAGGCTGGCCCCAGCTCAATCTGGCGATATCGCGAATTCCTGCCGATCGAGGGGGATCCGATCGATGTCGGCACCGGTTTCACCCCCCTGGTGCGGGCCAACCGGCTGGCACGCCGTCTGGGTCTCAAGCACCTCTACATCAAGAACGACGGCGTCAACATGCCGACCCTCTCCTTCAAGGACCGGGTGGTGTCGGTGGCACTCACCAGGGCACGGGAACTGGGATTCACCACGGTGAGCTGCGCCTCCACCGGGAATCTGGCCAATTCCACCGCCGCCATCGCCGCCCATGCCGGGCTCGAATGCTGTGTGTTCATCCCCAGCGATCTGGAGCTCGGCAAGGTGCTGGGCACCTTGATCTACAACCCCACCCTGATGGCGGTGAAGGGCAACTACGACCAGGTGAACCGGCTCTGCTCAGAGGTGGCCAACACCTATGGCTGGGGCTTCGTGAACATCAACCTCAGGCCCTACTACTCGGAGGGCTCCAAAACCCTGGGCTACGAGGTGATCGAGCAGCTCGGCTGGCAACTCCCCGACCACATCGTGGCTCCCCTGGCCTCAGGCTCCCTGTTCACCAAGATCCGCAAGGGATTCGATGATTTCATCAAGGTGGGGCTTGTCGAGGAGAAGTCAGTCCGCTTCAGCGGTGCCCAAGCCGAAGGCTGCTCGCCGATCGCCCAGGCTTTTGCCGCCGGTCGTGATTTCATCACCCCGGTGAAACCCAACACCATTGCCAAATCGATCGCGATCGGCAATCCCGCAGACGGTCCGTACGCCCTGGATCTGGCCCGCCGCAGCGGCGGCACGATCAGCTCGGTCACCGATGAGGAGATCGTGGCCGGTATCCAGCTGCTGGCCGAAACGGAGGGCGTGTTCACCGAAACCGCCGGTGGCACCACGATCGCCGTGCTGAAGAAGCTGGCCGAGCAGGGCACGATTGATCCAGAGGAAACCACCGTGGCCTACATCACCGGCAATGGCCTGAAAACCCTCGAGGCGATCAGCGGGGTGGTGGGTCAGCCCCACACAATCGAACCCCAGCTGGCCAGCTTCAACGCGGCCTGGGAGCGGGCCCAGTCCCTGCAACGGGCCAGCTGGGAGCCGATGGGGGTCTGATCCCTGCCCGGTTCTGCGCTCCGTTCTGCCCTGGCGATCAGGCCGCTGTTGTTTTCACCCCCACCCATCCGCCGATGTCGATTCAGGTTCTGATCCCAACTCCGCTCCAGAAGTTCACCGCCGATCAATCCAGCGTGGATCTGGAAGCCGGCACGGTCGAGGAGATGCTTCAGGCTCTCGACGTTCACTTCCCCGGCATCCTGGCCCGTCTCACCGATGACAACGGCAAGTTGCGGCGCTTCCTGAACGTCTACGTCAACAGCGAGGACATCCGCTTTCTCGATCACCAGGCCACCGTTCTCAGCGATGGCGATGAAGTGAGCATCGTTCCCGCCGTGGCTGGTGGCTGAACCCCACCGGGCCAGTCAGTCTGAGAACTCAGCGATCCGGCAATCCTTCCCTCCAGCCCCATAGGCTTTTGTTCTGATCCGGCTGGAACGATGACCCAGGCAACCCGTCCCCCGGCAACCGGCTCCAGCCAGCCGGTCCATGGCAAGGCCCTGCTGTTCGACTATCGCCTGGCGGCCAATCCGGTCCGCCGGGGCCTCACCGAGCCGATTCCTGAAGGTCGCTGGGGGCCCGATCTCCATGCCGCGGGGCCGACGGCCATCATTCCTCTTGATCTCAGCGCCGGGCTGGGTTGCCAGGGGCCGGCCACCAGCCCTGCTCTCTCGGCCAACTTCGTGCGGATCCTCCCGGGGGAAGGCCTCCCGGTGGGTGTCAATGCCACCAGTTCTCTTTTCTTCGTGCTGCGAGGGGAAGGGTGTTGCCACCGCCCGAGCGCTGGCCAGAGCGGTGCATTCGAGCAGGCCTGGGCCACCGGCGACCTGTTCGTGCTGCCGGCCGGAGTTGCTCCCCGGCTTGAAGCCACAGCCGAAAGCGTTCTGTACTGGGTCCATGACGAACCCCTGCTCAGCTTCCTGGGGGTCAGGGCAGAGAGCCCCCGTTTTGTTCCCACCCACTATCCGGCGGCCTGGCTGCGCCAGGAGCTGGAGGCTCTGGCGGCCGATCCCACCAGCGCCCGCAGCAACCGGCTCAGCCTGCTCCTGGCCAACACCGATCTCCCCCTGAGCCGCACCGTCACCCACACCCTCTGGGCCATGTACGGACTGCTCCCGGCCGGCGCGGTTCAGCCGCCACACCGTCACCAGTCCGTGGCGCTCGATCTGGTGATCGACTGTCAGCCGGGCTGCACCACCCTCTCGGGGCCCGATCTCAATCCGGACGGCACGATCCGCAACCCCCTGCGGATGGAATGGGAAGCGGGCGCCGCCTTCGTGACCCCGCCGGGACACTGGCATTCCCACGTCAACGAGAGCGGCCACCCAGCCCTGCTGCTGCCGATCCAGGACGCCGGCCTACACACCTATCTGCGCAGCCTGGACATCCGCTTCAGCAGTGGTCTGGAAGGGGATTGAGCCTGGTGATGGGTCGCCGCCGGCCTTGTTGAGCAGCTGGGAGGCTTCGTAGGCCTCGACGATCTGGCGGAACGCATCGCCACCGAGGGTTTCCTGCTCGATCAGGCGCTCGACGAGGAGATCCAGCAGCTCGCGCCGAGGCCGCAACAGATCGAGGGCCTGATCAAGGGCCTGCTGGGCCAGATCATGCACCTGGGAATCAATCCTGCGGCCGGTGCTTTCGGCGTAGCTCGGGCGGGTGTGGATCAGGTCTCTGCCGAGGAAAACTTCGGCGGCATCGCCTTCGAGTGCCACGGGCCCCAGGCCGGAGAAGCCGTAGCGGGTCACCATCTCACGGCAGATCTGCGTGGCCATCTGCAGGTCTCCGGAGGCCCCCTGGGTGATCTCGCCGGGGCCGAACACCACCAGTTCAGCGGCTCTTCCCCCCATCACCACCACCAGCCTGTCGCGGAGGTAGGCCCGGCTGATCAAGCCTGAATCGAGGATGTCCTCGTCGGGGGTGGTCCGGGCAAATCCACCCACTCCGCCGGAGCGGGGCAGCAGGGTGACCTTGTCGAGCTGATCGCCATGGGGGAGGAGGGTGGTCAGCAGGGCGTGGCCCACTTCGTGGTAGCCGATCAACCGCTTCTTGGCGCTGTCCTGGAGCGGCGCGACGGAAAGCCCCATGGTGATGCGCTCCAGGGCGTCGTTGAGGGCGAGATCGTCGATGCAGCTCATCTGCCGCCGGGCGGTGAGGATGGCTCCCTCGTTGAGCAGGTTGGCCAGGTCGGCGCCTGAAAAACCTGGCGTCCGGGCAGCCCAGGCCGCCAGAGACACCTCCGGCGAAAGGGGACGCGTCCGGGCATGGACGGCCAGGATCGCCTCGCGGCCACGGCGGTCCGGCAGGTCGACGTTGATCTGCCGATCGAATCGACCCGGCCTGGTCAGGGCGACATCCAGCACATCGGAGCGGTTGGTGGCGGCCAGCAGAATCACGCCCGAGTTCTCCTCGAACCCATCCATCTCCGTGAGCAACTGGTTGAGGGTCTGCTCCCGCTCGTCGTTGCCGCCACCGATGCCGGCCCCACGCTGGCGCCCGACCGCGTCGACCTCATCGATGAAAATGATGCAGGGGGCTTTCTCCTTGGCGCGTTTGAAGAGATCACGCACCCGGCTTGCCCCCACGCCAACGAACATCTCGACGAATTCGGAGGCGGCCATTGAGAAAAAAGGCACGCCCGCTTCACCGGCAATCGCCTTGGCCAGCAGGGTTTTGCCCGTGCCGGGCGGACCGACCAGCAGCACCCCCTTGGGAATCTTGGCGCCGATCGAGGTGAACCTCTCCGGCTGCCTCAGGAAGGTGACCACCTCCTGGAGTTCCTCCTTGGCCTCATTGATGCCGGCCACATCCTCGAAGCGCACCGTCATCGTGCCTTCCTCCTGAAGGCGCGGCTGGCTGCGGCCGAAGCCAAGGGCCTTGTTGGCCACCTGGGAGGAGCGCTTGATCAGCAGGGTGAGCCCGCCGACCAGCAGAACCACCAGCAGAACGTTCACCAACAGGCCGGCCGATGCATCCTGGGCGCGCTCGTCACGGACGCTGAGCGGCACGTTGGCCTGCTGGGCGGTGCTCAGCAGCAACGAATCATTGGCGAAGACGGCAACGTCCGCCCGGGTTCCATCGGTGAAGGCAACGGAAACCTCCCGCTGACGCGGTGAGAGATCGAGCTCCTTGACCTTGCCGGTGCGGATCAGCTGCAGCAGCTCGCTGTAGGAGGGTGGCGGTGAGCTTCTTTGGCCAAGACCCCCCAGCAGGCTGGGGCGGGAAGGCTCGGCTGCCGGCTGCACCGGGGGGGTCAGCGGGGGTGTGATGGTGGGTTCACCGGAGCTGGCTGAGCTGGAGAGATCGGTGGAAATCGCCGGAACAGGGCCTTGGCCGGATGGCCAGAGCGGATACATGGCAGATGTGCTGCTCACAGGACTGGCACTTCTGTTCAGTTTAACGATTTGACGAAAGGCCTCCCCGAAGCGGATGATCATTGTTTGGATCAGGAAAGGGAATGGCCGCTCCCAAGAAGAAAACCTCGAAGGGGAAGCGCAACCAGCGTCATGCCCACTGGAAAGCCCAGGCAACCGTTGCGGCCAGGAAGGCTCTCTCGCTCGGCAAGGCTGTGCTCAGTGGCCGGGCCCAGGGATTCGTCTATCCGATCGATGACGCCGCCGAAGACGAAGCCAGCTGAGCCCCTGGGCGGCTTGGACAGCTCTCTTCAGCCTTCACTGCACCCAGTCCGCCCGGATTGCAGACAGACGTACTGATTGCAGGATTCTGGCTGCTTCCGAGGCTGAAGATCTGTCCACAGGGCGGAAATCGGCTTCCTGCCGGCAAGTGGCTGCCGATCATTCCGCCTCAAGCCTCAGGTCGGCGCCCGACGCTCAGGAGCCGAGTTTGAAGCCTTCCAGCACCACGGCGTAAACCAGGCCGATCCTGGCGTTGTCACAGAGCACCCAGCCCAGCGAAGGCTTCCCCTTCACCCAGTGGCTCCGCAGCCGAACCAGCAGCTCGACAAGCACCACCATGGCCAGGACCACCAGCGGCCGCAGGCCCAGTCGGAACAGGACATAGGTGGTGAGATTGTTGCCGGCAAAAAGCCCGACCAGCAGAGCCAGCCAGGCCAGGCTGCGTTTTCGCCAATTGCCGCGCAGCCAGTCGAGCACCAGGTGATTGAGCCGCTCCAGCAACAGCTGGAAGCGGGTGGCCTGGAAGGGCTGGCGGCTCATCGAGGGGATAGACGGGGTTGTGAAGGGAAAACTGGATGGATCGATCACGCTTGCGCGCAGCGTAAGAGGCCTTGATGGGGAGGAACAGCCCAGAATGCTCTGATTCCGGTGAGAACCTGGTGCTGAATCGCCTGCCCGAGCAGTGCTGGCAGTTGCCCAGGCCGCTCGAAGCCGTCGGAGCGGGCGCTGAAGCCCTTGCCCTCAGCCGGCTGGGCTTGCCGCCGGAGCTGCTGGCCGTGCTGCGGCGGCGCGGCTACGAAAGCGCCGAAGCGATCGATGCCTTGCTGGTTCCGGCAGCAGCGCCTGATCCCGGAACCCATTTCAACGATCTCGGCAAGGCCGTGGACCGCCTCCGCCGCGCCTGCCGTTCGGCCGAGGCGGTGGCCATCTGCGGGGACTACGACGCCGACGGCATGACCAGCACGGCTCTGTTGATGGGGGTGCTGCAACGGCTGGGGGCCAGGCCGGTCGCCGCGATTCCCAGCCGCCAGGACGATGGCTATGGCCTCAATCCCGCCATGGTCAAACGGCTGGCAGGCGATGGAATCTCCCTGTTGGTCACCGTCGATAACGGCATCGCCGCCACGGAGGCTCTCGCCTGTGCCCGCGAGCTGCAGGTGGAGGTGATCCTCACCGACCACCACACCCTGCCACCGGAGGAGCCGCCCTATCTGGCCCTGCTGCACCCGGCCCGTACCCCGGCCGATTCGCCGTTTCGCGGTCTGGCCGGTGTCGGCCTGGCCTATGTGCTGGCCGTGGCCCTGGCCGGCAGTTTTGATCGTGCTGACGCCACGGCCATGGCCCTTGATCTGTTCTGCATCGGCACCATCGCTGACATGGCGCCGCTGCTGGGGGTGAACAGACGCTGGCTCCAGGATGGATTGCCACGCCTTCACGGCTCCAGCCTGCCCGGCCTGCAGGCCCTGCAACGGCTCGCCGGTGTCGGGGACACCCCCCTTGATGCCACCGCCGTGGCCTTTCAACTGGCCCCGCGCATCAACGCGGTCGGACGCCTCGGTGATCCCCAGCTGGTCGTCGAGCTGCTCACCACCGATGATCGGGATCGGGCGATGGAGCTGGCCCAGGAGTGTGAAGCGCTCAACCGTCAGCGCCGCGAACTCTGCGATGCGATCGAAGCGGAGGCGGTGGCCCTGGTGGAGGCGGATGGGCCGCAGCGCCCCCCCTTCCTGCTGCTGGCGCAGGGCCACTGGCACCATGGCGTGATCGGTGTGGTGGCTGCCCGGCTGGTGGAACGCTATGGCCTGCCGGTTGCCCTGCTGGCCAGCGAAGGCAACGGGCGCCTGCGCTCTTCGGTGCGTGCACCCCGCGGTTTCGCCGTCGATGCGGCCCTGCGCCATTGCCACCAACTACTGGAACGCCACGGCGGCCACCCCGCCGCCGGTGGATTCACGGTGCGGGCCGAGAAGGTGGCCTCGCTCCACGAAAGTCTCAATGCGCTGGCGGCGGCTTGGCTCTCTGGCCAGGGCAGCGGCATCGCGGTGGAGCCTGAGGCCAGGCTCAGCCTCGATCAGATCAACTGGGCGTTCTGGAAAAGCCTGCAGCGGCTGGAGCCGATGGGAGCCGGTTTCGCCGCGCCGGTGTTCTGGAGTGCCCGCTGCCAGGTGGTGGAGCAGCGGCTGTTGCGTGGCGGCCATCTCCAACTCAAGCTGAGCCAGAACGACACCGGCCACAGGGCCATCGCCTGGCGCTGGCAAGGGGAGGGAATGGTTCCTGAGCTGGTGGATATGGCCTACCGCCTGCGCAGCAATCACTGGCAGGGGGAGGAGCGGCTCCAGCTTGAAGTGGTGGGCCTGCGACCGAGCGGCTCGGGCGAAGTGGTGCTGCGCCGAAAGCAGCGCACCTACTGGTGTCGCCGGGCGGGACAAGCCGTGAAGATCCGCAATGAAGCCGGCGAGGAAATCAGCTCAGGTGAGATCGGGCCCGGCTCTGGGCTGAATTCAGGGATGGAGGGTGGGGCCGAGCGGCATCCCTATCTGAAGGGGCTGTTCGAGGAGGCGGCCCTTGCCCTGGGCCTGGCCGCCTGAGCCTCAGAGGGCACCACGGCGATAGAAGAGGATGAACACCACAGCCGGACCAGCCAGGGTGATCAACGCCAGAGCCATGAAGTTGGCGATCAGATGGATGTCGATACCCATGGACGGCAAGCTCACGAACGGGACGGTCTGCGGATCAGGTTACGGGAAGCGGCCCCGCTCGCCCGGGTTCCACCCATGCCACTGTGACGGCTTGTCACAGCATCACCGGTGGAGCTGATGGGCTGCGGAAGTGAATGGAGGTGCATCGGCGGCTGCGGAGCCTGCTGTCGATTGGATCCGGAGCGCCGCAGCGAGGCCCTGGAAGCCCTCAGTGCCGATCAGCGCAGTCGCTATCTGGCGATGGTGGGCAGCGATGGCTGGTGCATCCATTTCGACACCGGTGGACGTCGCTGCCGCATTTACGACGATCGCCCCGAGTTCTGCCGGGTCAGCAGCCTGGCTGAGCTGTTTGACGTGCCGATCGAGCAGGCCGATGCTTTCGCGATCGCCTGCTGCAGCCAGCAGATCAGGCAGGAGTTCGGCGGACGCAGCAGGGTGTTGCGGCGGTTCGAGCAGGCCACCGGGCAGCCATGAGCGACGACAGCGCAGCCAAGGGCGAAACGTCCGAACCGATGGAGGCCCCCCCTGCCAAGGGTGAGGCCACCCTGCTTTCGATCATCCTGACCACCTTCACCACGGTGTTCCTGGCCGAACTCGGAGACAAAACCCAGCTCGCCGCCCTGCTGCTGGCTGCCGAGTCGGGCCGGCCCCTGCTGGTGTTCGCCGGGGCGGCCCTTGCCCTGATCTGCTCGAGCCTGGTGGGGGTGTTGCTGGGTCGCTGGCTGGCGGCGCTGCTGCCGCCCCAGCGACTGGAGCGGATCTCCGGTGCGCTGATGGTGGGCCTGGGCCTCTGGCTCGGCGCCCAGGCCAGCGTTGGCCTGCTCAATCCCTGAGTCTGATCCTGATCCTTCGAACCCCCTGGGCCGATGCATCTGCCACTGCTTGCCTCCACCTTCGTCACGGTCTTCCTGGCCGAACTCGGCGACAAGACCCAGCTCACGATCGTGACGATCAGCGGCACCTCCACCAGACCGGTGGCGGTGTTTCTGGGCAGCGCGGGAGCGCTGGTGCTGGCGAGTCTGCTGGGGGCATTCGCGGGTGGATCCCTCTCCAGCCTGATCCCTGCCGATGCTCTCCAGCTCGCCGCCTCGCTCGGTTTTCTGCTGATCGGCGGCAGGTTGATCCTTCGGGCCTCAAGGGAAGATTCGTAAAGTGGTTGGATGGCAACGATGGTCGTGGGTATCGCAACGCGCCCGGGATCCTCGTTTTGGAAAACTCCAGGGTTTTCCTGCCGCTGATCTGACCGCCTGATGGGCGTCCACAGCGCCCCAAACCTCCCTTGAATCCCGCTCCGATGAAGTTCACGGTCGCCGATCTGCTTGACCAGCTCCCCAACGCCGAGGCTCTGCCTCTGGCCAAGCTGGAAAAGGCCCTCGGCCTCACCCTGAAACCGGACAAGCAACTGCTTCACATCGCCCTGGACGGGCTCAGCCGGATCGGTCTGCTTCAGCAGGATGAAACGGGGGTTCAGCGGCGAGAGGATGACAGCCTGATCGAGGCCCGGCTGCGCTGCTCCAGCAAGGGCTTCTGCTTCGCCCTGCGTGAGGATGGGGGCGAAGACATCTACATCCGCGACCACCAGCTCAACCACGCCTGGAATGGCGATCGGGTTCTGGTTCGCATCACCCGCGAGGGGGGCAGGCGGCGTTCACCGGAAGGTGGTGTTCAGTGCATCCTGGAGCGGGCCACCCGCCAGCTGCTTGCCCAGGTGGAGCAGCAGGACGACAGGCTTGTGGCTGTTCCCCTGGACGACCGCCTGCTCACCACGGTGGACTTGCCACCGGAGGATGGATCGTTCCTCGATCCGGCCCGGGAATCGGTGGTTGAGGTGCGGTTGGATCGTTATCCCGTCGCCCAGTTCCCCGCCTGCGGCCATGTCACCCGTCGCCTGCCGATCAATGGCGGCGAAGAGGCCGATCTCGACCTTCTGCTCACCAAGCACGGTCTGCGCAATCCCGACCCGGCCCCCCGGACCAGCCTGCGCGCCCCCACGACGAAGGGGCGCACCGATCTCACGGCTCTCCCCACCCTGTTGCTGGCTGGCTGGAGTGGGGTGGCCGCACCGATCCTTCCCGCCCTCTCCATCGAAGCGGGCGAGGTGGGCCCGAGGCTCTGGGTCCATGCCCCGGCCGTGGCGGAACGGTTCAGCCCTGGCGGCAGCCTGGATCTCTGGCTGCGGGAAAAATCAGAAGCGCTCTGCTTCGGTCGCCGCTGGCTGCCGCTGCTCAGCGAACCCCTCAGCAAGGCCGCCGGCTTCGAGCAGGGAGTGGCGGCTGAGGCGGTCTCCGTCGCCCTTGATTTCAGTGCCGATGGTCAGCTGATCCACTACCGATTCGCCCTGACCACGATCCAGGCCGATGCCAGCGTCGATGCAACGGTGCTTCAGGCCCTGGCCGACCGCAAGCCGAAGGCCCGGACGGTACCGGCGGCCTTGAAGCCCCTCAAGGATCAGCTGCCGATGCTGGAGCAGCTTCTGGATCTGGCCGCTCAGCTGCGCAGCCACCGCCTGGCCAACGGCTCGATCGACCTGGATCTCCCCCTCCCTGCCCTCGACTGTCTGGGGGATCTGGCCACGCCCGAGCCGGATGAAAGCCGCCGTGGCTGGCTGGTTCAATGGTCGCTTCACCATCCTCTGGGTCTGCTGCGGGAGCTGGTGCTCCCGGCCGGTCGCGCCCTTGGTGAGCATCTGGCAGCCCTGCAGTTGCCAGGTCTGTTCGCCGTCAATCCCGCCGCTGATCCAGCTGAAGTGAATGAGGTCGCCAAGGCCGCCCTGGCCCTGGAGATTCCCCTTGAGCTCGCCGACGACGGCAATGCTCCGGCGGCAGCGGCCCTGGCCGTGGCCTTCGCCGCCACCGATCGCAGCCGGGTGCTGCAGCGTCAGCTCAGCGATGTGCTTCCGATGGTTCAGCTCAGTGAGCAACCCGGGGCCAACAGCCTGGCGGCGACCGAACTGGGTTTTGCTTCCTGGTGCTTTCCCTCGCTCCACTACGCCGATCTCTGGAATCAGCACCTGTTGGTGGTGTTGCTCACGGATGGCAAGGACCGGCCCAGCGTGCGGCACAAGGTCAGGGTGGATCTGGCCTCGGATCTCTGCCACGGCACGATCGACTGGCCCCTGCTCCCACCCAGCCAACTCACAGAGATCGAGGCCTCCCGCAGCAGCGCCCTCATTCAACGGCTCAACAACCGCTCCCGCTTCGTGCTGGAGCTCCAGTCCGACCTGGTCGCGATGGCCCAGGCCCGGACAGCGGAGCCGCTGGTGGGCCAGACCCTCACCGGCGTGATCAGTGGTGTGCAGAGCTACGGCTTCTTCGTGGAGATCCCCCCTTCCCGGGTGGAGGGGCTCGTTCATGTGAGTTCGCTGAAGGACGACTGGTACGAATATCGCTCCCGTCAGAACCGCTTGGTGGGTCGCAAGAATCGCCGCGTTTATCTGCTGGGCGATCAGGTGGAGGTGGAGATCCAGAAAGTGGATGTGTTGCGTCACCAGATCGATCTGGCCATCCTGCTTCCCTCCGATCAGGACGGGCCCGGTGAACCGAGCGAGCCTGATCAGGGGGATCCCGGCGACGGGGAGAGCTGAGCCATGCCACCGCTGGTCCTGGCCGTTTCGGGCGCCTCGGCCATGCCCCTGGCCGAGAGGGCGCTGCAGTTGCTGCTGCAGGAAGGAGAGTCGATTGAACTGATCGTCAGTCGCGGCGCCATCGCCGTATGGCTGGCGGAGCAGGGAGTGCGGATCCCTGTTGACCCGGACAGTCAGGCCCTGTTCTGGCGGGAGCGGACCGGGGCCAGCGGTGGTTCGCTGCGTTGCCACCGCTGGAATGACCAGGCCGCCGCCATCGCCAGTGGCAGCTTTCCCACCCGAGGCATGGTGATCCTGCCGGCCAGCATGGGCACCGTGGGCCGGATCGCCAGCGGCGTCGCCCTCGATCTGGTCGAGCGGGTGGCCGACGTTCATCTCAAGGAAGGCAGGCCCCTGGTGATCGCTCCGCGGGAGATGCCATGGAACCTCGTGCATCTGCGCAACCTCACCACCCTGGCCGAGGCCGGGGCCAGGATTGCTCCGCCGATTCCTGCCTGGTATCACCGCCCCACCACCCTGCAGGAGATGGTGGATTTTCTGGTGATCCGGGTGTTCGATTGTCTGGGCTATCAACTCGGCCCCCTGGGGCGCTGGCAGGGGCCCGTCGGCCTCTCCGCCTCTCCCTGAGGCGGCGGCTCATCCGCTTCGTTCCGTCCCACCCGATCCGTGCTGCAACGCCTCCTGCTCCTGCCCCTGCTGGCACCGCTGCTGCTGGTGCTGCTGATCGCGGCTCTCAATCCGAGCCCGTCGTACGGGATGCGGCTGTTGATCTGGCGCCTGCCCCCCCTGCCACTCGGGGCCTGGATCGCGATGGCAGCCGGGGGTGGTGCCGCCTTCAGCGCCGGTTTCGCTGCCCTGGCGCTCCAGCAGGCTGTCATCCCATTGCGACGAGCACGAGACGAGCAATCGTTTCAGCCGCCGCCACCCCCCTCCCGCAGGCAGAGGCCGGCACCGCCTCCAGGCGTGCCGGTGCCGGAGCGGGCTCCCCAGGACCCCCTCCCGACCATCTCGATTCCATTCCGGGTGATCCGGCGGACCGAGGCCGCCGCCCCGAGCCCGACCGGCCCGATCACTTCAGGCCTGGCCACCCCTGTCGGCGAAGGCTGGGAGGATCTGCTGCGCGAGGAGTGGTGAGGCAGCCGTAAAGTTCCGGCAAGGTACGAGGTTGAGATCTGCGCCCGTGATTGATTCCGCCGGTTCTGCCCCCCAGCCTTCACCAGAGGCCAAGCCCGTAGCCGAGGCCAAGCCCGCACCTGCGGTCAAGCCGGCTCCGGCCGTCAAGGTCAAGCCTCCCGCCCCGGAGGAAAAGCCATTTGACGAATTCATTCCCCAGCTGTTTCTGCCGGCCCTGGCCAGGGAGATTCAGGCCTATGGCGGCCCGGTCACGGAGCTGAGCTTTGTTGAGGCGCCGATGCCCGTGGTCTCCACCCCTTGCTGGCAGGTGATCGGCTTGCTTCCCGGTGGCCGACGCTTCTGGCTCTGCTTCACGGCGGCTCAGATCAACGCAGCCAAGACCTTCAGCGTGGCGGAATCCGGATGCGATCCCAGCCTGCTGGAATCCTTCCTGATCGATGAGCGCAAGACCACCCTTGCTCTGCTGGTGTCTCGGGTTGTCTCCCGGCTCAACGGTCAGAAGTGGCTCGGCCCGAACTGAGCCCCGCCGAGCGGGCGCCACAACCCCGCCGGGCTGCTTCACATCCAGGCGATCCAGCGCTTCATCCTCCTACGATGGAGCCACTCCTATGCCGAGAAGTGCCCATGGTGCCTCCGATCGCCGCCCCCAGTGCCCCTGGCACGCTGCGTGAGTCAGGGGCAACCAGCACTGCTGATGGGTCACCGTCCTTCAAGGATCCTGTCAAGGACACGATCCTGACCCCTCGCTTCTACACGACCGACTTCGACGCCATGGCGGCGATGGACCTCCGTCCCAATGAGGTGGAACTGGAGGCGATCTGCGAGGAGTTCCGCAAGGATTACAACCGCCATCACTTTGTCCGCAATGAGGAGTTTGTCGGTGCCGCCGACAAGCTTGATCCGGACACCCGCAAGGTGTTCGTTGAGTTCCTGGAGCAGAGCTGCACCTCCGAGTTCTCCGGATTCCTGCTCTACAAGGAACTGAGCCGCCGCATCAAAACCAAGAATCCATTGCTGGCCGAATGCTTCGCCCATATGGCCAGGGATGAGGCCCGCCATGCCGGTTTCCTCAACAAGTCAATGGGTGATTTCGGTCTGCAGCTCGATCTTGGCTTCCTGACTGCCAACAAAGCGTACACATTCTTTCAGCCGAAATTCATTTTCTACGCCACCTATCTCTCTGAGAAGATTGGTTACTGGCGTTACATTGCCATTTATCGCCATCTTCAGCAACACCCGGAAAGCAAGATCTTCCCGATCTTCAATTTTTTCGAAAATTGGTGTCAGGACGAAAATCGCCATGGCGATTTCTTTGACGCTCTGATGAAGGCTCAGCCAAGCACGGTGCGGGGCTTTCAGGCACGGCTCTGGTGCCGGTTCTTCCTGCTTGCTGTCTTCGCCACCATGTACGTGCGTGATGTGGCTCGCAAGGAGTTCTACGAAGCCCTCGGCCTTGATGCTCGCGAGTACGACAAGCTGGTGATCGCCAAGACGAATGAAACCTCTGCCAGGGTGTTCCCTGTGGTGCTGAACGTGGAGCATCCCAAGTTCTATACCCGCCTGGAGCGAATCGTCACCAACAACAATGCGCTCAACGCAGCGGATCAATCCAGTTCGATTCAAGTGATCAAAGCGATCCGCAAACTTCCCTTCTGGTTGGGCAATGGCCTGGAGATGGCCAAGCTGTTCCTGATGGCACCGATCCGCAGCGAGAACTTTCAGCCGGCCGTGCGCTGAAGCTGAGTTCAGCGTCCATTTTTTCTGCCATTCCTTTCTCTCTGTCGCCAGCTTTGGTCGCTTCCCTGCCGCTTTCCCTTGTCCAGATCGAGCCGTTCGACCTCAGCTGGCGATCGCGGCTTGAAACGGTGCTGGCTGCGGGCCGTGCTGCCGGAGCCACTCTTGTCGAGGTGTTTCTGGAGAGCACCGACCACATCGGTCTGCTTGCTGAGCAGGACACCATCACCAATGTGAGCCCCGCTTTCGGGAAAGGGGCAGGCATCCGGGTGTTTCGCGGTGATCAGGATGGTTTCGTCTCCACCAACGATCTCAGTGATCGCGGCCTGAACTCCGCTCTGGAGCAAGCACTCGGCATGCTTGGCCTGGAGCTCGGCAGTGCTGGTCACGGTGGCTTCGAGGGCCTTGGTGATCTCCGGGACTTCGGCACCGCCAAGAACAGCTGGCTCTCCGGCTGTCCCAGCCTGGGGGACGCCACCGGCCGGTTGCTGGAGGGAACGGGCCTGCTGGAACGCCATGGCAGCCACCTCCAGTCCCGTCGGGGCAGCTATGCCCGCGACTGGCAGGAAGTGATGGTGGCCGCCAGTGACGGCACCTTCGCCCGGGACATCCGCCTCCATCAGTCGGTCGGGCTGAACGCCCTTGCTGCCGACGGTGAGCATCGGGCCAGCCAGGGCCGGCGTTACGGCAGCACGGACCGACCCGACGATCTTCTCCAATGGGATGCGGAAGCGTCGGCCCGTGATCTCTGTGCCAGTGCCGAGGCGATGCTGCGAGCCGACTACGTCGAGGCGGGCAGTTACCCGGTGGTGCTCGCCAACCGCTTCGGTGGTGTGATCTTCCATGAGGCCTGCGGCCATCTGCTTGAAACCACCCAGCTCGAGAGGGGCACCACTCCATTCGCCGACCAGGTGGGCTGCCCGATCGCCCATCCGGCGGTCACCGCCGTCGACGAGGGGCTCAGCACCGGTGCCTTCGGCAGCCTTTCGATGGACGACGAGGGCATGGAGCCTCAGCGCACGGTGTTGATCGAGAACGGCGTGCTCAAGCGCTTCCTCTCCGATCGGGCCGGAGAGCTGCGCACCGGCCATGCCCGCACCGGCAGTGGTCGCCGTCAGAGCCATGCCTTCGCAGCCGCCAGCCGCATGCGCAACACCTTCATCGCCGCTGGTCCCCACAGCCCTGCCGATCTGATCGGTTCGGTGGAGCGTGGGCTCTATTGCAAGTCAATGGGTGGCGGCAGCGTCGGCCCCACCGGCCAGTTCAACTTCGCCGTGGAGGAGGGTTACCTGATCGAGAACGGCCTGCTCGGCAAGCCGGTGAAGGGCGCCACCCTGATCGGTGAGGCCAAGGACGTGCTTCCCCGCATCTCGATGTGTGCGAATGACCTGGAACTGGCGGCCGGTTTCTGCGGCTCGGTGAGCGGCAGCATCTTCGTGACGGTGGGCCAGCCCCACATCAAGGTGGATTCGATCACTGTGGGGGGGCGATGACCAGCTCCACCGCTTCCGTGGCGGTCCTGGACGCCAGCCGCCTGGGCCATCAGCTTGAGCAGCTTGCTGCAGGTCTGGGGATCGAGCGCTGGGACCTGGGGGCCGCCTGCAGCACCGACACCTCAGTGCAGGTGGATCGGGGCGAGGCCAAGCAGCTCAAAGGCGCTCAGCGCAGCTCGATCACGGTGCGGGTCTGGAACGGCGACGGCCTGGTCGGCATCACCAGCACCTCCGATCTTTCGCCGGCAGGGCTGGCCAGGGCCCTTGGCATCGCCCACGAAGCCAGTGCCTATGGCAACGCCGATGAAACCCCCTCGTTCTCGCCGCTGGCCACCGCAGCTCTGCAACCGCTCGATCAGCCACTGCTGGAGCCGGTCGGTATTCTCAGCCTGCTGGACACCCTCAAGGAGGCGGAGCGGGTCCTGCTCAGCCGCCACGAGGCGATCAGCACGGTTCCCTACAACGGCCTGGCCCAGCGTTCCAGCGACAGGATCTATCTGAACAGTGCCGGGGCCTGCCGGCAGCAGCGGCTCAGCACCGCCAGTGTCTACCTCTATGCCAGGGCCGAGCAGGCTGGCCGCAAACCGCGCAGCAGCGGCGCCGTGCGGCTTGCCTATGGCGCCAGTCAGCTCGATCTGGCCGGCTGCATCGAGGAGGCCGCCGAGCGGACCATCTCCCACCTCGATTACGCCCCGATCGATACCGGGTATTACACCTGCGTGTTCAGCCCCGAGGCGTTCCTCGATCTGATCGGAGCGTTCAGCAGCCTGTTCAATGCGCGAGCCGTGCTCGATGGGGTGAGCCTGAGCAATCGCGAGTCGCTGGGCGAACAGCTGGCGGTTCCGTTCCTCTCGATCCACGACAACGGCCTCCATCCCGGCAACATCGGTGCCTCCGCCTTCGATGGTGAAGGCACCCCGGTTCAGCGGCTCGCCCTGGTGGATGGCGGCGTCCTCCGCCAGTTCATCCATTCGGAGGCGACGGCCCGGGCCTTTGGCGTCGCTCCGACCGGCCATGCCGGCCTGGGCGCCAAGGTGTCGGTCGGGGCCAACTGGCTTGAGATCGGACCTGGCAGCAGCAGTGGCGGCAGCAGCGGCCTGGATCGGCACAAGGCTGATGGGGTGGTCTGGATCGATTCACTCTCCGCCCTGCATGCCGGTGTCAAGCCCAGCCAGGGCTCGTTCTCCCTGCCTTTCGATGGGTGGCTGATCCAGGGCGGCGAACCCCGCTCGATCGAAGCCGCCACCGTGGCTGGTGACATCCGTACGGTGCTGAACAGCCTGCTCGGTTTCGAGGGCCCCGGCAAGATCACCCCCGATGGGCTCTGCCCCCATGTGTGGGTGGAGGGCCTGTCGATCACCGGCGACGCCTGAGCCACCCGGACGGTTGTTGCCGATGAAGATCCTCTTCTGGGGGACACCCGCCTATGCCGTCCCCAGCCTTGAGGCTCTGGTGGCTGCAGGCCACCAGCTGGTGGGGGTGGTGACCCAGCCGGACCGGCGCCGGGGCCGGGGCAGCGCCCTGGTGCCATCTCCGGTGAAGGAACGGGCCATGGCGCTTGGGCTCTCGGTGGTCACCCCCCAGCGCATCCGCCGCGAACCGGATCTTCAGGACCTCCTTGCCACCTGGGGGGCGGATCTGTCGGTGGTGGTGGCCTTCGGCCAGATCCTGCCCCCGGCGGTGCTGGCCCAACCGCCCCTGGGCTGCTGGAACGGCCATGCTTCCCTTCTGCCCCGCTGGCGCGGAGCAGCCCCGATCCAATGGAGCCTGATCGATGGCGATTCACAGACTGGCGTGGGGATCATGGCGATGGAGGCGGGTCTCGATACGGGCCCTGTCCTGCTGGAACGGCGGCTGACGATCGGCCTGCTGGAGAACGCCCGGCAGTTGACGGGACGGCTCAGCCAGCTCACCGCCGAGCTGCTGGTGGAGGCCATGCCGTTGATCGAACGTGCTGGCCCAGGGCCTGAGCAGGAGCGGCTGCGTCGCCTGGGGGTGTGGCATCAGCCCGAGACGACTCCCCACTACGCCCGATTGCTGAGCAAGCAGGACTTCGAGATCGACTGGAGTGCCCAGGCCCTGCCGCTCCACCGCCGGGTGATGGGGCTTTTCCCCGGGGCCTGGTGCCGCTGGCAGGGCCAGCGGCTGAAACTGCTCGCCACCGAACCACTGGTGGCCAGGCTGGGAGAGCAACTCAGCGCTCCGGCGGCGAAGCTGGCCCAGGCCTGGAGCGTGCGGGCTCCTGGAACACCCTGCTCCGCTCATTCCGGCCCGGCTGAACCGGGGACCATCCTGGAGATCGTGCCTGAACTGGGGCTTGTGGTGGCCACCGGTGGCTGCCCGCTCCTGATCTGTGAAGCTCAGCTGGAGGGGAAGAGTGCCTCGAAGCGGCAGGGGCTGATCCAGCAGCTGGGTGCCTCAGTGGGCGACCGTTTCGGCGGTGGGCAGCCCGGGCCGGCGCGGCAGGAATCCCATACCGACTGAGCCTCAGCCTGGGGGGATCGGCTCAGCGGCCGGGAGGTTGCCTGGTGCACCTGCGCTGGCCAGCACATCCTGAAGCTCGCAGACCGGGAAACGGTTGATCGCCTTGAGCGCCTGGCGGGCTGTGGCCCTGAGCCGCTCACTGATCGCCTCGGCGTAGGGCACCTGGGCGAGCAGATCCACGGTGCGGCGCAGGATCCGCACCACATCCCCCTCATCCAGGGAGGTGTTGGCAATCAGGTCACTCCAGCTGGTTCCCCTGGCCCAGGCATGGACCAGCCCCATCAGCTCCGGCTCCCACCAGGCCGGCACCACCACGCCGGCGCTTTCCTGCTGCCGCAGCAGTTCCCGCCTCAGGCCGCCGAGATCATGCAGGGCCTCCTCGGCCTTGGCAGGTGCTGGAAAACCGCTCCAGAGATCCGGACGGTTCACCTCGGTGCTGATCGCCTCGAACACGGCCGCCAGTTCGGCTGGGTTGAGCTCATCGAGGTGGCCGCTCATCAACGCCAGGCCCAGCCAGAGCTCGTTGTCGCCGCGCAGGGCCGCCACGGTGCGCCCCACTTCGGTGGGCACAAGGCCGTCGGCTCCATCAAGGGACCCGAAGAAGCGGAGGATCTCGATCAGCGAGAGAAATGTGTCCCAGTGACGGTTGGAGCGGTGATGCAGCAGCCGTTGGCGCTCTTCGATCTCAAGATCGAGCTCCTCCATGCGTCGCCGTTGCTTCTTGAGCTGGCGGCGGTCACCCCAGCGATGGGCTGGATGCAGCTCCAGCTCCTCTTCCAGCGCCCGTACGTGTTCGGCCTGGCCTCTCACTTCGCCGGCCAGGTCGTACTGGGGCGTGACCATGTCATGGCGGCTGGCCATCGAGCCCACCGCCAGGGCCAGGCCGCCACTGAGCTGATCGCCGTGACGCAGTTCGCCGGCGTGGCGCAGCTCGGGCACCTGGAGCTGAGCCACCTGCAGACAGCTCAGCTCGGCGTGCAGGCTCACCACCCCGTGGCAGGGCACCAGGATCCAGACGTTGTCATCGGTGAGGCAGAGCAGCAGCGGAAACTGGCCGGAGCCGGGGAGTTTGGCCACGATCACCGCCGGGGTGACCCGCCCCTTCAGCTGGGGTGCCTTGAGGCTCACAAGCGTGCCTTCACTGGCGAACTGCAGGGCGAGGGTGAGTTCATGGGCCAGGGTTTCCTCGGCCTGTTGCTGGAGGATCCGCAGCAGCCGCCGCTCTTCCCGCAAGCGCTCGCGCTGGTTCTCGTAGACCTCGAAGTCGTCCCAGGGAACATCGGCCGCCGGTCCGCTCAGGGAGTCGAGCTGCTGACGCAGCTCGGTGATCCTGGCTTCGTCGTCGAGCAGATCAAGGGTGGCCAGGTACCGCCCGAAGCTCCGCTCCACCAGTTGCTTGGCCTTGGCCAGCTCATAGCGCTGCAGCAGATTCAGCACCATGCCGTAGCTGGGGGTGA
Source organism: Synechococcus sp. CS-1325 (assembly GCA_025128135.1). Taxonomy (GTDB): domain Bacteria; phylum Cyanobacteriota; class Cyanobacteriia; order PCC-6307; family Cyanobiaceae; genus Regnicoccus. The sequence continues at coordinate 63,177 of JAHLYW010000035.1, forward strand.
ACTGGCTCACCAGCGGATCGGCGGGGCTGGTGGCCAGTTGCCCCGCCTCGCGCACCCCCTCGAAACGGCTCTGCACCGTGACCACATAGCCCTGCACATCCAGCCCGCGCCGACCGGCCCGGCCCGCCATCTGCAGGAACTCGCTGCCCATCAGCGGCCGGTGGCCCCGCTCGGTCCGCTTGGAGAGGGCCGAGATCACCGTGGTGCGCGCCGGCATGTTGATGCCCGCCGCCAGGGTTTCTGTGGCGAAGACCACCTTCACCAGGCCCTGCTGGAACAGTTCCTCGATCAATTCCTTCCAGGCCGGCAGCACGCCGGCGTGGTGGGCGGCGATGCCGCGCAACAGGGCCTCCGCATGGCCTCCGTCGCGCACGGCCTCCGGCGTGGTCGCCACGAAGGCATCCAGCCTGGAGCGGATCACGGCCTGCTCCTGTTCGTTCACCAGGCAGATGCGACCGAGGTCGCGCACCGCCTTGTCACAGGCCCGGCGGCTGAAGATGAAATAGATGGCCGGCAGCATGTCGCGCTCGGCCAGCTGCGCCACCACGAATGGCAGGGGTGCCGCTTCGGGCTGGGGCGGTTTGGGGCTCTTGCCTTTGCGACGGTCGCCCTTCGGGGCCCGCCACACCTTGCAGTTGGGATGCAGCCCGGTGCCCTCCTCGTTGAGCAGGGGGTGGAGACCCTTGGCACTGCAGAAGCTGAAGGCCAGCGGCACCGGACGGTGATCGCTCAGCACCAGGGTGGTGGGCCCGTGAACCCGCTCGATCCAGTCGGTGAGCTGGCCGGCGTTGGCCACCGTGGCCGAGAGTGCCACCAACTGGACAGGCGGTGGACAGTGGATGATCGATTCCTCCCAGACCGTGCCGCGCTGGGAGTCGTTCATGTAGTGGCACTCATCAAGCACCACCGCCTCCACATCAGCCAGGGGATCGTCGCCGCGATCCACCTCCGCGTAGAGCATGTTGCGGAAGATCTCGGTGGTCATCACCACGATCGGGGCGTCCCGGTTGACGCTCAGGTCACCGGTCATCAGGCCGACGTTCTCATTGCCGAACTGCTGGCGGAAATCCCGGAGCTTCTGGTTGGAGAGTGCTTTGAGCGGTGTTGTGTAGAACACCTTCTGGCCATGGGCCAGGGCGCGATGGATGGCGTACTCGCCCACCAGGGTCTTGCCGGAGCCGGTGGGGGCGCTCACCACCACCGAATGCCCCTGGTTGAGCGCGTCGATCGCCTCCAGCTGGAAGGGGTCGAGGGGAAAGGGAAACAGCTGATCCAGAGCCGGCACTGACGCGTCCACCAGCCGATCGGCAGGGGCCTCGTCGGTGGAGAGCGCTGCGGTCTGGCCCGCAGCCGCGGTGGAATCAGTCTCAGTGCCGGCAATCAGCATGCTGGAATCCTATGGGCTGCGTGCCGGTTGGGCAGAGTGAAGGGTGTGAAGGCCACCGAAACGGGTCCGTCCGCAGTGGGGCCGACCGTGGCGGCCGGCTCCACCGCGACCGACTGGGTGGATCAGGATCCCCTCGCCCCCCTCAGCCAGGCCCTTGCCCGGCTTCCAGCCGTGCGGCGGCGTGAGCTGCGCAGCTTCAGTCCTGGCGGCTCCGGCCTGCTCAGGCCTGTGGATCCGCCCGGTGCTGATCTGCTGCTGGATATGGCCAGCAATGACTACCTCGGCCTCAGCCACCACTTCCAGCTGCGCGAAGCGGCCCAGGCGGCGATCGATGCCGTCGGGGTGGGGGCTGGCGCCTCGCCTCTGATCACCGGCAGCCGCCCGGTCCATGCCGCCCTGGAGGAGCGGTTGGCGGCCTGGCTGGGCCGGCAGCGGGTGCTGCTCTTCCCAAGCGGTTTTCAGGCCAATCTGGCGGCGGTGCTTGCCCTGGCCGATCGCCACAGCCTGGTGCTGGCTGATCGCCTGATTCATCACTCCCTGCTGGCTGGTGTGAGTGCCAGTGGAGCCACCCTGCAACGGTTCCGCCACAACGATTGCGCCGACCTGCAGCGACGGCTGCAGATCCAGCGCCAGGCGCAACCGCGCCGCCGCCTGCTGGTGCTCACCGAAAGTCTGTTCAGCATGGAGGGCACAAGCCCCGATCTCCCCGCCATCTCCTCCCTGTGTCGGGCCTACGGGGCTCTGTTGCTGGTGGATGAAGCCCATGCCCTCGGGGTGCTGGGGGCCGGTGGGCGGGGCCTGGCCCATGGCCTGGAGGGGATCAGCCTGATCAGTGGCACCTTCGGCAAGGCCTTCGGCAGTGGCGGCGCCTTCCTGGCCGGCAGTGGGGTCGTCGGTGAGTGGTTGTTGCAGAGTTCCGGCGCCTTTCGCTACTCCACGGCCCTGGCCCCGCCCCTGGCCGCCGCCGCCCTGGCCGCCCTTGAGCTGCTGGAGGCGCAGCCCGGCATGGGGCTGGAGCTTCTCTCGAGGGCGTCGCGCTGGCGTGATGCGCTGGAGCTGGCCGGCTGGAGCCGGCCAGCCGGGCAGGGCCCGATCCTCCCGCTGGTGGTCGGTGACGATGCCGCCGCCCTCGCCCTCCAGGAGCGGCTGGAGGGCAGTGGTCTGCTCAGCGTGGCGATCCGCCCCCCCACCGTTCCCACCGGGCGTGCCTGCCTGCGGCTGGTGCTGCGTCGCAGCCTGCCGCCGGGAAGCCTGGAGCGCCTCCTGCTCGCCCTCGGCCCTCCCCCCAGCGGGACCACGCCATGACCACCCCCACTGCGTTCGGCCAGCAGCTGATCGCCATGCATGGCTGGGGTGGGGACAGCCGGGCCTGGCTGCCCTGGCGGGATGCCGCCCAGCGGCGTGGCTGGAACTGGCAGAGCGGCGAGCGGGGCTACGGGCCCCTGCCACCGTTTGAGCCCAGCTGGCCAGAGGGCCGGGGTCCACGTTCGGTGCTGGTTCACTCGCTCGGCCTGCACCTGTTGCCGAGGGCCGTGCTGGAGCAGGCCGATGCGGTGGTGCTGCTGGCCAGCTTCGGCCGCTTCGTCCCGCCAGGTGAGGCCGGCCGAGCCTGGCGGGCTGCTCTGCGGGTGATGCAATCCAGGATCGCCTCCGGTGCTGGCGAACGTGTGCTTCAGGATTTTCTGGCCGCTGCCGCCGCCCCGGATCCAGTTGCCCTGCTGCCGGCAGGGCCCGGCCATGAGCCGTTGGCAGCCTGTTCGCTGGAGCGGCTACGCCACGATCTGCTGCTGCTGGGTCGGACGAGCGGGCTGCCGGCGGGCTTTCCAGCCAGGGCGAGGTTGTTGATCATCGAGGCTGGAGCGGATGGGATCGTGGCGCCGAACGCCCGCCAGCAGCTGTGTCTTGCTCTGCCGAAGGCCGAGCGCTGGTTGATCGAGGCGGCGGGCCACAGCCTGCTGGGCGCCAATCTGGTGGAGCCGGTGCTGGATTGGCTGGAGACCGAGTGATGGGAACGGCGGCCATCCCGGACCAGGTGCGGGCCAGTTTCACGCGCCAGGCCGCCAGCTACGAGCGGGAAGCATCCCTGCAGAGGGGGGTGGCCTGGCGCCTGGCTCGCCTCTGCCGCGCGTTGCCCCTGGTGGAAGGCCCGTGCGCCGATCTGGGGGCGGGAACGGGCCTGCTCAGCCGCGCCATCGCCAAGCAGCGTCCAGGCCTGGAGCTGCTGCGGCTGGATGTCTGTCCCGCCTTGCTTCAACGCGGGCTGGACGCCGATGCCGTCGATCCGGCCAGCCCACCCCCCACCCTGAGCTGGGATCTGAACCAGGGTCTGCCACCCGAGCTGGGGCAGGCGGCCCTGCTGGCCTCGAGTTTTGCCCTGCATTGGCTCGAACATCCCGCCGAGCAGCTGGAGCACTGGTGCCGGATGCTTCGCCCGGCCGGCTGGCTGGTCCTGGCCCTGCCCACCGCCGGCAGCTTCCCCCAGTGGCACCAGGCCGCTGCCGGCGCCCAGGTGGCCTGCACCGCCCTGCCCCTGCCCGAGGCCGCTGACCTGATCGGCGTGGCTGAGGGCTATCTCCGTCTTCACCGCCTGCAGCGGCTGCGATTCAGCCGCCGCGCCGCCAGCGGCCTCAGCTTTCTGCGTCGGATCAGCGGGCTCGGGGCCGGTGCCAGCCCAATGCCCGGCCTGGCACCGGGAGAATGGCGGCGGCTGGAAGCCCATTGGGCCAGCCTCCCCGAACGGGAGGGTGGCGGTAAGCTGCTTTCCTGGGAGATGCTGCTGGTCGTTGGCCAGAAGCCAGCGAGATGATTCAGGGCCGATCTCGATGATGCAGCAGCTGGTGGTCTGTGGCACCGATACCGATGTGGGTAAGACGGTGGTGAGTGCCCTGCTGGTGCAGGGCCTGGGGGCGCGTTACTGGAAGCCCGTGCAGTGTGGTCTGGAGGATGGCGGTGACAGCGCCAGGGTGAGCCAACTGCTGGGTGTTGCGGCGGAGCCCACCGCCGCGCGGATCCTGCCCGAGGCCTACCACTACTCCAACCCGGTGTCTCCCCACTGGGCCGCCGAACTGGAGAACAGCCCGCTGGATCCTGACCGACTGAGCCTCCCCGGCGGGGAAGGCCCCCTGGTGGTGGAAACGGCGGGGGGGCTGCTGGTGCCCCTGCGCCGCGACCTGCTCCAGATCGAGCAGATCCGCCGCTGGGGCCTGCCGGTGCTGTTGGTGGCCCGCAGCGGCCTGGGCACCTTGAATCACACCCTGCTGTCGGTGGAGGCGCTGCGCCAGCGGCGGATTCCCCTGCTCGGTCTTGTACTCAACGGGCCGCTTCACCCCGACAACCCCGCCACCCTGGAGGCCTTCACGGGCGTTCCGGTTCTCGCCTGCCTGCCGCCGCTCCCGGCACTGACAGCTGCGGCCCTCGCCACTTTCTGGCAGGAATCGAATCTGGCTGAACGTCTGGCCGATCCACTGGCCCTTAGCCTGGCTCCATGACGCGCTCCAATCTGGCGGTCAGTGCCGTCGTGGCCCTGATCTGCGGCGGAATCCTGGTGGTATTCACCGATCTTGAGCTGACGCTGGTGCGCTGGGTGAACTGCGGCCCGCTGGCCGCCGAGGCCGCCAGGCTCGAAAAGCGCTGCCGCTGAGCGCCCTCTCCAGATCACCCCTTCCCCTCCCTTGTCCTGGCACCCCAACCTCTGGCATCCCACCACCCAGGTGGCCTGCAGCGATCCCCCTCTGGCGGTGCTGCGCGGTGGTGGCGCCCTGCTGGAACTGGCTGATGGGCGCCGGCTGATCGATGCGATCAGCAGCTGGTGGGTCACCCTGCATGGCCATGCTGAACCGAGCATCGCCGCGGCGATCGCTGCCCAGGCTCTGGAGCTGGAGCAGGTGATCTTCGCCAACTTCCGCCACCCCCAGGCCGAGCGGTTGGCGGAGAGCCTCAGCGCCGCCAGTGGCCTGGAGCGGCTGTTCTTTTCCGATGATGGCTCCACCGCCGTTGAGGTGGCCCTCAAGATCGCCTGGCAGTGGTGGCGGAACCAGGCGAGCCCCAGGCGTCAGCTGATCGCCTTCGAGGGCGCTTATCACGGCGACACCTTCGGGGCGATGGCCGTGGGAGAGCGTGGTCTGTTCTCCGCCCCGTTCGAGCCCTTGCTGTGTGCGGTGGCCCGGGCGCCCTGGCCCTCCACCTGGTGGGACGACGGGGCGGTGGATGCCAAGGAAGCGGCGGCCCTGGACCGGCTGGAGGAGCTGCTGACCGTGCCGACCGCCGCCGTGATCCTGGAGCCGGTGGTGCAGGGAGCCAGCGGCATGGCGATCGTGCGGCCCCAGTTTCTGCAGCAGGTGGAGCGGCGGGTTCGCCAGGCCGGGGCACTGCTGATCGCCGACGAGGTGATGACGGGCTTCGGCCGCACCGGCAGCCTCTTCGCCAGCCGGGGTGCAGGCCTTCAACCCGACCTGGTCGCGCTTTCCAAGGGGCTCACCGGCGGCTTCCTGCCGATGGGAGTGACCCTGGCCAGGGAGGCTCTCTATCAGGGCTTCATCAGCGACAACCCCGATCACACCCTCTATCACGGCCACAGCTTCACGGCGAATCCGCTCGGCTGCGCCGCCGCCAATGCAAGCCTGGCTCTGCTGTGTGCCAGTCCCGATCGCTACGAAGGATTCGAAGCGCGCCATCGCCCCCGGCTTGCCCAGCTGGCCCGCCATCCCCTGGTCTGCCGGCCGCGGCTGATCGGCACGATCGCCGCCTTCGACCTTGTCGTGGATTCACCGGGCTACCTGAACAGGGCGGGCCGCAGCCTGCAGCGCCATGCCCTGGCCCACGGTGTGTTCATCAGGCCCCTGGGCCAGGTGGTCTATCTGCTGCCTCCGCTGTGTCTCAGCGAGGCCCAGCTGGATCGGTGCTATCAGGTGATCGAGGCAGGGCTCGACCAGCTCTGAAGCGGCGGAGTCGATCGGCTCAGGGGCCGGCGAGGATGGCGGCTTCCACGTCGGCCCTCGAGAGCCCGTAGGAGAACAACCGCACCGTGGTGCGGCCTTCCTGGTGCCAGCTCACCTTGAGCTCCTCCACCTCGAGCTCGATCAGGGCACTCCAGGCGGTGTGGTGCAGGTCCCAGCGACAGGGATTCGCCTTGTCCCGGGTGGCTCCAAGCACCATGAGCCACTGCTCAAGGGCCGGCAGGGGATGGTTGTAGAGCGGGGTCTGCAAGGAGGGCAGGGCGGTCATCCCCAGGTTCGTGGTCCGAAGGAAGGGCAGTCTGCACCGCTGAGGCCTCCAGCCAGCTGATCGGCGGACTGACCAGCTCCATTCCTCGCCACCAGGCGAGGCTCACCCCGAGCACCAGGCTGAGCACCAGGGCCGTCGCCAGCAGCACCAGGGCGAACCACTCGCCCCCCGAGAGGGCCCTCCGCACCGACTGGGTGCGCTCCACCCGCCGCTTCAGCAGGGGCTTGGCTGGCACCGGCAGGAGCTGGCTGTCGTAGGCCCGGCGGCGCTCCGGATCGCTGAGAGTGAGGTAAGCCAGCTGCAGATGGCGGAACTGCTCCTCGGCCTCGGCCACCGGCAGCTTGGTGGTGTCCGGGTGGTAGAGCTTGCTGAGTGATCGGAAAGCCTGCCGCAGGTCCTGAGCTGTGGCGGAGGGGCCCAGGCGCAGCAATTGGTAGTGATTCGGAGGGGTCGATTCGGTGTCTCTCCCTGCCACCACGCCTGTACCAACACTGCGAGATCCTAGAGAACTCTTCCCTGAGTGCCTGCCTGGATGGCTGCTGAGCCGAACCTCTCGATCGAAGCAGATCTGTCCCACGGACAAGGGGATGGGCTCTGGCCCAGCCTGGGTTGGCAGCCTGCCGCGCAGCAGCTGGCCCAGTTCCTCGCCTTGCAGGAGCTGTTGCGCGATTGGAACCGCCGCCTGAACCTCACACGCCTGGTTGAGGGCGACGACTACTGGATCGCCCAGCTCTATGACAGCCTCTGGCCCTGGCGGGAGCAGCTCCGGGGGGAGCAGGGCCCGCTTTCCCTGATCGACGTCGGCACCGGCGGTGGCTTCCCCGGCCTGGCCCTGGCGATCGCCCTTCCCGCAGCGCAGGTCACCCTGGTGGATTCGGTGGGGCGCAAGGCCGAGGCCGTGCGCGCCATGGCGGCCGGCCTCGGCCTTGAACAGCGCGTCACCGTCCGCTGTGAGCGGGTCGAGACGACCGGTCAGGACCCCTCCTGCCGCGGCCGCTTCGACTGGGCCATGGCCCGGGCGGTGGCGGCGGCGCCGGTGGTGGCGGAGTATCTGGTGCCTCTGTTGCAACCATCCGGGCGGGCCCTGCTCTATCGCGGCCAGTGGGAGCGGGACGATCAGCAGACGCTGACGCGGGCCCTGCTGCCGCTCCAGGCCACCGTCGAGCGGGTGGAACGACGGGAGCTTCCGGCTGGTCGGGGAGTGCGCCATGCCGTTTTGCTCAAGCCAGTGGGGCCATGTCCACTGACCTACCCCAGGCCGGTGGGGGTGCCCGCCAAGCTTCCGCTGGGCAGTGAATGATTGAGTTCGCCTGGCCGCGGCGGGCTCACTCGGCGGCCATCAGCCGCCGGGTTGATGAACCCCCCAGCTGCTGGCGCAGTTCCCGCAGCAGGTCGGGGATCCGCCGCGCCCACGGACTGCCGCCCAGAGCGGCGAGGAGCTCTGCTTCGCTCACGGTCTGATCGAGCGCATCGGCATTGGCGCCGGGGAACCAGTGATCGCCCTGCCCCAGCAGGCTGTAGCGGGCCTGGGCGTAGCTCTGCAGGTCCCAGGCTTCCAGCAGGTTGTGGAGCCAGAGCAGCACGGGCAGATTGATGCCTCCAGGGGTCTGGGACCACTCCGGCAAACCCTCCTGCCAGCTACTCTGCCAGGTTTCACCGAGCGCCTGGAGCCTGGCCTGCTCGAGTTTCGCCAGAATCGGTGGCAACAGTTCGCTGGCCTGGGGCAGCAGCTGCACCGCCTCCAGGTGCAGATCGAGGTCGGCCGGGTTCGCCGCCCCGACACTGATTGTGTGGATCCCCGGGGCCGTCAGGCAGAACAGATCGTTGAACACGATCGGGTGGAGCGGTGCACAGAGCTCCTGCAGGCGGGTGGAGGGGGTATGGAGATGCCCCCCCTTGTCGGTGGGGCTGATCACAAACACACCCATGTCATGGGCGGCGGCGGCCTCGATCGCCGCCAGGTTGTCCTGGCGGATGAAATACCAGTGGAGATTGATGTAATCGAAGGCATCGGATTCGATCGCCTCCAGGATCAAGGGGAGCGGGGCATGGGTGGAGAAGCCGACATGACCGATGCGGCCCTGCTCCTGCCAGCGGCGCACCACCGCCAGGCATCCACCCGGTCGGAGCGTCTGCTCCAGGTGCTCCGGCAGGTTCAGACCATGAATGGCCAGCAGATCCAGTCGCTCCACCGCCAGTCGCTCGAAGCTGCACTCCAGCTCCGCCTCGAAATCAGCCGGATCCTCCTGGGGAGGAACCTTGCTCTGCAGGATGCGTCGTCGGTCGTTCAGCTGGGGCAGCAGCCAACCGAGCTGACGCTCGGAACTGCCGTAATGACGGGCGGTTTCGATATGATTCAGGCCTGAGGCAGCCGCCCGCTCGAGGGTGGCCCGCAGGTTCGCCTGGCTGTCGGTGCTGATCTGATCCGGCGGAAGATCGCTCCAGCTCTGCTGGTAGCGCATGCCGCCCAGGGAGAGAAGAGGCATCGCCAGGCCCGTGCGTCCGAACCGCCGGGTCGGCAGCCTCAAGGGCGGGGCAGGGTTCGCTTCAGCCGTGAGGGACATGGCAGGCCGAGGGGCTGGAGTTCCTGGGTCTTGAGCCGTTCCTGCAGGGCGCCCACCTCTTCGTAGGCCACCCAGTGGATGCAATCGACCGGACAGGTGTCGATGGCCTCCTGGATCGTTTCGGTGCTGTCACCGTCCTGGCGGATGGCGCGGGAGCGTCCCCAGAGCGGCTCGACCAGGAAGGTGTTCGCTGCCACGTGGGCGCAGTAGCGGCAGCCGATGCAGACCGCTTCATCCACCCACACCGCCTTTTCCCTCAGGCTGCCACCCAGCAGAGGTTCTGTGCCGCTTGGCCGTGGCCTGGGGTTGGCGGAGACGGAGAAGGCGAGGGAAGGATCCATGCCCCGCTCAGCTGTCCCAGCGGGTCACCACCAGTTCGATGCTGCCGTCATGGTGCTCGGTCTGGGAGCTGACCTGGAATCCTTCCTGGGTGGAGGCCGCCAGGATCGACTGGAGGGCATAGCGCTGGGTGAGCTGGGCCAGGAAGCGTTCGACGGGAACGGGCTGGTTCCAGAGATCCAGATCGGTGACCAGCTCGTAGCTGCCGCTGCTTTCGTTCCAGCGGAAGCCGATGTCGCCGCCGTTGGCCTGGGGCAGGGCCAGTTCGGCGAGGACCGTCTGGCCGCGGTAGCCGCGGACCTGGCGCTCACCCTGCTCGGGCTCATGGCCGAGGTCGCGAAGGGCATCAAGCAGGGCGCCACGGTTGCGCAGTTCCGTTTTGACGATGCTGAAATGGGACATCGGATCCAGGATGAAGGGGGACGGAATCAGGGGCTTTGCTGCTGGAGTGGCAACGCTGGAACCACGAGCCTGGATTCGGACTGGAAGGCTTCCGAGGTGCTGCGACGCTGCTGTACCGAACCGAGCGTGGCTTCGATCCGCTCGGTGAGCTGTTCGCAGCCTGCCCCGAGCACCCCTTCCACCAGTTCTTCGACGCGGCCATCGGGCCGGATGCGAAAACGGATGGTGTGCTGGGACATCAACCAGATCAAGCGTGGAAGTGCACTTTAGCGAGCATTTCCTGGGTCCGAGGCCCGTGGCGACCAGCCTGGCTCAGCTGAGCAGTCCCTCCTCCACCAGGGTCTGGATTCTCTCCAGCACGGCGGGGCTTTCCAGTTGCTCCAGGGCCACCCGCGCCTCGTCGCGCACCGTTGTGTCCGTGTCGTGGAGCATCACCAGCACCAGTGCCTCGACCAGATCTTTCTGGCGAGGTTCCACCAGATGGTCGTAGAGCCGCCCCAGCGACCAGGCACTGTTGCTGCGGACCACCGGCTCGCTGTCGATCCGCAGGCTGATCAGCAACTGGCCCGCCGCCTGGTCGGCCTTGGCCACGCCGGTGCCGCCTGCGTCGGCCAGGGAACCGGCCGCCCAGAGCCGCACCGCCGCCACATCCACCTGAAGGGCTCGGATCAGGGGATTGAGCACCGGGGCCTCGGGATAGTTGCCCAGACTCCAGGCCACCGCCTTGCGCACATAGCCATTGCTGTCGTTCTGCAACAGGCCCAGCAGCGGCTCCACGGCCCGTTGATCGGGGTTGCGTCCGAGCGCGTACACGGCACTCATCCGCACGATCGGGCAGCTGGCCTCCAGCAGGGGGAGCAGCAGTGGAATCGCCCGGGGATCGCGATGCTCACAGAAGATTCGCAGACCCTGCAGGCGATCGTCCTGACGACCAGCACGCAGCAATTCCAGCCCCAGGTCGCACTCGATCGCGATATCGGCATCGGTGAGCTCGATCGAATCGAGGGCCTCAAGTGGATCGCCGGCCAGTTCTTCGGCCAGCTCGCCGGCCAGCAGCTCGGGATCAAAGCCCAGCTCGGCGGGGCTGGAGGAAAACGGTGGGTTGGCTTCCGCCATGGGTTTCTCCTTGCTCCAGCTCAGTGGTTTCAGCTCGGTGGTTCCAGCTCAGTTGAGCGGTGCTGGCGCCAGCATGTCGCCAGGCAGCCAGAGACGGGCACTCACCACGAACAGAGCAAGGCCGAACAACAGCACGATCGCGGCCGGCAGAAGAGTGGAGCGAAAGAAGGACACGGACCGCCGACGGGATTGAGGTCATTCTGAAGGCATAGGGTTCGCCCAGATGCGTCCCCTCCGTGCCGCCCGATCCCAACCGCGACGCTTCAGCCCCGGCGCGCTTTGATGCCCAGGCCAGGCGGCGGCTGGTGGCCGTCGCGGCCCAGGGGGTGGCCAGCGGCACTCCTTACATGGTGGGCAGCAAACTGCTGCAGGGCTGGTTGACCGCCAGCAACGTGCCGCTCGGCCTGATCGGCCTGCTCGGGCTGGCGGAGCTTCCCTACACCCTGAAGATGTTCTGGGCGCCGCTGCTCGACCGTTGGCCGCTGGCCTGGCCCGATCGACGCCGGGGCTGGCTGCTGGTTCTGCAGCTCACCCTGGTGGCGGTGATCGGGGCGATGGCCCTGCTGCGGCCCAGCACCGACCCGGCCAGCCTGACGCTGATCGGGGTGATGGCTGTGCTGCTGGCGGTGGTGAGTGCAAGCCAGGACATTGCCGTGGATGCCTACCGCACCGACCTGCTGCCGGCCGCTGAACGCGGCGGCGGTGCCGCCGCCGCCTCGCTGGGCTACCGGGGGGCGATGCTGGCGATCGGTGCCGGTGGCTTTGTGCTGGCCGGTCGCTTCGGCTGGCCGCTGGCGTTCCTGGCCGCCGCAGCCCTGATGCTGGCGGTGGTGCCGTTCACCCTGGCGGCGCCGCGGCTCGACCCGATCGTCCATCCGGTGTCGAGCCTGCGCCAGGCGGTGGTAGGGCCTGCCAGGGAGTTTCTCGGCCGCACGGGCGGCGGCCGGGCCCTGCTGATCCTGCTGTTGGTGTTGCTTTACCGCTGGCCTGATGGGCTGTTGGGGCTGATGGCAGTGCCGTTCCTGATCCAGCAGGGGTTTGCGCCGGAGCTGATCGGCACGGTGCAGGCCGGCTGGGGCATCGCCGCCACCATGGCCGGCACGGTGCTGGGGGGCGTGCTGTTCGCGCGGCTGGGCATGAACCGCTCGCTGTGGTTGTTCGCGGTGGCCGGGGCGATCGGCAACCTGAGTTACTGGGCGCTGGCACGCTTCGGCGGCGGGGTGGCGGGATTGTTGGTGGCGGTGAGCCTGGAGAACCTGGCCGGCGGGATGGTGGGAGCGGTGTTCGTGGCTCTGTTGATGAGCTTGTGCAATCCACGCTTCTCCGCCACCCAATACGCCCTGCTCTCCGGGGTCTATGCCCTGAGCCGATCGGTGCTGGCGGCCCCGGCGGGCGTGGTGGCTGAACAGGTGGGCTGGCCGAGCTTTTTCCTGTTCACAGCTGTGGCATCACTGCCGGCCTTCCTGTTGATGCTGCGGCTCACCCCCTGGAGCGGCAGTGGGGTGATCGGCGCGTTTGATCCGGCGCGGGATTCCAGCTGAGTGTTTCCTTGGCTGGACGCGGTGTGGCTGACTTGAACCAACGGGCTGGCGTTCTGGTTCGCACTTTGGAAATCCTGATCGCGATAATCACGGCCCCCCGACATTTCTTCTCTCCAGCATCACAACTCCTTGACGCATCTGCGGCGAATAGTTCACTGTTTGATTTGGGGTTCACCCCGTGCTGAATTGAACTCTGCCATGGCTTCACTGGAACGATCGTTATAGCAGCACAGTGGAGTGAAGAGTGGCAGGGCAAGGGAGCCTGCGGGCACTTTTTCCATGCAAAAATGATCTTTTGCTGCCTAAGTTCTTTCTGCAAAGGCTGAGAGGTGGCTGCAAAGTCCGTTTGTCTCTGGTTGGCGGCAAGGTTGCTCAAGGGCGACTTCGGGGACTGAAATCACCCCGCAGACACCCGCCTGCGTAGCTGACCGCAGGCGGCATTTTCATCCAGGCCACGGCTGGCGCGCACGCTCACCGCCACATGGCGCAGCTCAAGGGCCGCCTTGAAGGCTGCGACCCGCTCCGGACTTGGACGCTGAAAATCTTCCTCGTCGATCGGGTTGTAGGCGATCAGATTGACGTGGCTCTGGAAGCCGCGCAACAACTGCGCCAGTGCCGCCGCCTGGCGCGGGTGATCGTTGAGTCCGCCCAGCAGGATGTACTCGAAGCTGATCCGCCGGCCGGTGGAGGCCACGTAGTTGCGGCAATCATCGAGCAGCTCGTTGATCGGATAAGCGTGGGCGGTGGGGATCAACTCTTCGCGCAGTCTTTGGTCGGGTGCATGCAGGCTCACGGCCAGGGTGAACTGGGCGCGACCCAGTCGCTCCATGGCCAGGCTGGCCAGCTTCGGCATCTGGCTGGCCACCCCCACCGTGCTCACGGTGATCTGGCGCTGGGCCATGCCCAGATCGGTGCAGAGGCAGTCGATGGCATCAAGAACGGCTTCGGTGTTGAGCAGCGGCTCACCCATGCCCATGAACACCACGTGGCTGGGGCGTTGCTCCATCACCTCACGGATGGCCAACACCTGGTCGATGATCTCGTGCACCTGGAGGGAACGCTCCAGGCCCCCCTTGCCCGTGGCGCAGAACCGGCAGCCCATCGGGCAGCCCACCTGGCTGGACACACAGACCGTCAGACGATCCCGGCTGGGAATCCCCACCGTTTCGAGGCTGAGACCATCAGCGGTGGAGAGCAGCAACTTGGTGGTGCCATCCCGGGCCACGCTGCGTTTCAACTCTGTGGAACGGCCGATCGGTTCCGCGCCCGCGGTCGGCCAGTCCTGGCTCAGTTGTTCGCTCCACAGCTTCGGCAGGCCCTTGATCCGATCAATGCTGCGGGCGCCCTTGGCGTAGATCCCATCGTGCAGCTGGCGGCCCCGGTACCGGGGCTGGCCCTGGGCCACCGCCAGGTTCTCCAGTGCTTCCAGCCGTTGGCCCAGCAGGGGCCGACCACTCAGGGCCACACCAGCAGCCCGTGACCGAGAACCTTTTCGACCGCCAGCAGTGCCAGGAAACCGAGCATGGCGAAGCGGCCATTCAGCCGCTCCGTGTGGGTGTGGAAGCCGAAGCGCGGCAGCCGCCGTTGCGGCACCAGCTTCGGCACCAGTGGTGGCCGTGGTGCCCGTGGTTCAGTGGTCGCCATCAGTCTTCGCTGAGCAGGCCCTCTTCCTGCAACCCTTCAAGGGCAGCAGGATCAGGGATCAACTCCTCTTCCAGCCCCTCTTCGGTCACGGGGCGGGCGAAGGCCGCGAAGGAACTCTTCGAGGCCTCGATCCCCCGCAGACTGCGCACGGCATCGAGCTGGGCTTCCGATGGGTCGTCCAGCACCGCCGTGGCGTTGATGGTGGGAGCCGCAGGCATCTCCACGGTGTAATCAGGGCGCAGGTTGGCCATCCGGCGATAGCCGCCGACTTCCTCATCGAGGATGTCGGGGTGGGGACCGGCCTCGGAGCGAAGTTCCTCCTCGAAGCCACTGAAGCCGGTGCCGGCCGGGATCAGCCGGCCGATGATCACGTTCTCCTTCAGGCCCCGCAACCAGTCGCTCTTGCCTTCGATCGCGGCCTCAGTGAGCACCCGGGTGGTTTCCTGGAAGCTGGCGGCGGAGATGAAGCTGTCGGTGTTGAGTGAGGCCTTGGTGATGCCGAGCAGCACCGGCGTGAATTCAGCTGGGGCCCCTCCTGTGATCGCCATCGCCTGGTTCACCTGCTCCACCTGACGCAACTCGATCAGTTCGCCGGGCAACAGGGTGGTGTCACCGGCATCTTCGATCCGCACTTTGCTGGTCATCTGGCGGACAATCACCTCGATGTGCTTGTCATCGATGGTGACCCCCTGCGACTTGTAGACGTTCTGGACCTCCTGCACCATCCGGAACTGCAACTTGGAGATGGCCTCCTGGGCCGCTTCCATCGAGGGCTTGCGGCTCAGCAGATCCTCGAAATTGCACTCCAGCAACTCGTGGGGATTGATCGGCCCATCGGTGAGCATTTCACCGGCCGTGACCTGTTGACCATCGTTCACCATCACGTTGCGGCCGAGCAGAATCGGATAGTCGGTGGTCACGTCGTCGTGCTCGATCACCGTGACGTTGACGGAATCATCGTCTTCACCGAGCTTGATCGCGACGGTGCCCGGTTTCCGGCAGAGAACGGCGGACTCGCGTGGCCGGCGGGCCTCCAGCAGCTCTTCGATCCGCGGCAGGCCCTGAACGATGTCCCCGGTTTTCTGGCGCTCGAACACCAGCAGGGCGAGGGCATCTCCCCGCTGCACAAGTTCACCATCGCGCACATGCAGCACCGAGTCGGGAGAAACCATGTAGGGCCTTCCGAGCCTGATGGTGACGATGCCGTTCTCAATCGCCTCCACCTGGCCGCAGCAGGGTGCCTCGACGCCCTCACTCAGCAGCTCCCCATCCACCAGCCGCTGGCCGATCACAACACTGGGCTGACGGTCTCCGATTTCCAGCTGTCTGGTGTCGTTGGCCCGCTCCACGATCATCCGGCGCACCGGTTCGCCTTCCTGGGGATCCGGGAACTGCACTAGGCCGTTCTCCTTGCCGAGAATCTGGGTAGTGGCGACCACATCACCGCTCTTGACCGTGGCGCCATCCTCCACCTGAAGCTCGGTGTGGGTGGAGCCGTGGCTGGCATCAGAGAGGGTGTCACGCCGCACCAGCAGCGTTTCGAGAATCACCAGCTGCAACCGTTCGATCGTTTTGGCCCGCTTGTCGGGCACAGCTTCCACATCGACAGTCATCTGCGGGGTGGTGTCAAACGTGTCGAGAATCAGCTGGGTGCGCAGCAGCTCGATGCCCTCGACTGATTTGATCAACTCTCCGTCTTTGTAGGTGAGACGTTGAACAGCCTTGAGGCCCAGGGAAGGTCCGCCGTTCTGTTTGACGCTGCCAAGATCGGGCAGATGCGCCTCATCGGGAATGGCATACTCCTCAACCGGACGAAGCAACAGGGCGCCTCCCTCCGGTGTCTCAACCGCTTCCGCGTAGACCATCTTGTCGATGGTGAGCCCGGGGGCGAGTTCCTCGCCAGGGTTGTGGATCTTGCCATCATCGCTGTAGCGGGCCAGCACCTTGCTGTCGGAAACGAGGTGAAGAGTGCCGGATCGCACGATGATCTCGCGCAGGATGTCGTTTTTCTGGGTGACGGTGACGATACCGGCCGTCTGGGAGAAGATATCCTTGACGACTTCAGTCCCGGCTTCAATCCACTGGCCGTCCTCGATCATCAACAGGGAGATGTCTTTGTTGATTTCGTGGGTTTCCTGGGGAATCCACAGCAACGTTCCACCCTTCGACACTTCAAAGCCGTTCTTGGCGGAACGGGCCTTCTTGATTGACAGGCCTGGTGCGTATTTGATCATGCCCCCGGTCTGGGTACGGAAGCGGTTGTCAGCCAGCTCAGCGATCACTTCGCCGTTGCCGATCTTGCTCCCAGGCATGGTCTTGAGCAGGTAGCGAATGTTGTCCTTCCCCTCCAAGTGCCAGATTTCACCGGAATGGGTCGATTCACCCACCAGCTTGCAGTCTTTGAGGGTGAGGCTCGCCGTGACAATCTGTACTTCGCGGGAGTCTCCGGCTGATTCGCGCAGCCGCACGGCGCCGCCATGCTCGCTGACCAGCCTGCTTTCCGCCAGCACGTCGCCGTTGGTGACGGCGGAATTGGCCTTCACCACCGGCATGGCGTTGGGTGGAAGGTTGTAGACGTCGCCAGCGAACACCCAGAGGCGACCAAGCCGCTGGGCCTTGAGCGTGATGTTGCCCTGGCGGTCGGTGACCTCGCGGGGCTGAATCACCTCCTCATAGCGCACCTGCCCGGCCAGATCGCAGATCACATCCTTGGTGGCCTTCTCCACACTCTTCTTGACGGAGGAGCCGGAGGAAATCTGGGCAAGCACGCTGTCGGCGGGCACCGGTTCTCCATCGGCCACGAACAGGATCGAGCCGGAGGTGATGTCGAGTTTCTGGGCCTTGAGTTTGCCGGCGAACTTCACCTGCAGGGTGAAATCGGTTTCGGCGATCTGGGCTTCGACGCCATGGGGTGTGCGGAAGGGCCGCAGCCGAGCCTTGGCATCGAACTCAACGACACCCTCGACTGTTTTGTGGGACCGCACCACGCCGCTCTCGGCGGTGGACACACCGCCGGTGTGGAAGGTGCGCATCGTGAGCTGGGTGCCGGGCTCGCCGATCGACTGGGCGGCGATGATGCCCACCGCTTCGCCGACATCGACCAGCTGGTTGTGGGCCAGCGCCCAGCCGTAGCACTTGCGGCAAACCGAGCGGGCTGCTTCGCAGGTGAGCGGAGAGCGCACCACCACGGTTTTCACACCGGCCGCTTCAATCTTTGCCGACAGCTCGATATCGATTTCACCATCGCGCTCAACCAGAACCTCCTGGTTCTTGCCACCACCCACAAGCACCGGCTCAGCGGCGAGGCGGCCGACCAGCTTGGCGTAAAAGCGACCTTTCTCATCGGCGTGGATCGGGATTCCCCGGGTTGTGCCGCAGTCGTCTTCGCGCACAATCACATCCTGGGCCACATCCACCAGCCGGCGGGTGAGATAGCCGGAGTCGGCGGTGCGCAGGGCGGTGTCGACCAGGCCTTTGCGGGCTCCGTAGGAGGAAATCACGTATTCGGTGACCGTGAGACCTTCGCGGAAATTGGTGCGGATCGGCAGGTCGATGATTTCGCCCTGGGGGTTGGCCATCAGCCCACGCATCCCCACCAGCTGCCGCACCTGGGACATGTTCCCCCGGGCGCCGGAGTTGGCCATCATCCACACCGAGTTGAGCGGATCGTTCTCGTTGAAGTTCCGGCGAACCGCCGCCACAAGCCGTTCGTTGGTTTCAGTCCAGGTGTCGATCACCTTGGTGTGACGTTCGACTTCGGTGATCTCGCCGAGGCGATAACGTTCTTCTGTGGCGGTGATCTGTTCTTCCGCCTGCTCCAGCAGGGCGGCCTTGTCGCCCGGAATGCGCAGATCGTCGACTGAAATCGAGACTGCTGCCTGGGTGGCGTAATGGAAACCCAGGTCCTTGAGGTCGTCCGCCATCGCTGCGGTGGCCGCCGTGCCGTGGTGCTTGTAGGCCCAGGCCACCAGATTGCGCAGGGATTTCTTGTCGATCTCCCGGTTGCGGAAGCGTGGCGCTTCCTTGCTCAGCGGAGCGATGCGGCCCAGATCAGCGGAGGATTTGGCGGGGGTGGTGGTCATGGCGTCGCGCAGATGAAGAGAGCTGAAAACAAGGAAGCGTGCTGTGCCTGGCGGGCAGAAAATCAGGCGGCGCCTACCGACGCGATGATCGTGGTGTTCATCACAACCCGACCCACCGTGGTGAGGATGTAACGGCTGATCAATCCTCCCTCCTCGTCGCGGCGATCGCGGCGGTACTTCCACTGCTCAATGCGGGTGCCATCGCTGAGGGTTTCCTGCTTGATGGGGGCATCGCCTTCGTCGTCGTCGTCGGTTTCGCCACTGAAACGCACCCACACCCATTCGTGGATGGCCAGATGCCGTTCGTCGAAGGCATTGAGAACATCCGGCAGACCGGCGAACGTGCGGCTTCGGTCTCCGAACTCCGGTTTGGCTTCCTTGCGATCCACGGCGGTGAGGTAATAGATGCCCAGCACCATGTCCTGGGACGGTGTGATGATCGGCTCGCCGGTGGCGGGGGAGAGGATGTTGTTGCTGGCCAGCATCAGCATCCGCGCCTCGGTCTGGGCTTCGATCGCCAACGGCACGTGGACGGCCATCTGGTCCCCGTCGAAGTCAGCGTTGAAGGCTGGGCAGACCAGCGGGTGAAGCTGGATGGCGCGACCATCAACAAGCTTTGGTTCAAAGGCCTGGATGCCGAGGCGGTGCAGGGTTGGGGCCCGGTTCAGCAGGATCGGGTGACCTTCGATCACCTCCTGGAGCACCTGCATCACCTCATCATCGGCGCGCTGAATCAGCTTTTTGGCCGCCTTGATGTTGTTGACGATGTTCTGGCGGATCAGGCGGTGGATCACGAACGGCTGGAACAGCTCGATCGCCATCTCCTTGGGCAGACCGCACTGATGCATCTTCAGCTTGGGGCCCACCACGATCACCGACCGGCCGGAGTAGTCGACCCGCTTGCCGAGCAGGTTCTGGCGGAAGCGACCCTGCTTGCCCTCGATGATGTCGCTGAGTGATTTGAGTGGGCGGTTGTTGGCACCCACCACGGTGCGGCCCCGGCGACCGTTGTCGATCAGGGCATCAACGGCCTCCTGCAACATCCGCTTTTCGTTGCGGACGATGATTTCCGGGGCCAGGATCTCCTGCAGCCGCGCCAGGCGGTTGTTGCGGTTGATCACCCGGCGGTAGAGATCGTTGAGGTCGCTGGTGGCGAAGCGGCCACCGTCGAGCTGCACCATCGGCCGCAGATCAGGCGGAATCACCGGGATCGCATCAAGCACCATCCACTCCGGCCGAGCATCGGTGGCGATGAAGTTGTCGATCACCCGCAGGCGCTTGATCAGCTTGGCCCGCTTCTGACCCTTGCTGCCGGCGATGTCTTCGCGGAGTTGCTCGGCGATCTCGGTGAGGTTGAGATCCTCAAGCAATTGCTTGAGCGCCTCGGCACCGATGCCGACCACCGGCTCATTCTCGATTTCCGAATCTTCGGCGTAGATCTGATCCTCGATCTCCAGCCACTCGTCTTCGGTCAGAAGCTGCTTGTAGGTGAGGTCTTTGTGATCACCTTTGTCCAGCACCACATAACAGTTGAAGTAAACGATCTGCTCCACATCCCGCAGGGGCATGTCGAGCAGAATCGCCACATAGCTGGGGATACCCTTCAGATACCAGACGTGCGAAACAGGGGCAGCGAGCTTGATGAAGCCCATCCGGTGACGCCGCACCCGGCTTTCGGTGACCTCAACGCCACAGCGCTCACAGACGATGCCGCGGTGACGCACCCGCTTGTATTTGCCGCAGTGGCATTCCCAGTCTTTGGAGGGACCGAAGATCTTCTCGCAGAACAGCCCGTCCATTTCTGGCTTGAGCGTGCGGTAGTTGATCGTTTCCGGTTTGGTGACCTCGCCGACCACCTGCCCATTGGGAAGCGTGCGCTGACCCCACTGCCGGATCCGCTCGGGTGAAGCGAGCGTGATCTTGACGTAGTCGAAGTGGTTCTCGATGCGGGAGTTGCTGTTGGTCATGAACGGAAGGCGCGCGGACGTCGAGTGAAACGAAAGGAATCAGGCTGGGTGGTCAATCGTCGTCATAGTCCGCCACTCCCAACGACTCATAGGTGGGGCGATTGGGAGTGCTGCGGCGAGGGTTGACGTCCTGCATGAGATCGACTTCGACTCCTTCGTCGGTGTAAACGGCGATATCTAGGCCAAGCGACTGAAGCTCTCGCATCAGCACCTTGAAGGACTCAGGTGTGCCGGGGCGGGGGATCGGTTTGCCCTTGACGATCGCGTTTAACGCCTCGTTGCGGCCTTGCATGTCGTCGGACTTGACGGTGAGCAGCTCCTGCAGGGTGTAGGCGGCTCCATAGGCTTCCAGGGCCCAGACCTCCATTTCACCGAGCCGCTGGCCGCCTTGCTGGGCCTTGCCGCCGAGGGGCTGCTGGGTGACGAGCGAGTAGGGGCCGGTGGAGCGGGCGTGGATCTTGTCGTCGACCAGGTGGACCAGCTTGAGGATGTGGGCATAGCCAACAGTGACCGGCTGGTCGAACGCTTCGCCAGTGCGTCCATCGATCAGTTGAATCTTGCCGGGGTTGTCAGGGTTGTAGACCCAATCCTTGCCAGGCAGGGCAGCGGCTTCCTCCAGATACTTCTGAACCGTGTTCTTCGACGTTTCATTGCCGTGCATCTCGTCAAACGGCACCACCTTGACGCGGCAGTCGAGGTGGGCGGAAGCCCAACCCATCAGGCACTCGAACACCTGTCCCACGTTCATCCGTGAGGGCACACCGAGCGGGTTGAGCACGATGTCGATCGGGCTGCCGTCGGGCAGGTAGGGCATGTCTTCGCGGGGAAGAATCCGGCTGATGATGCCCTTGTTGCCATGGCGGCCGGCCATCTTGTCGCCTACCTGAATCTTGCGGCGCTGGGCCACATAGACCCGCACCACCATGTTGGCGCCGGGCGGCAGTTCATCGCCCTGCTCCCGGGTGTAGATGCGCACGTCCACCACCCGGCCACGCTCGGTGTTGGGCACCCGCAAGGAGTTGTCACGAACATCGCGGGCCTTTTCGCCGAAGATGGCGCGCAGCAGCTTCTCTTCAGGTGGCTGGTCGGATTCCCCTTTGGGTGTCACCTTGCCAACCAGGATGTCTCCGGATTCAACATAGGCGCCGATCCTGATGATGCCCATCTCATCGAGATTGCCAAGGCTTTCCTCGGCGACATTGGGAATCTCCCGGGTGATCTCTTCAGGGCCCAGCTTGGTCTGACGCGCTTCAATCTCGTATTTCTCGATGTGCACCGAGGTGTAGAGGTCGTCCTGAACGAGCCGTTCGCTCACCAGGATCGCGTCTTCGTAGTTGTAGCCCTCCCAGGGCATGTAGGCGATCAGCACATTCTGACCGAGAGCGATCTCACCCCCCTCGCAGGCAGAACCATTGGCCAGCACCTGACCGGCGATCACCTCTTCACCCTGGCGGACGATCGGGCGCTGATTGAGGCAGGTGTCCTGGTTGGAGCGCTGATACTTCTGCAGATGGTGGATGTGGTCGGTGCCCTGATCGTCGCGGATCACGATTGCCGTGGCGTCCACAAAGGTGACAACACCATTCACCCGGGTAATCGGCACCATGCCGGAATCCCGAGCCACCTGAGTTTCCAGGCCGGTGCCGACCAGGGGACGCTCGGGTCGCAGCAGCGGCACGGCCTGCCGCTGCATGTTCGAGCCCATCAGGGCCCGGTTGGCGTCATCGTGCTCAAGAAAAGGGATCAGGGAGGTGGCCACCGAAATCACCTGCACCGGCGACAACTGGACGTAGTCGACCTGTTCCGGGGGTACTTTCTCAAAGTCCTGGCGATAGCGAACCGGCACCAGCTCCGCCTTGATCCGACCATCCGCATCCGTGGCCACGTCGCCGGGGGCGACGCGGCATTCATCCTCCAGATCGGCGGACAGGTAGATCGGGTCGTCCTTCTTGAAGACGATGCCGTTCTCCACGCGCCAGAACGGGGTTTCGATGAAGCCGTATTCGTTGACGCGGGCATGGGTGGCCAGCGACCCGATCAGGCCGGCATTCGGGCCCTCCGGCGTTTCGATCGGGCAGATCCGGCCGTAGTGGGATGGGTGAATGTCGCGAACAGCGAAGCCGGCCCTCTCCCGGGTGAGACCCCCCGGACCGAGGGCGCTGATCCGCCGCTTGTGGGTGAGTTCGGCCAGGGGATTGGTCTGGTCCATGAACTGGCTCAACTGGCTGGAGCCGAAGAACTCCTTGATGGCCGCCACCAGCGGCTTGGGGTTCACCAGCTGGGCCGGGGTGAGCGATTCGGTTTCACCAACGGTCATCCGTTCCTTGATGATCCGCTCCAGCCGGTTCAGGCCGACGCGAACCTGGTTCTGCAGCAGCTCTCCAACCGAGCGCACCCTTCGGTTGCCGAGGTGGTCAATGTCGTCGAGGGAGGCGCCGCCCACATCGAGCTCGAGATTGATCAGATAATCGATCGTGGAGAGAACATCCTCGGCGGTGAGGGTACGGGTGGCGTCGGGGATGGTGAGGCGCAGTTTCTTGTTGATCTTGTAGCGCCCGACCCTGCCGAGGTCGTAGCGCTTGGGATCGAAGAAACGGCTGTGCAACAACTGCTGGCCGCCGCTGACCGAGGGGGGTTCACCCGGGCGCAGCTTCTTGTAGAGCTCCAGAAGGGCCTGGTCTTCGGAGGCGATGCCCTCGTCGTTGGCTGCTTCGATCGACTTGCGGTAGTACTCAGGGTGACGCAGCTTGTCGAGCACGTCGTTGTCGGAGAGGCCGATTGCCCGCATCAGCACGTGGGCGTTGATCTTGCGGGTCTTGTCGACGCGCACATGCAACAGATCGTTCTTGTCGGTTTCGAACTTGAGCCAGGCACCCCTGTTCGGAATCAGGCTGGCGTTGAAGGTTTTCCTGCCGTTCTTGTCCTGTTCGTCTTTGAAATAGACGCCGGGACTGCGCACGATCTGATTGACAATCACCCGCTCGGCGCCGTTGATGATGAAGGTTCCGCGCTCCGTCATCAGGGGGAGTTCACCGATGAACACCTCCTGCTCCTTGATTTCCCCGGTTTCCTTGTTGACCAACCGGCAGGTGACATACATCTGCGAAGCAAAGGTGGCATCACGCCGCTTCGCTTCTTCCACATCGTGGCGAGGCCGCTTCAGCCGGTACTCGTTGCCGATGAAGTGGAGTTCGAGCTTGCCGGTGTAGTCGGTGATCGGAGAAAAGCTGTCGAGCTCCTCGATCAGACCCTTTTCCAGGAACCATTTGAAGCTGGCCCGTTGCACCTCCACGAGATCGGGCAGGTAGGTGACGGTCTTGGCAACCTGGATCGCGCTGCTCATGCGTGGACCTGCTGAACGGAAGGGGAAGGTGAGAGGGGGCCCGAAGGCGGAATCATCGGAAGGGGATGGTCCGTCGTGGGCATTGCCGGAGCCAGGATGGCGGTGTTCAGAATTGCCTTGAGCGCAAAGGCCTGGGGATTTTGGCTTGAGCGGCGGCGACGAACGCGATCGGAAAGTGGTGAGCCATCTCCGGCAGGGCAGCCGGAATCACGGGTCCTCGTGTCTGTGGGGAAGACACGAGACCGGGATGTGATCACGCACTCATGGAGCTCGTCTCAAGGCTGCCGACGTCGATGATGGAGCGCGCGCGCTGCCAAACCAATAAAACATCATACACATTGATCGCCAAGCTGGTTGGGAAGGCCAAATAGGCGTACCGCATTCGCGGTGCTGGCAGCGGCGACCTGGCTGAGGGTTTCGCCTCGCAACGCGGCCAGTCGCTCGGCCACCGCCAGCACGAAGGCCGGCTCATTGCGCTTTCCCCGCCGGGGAACCGGGGCAAGAAAGGGGCAGTCGGTTTCGATCAGATAGCGATCAGCGGGTACCAGACGGGCGCAGGCGTGGGTATCCGCAGCGCTGGCGAAGGTGACGGTGCCGCTGAAACTGATCAGGAAACCAAGATCCAGAAATGCCGTCATCTGCTCGGGAGTCCCTCCCCAGCAGTGCATCACCCCACGCGGGCAGTGGCCCTCAGCCTGGAGCTGGCGCAGGGTTTCGAGCATGGGCTGCGCCGCATCCCGGCAGTGGATGATCACCGGCAGGCCAAGTTCCACAGCCAGCGCCAGCTGGGGGAGGAGCATGGCTCTCTGCACCTCCAGGTTCGCTGCCTTGAAGAGATCAAGGCCCAGCTCGCCGATGGCGACCACGCGGGAGTCCTGACGGGCGGCCTCTCGCAGCACGGCGGGGGTGTCGGCCTGCCAGTGCTGGGGATCGAGTGGGTGGACGCCGACTGAATAGCGCAGCTCGGGGAAACGATCGGCCAGGGCGCGAATCGCCGGGATCTCCCCAGGCTCCACACAGGAGTGGAGCAGGGAAACCACGCCAGCCTGCCGCCAGCGCAGGGCGACCTGATCAAGATCGGCTTCGAAATTTCGGAAGACGACGTGACAGTGGCTGTCGATCAGAGCCGGCAAAGGAGCGAGCTCCGCACCGGTGGGCTGGGCTGGGCTGCTGGGGGCTGCCATCTCCGTGTCCGTGGGGGCCTGAGGCGTTGGCGGCGGTTCAGGCCCGCGTGGAGGCTGGCTCGATCGCCTGCTTGACCACCGCACTGAGGCGGGACTTCTGATTGGCGCCGGTGTTCCGGTGCAGAACGCCGCGCTTCACGGCCTTGTCGATCTTGCTGAACGCCGCATTCAAACTGGAATGGACGGCTGTCTTGGTGTCGTCACCAGGCTTCTGGGTGTAGTCGGAGACGGCGGTGAGGCAGCGCTTCATCAGCGTGCGCACGGCCGACTTGTAGGAGCGGTTGAGCAGCCAGTTGCGCTCGGCAACCTCGATGCGTTTCTTCGATGACTTGTTATTGGCCACAGGCTGTTTTGGCGCTGAATAGGCGACTCTGAAGCTTACCGCTTCACGTTCCTGCCGCTCAGTCAACGGCCTAGCTTGAGATCCTGGTTCTTTTCCCCAACGCCTTGGCCACGCCCCCCCTGCCGACCGTGCCGATTCTGCGCGATCTCGATGCGGCGGGGCTGCGGCTCGATGCGATTGCCGCGCGCACCAGCGACGGCCAGAGCCAGCTGGCCAGGGAGCAGGTCGATGGGATCCTCGATCGGGTCAGACGCCAGGGTGATCGGGCCCTGCTGGAGCTCACCGAACAGTTCGACGGGGTGCGTCCCGACCCGTTGCGCATTCCTGCCGATGCTCTCGCCACCGCCTGGCAACAGTGCCCGGACCCCCTCCGGGAAGCGCTGAAGCTGGCCCATCGGCGCATCCTCGATTTTCA
The DNA here is from genome assembly GCA_025128135.1 of Synechococcus sp. CS-1325. Classification (GTDB taxonomy): domain Bacteria; phylum Cyanobacteriota; class Cyanobacteriia; order PCC-6307; family Cyanobiaceae; genus Regnicoccus. The sequence continues at coordinate 88,727 of JAHLYW010000035.1, forward strand.
CCAGCGTCAGAAGCCCCAGGACATCAGTGTGGTCGGGGTGCATGGTGAACGGCTGGGTCGCCGCTGGCGGCCGGTTCAACGGGCCGGGCTCTACATCCCCGGCGGCAGAGCTGCTTATCCCAGCACCGTTCTGATGAATGCCGTACCGGCCAAGGTGGCCGGCGTTGGCCGGGTGGTGATCGTGACCCCTCCGGGGGCTGGAGGGATGCCCAATCCCACCGTGCTGGCGGCCGCCCATCTGGCCGGGGTGGACGAGGTCTATCGGGTGGGTGGGGCCCAGGCGATCGGCGCACTGGCCTATGGAACGGCATCGATCCCAGCCGTTGATGTGATCTCAGGTCCGGGCAATCTCTACGTGACCCTGGCCAAGAAGGCTGTCTACGGCAGGGTCGGGATTGATTCCTTAGCCGGTCCCAGCGAAGTTCTGGTGATTGCCGATCACACGGCCGACCCCGACCAGGTGGCCGCAGATCTGCTGGCCCAGGCCGAACACGACCCCCTGGCCGCCGCGATTCTGCTGAGCACCAGCTCGGCCCTTGCCGAGGCGGTGCCGCTCGCCCTTGAGGCCCAGCTGAAATCCCATCCCCGCGCTGCCGTCTGCCGGGCCGCCCTGCAGGACTGGGGCCTGATCGTGGTCTGCCCGAATCTCGAAGCGGCGGCAGGCCTGAGTGACCGCTTCGCCCCTGAGCACCTGGAGTTGCTGGTGGAGCGGCCGGAGCCGATGGCGGAGCGCATTCAGCATGCCGGTGCCATTTTCCTGGGCGGCTGGAGCCCGGAAGCGGTCGGTGACTACCTGGCCGGGCCCAACCACACCTTGCCCACCTCCGGCACCGCCCGCTTCGGCTCAGCTCTCGGCGTGGAAACCTTTCTGCGCAACACCAGCCTGATCCAGTTCAACCGCCGGGCCCTGGAAGCCACCGGCCCCGCCGTGCTCACCCTGGCCGAGAGTGAAGGGCTGCACAGCCATGCCGAATCGGTGCGGCTTCGGCTCAGCGCTTCTGCAGATCCCGCACCCGCGGCTCACCATCGACGATCTCCCCCACCAGCACCTGGTCGGTGAGGTTGACGAACAGGCCGTTCTCCAGCACGCCCGGCAGATTGTTGATCCGGGGCTCCAGGCTGACTGGATCAGCGATTCCATCGGCGAAGCGCAGATCCAGCACCAGGTTTCCCTGGTCGGTGACCACCGGCCCGGCCTTACGAACAGCCATGCGCAGCTGCGCTTCGGCTCCCATCGCCTCCAGTTCCGCCTTCACCTGGCGCCAGGCACCCGGCAGCACTTCCACCGGCAGCAGGAAGTCGAGATTGAGCCGCTCCACCAGCTTCGAGCTGTCCACCACCACCACGAACCGCCTGGCACGGCGAGCCACCAGCTTTTCCTGCACATGGCAGGCACCGCCGCCTTTGATCAGCTGAAAGCCGGGGTCCACCTCGTCGGCGCCGTCAATGGCCAGATCGATCTGCTCGATCGCGTTGAGGCTCTGGAGCGGGATGCCCAGCTCGGCGGCCAGCACCTCCCCCTGGAACGAGGTGGTGACACCGGTGATGTCGGAGAGCTCGCCGGAGCGCAGCTTGGCGCCGAGCGCCTGGATCATCAGAGCGGCAGTGGAGCCGGAACCCAGGCCCAGCACCATGCCGTCCTGGATCTGCTCGACGGCGGCGGCGGCCACCGCCTGCTTCATGCGGCCCTGAAGATCAGCCATGGCAAGGCCTGCAAAACGCCGTGACCGTAGCAACAGGCAGATCTCTGCCCCCCCTTCGGCGCGATGGATCAGGCCGGGTGGGGCAAGGCTGCGGGCTTGATGCTGAGCTGCAGTTCCCGCGCTCCCCGCACCACCTTGAGCGGCAGCAGCTCACCAACCTGAGATGCCTCCACCCGCTGCAGCAGGCTGGCTGGATCCTTGACGGGCTGATCGGCAGCGGACACCACCAGATCACCGCGTCGCAGCCCGGCCAGCTCGGCCGGGCTGTCGGGCAACACCCTCTGCACCAGGGCGCCATCCCGCTCCGGCAGCTGCAGCACCGCATCCGGATCGCGGTTGTTGTCACGGGCCCGGCGGGCCGTGAGCGGCACCAGCTGCAGGCCGAGGTACGGATGGACAACCTGCCCACCGAGGCGGAGCTGGTCGGCCACACCCCGGGCCAGGTTGATCGGGATCGCGAATCCGAGCCCGGCGCCGGGTCCGGAGCGCACCAGGGTGTTGATGCCGATCACATCGCCGGCGGCGTTGATCAGCGGGCCGCCGGAGTTGCCGGGGTTGATCGCCGCATCCGTCTGGATCAGATCGAGCCGCTTGTCGGAGAAGCCGAGGCTGTTGATGTTGCGGTGGAGGCTGCTGACAATGCCGAGGGTGACGGTGCGCTCAAGTCCATAGGGACTGCCCAGGGCAATCGCCCAGTCGCCCACTTCAAGGGCTTCGGAATCGCCGAGCGGGGCCGCCTCCAGGCTGCTGAGCTTGGGAATGCGCACCACCGCCAGGTCGGTGACGGGATCGGCGCCCACCACACTGCCGTCCACCTGGCGGCCATCGGCAAGGGTCACCTCGACGAGATCGGCCCGATCAACGACGTGGGCGTTGGTGAGGACAAGGCCGCTGGCATCAATCACCACGCCGGACCCCTGACCCCTCTCCCGGCTGCTGCCGGCCGGATCGCCGAACAGATCCCGCAGCAGGGGATCAAGCAAGGCCGGATCGAAGGCTTCACGGGAAACGCTGCGCTCGGTGTCGATCCGCACCACCGATGCACCGACCCGCCGGGCCGCCTGGGCGACGAAGCTGTGGGTCGGGACCTGCGGCAGAGCTCTGCCGTCGCCGCTGAGCTCGGTTTCGGCCGCCGCCAGGGGCAGAGCCGCCCCGCCGATCAGCAGCACCAGCAGCAGGATCGCCAGCAGGCCATGCCGCACCTGATCCAGGAGACGGAGGGACAGCGAGCGTTCAAGGGGCACGGCAACAGGTCTGAATCGGCTCAAAGGCTAGGGGGAATCCAGTTGGCCGTTCAGCGTTCAAGCCCTTTCACCTGGTGAGAAAGCCGACCAGCGCAGCAGTCGCTGTGCCCAGGAGCGATCGGGCCGCAGCTCCAACCAGCGACCGCCGGGGTCCTGCGGCCGGCCAAGCGGGCAGGGTTGTGACGACGGGAAGGCACAGAGCGTGGAGGGGCAGGCGAACAGCGGCACCTCCGGGCGGCCGGGAAGCTGGCCCTGCCAGTGCTGGTGGACATGGCCGAACAGCACCCCACGCACCAAAGGGCTCGCCGCCAGGAGCTCCAGCAGTGGTTCCGGATGCTGGAGAGCGATCGTATCGAGGCTGGGGCTGCCGATCGCCACGGGGGGGTGATGGATGGCCAGCCAGGTGGGGGCGCTCGATCCAGCCAGTTGCCCTCGCAGCCATCGCAACTGGTGATCGTCCAAGCAGCCGGCCGGGCTGCCGGGACGATGGCTGGAGATCAGGATCAGGCGCCAGGGGCCCAGCTGGAGCGCTGCCGGTGCCAGCGCGGCCAGCCCGCCCAGGGCCTGCCGGATCAGCGCCGGGTTGTCGTGATTGCCTGGCAGCAGGGCCAGGGGAATCCTCAGAGGGGTGAGCAGATCACACAGATGGCCATAGCCGGCCAGGCTTTCGTCCTGGCAGAGATCGCCGCTGATCAGCAGCAGGTCCGGTGGCCGCTCCAGCTGGGCGATGGCCTGCTCCAGCCCATGCCGGAGCTGTTCGTAGGGATTGACACCCCTGTAAACGCCTTGAGGATCTGCCAGCAGGTGGGGATCACTCAGCTGAAGAACGTGCAGGTTCCCGGACACGCCTTCGGGCAGGGCCGGCATCGGGAGCACTTGAAGGGCTTGCAACAGTTGGGATCAGCTCCCTTGTCGAGAGCTTAGGTTGCCCCCACAACGCAGCCACCGTCATGGCCTCGATCCCACCTGGAACCCTGAAACGGTGCGATCTCTGTCGGGTGGAGATCCGCGGGATGGTGGGTGGAAACGACCAGGTGGTGTTCAGTCAGGGGGCACCGGGCACCCGAGCCAAGCTGTGGGCACGGGTCTGTCAGTTCGTCAAGGAGCCGCAGCGCTGCATCAACCAGGAGGCCTCCCTGCGGGGCGAGGTGGGTGTCGACGATTTCTATGGGGAGCCCCCCGGTCTCGGGCCGATCGGTTCGGCCTCCGCTGGTGAGTCCCTGGGTGGGGCGCCGCCGGCCTGAGCCGGATCGCTTCCAGCCCGGCGTGAAAGGTCACCAGTCGGCAGCAACCGGCGCGATCGGCTGCAGACAGGGAATCACCTACGCTGAACTTGTGCCCGGCGGGCATCACCCGAATTCTTCCTGCTTCAGGACGGATCAGGGGCAGTTCTCTGCAGGAGCCGGTCGGGCTTCTCGAACCGCTCCCCTTCCCGGCGTTGACCCACCCCCTGATCGCTGATCTACGGCAACTGGCTTGCCAGCAGGCCGCTGACGCCCAGCTCTCTGTGGTGGACGTCCAGATTCAGAGCAACCGCCTCCCCCTCAGCCTGTTGATTCAGGTTCGACGGTCCGATGGTGGTGACGTCAACCTGGATGAATGTGCCCGTTTCAGCGGGGCGATCAGCGAGCGTCTCGACAGCAGCGACCTGTTGAGCGAGCCCTATGTTCTGGAGATCAGCAGCCCGGGCATCGGCGAGGAACTCCTCGATGACCGGGACTTTCGCAGTTTTCGCGGGTTTCCCGTGGAAGTTCGCTTTCTGGATGGGGCTGGTGCCGTCGTCGCCCGCGAAGGCCTGCTGCTGGAGCGGGACGAGCAGTTCGTCTGCCTCAACCTGCACGGACGCACCAGCCGCATTCCCCGCGCCGATGTGCTGGGTGTTCGGCTGACCACTCCCGAGGGCTGATCACGCCCCAGGCCTGAGCAGCCCGTGGGTTCTTTCCTCCCTGCTCAGATCAGCTCCTTTCACCTCACCTCACTCACCCTCCCGTTTCACCCCATGGCCCTTGTTCTTCTCCCTGGATTGCAGAATCTGATCGAGGACATCAGCGATGAGAAGAAGCTGCCCACCCAGGTGGTGGAGGCCGCCCTGCGGGAAGCCTTGCTCAAGGGCTATGAGCGCTACCGCCGCACCCTCTATCTCGGTATCAGTGAAGATCCGTTTGAAGAGGATTATTTCAGCAACTTTGATGTTGGCCTGGACCTCGAGGAGGAGGGCTATCGGGTTCTGGCCAGCAAGATCATCGTGGAAGAGGTGGAAAGTGACGACCACCAGATCGCCCTCGCCGAGGTTCAGCAAGTGGCGGAAGATGCCCAGATCGGCGACACGGTGGTGCTGGATGTCACCCCGGAAAAGGACGACTTTGGCCGCATGGCCGCCTCCACCACAAAACAGGTGTTGGCGCAGAAACTCAGGGATCAGCAACGACGCATGATTCAGGAGGAGTTCGCTGATCTCGAAGACCCCGTACTCACCTCCAGGGTCATTCGCTTTGAACGTCAGTCGATCATCATGGCGGTGAGTTCAGGCCTGGGGCGCCCGGAGGTGGAAGCTGAATTGCCCCGCCGCGACCAGCTCCCCAACGACAACTACCGTGCCAACGCCACCTTCAAGGTCTTTCTCAAGGAGGTGTCCGAGGTGGCGCGCCGCGGTCCCCAGCTGTTCGTCTCGCGGGCCAATGCCGGCCTGGTGGTGTATCTCTTCGAAAATGAAGTTCCCGAGATCCAGGAAGGCTCGGTGCGAATCGTGGCTGTGGCGCGGGAAGCCAATCCACCCTCCCGTTCCGTCGGTCCACGCACCAAGGTGGCTGTTGACAGCGTCGAGCGGGAGGTGGATCCGGTCGGAGCCTGCATCGGCGCCCGTGGCTCCCGCATCCAGCAGGTGGTCAATGAGTTGCGCGGCGAGAAGATCGACGTGATTCGCTGGTCGCCTGATCCCGGCCAGTACATCGCCAACTCGCTCAGTCCGGCCAGGGTGGAGATGGTGCGGCTGGTGGACCGCGAAGGGCATCACGCCCACGTGCTGGTGCCGCCCGATCAACTCAGCCTGGCGATCGGTCGCGAGGGCCAGAATGTGCGGCTGGCGGCCCGTCTCACCGGCTGGAAGATCGATATCAAGAATGCGCTCGAGTACGACCAGGTGGCGGAAGATGCCAAGGCGGCCGAGCTGATCGGCCTTCGCGAGGAGGATGAACGGGAACAGGCCGAGGCAGAAGCGCGGCTTGAGGCGGAGCAGGCGATCCGGGCCGAGGAGGATGCCCGGCTTCGCGAGCTGTATCCCCTGCCGGAAGACGACCTGGAGGAGGAGATGGAGGAGGGGATTGATGCTCCTGCCCCGACCGCCGAGGCACTGGACCGGTGAACCCCGCTCCCACCCTGCGTCGTTGCGTCAGCTGCCGGCAACTGCGGGATCGACGCCTGCTCTGGAGGGTGATCCGCTTGCCGGGACGGGAGGTCGTCCTGGATCACGGCATGGGCCGCTCCGCCTACCTCTGTCCCGCCAGCAGCTGCCTTGCCGATGCCAAACGACACAGGCGGCTGCAGCGAGCCCTGCGCTGTGAGGTGGTTCTCTCCATCTACGCCGCCCTTGATCAGCGCCTGGTGGAGGCACCCATCGCAGCCTCTGAGGCAAGATGAACAGTGGCCGCACCGTGCGTGGGGCTCGGCGGCACCCGTTGCCCCGACCGATTGGAGACCTGAATGACCAGCAGCGGCAAAGTCAGAATTTATGAGCTGTCCCGGGACCTTGGACTCGACAACAAGGACGTGCTTGATGCCGCCGAGAAACTGTCGATTGCCGCCAAGAGCCACAGCAGCTCGATCAGCGACGACGAGGCCAGCCGCATTCGCAGCCTGATCCGACCCAATGGCAGCGGAGCGGCCAGGCCCGTGACCCCACCAAGGCCGGCTCCAGCAATGGCACAGGATCCGAGCAGGGATCCCGGCACAGCGATCCTTTCGGTGAAGAAGGCAGCGGCACCCCCAGCGCCGGCAACCCCAGCGCCGGCCCCACCAGCCCCTCCAGCCGCCGCTGCCCCTGCTCCCCGTCCCGCCAAGCCCCAGGCCGCGCCGGTAGCCGCCAAGCCCCAGCCAGCCCCCCCTGTGCTGGTGGTGAAGCCAGCGATTCCGGCCCCGGCCCAACCATCGCCTACGCCGGCTCGCAGCGTTCCGTCGCCGCGCCCCGTCGCCGCGCCCGCTCCGATTCCGAGCAAGCCGGCGCTCGCCGCTCCGGCCCGGCCGGCGCCGGCCGCGCCCGTGCTGATCAAATCACCGCCCCCGGCTCCAGCCCGCAAGCCGGCGGAGCCCCCGCTCACCCCCAGCCCGCGGCCAGCCACCAGCCCTCGCCCGGTGCCAAGGGGCAGCGCGCCTCCGCCGCGCCCGGCCCCGCCGCAACGGCCTGGCTCCCCGATCCGCAGCGTCAGCGGCGAGGGACAACCCCAGCTGGTTGGTCGCCCCCAGTCGGGCCAACCCACTGGAACCAGCAGCCGACCGGCGCCCCCTTCGGGTCGCCCAACCTTGAGTCAACGGCCCAGCAGCGCCCCCCAGCGCCCTGCACCGCCGGCCGTTCGTCAGCTCCAGACCCGCAGCCCCCTGGAGCTTGTCGGCAAACCGATCCGCCGCGACGCCGCCGCTCCGGCCGCTCCGATCCGCGCCGGGGCCGGCGCACCGGTGCGGGTCGGAGGCATGCCCCAGGGCATGCGCAAGCCCGTCGCCCCTGGCGAGCTGATGCAGCTCCAGAACCCTTCAAGCCGCTCTCCGGCCGCCCCACCCCGGCGACCCGAGGCCGGAATCGGCACCAGCCCCGATGGGGCACGCCCCACGGCCACGCCTCCCGCGGCTCCGAAGCGGCCGGGCTTCCGCACTCCGCAGCCGGCAACCAGGGCCCGGCGGCCCGAGTGGGATGACACCGCCAAGCTTGAGGCCCTGCGCAGCAAGTCGCCCCAGAAGCAGCGCCAGAAAGTTCACATCATCGGCGATAACGACGATGCGCTCACGGCCGAAACGGGCGGCTACGCGGGTGAGCAGGAGGCGCTGATCCTCCAGGCCAGCCTGGCCAGGCCGGCCAAACCGCGGACCCGGCAGGCGGCCCCCGGCGCCAAGCCGGTGGTGGCGATGCGCAAACGCAAGAAGGAAACCACCCGCCAGCGCCAGCGGCGCCGTGCCATGGAATTGCGGGCTGCCCGCGAGGCCAAGGCCACCCGGCCGGAAATGCTGATCGTTCCGGAGGGGAACCTCACGGTGCAGGAACTCGCCGACCGCTTGGCTGTCGAGAGTTCGGAAATCATCAAATCCCTCTTCTTCAAGGGGATCATCGCCACCGTCACCCAGACCCTCGACCTTTCGGCGATCGAGACGGTTTCCGAGGAGTTCGGTGTTCCCGTTCTCGAAGACGATGTCCAGGAGGCCGCCAAGAAGACGGTCGAGATGATCGAGGAAAGCGATCGTGCCCACCTGATCCGACGGCCACCGGTGGTCACGGTGATGGGCCACGTCGACCACGGCAAGACCAGCCTGCTCGATGCCATCCGCAAGACCCGGGTGGCAGCCGGCGAGGCCGGTGGCATCACCCAGCACATCGGTGCCTACCAGGTGGACATTCCCCACGGTGGTGAACAGCGCCGGATCACCTTCCTTGACACCCCTGGCCACGAGGCGTTCACCGCCATGCGTGCCCGGGGCACCAAGGTCACCGACGTGGCTGTGCTGGTGGTGGCGGCCGACGACGGCGTGCGCCCCCAGACCCTCGAGGCGATCAGCCACGCCCGCGCCGCCCAGGTGCCGATCGTGGTGGCGATCAACAAGATCGACAAGGAGGGAGCCCAGCCCGACCGGGTCAAGCAGGAACTCTCCAATCAGCAGCTCGTTGCTGAAGACTGGGGTGGCGACACGGTGATGGTGCCTGTGAGCGCCATCAAGCGGGAGAACATCGACAAGCTTCTGGAAATGATCCTGCTGGTCTCGGAGGTGGAGGATCTTCAGGCCAATCCGGCCCGGATGGCCAAGGGCACCGTGATCGAGGCCCACCTCGACAAGGCGAAGGGTCCGGTCGCCACGCTGCTGATTCAGAACGGCACGCTTCGGGCCGGCGATGTGCTGGCTGCCGGCCCCGTTCTCGGCAAGGTGCGGGCCATGGTGGATGACACCGGCAAACGGGTGAAGCTGGCAGGTCCGTCCTGCGCCGTTGAGGCCCTTGGCTTCAGTGAGGTGCCCACCGCCGGCGACGAGTTCGAGGTCTATGCCGATGAGAAGGCCGCCCGGGCGGTGGTCGGCGATCGAGCCAACGATGCCAGGGCCACCCGCCTGGCCCAGCAGATGGCCTCCCGCCGGGTTTCCCTGGCCTCGATGTCAGGCAAGGCCAGCGAGGGTGAGCTCAAGGAGCTCAACCTGATTCTCAAGGCCGATGTTCAAGGCAGCGTCGAGGCGATCCTCGGCTCGCTGGAGCAACTGCCCCAGGGCGAGGTTCAGGTGCGTGTGCTGCTTTCGGCCCCAGGCGAGATCACCGAAACCGATGTGGATCTGGCGGCCGCCTCCGGTGCGGTGATCGTCGGGTTCAACACCTCGATGGCCTCAGGAGCGAAGAAGGCCGCCGACGCCACCGGCGTCGATGTGCGCGACTACGACGTGATCTACAAGCTGCTTGAAGACATCCAGCTGGCCATGGAGGGCCTGCTGGAGCCTGAGATGGTCGAGGAGACCCTGGGCGAAGCCGAGGTGCGCGCGGTGTTCAGCATCGGCAAGACGGCGGTTGCCGGCTGCTATGTCACCAGTGGCAAGCTGCAGCGCAACTGCAAGGTGCGCGTGCATCGCGCCAAGCAGGTGGTGTTCGAGGGCGATCTCGACTCCTTGCGCCGCAACAAGGACGACGTCAAGGAGGTGGCCACCGGCTTCGAGTGCGGCATCGGCTGCGATCGGTTCGCCAACTGGCAGGACCGGGACCGCGTCGAGGCCTACAAGCTGGTGACCCAGCGACGCACCCTCAGCACGAGCTGATCCGGTGAACCCCCGCAGCGAACCCCTGCTCTGGGTGCAACTGGTGGGACTGGCCGCTGCTCCACTGGAGCTTCTCCTGCTCTTCCTGATCCTGGCGGGATCGGATGCCGGTCCCTTTCCGTTGCTTGAAAGGTTGCTCTGCTTTGCCCTCGGTGGTCTGGCACCGGCCGTGCTGCTCTGGCGCCACCCGGCCGATCCATGGTCGTTGCTGCTGCTCAAGACCCCCGTCAAGGGCCGCCGAGAGCTGCAGAACCGGTTGAGCGGCCTGGTCCATCCCTTGCCGCTGAAGTTGGCCCAGGCTGCCGGGGTGGCAGCGCTGCTGCCACTGCTCTGGATCCTCGACAGCCGCGCCGGCCTGGCCGCTGATCTTTCTCCGCTCGCCAACAGCTCCAGGCTGGTGGACCTGCTGCTGGCTGCGTTTCTGCTCAGCCTGGTGGTCTGGCAGTGGCACCAGCTGCTTCAGGCTGGCTGGATGCTGAGGCGTCCTGTGCAGCAGCTGGCCGCAGGCAACCTTCCCCAGGCTGAGCAGACCGGCCATGACCTGCTCAGCCTGGGGTTGCCGTTGCTGTTGCCCGGTTCGCTGCAGCTAATCGCTGCTTCCAGCCCGGTCGCGCCAGAGCAGCAAGCCGAACAGCAGCAGGGCTCCGACCTGGATGAGCAGATCCCCTGAGGCCAGCTCACCGCCAGCCGCCACCCGCAGGGCCATCGTGGCCAGGCCAATGGCCGCCGAGGCGGAGAGAGCGATCCAGAGGGCCCGGCGCAGCCCGCGCCAGGGAGCCTTTGCCTCCTGCAGCAGCCTGGCCCTCAGGGCTGGATCCAGGCTTTTCGGATCAGAAGGAGGCATCGGCGGAACCTGTGCAGAGGATGGCTGAATGCTAATTTCATGGCGGTGCCGGTGTAGCTCAGTGGTAGAGCAACTGATTCGTAATCAGTAGGTCGTCGGTTCAAATCCGATCACCGGCTTTCACACAATTCCAGGTGATTAACTGCCTCCTGGAAATCTCAACAATCGATTTCAAGAGCAAAACTGAGCTCGATCCTGCGCTCATTCTTCTGATTTCTCAAGCTGCTCTTGCTGCCTGCTCTACCGGATCTTGAACCGGAACTCGAACCGGATCATCAACCGGAACTTGAATCGGATGGTTGATCCGCATCGTCACAGTGAATGGCCACCGGCTGCTTCCGCTGAGTCCGTGCTGCCGTCGGCGACCCTTCGGGAGCTGGACGGCGAGCGGGGAGCCATCTTCAGCCCTTGTCGGCGTTACCGCTATGCCCTCTGGCGCCGCTGGGGGGAGCCAGCTGATGGGGCTGTCGTGGTGGGGCTGAACCCCAGCACGGCCGATGAGCATGCCGACGATCCGACCGTGCGGCGTTGCATCGCCTTTGCCAGGGACTGGGGCTTCAGCGGCCTGACCATGATCAACCTCTTCGCGTTCCGTGCCACACGACCGGCCGATCTGGTCGAAGCGGCCGACCCGGTGGGCCCGGACAACGACCGATGGCTTCAGGCCTGCAGTGCCGGATCCAGGCTGGTCGTTGCCGCCTGGGGACGACGCGGCGGCTGGCTTGAGCGCGACCAGGCGGTCAGGCGGATGCTGCCGCCCCTGCAGGTGCTCGGCCTGGGCAAGACGGCCAGTCCTCTGCATCCTCTCTATCTGCCCCGGACCCGCAGGCCGGTCCCCTGGACCTGAGCCTGAAGCCCGGCTGGCACCCACCCCCAGCCTGGTGTCAAACCAGTCGCCCGGCGATCTCCAGATAGCGATCTTCCAAGGCCCTCACCTCCAGGCCGCTCAGTCCGGCTTGCTCCAGTTGCTCCTGCACTTCCTCCTGGGTGAAGGCCGCGCGCAGGGAGTGGAGATAGTCACGCTCCAGCAGCGGCGGCGCTCCTGCCAGATGGGCAGCCAGCAGGGCCTGCACCGCCGCTTCCGAGTCGGGCCGGCGCAGGTCCTTCACGTAGACCGCCGCCCCCGTCGCCCCCAGTTGCCGCACGCTTTTCCAGAGCACCATCGGGTCGTGGAGATGATGGAGCAGGCTGTTGCTCACCACGGTTGAGAAGCACGCCCCCGGCAGATCAGGGCAGGGGAGCCTGGCCAGTTGGAAGGAGAGATTCGGCCAGGCTGGTTCGCTCCGCAGCTTCGCCTCGGCGATCGCCAGCATGGCCTGAGCCCCATCCAGCCCGAGCACGACGCTGGTGGGGTGGCGGGAAGCGAGGCGAAAGCTGATGTTCCCCGGACCACAGCCAAGATCAACGACCCGCTCACCGAGCCCAGCAGGGAACAGGAAGGCGATTCGATCGATCACCGCCTGATCCGTGGCGCTGAAATCCCCGTCGGCGTATTGCCTGGCCTGCTCTGCCCCATCCATCAGCTCGGGTTCGCAGACGCGCAGCACGTTGGGTCAGTGGCGGGTGCTTCATTCCACAGCACCAGAGGGGATGGCGGGCTCTCCTTGCCGTGGAGTGTCAGCACGGCCGGGATTCACCGTGAGCGGCAAGGAGCCTGGCATATGTCTCGGCTTGCCAATCAGCGTCCCGAATGGGGCGATGCCTTCTTAAGGTTTTTTTATGCATTCGCCTTCCCGATTCCCATGGTGTTGATCTGCTGGGATCTGCGTGGTTCCAGGTCTTCAGAAACGGTCCCGCTTCAGCAGGCCAGGGTTCGTCGCCTTCAGCTTGAGCAGCAGGGAGCGGTTGTCTACTGGAGTGAGCGGCTGGCCAACACCTGAGCCGCGCTGCTAAGAGTGCAGGGTTCCCTGATCGGGGCGCGGCGATGCCGTTGCTTTTTTCAACTCGTGCCCGCAAAGCCGCCAGAAAGGCTGCTTCACCCCTGATCGCCTTCGGGTGGCTGGCCCTGGCGGTTGGCTTGACGGGGTGCTGGGGCAGGTCAGATCCCCAGGTTCAGCGGATCGAGCGGCTGGAGCAACGTCTGCAGCAGGTCGAGCAGCGCCTGGCCAGCCCTGTCGATCCCAACCCCGCCGACCCCGCCGGCAAGCCACCGGCCGGTGTGGTCAAATCACTCACCTTCCGCATCGGCAGCTCCGATGATCGGCTGAGGATCTACTGGGCTGACGGCACCACCACCAACCTGCCCTGCACCAAGGAACAAGGCACCTGGGCCTGCGGCTGAGATCCGTTTCGTCCACCTTTCTTCACCGCTCCCACCTGATGTCTCGTCGCTTTTCCGCCCCGATCCAGAGTCTTGTCCGTCGCGCCGGCCTTGGCCTGCTGGCTGCGTTTTCGGTTGGGGCTGCTTCGGCATGGGCCCAGGCGGATTTCCCTTTCAACCTGCAACGGGCCACGAACCTGGCCCGGATGAAGGCCGAGAAACTCAATGGCGGTCTGGGCGTCTATCGGACAGCCGCCTGCATGTTCGATCGTGCCGCCGGCAACTGCATCATTGAAACGGGTGAGCAGGGAATCCTGTTCCGTTTTCTCGGCGGTCCCCCCGGTTGGCAGCAGCTGAATCTCGCGGCCACGGTGGAAACGGAGCTGAGGATTTCCCCGGATGGGCGCACGGTTCTGGCTGTCCTCTACAACGGGCCGATCCGGCTCAGCACGCCCTCGGAACCAGGCCAACGCCCACAGCCGTGAGCGCTTCGGCCCAGCTGCCACAGCAGGGCCAGCGCTCCCGCTCCGTGACGCTCAGGGCGATCCCCTTCTCGCCATAGGCGGCCTCGTTGATGAACACCGGCCACTGCACCGCTGGGGCACTCTGCGCCTGGCTGATCGTGGTGCCATCCGGGCAGAGAAACAGCGGATCACCGGGAAACAGGGGCTGCCAGTCACGGTGCTGGCGTAGGGGATGCAGGCAGGCGGCCGGTCGGCCATCGCTGTGGCGGGGCAGATCGAGGCTGCCCAGATGGCGGTGAACCACCAGTTCAGCCGGTAGGCGCAGCCGGCCCGCCTGGGCCATGGCCAGCACGCTGAGGGCGGCTTCGACGGCCAGCTGGGTCTGACGGCAGATCGTCGCGGTGATCACGCCCTGGGGCACTGGACCCACCTCGATCACCAGGCCGCAGGGCCAGCGCTCGACCAGGAAGCCACTCTGGGCTGCATCCCCCTCATGCAGATAGATCGGCAGCCCCAGCAGAGCCTGGATTCCGGCCGCCAGGGCCAGATCGGCAGGGCGGCGGCCATAGAGCACCAGGGAGTTTCCCATCGCCGCCGTGGTGCTGTGCAGATC
>JAHLYW010000005.1 GCA_025128135.1 Synechococcus sp. CS-1325
GTGCCACCGGTGGCGGCAACCGCGTTGGATTCAACCACCAGATCGCCGCTGGTTTCGATGAAGTAGGTGTCGCTGCCATCACCGCCCGTGAGCGTGTCGATGCCGGCGGCTCCATTGAGGGTGTCGTTGCCGAGTCCACCAGTGAGGCTGTTGGCCGCAGCGTTACCGGTGATGAGGTTGTTCAGTTCATTACCGGTGCCATTGATGGCCGCAACACCGGTGAGTGTGAGGTTCTCAACGTTGGCGGTGAGTGTGTAGGCGGCCAGGGAGCTGAGCACCGTGTCGATGCCACCGGTTGCTGCAACCGCGTTGGATTCAACAACGAGATCACCGATGGTTTCAATCGTGTAGGTGTCATTGCCATCACCACCGGTGAGGGCATCGTTGCCGACCCCACCGTTGAGGTTGTCGGCGCCTGTGCCGCCAATCAAGGTGTCGTTTTTGCCTGAGCCGCTCAGGCTGACACCGATGGCGTTGCCGGCATTGCTCACCGACCAGCCATTCGCGCCGGTCGCGGCCGCCAGGTTCACGGCATTGCCGGCAGCAAGGAGATTCGCCGTGCCGGCATTGCTGCTGGCAGCCGTCGCCGTCCAGGCACCGGCCAGCGTTGCGTTGCCGGTCGCACCCGCTGACACCACCAGCACATCAGCACCGCCATTGCCCAGATCGGTGACCCTGTCGATGCCGGCGGTGATCAGGAAGCTGTCAATGCCGGCGCCACCGGTCAGGGTGTCGTTCTCCAGCCCGCCGTTCAGCACGTTGTTCCCGGCATTGCCGGTCAGGGTGTTCGCCAGCGCGTTGCCGGTGACGGTGACGCTGTCGGTGCCTTCGGTCCAGCTAGTGAAATTCACACCGACCAGCGTGAAATTCGCCAGCGTGGGGGCGAGGGTGACGCTCAGCCGGTCGATCCCGGCACTGCCGATGAAGGTCGTGGTCCCCAGGCCGGCAGTCTGGGCGGCCAGGGTCAGCTGGTGTCCGGCCAGATTGACAGTGGCAAAGGACGAGTCGGGGATCAGCGTGCCAATGGTCTCCGACCCGGCCAAGGTCAGGTTGCCGAAGTCGCTCAATGTCACTCTGGCGTTGTTCGAGATCGCTTCGCCGTCCACCCGCAGGCTGGCGTCGAGACTGACAGATATGTTCTGCGACGCCAGCGAGCCCGTGATGTTCAGCACGCCAACGAAGACAAACGTGTCGCCGGTAAAGGTGTTGGCGCCGGACAGCGTGAGGGTGCCGGCCCCGAACTTGCCGAAAACCCCGGTCCCCGAAATGACGTTGGCAACGATGAGGTTGTTGGACCGGTTGAACTCAAGGCTGCCATTGTTGGTGACGGCGCCACTACCCAGCGTGCCTGTGGTGCCGCCATTGCCGATCGCCAGGGAGCCCGCGCTGATCGTGGTGGTTCCGTTGTAGACGTTGGCGCCCGTCAGGGTCAGCGTGCCGGTGCCCTGCTTCTTCAGGCCTCCTGTGCCGCTGAACACGCCCGCAAAGAGCTGGCCTGCGGCATTGCCGGTGGTCAGCGTGGCGGCCCCCAGCGTCACCGTCGCGGTTGTCGCAGCCGAGGCCAGCGCGCCAATGGTCTCCGACCCGGCCAAGATCAGGTTGCCGGTGCCGTTCAGCGTGACGGCGGCAGTATCGGCCAGCGCGGAGCCAGACACCCGCAGGCTGCCGCCGTTCACGATGGTGCTCAGCGAAGCGAGCGATCCGGACACATCCAGTACACCGGCGTTCACCGTGGTGGTGCCGGTATAGGCGTTGGCGCCTGACAGGGTCAGCGTCCCGGTGCCCTGCTTGCTCAGGCCGCCCGCGCCGCTGATGCCACCCGCAAAGAACTGACCCGCGGCATTGCCGGTGGTCAGCGTGGCAGTCCCCAGCGTCACCGTCGCGGTTGTCGCAGCCGAGTCCAGTGCGCCAATGGTCTACGACCCGCTCAGCGTCAGGTTGCCGCTGCCGTTCAGCGTGACCGCGGCGGTGTCGGCCAGCGTCGAGCCGTTAACCCGCAGGCTGCCGCCGTTCACGATGGTGCCCAGCGAAGCGAGCGATCCGGTCACATCCAGCAGACCGGCGTTCACCGTGGTGGTGCCGGTATAGGTGTTGGCGCCCGACAGGACCTGGATCCCGGCACCGGCTTTGGCCAATGCTACGCCGACACCAGGATCAGCGTTTGCAATGACCCCCGAGAAGGTGCGCGTGCCCGCCGCGGGTGCGAGGGTCAGCACGATGCCATTGCCGATACGAACGCTGCCGCTTCCGGCCAGCCCGCCGACGGTGTCGGTATCGTCGAAGCGGACACGGCCCAAGCTGTTGACCGTCAGAAGCCCGGTCGCCGACAGACCGTTGCCGGCCGACACTTGCAGCGTGCCGCCATTGACTGTGGTCGCACCGGTGAAGGTGTTGGCGCCCGACAGGGTCAGCGTGCTTGCGCCGGTCTTTGTCAGCGCGCCGCTGCCGGTGATCGCCCCGCTCACAGCGATGGTCGAAGTGCCGACGGTTTCGAGCGTGAGGTTGTGGATGCCGCCGGTCACGGTGCCGTTGATGTTCAACCTGTCGGCGTCGGCCTGGATCTCGGCGGCCCCGTTCAGCGTGATGGCGCCAGTGAGCGTGTTGACGCCGGCAATGTTGCGGATCGCGCCGTTGCCCGCCACGCCCGAGCCGGATAGGGCGATGGCCTCGGCCGTGGTGATGCCGCCCTGCAAGGCCAGCGTCGCGCCCGGGGCGACGACCGTCCCCGCCGCCGTGGTGCCGAGTGCGCCGTTAGTCGCGGCGATCAGCGTGCCCAGTGAAACTCTCGTCAGCCCGGTATGGGTGTTGGTGCCCGACAGCGTCAGCGCGCCCGCGCCCTGCTTGGTGAGCCCGCCGGTGCCGCTGATCACGCCCGCGAAAGTGCGATTCTCCGCGTTGCCCGTGGTCAGGGTATTCGCGCCCAGCGTGACCGTGGTTGTGCCGGATGCGCTGACCAGCGCGCCGATCCGCTCGCTGCCGGTCAGGTTGAGGTTGCCGCTGTCGTTCAGGGTCACGGTGGCGCCGTCGGAAATCGCCGCGCCGTCCACCTGCAGCCTGCCGCTGATGAAGACCGAGACGTTTTGCGAGGCGATGGAGCCGGTCACGTTCAGCGTGCCCCGGCTGACAGTGGTTGCGCCGGTGAAGGTGCTTGCGCCCGACAGCGTCAGGATGCCAGCCCCGACTTTGATGAACGCGCCCGTTCCCGAAATCACGTTGGCAACTGTCAGGACATTGGGGCGGTTGAACTCCAGCGCGCCGTTGTTCGTGACGGCACCCGTGCCCAGCGTGCCCGTGGGGCCCACCACCAGCGAGCCGCCCGTGTTGATCGTCGTCGTGCCGCTGTAGGTGTTGGTGCCCGCCAGGATAAGAACATCCCCCGACGTCACCCTCAGCGTGCCCGTGCCTGAAATCGCATTGGCGACTTCAACGAAGATGGAGCGGTCAAACACCAGCGCCCCGTTGTTGACCACCGCCCCGCTGCCCAGCGTGCCGGTGGTGCCTCCCGCGCCGATCTGCAACGTGCCGCCGTCAATGAAGGTTCCGCCGCTGTAGGTGTTGGTGCCTGACAGGGTCCGGGTGCCGGTGCCCCCAAACTGCAGGAAGCCTGCCCCCGAAATGACACCGGAGAACGCGGTGTTCGCCGCGCCGATGATATTCAGCCCATTGCCATTGCTGATACCGACCGTGCCGCCATCGCCCGCCAGCCCGCCGATGACATCGAAGGCATTCACGGTCACCGTGCCGCCCGTGTTCACGGTCAGCACCGCGCTGTCCGACAGATCGCTGTCTGGGTTCAGCGTCAGGCTGCCGCCCGAAACGGTCACAGCCCCGGTGATCACGCCCGCATTGTTGACCGCACCGCCAGAAACCTGCAGCTTGCTGCCAAGGGTGCCGAAGTTGTTCAAGACCCCGAATCCGCCCGTCACGGTCAGACCGTTGCCCGACACGCTGACCGTGCCGGTGTTCGCGATGATCAGGATGCCCGCGGAGGAACCCGCGCCTGAAACAATCGCCCCGGCGTTGACCGTCAGGGTGCCCTGAACCGTGAAGTTGCGGTCGCTCTGCTCGAGCGTGAAGACCGAGGCAGATTGCCCTGCCAACAGGGTGGGATTGAATTGAGCGCCCGCACCGGTGCTGTCGATGACGGCCGCTGAATTCTCGTTCGGGAGGATCCCCCCAACCCAGTTGATCGGGGCCAGAAAATCAGTACTGAAAAATCCATCCCAGGTGGGCATATCGCACTCCTTTCCAAGTGTGTGTAAACTATTCACCCTGACGGAGGGGCCTCGATCCGGTTCACATTTGGTTGGGTGAGCGAAGCTCAGGCGGAAATCATCAGGGAGATCGCCAGCTACCCTATTAAGGTTGGCGTGACATGGCCTGCTGGGCAAGGAACCTGTCCAAGCTGCCGTGCGGTGATCTTGTCATGGCCTGCGGCAAACATCACGATGGTGTCCCGCCAGCCGGCCGATTTCTCGGGGTGACGGCAGGCGTTGGCCGCGGTGGCCCAGGTGGGAATGCCGTCCTGAAGGGCGAGACCGTTGAGGTGGTAGATCGGGCGGCGGGTCGCCATCCACAGGGCCTCACCGTGGGCGTAGAGCCCCATCGGCCGATCGAACAGCCGCTCATGCCGCTTGAGTTCACCGGCTGCACCCACGCTGAGGAAGAGCAGGCAGTTGGCGCAGTAGGTGGTGAAGGCGAGCGAGAGCTGGTGCTGGATCAGCCAGCCGGCGAGCTCAGCGGAGGTGGGGCAGGCCAGGCCTGCGTCCTGGTTGCGCTGGGCGTAAGGGGCCCAGGACAACGTCCCAACCACGCCAGCTCGTTCTGGTTTGGGCTGGGGACTTGGCTTCCTCTCCAGCTCCCAGGCCTCCCCACTAAGGATTGGCCGAGCCGGGCCACAATGCCCCCATGGCTCAGCCGTTCACCACCCACACCCCAACCACCACCGCTCCGGCGGCCACGATCGAGGATCAGCTCGCCGCCATGGCCCGTGAGATCCAGGTCGTGATTCCGGGCGCTGAAGTGCGCTTGTTTGGCTCCTGGGCGCGCGGCACGGCCCGGCCCGATTCCGACATCGATCTGTTGATCACCGTGACCGATGACTGGCTGGCGAGCCATGATCGCCGCCAGGTTCTGGGCTCCATCTGGCGAAAGCTCGCCCATCACCGTGTTGCGGTGGATCTGCTGCTTTACTCCCAGAGCCAGGTGGCAGCAAAGCGCAATCTCAGCAGCCATGTGATTGGCCATGCTTATCGCGAGGGGCGCTTTCTTGATGGGAATTCCTGAGGCCACCGGAATGATCAAGATCGCGTGCCGCGATCTTCTGCTGCAGCTGGAATGCTGAATGGAGAGATTTTTGAAGAGGTGATTTGGGGATTTCAGCTGCAACAGTCAGTTGAGAAAGCCTTCAAAGCCTGGCTTTACCTACTGGATCAGGATGTTCCTTTTACCCACAACCTCACCTTGTTGCTGCAGTTATTGCAAGACAGTGGGCTTGATGTCACAGCGTTCTTGCCGCTTGAGACCTTCACCGACGTTGCCGTTCAACTCCGCTACGACGAAGCAGCAACACCCCTTCTGAACGGGCCTGGGCGATCAGGAGGCGATCGAACGGGTCTTTGTGGTGGGGAGGCAGGAGCGCCGTGGCGGCGGCATGGTCGCAGCTGATCGCCAGAAACTCGAAGCCCGCCTGCCGCGCCGCGGTGATCAGGGACTGGGGGGACACCGGCAACTTTCCGAGCTGATGCTTGATGGCCGCCTCCCAGATCGAGGCGGCGCTGACCAGACAGCGGGCCCCACACAACCGTTCCTCCCATTCCCTGGAGAGGCGTTGGTCCCCGCTCAGCCACCAAAGCAGCACGCAGGTGTCGAGCAGGTAGCCGCCTCCAGCGGCCATCAGAGCCATCCCTCGGATTCGCCACCGAGCAAGGCCGCCACCGCGCCCTCAACCTCCGGGGCGAAGGCGGCATCGATGCAACCTGCCTCCAGATCCAGCGATCCCCGCCCGCTCAACCGGTGGGCGGGGCTGCCCGGCACCAGCCGCACCAGTGGTTTGCCCGCCCGGGCGATCCAGACCTCCTCACCGTCGAGGGCGGCCTGAACCAACTCGGAGAGCTGGGCTTTTGCTGCGTAGAGGTTGGCTTGTCGCATGGGCAAACAGCCCGTTTCCTCCCACACTAACTTAGTCAGACCAGCTCCTCAGAGAGCTTCAGGGGGCTGTGGATCTCTGGCTCGACTGTGTTGGCATCGGCCCCTAAAAAGGCACACATCAAGTGGCACACCAAGTGGCACACAAAGGAGACCACCTTCGAACTGGCGGAAGGCTGCTCAGCCCACAAGCTCAGGCCACCAGCGCCGCCACCGGCCGGTTGTCCATCACCCGCGCCGCCTGTTCGTAGTGGTGGGCCACCTGTAGCAGGCGCGGCTCCTCCAGCACACCGGTGATCAGCTGCAGGCCGATCGGCAGGCCGCTGTCGTCGAAGCCGCAGGGCACATTGATCGCCGGCAGGCCCGCCATGTTGGCTGGAATCGTGAGCAGATCGGCCAGGTACATCGCCAGGGGGTCGTCGGCGTGGGCGCCGAAGCGGAAGGCGGTGGTGGGCGAGGTGGGGGTGAGCAGCACATCCACCCGGCCGAAGGCGGCGTCGAAGTCGCGGCGAATCAAGGTGCGCACCTGCTGGGCCTTTTTGTAGAAGGCATCCACATAGCCGGCGGAGAGGGCATAGGTGCCGATCAGGATGCGGCGTTGCACCTCATCACCGAAGCCCTCGGCGCGGCTGCGGGCGGTCATCTCCGCCAGGCTGCCGGCTTGCCCGGAGCGGAAGCCGTACTTCACGCCGTCGTAGCGGGCCAGGTTGGCCGACGCCTCCGACGGAGCGATCACGTAATAGGTGGCGATGCCGTCGTTGAAGCGGGGGCAGCTCACCTCCACCAGCTCGCAGCCGAGCGCCTCCAGCTGGGCGGCGGCCGCCAGCACCGACGCCTTCACCTGGGGATCCAGCCCCTCCTGCTCGAAGCATTCGCGCACAAGACCCACACGCAGACCGGTGATGGGTTGCCGCAGCGCGGCCCGGTAATCCGGCACGGGGGCCTGCAGGCAGGTGCTGTCGCGGGGGTCGGCGCCGGCGATCACCTGCAGCAGCTCGGCGGCATCGGCCACGCTGCTGCTGAACGGACCCACCTGATCCAGCGAGCTGGCGAAGGCCACCAGCCCCCAGCGGCTCACCCGGCCGTAGGTGGGTTTGAGCCCCACCACGCCGCAGAAGGCGGCGGGCTGGCGGATCGAGCCGCCGGTGTCGGAGCCGAGCGCGGCCACCGCTTCACCGGCGGCCACCGCCGCCGCACTGCCGCCGGAGCTGCCGCCCGGCACCCGCTCGGGATCCCAGGGGTTGCGGCTCGGCCCGAAGGCGGAGGTTTCCGTCGAGCTGCCCATGGCGAACTCGTCGAGGTTTGTTTTGCCCAGCAGCACGGCGCCGGCCTGCCACAGCCGCTCGGTGACGGTGGATTCGTAAGGCGGCACGAAGTGCTCCAGCATGCGGCTGGAGCAGGTGGTGGTGATGCCCTTGGTGCAGAGGTTGTCCTTGATGGCCAGGGGGATGCCGGCCAGCGGTGGCAGTGCCTCGCCGGCGGCGCGGGCCGCATCGATCCGGTCGGCATCGGCGCGGGCCCGCTCGGTGGTGACCTCCAGGAAGGCATGAACGGTGGGCTCCACCGCTGCGATCCGGGCCAGATGCTGATCGGTGAGCTCCCGCGCCGATACCTCGCCGCTCTGCAGCCGCTCACGCCATTCGGCGATCCCCATTGCATCTGTTGCGGCGATCGGCCGACGCTATCAGCCAGGCCCGAGCAGTTCGGTGAGCGGTTCGCCCCGGTTGAGACGGACCACCTCATGGCTGAGCGAGGCGGGTGCCTCGGCCTGCAGATCGGCCAGAAAGGCCGGCAGCTTGTTCTCCAGTTCCCGACGCCTGAGGAAGGGACCGAACCAGTAGATGACGTCCGGGGATTCGGTCTGGACCTTCGCCCACCAGGCCAGGCCAAGACCATTGGCCAGGCTGCGCAGGGGTTGAAGGAGCGCGTTCATGGAAGACGATCATCTGGGCCCATTGTGCCCTTGACCTGCCTGACCGGGCCGCGCTTGTCGTCGCTCACAGTTCGATGTCCCCCGCAAAGCTGGCGGGCAGCTCTTCAGGTTCTGGGGCCACCGCCTCGGCCACGGCAGGATCCGCCGCCGCCGGGTCGGGCGCTGTTTCTGCCTCTGCGACTGCCTCTGCCTCTGCAACTGTCTCTGTCTCAGGATCGAGTAGGGGATCAGAGTTGAGGCTGGGATCAGGTTCGAGATCAAGGTCGATCGCAGCCGATTCCGGCAGGGAAGCGGCCTGGTGGGGCAACTGGGGCCGCACGATCCGGGGAGCTGGTGCCGTGCCGGTGATCGGCTTCATCCAGCCGCGGCGGGCCACTTCGTAGAGCAGCAGGGCGGTGGCCACCGAAGCGTTCAGGCTCGGCGTGGCGCCGCGCAGCGGGATGCGGATCAGCTGGTCGCAGTGCTTGCGGGTCAGCATCGAGAGCCCCTGGGATTCCGAGCCCGTGACCACAACCAGGGGGCCGTCGAGGTCGGCTTCGATCAGGCTGATCGTGCCTTCCTCGGCCAGGCCGACGACGCGGTAGCCCTCATCCTTGAGCTGCTCAAGGGATCGATTCAGATTCACCACCTTGGCGACCGGGAGATGCTCCAGTGCTCCGGCGGCCACCTTGGCCACCGATCCGGTCAGTCCGGCATTGCGCCGCTGGGGCAAGATCAGCCCATGGGCGCCGAGCGCCTCGGCGCTGCGCAGAATCGCGCCGAGATTGTGGGGGTCGGTGAGCCCGTCGACGGCCATCAGCAAGGGCGGTTCGCCGATGTCGCGGCACCCTTCGATCAGGCTGTCCAGGTCCAGGGTGTCAGCGGCGGCCACCTGGAGCACGATCCCCTGGTGGACGGCGCCACCGGTGAGCTGGCCGAGCCGTGCCCAGCTCACCTCTTCGACCAGCACACCCCCCGCCTTGGCTTCGCGCAGCAGCTGCAGGAAGCGCGGGGCGAAGCGAAGCTCAGGCGTGCACCAGATCCGATGGATGGGCCGGTCACTCTCCAGGCTGGCCTGGGCTGAATGACGGCCCCAGATCATGTCTTCGGCCGGCTCGGCGCCGAACCTCTCCGATTCGCCGCTGGGTTCGAGGTTGTCTTCCCGTTCAGCGGCGGGGCCGGCGGAGCTGGTGGCACGCCTGTCTTCCAAGCGGGATCGCTCGAAGCTCGGCTTGCCGAACGGCGGCTTCCTCCCGAAGGCGGGCTTCCCGAAGGAGGGTTTGCCAAAAGATGGCTTGCCAAAGGAAGGCCTGCCACCAAAGGATGGCCGGCCCCCGAAGGAGGGCTTGCCACCGGCGGCTGGCCGGCTGAAACTCGGTTTGCCGTAGACGGGCCTGGCGCCGGCGGGTCTGCCGTCCGGGTCGCTGCGGCGGGCGCCGGGCCTGGCCGGGATCACCCGGGTGGGGCGACCCTCGCCGCTCGGCCTCGTGAAACGCTCGCGGCGTTCGCCTGGCCTGGACTCGCCGCGCCCTTCGCGACCTTCCCGCCCTTCGCGGCGTTCACGGCCCTCGCGATCCGGAGGGGCGCTGCGCCAGTCGGGCCTTGGACCACTGAAGCGTGAGGGCTTGGCACCGCGTGGACCCTGGGCGGACCGCTCGCCGCCCCCTTCTGACCCCTTCGGCCGGCGGCGCTCAAATCGTTGGGGCATGGACGTTCTCAGGCAATGGGTCGGGTCCGGGCTGTTCAAGATGATCCAGCAGCTGAGCGAGCCGTCCGGGGTTCCGCAGAAAGAGCCAGCCCACCATTGTCTCAAATCCCGTGGCCTGGCCATAGGTGGCCGGATCGGCACGTCTGGGTCCCCGCCCGGCCCGATTCCTTCCCCGGCGCACCCAGTCACGCTCCAGCTCGCTGAGCAGCGGATCGAGCCGCAGCAGGGCGGCGGCCTGGGCCCCGGCGCGCACCTCCTCCACCACGGCTCGATGCAGGCTGTCACTGCGCCCGGGCTCGCGGCACCGCCTCAGGCGCTGATGCAGCTCCCAGACGGCATCACCGAGCCAGGCCAGCTGCAGCGGGCCCAGCTCGGTGCCCTGGACGGCCGGGCGCTGACGCAGCCAGTCGGAGGAAGCCGGATCAGCTGGTGGTGAGGGCACGGAGAGCCGCGTTCAGGTCGCTCTGGAGATGGAGGAACTCTTCGAGCCGCACCAGTTTGACGGTCTGAACCACACGGGCATTGCCCACCATCAGGAACCGGATGCCCGCATCGCCACAGAGCTTGGCGAGCTGCACCAGCACGCCGAGGCCGGAGGAATCGATGAAATCGATGTGGGTCAGATCAAGCAGCACCGGCAGGGTGCTGTTGCCCTGGTGGAGAAGGATGTAGTCCTTGAATTGTTTGTCGGAGTAGGCATCCAGCTGGCCGGTGAAGCTGAACAGCAGGCAGAGGGCCTGCTTCTCGAAGCCACCTCGCAGGGACACGGTCAATCGCTGCAGTTCAGAAATCTCCTCAGGCCTCGATGCGAAACGGCGCCAGAAGTGTAGAGAGTGAAGGGAAGCCGGGATCTCAAGCTCCATGACCGCAGCCCACGGCGTCCCATTGAACGGTGGGCTTCAGGGGCGGCGGCGATCGGCCATCAGCGCCACGAATCGGCTGAAGTGATGGTCGGCGTCGTGGGGACCGGGGCTGGCTTCCGGGTGGTACTGGACACCGAAGACCGGCTGGTGGCGGTGGCGAAGGGCCGCGACCGTGCCGTCATTGAGGTTCTGGTGGGTGATCTCCACCCGGTCGCTCGGTAGGGAAGCCGCTTCAAGGGCGAAGCCGTGGTTCTGGCTGGTGATCTCCACCAGCCCCTTGCCACCGCAGGGATGGTTCAGGCCCCGATGACCGAACACCAGTTTGTAGGTGCTGCCGCCGAGGGCCAGCCCCAGGATCTGGTGGCCGAGGCAGATTCCGAACAGGGGAAGCTCGACGTGCTCAAGCAGCCCCTTGACCAGCAGGATGCCCGCCTCGACCGCCGCCGGATCCCCCGGACCGTTGGAGAGAAAGACACCTTCAGGATCGAGCGCCAGCACCTGATCGATCCTGCTGCCGGCCGGCAGCACATCCACCACGCAGCCATGGGCCGCGAGGCGCTCGAGGATGGCTCGCTTGATGCCGAAATCGATCGCAACCACCCGGAAGGGTCGCTCGGGCCTCTCCTGCAGGCGCTGGTCGAAGCCGGCCGGGCAGAGCCGGTCCCACCGATAGGCCGCCCTGGTGCTCACCTGCTCCGCCAGATTCAGGCCCTCCATCGACGGGCTGCTGCGCACCTGCTCCAGCAGGTCTCCGGCCGCGCTGCCGTCGTTGCTGATCGCTCCGTTGATCGCGCCGCCCTCGCGCAGATGGCGCACCAGGGCACGGGTGTCGACCCCCTCGATTCCCACGACGCGATGCCGGGACAGCCAGCTCTCCAGGCTGGCGGTGGAACGCCAGCTGCTGGGGTGCCCGACGAGCTGACGGGCGATCACGCCCCGCACCTGGGGCCCATCGGCCTCCTGATCGTCTGGGTTGATCCCGGTGTTGCCCAGCTCCGGGTAGGTGAAGGTGATCAGCTGGCCGGCGTAACTGGGATCGGTGATCACCTCCTGATAGCCGGTCATCCCCGTGTTGAACACCACCTCTCCGATCGCCGTGCCCCGCGCTCCAAACCCTTTGCCACGCAGCACGGTGCCATCGGCCAGCACCAGCAGGGCCTCGCTGCTGACGGGTGGAGAAGCAACGCTCAAGGGGACCCGTCCGA
The DNA here is from genome assembly GCA_025128135.1 of Synechococcus sp. CS-1325. Taxonomy (GTDB): domain Bacteria; phylum Cyanobacteriota; class Cyanobacteriia; order PCC-6307; family Cyanobiaceae; genus Regnicoccus. The sequence continues at coordinate 11,836 of JAHLYW010000005.1, forward strand.
TGGCTTCGATCATGGCGCAGCAGCCTGATCAGCCACCGGAGCGAGGGCCTGGCGCAGGGCCAGCAGCCTCTGCCAGGGAGCTTCGGAAGCCAGGCTGCGCTGCGCCTGATCCAGTCCCTCCTGCAGTGTGGCGGCCCGGCCGGCCGCCCAGAGCACCAGGGCGGTGTTGAGGGCCACCACATCCCGCTGGGCGCTGCTGCCGCCGCCGCGCAGCACGGCTTCGAGGATGCGCCGGTTGGTTTCGAGGTCACCGCCGCCCAGGGCTTCGCTGGGAGCTGCCGCCAGCCCCATGGCGAGCGGGTCGAGCTGCAGGTGACGAATCTCCCCTTTCTCCACCAGTCGCAGTTCGCTGGGGCCGGAGAGGGAGGCCTCATCGAGGCCGCCGTGGCCATGGACGACAACGGCCCTCTCCAGGCCCAGCCGGTTCAGGGCCTCGGCCATCGGTTCGAGCAGGCCGGGACGGGCGACGCCGACCACCTGGGCTTCGGGGCAGAGCGGGTTCACCAGCGGGCCCAGCAGGTTGAACACGGTGCGAACGCCGAGGCGGCGGCGCAGGGGCGCCAGACCGACCAGGGCGGGATGCCAGCCAGGGGCGAACAGGAAGGTGACGCCGCTGCCCGGCAGGGCGCCGACCACGGCGGCGGCGGGAGCCTGGAGGTTGAGGCCGAGGGCTTCGAGCACATCGGCGGAGCCCACCTTGCCGCTGGCACTGCGGTTGCCATGTTTGGCGACACTGGCCCCGCAGGCGGCGGCCACGAACGCCACGGCGGTGGAGATGTTGAAGCTGCCGGCGCCATCGCCACCGGTCCCGCAGGTGTCCACCAGGGGAAGGGTCGGCCGCGGGCAGGGCAGGACGACGGCAGCCCGCAACACCCGCGCCATCGCCGCCAGCTCGGTGCCGCTCACCCCTTTGGCCCGCAGGGCGGCCAGCAGGGCACCGGTGAGTTCAGGTTCGATCTGTCCGTCGATCCAGCCCCGCATCAGGGCTGTGGCTTCGGTCTCGCCCAGGGACACCCCCTCCAGCAGCGACTCCAGCAGGCCAGGCCAGGAGGTGGATGGAGCCATTGATCGGCATTCAGGATCCCGAGCGTAATCAGTCGCCGTTGGCGTGACGCCAAAAAAAAGCCCGGGTGCAGGACACGCCGGGCCGGGTGATGGGGACGCTCCCACTATCCCCCGGAAAGGCTGAATCTGACCAGTTCATCCCAAAAGCCTGCAGCGGCTCAGGCGGTGTCCTGGGCGGCGGTGTCGAAACCGCTCCCCACCGCCTCAGCCCCGGGCGCCATGCCGGGGCGGTAACCGGCCGCCCAGATCGTGCGGGTTCGCCGGTGCAGCTGATCCAGGCTGAAGCCCCAGTGCCCCAGGCATTTGGCCAGATCCTGCTGCAGGTCGTCGGCGCCGGGAAAGCTGTCGTAGCGCCTCAGCAGCCGGGCCAGATCGACCAGGTCGCCATCGCCGGGTTGATCGAGGGCCAGCAATCGATCCACCACGTCGCGGTCGGTGGCATGGAGCGGGTGAGCCTGGGGTTCGCTCTGGGGGCGTTCGCTCATCGGGCCGTTCCAGGTCGCGCTCCAGCATCAACTCTCGCACCGCCGCCTCCATCCGTAGGTTGGATCCCGTTGCCCGTTTCCATGGCCGCCATCCGACCCGGCCTGCTCTGGAAGTACCTTCGCCCCCACCGGCGGGTGCTGGCCCAGGGCGTCGTGGCCCTGCTGGTGGTGAACCTGCTCAGCGTGACCATTCCGCTGATGGTTCGCGGTGTGATCGACGATCTGCAGGATGGTTTCGCCGTCTCGGCCGTGCTGCGCCAGGCCGGCTGGATCGTTCTGCTGGCCTCCTTGATGGGGGTGGCCCGCCTGGTGTCGAGGATGCTGGTGTTCGGGGTCGGGCGCCAGGTGGAAGCCAGCCTGCGTCAGCAGGTGTTCGACCACATGCTTCGCCAGGAGCCCGGCTGGGTGCAGGCCACCGGCAGCGGCGATGTGATCAGCCGCTCGACCAGTGATGTCGAGAACGTGCGGCGGCTGCTCGGCTTCGCCATGCTCAGCCTCACCAACACAGCTCTGGCCTATGCCCTCACGGTGCCGGCGATGCTGGCGATCGACCCCCTGCTGACCCTGGCGGCGCTTGGGCTCTATCCGGGGATGTTGATGGTGGTGCGCCTGTTCGGCGGTCGGATGATGCGTCAGCAGAGGCGCCAGCAGGAGGCTCTCGCCAGCCTCAGCGATCTGATCCAGGAGGATCTCTCCGGCATCAGCGCCATCAAGATCTATGGCCAGGAAGACAACGAACAGAAGGCCTTCACCGAGCGCAACGGCCGCTATCGCGATTCGGCCCTCTCCCTGGCCCGCACCCGCAGCACCCTGTTCCCGCTGCTGGAGGGCATCTCCTCGATCAGCCTGCTGCTGCTGCTGGCGTTCGGCAGCGGGCGGATCGAAAGTGGTCAGCTGAGCGTCGGCAATCTGGTGGCCCTGATCCTGTTCGTCGAGCGCCTGGTGTTTCCCACAGCCCTGCTCGGCTTCACGCTCAACACCTTCCAGACCGGCCAGGTGAGCCTGGAAAGGGTCGAGGAGCTGCTCTCCAGGCAGCCAGGGGTGGTGTCACCGGAGCGGCCCGTTCCGGTGGCGGTGGGGGGGCGCGGCGCGATCGAGGCCCGTGGCCTCTCGGTCCGCTACGACGGGGCCCAGCGTGATGCGCTCACGGATGTGAGTTTTCAGCTCCTCCCCGGTGAACTGGTGGCGGTGGTGGGGCCGGTGGGATCCGGTAAAACCACCCTGGCCCGGGCCATCGGACGCATGGTGGATGTGCCGGAGCAGGTCCTGTTTCTCGATGGGGTCGATGTCACCGCCCTGGCGCTCGAATCGCTGCGGCGCCAGGTGGCTCTGGTGCCGCAGGAGGGTTATCTGTTCACCGCCACCCTGGCTGACAACCTCCGCTACGGCGTTCCCGACGCCCCCCTGCCGCAGGTGGAAAGCGCGGCCCGGGAAGCCCGCCTGGAAGCGGACATCCGCGGCTTTCCCGACGGCTATCAGACCCTGGTGGGGGAGCGGGGCATCACCCTGAGCGGCGGCCAGCGGCAGCGGGCCGCCCTCGGCCGCGCCCTGATGGTGGACGCTCCCCTGCTGGTGCTCGACGACGCCCTGGCCAGCGTGGACAACAACACCGCCGCGGCGATCCTGGCCTCGATCCGTTCCCAGCAGGGCCGCACGATCCTGATGATCAGCCACCAGCTCTCGGCGGCCGCTGCCTGCGACCGGGTCCTGGTGCTCGATGATGGAAAACTCGTTCAGCAGGGCCGCCATCAGGACCTGCTGGCCGTGCCAGGCACCTACCGGCGGCTCTGGGAGCGGCAGCAGGCCGAGGAGCAGCTGCAGCTGGCCTGATCGGGGCTGCTCAACTCAGCTTCTGAAAGCAGCTTCTGAAAGCAGCTGCTGAAATCAAACGAGTTGTTGATGCATCGCCCCAATCCAGCCAGGTGGCTCTTAGCTGAGGGTCTCCTGTGGGTGCCCCATGGATCCAGCCAAGGCCTACAAATTGCGTTGCACGCTCACCTTCGGTGACATCTACGGTCAGGTGCTGATCTGGATGGTGGTGATCTTCGTGAGCCTCGCTGCCGGGCTTGCCCTGATGGGATCGAGCAAGCCGCTCTTCGCCCTGGTGGGGGTGGGAATGATCCTGGTGCTCTCCCTGCCGTTCCTGCTGTTCGCCTTCACCACCACCCTGCTCAACCACATCGCCCTGGAGCCGACAGCGCCGCTGGAAACCCCTGCCTAGGCTGGTGTGAGTGGCACTGGATCGGTGTTCGGTCTCTTCACGTCTACGGCCAACAGCCCCAAGCAGCGAATTGTGACGGCCGCTGAGGCCCTGCCCGGCCGATCGGTCCCGATCGTCACCGCTCCCCGCCATCAGGTGCTCGGCACCGACCTGCAGGCTCCCCTGAAGGTGGGAGAGGAGGAGGCCGTCTTCGGTTGCGGCTGCTTCTGGGGAGCGGAAAAGGGCTTCTGGCGCCTCCCTGGCGTGGTGACCACCGCCGTGGGCTATGCGGCGGGCCATACCCCCAACCCCACCTACGACGAGGTGTGCTCCGGGCGCACGGGCCACACTGAGGTGGTGCGGGTGGTCTGGAACACAGGACTGGTGGGATTCAGCGATCTGCTCAAGCTGTTCTGGGAATGCCACGACCCCACCCAGGGCCTGGCCCAGGGCCATGACACCGGCAGCCAGTACCGCTCGGCGATCATCGCCAGCACGGCCGAGCAGCTGTGCCTGGCCCAGGCCAGTGGGCACCACTACCAGCAGCAGCTGGAGCTGGCTGGTTTCGGTCCGATCACCACCGAGATCGTGGCCGATCGCCCGTTCTATTTTGCCGAAACCCATCACCAGCAATATCTGGCCCGCCCCGGTAGCCGCCCCTACTGTTCCGCCCGTCCCAGCGGCGTGCGGCTCACCCCCTTCCCCGGCAGTTCCTTCCTGCTGGCACCGGAGGTCTGGGAGCAGTACGACTGGTCGGTGCAGCACTGCGTCCTGCGCAGTTCCAATCAACCGATCCGCCTCTGAATTCTCCGTTTGTCTGATCGCTCCCTGATGGCAGTCCGGCTCTTTCCGATCCCCAGGCCGTCAGCCGCCTTCACAGCGCTGCTGACAGCGTCGGCCTTCGGCTGCAGCACCCTGTTGGCCCCCCAGCCGGCCGGGGCGATGGGTTCGCCGTGGTGGGAGCACTACGACACCCGCGACAGCTTCCTCTGCCGGGATGACAACAGGATCGTGCTGGAGCGCAACGATGCCCAGGCCTCCCTGATCTCGGGCCGATCCAGCACCACGCTGTTTCGCGAAACCTCCAGCCTGCCTGGGCTTCGCTACGGCAATGACGCCCTGCGCCTGATCCTGCGGGGCGATGAACTGATCGTCGAGCGGCTGCCCCAGCGGGTGATCTGCCTGCGCACGGATCAGGTTTGAACGGTATGGGCCCCCTCTCCGACCGCACCGTGGTGCTCTCGATCGCCGTCACGCTCGGAGTGGTGTTCGCCCTGGTTTTCTGGTTTGCCCGCCTGAACGCTCCGGTCGAATCCCCCTTTCTTTGGAGGGAGGCGCCCGCACCCGGGCTTCCCGCCCCGCCGCCGATCACCCAGCCGAAAGGCACCTTGCTCTGAGCCGCCTTGGAGCCTCCCCTTCCCCCGGACATCAGGCGTCGCCCTCTCCACCCACTGCCGAAGGGTCTCGTCGAGCTCTATGGCCTGCTGGCGGTGCTGTTCGTGCTCGTGCCGGAGTGGATGGCGGACGGGGCGCTGCGAAGCTGGCTGGGCGGACAGCGGGGCGATCCGATGCCCGTCACCGCCAGTGCCTGGAGGCGTCAGCCAGAACTGCGCCTGGCGGGGCTCAACCAGGCCGCCCTGCGTTTGCTGGCCCGTCGTCTCTGGATCGTCGGCTACGCCGGGCTCAGCCGCGAGCGTCTCAGCCCCAGGATCCTGAAGCGGCTCAAACGCAGCCGACGCTGGGAGGACTGGTTGCCGCAGGAGCTGTGATAGCTTCCCTTTTGACGGGGCGTAGCGCAGCTTGGTAGCGCACCACTTTGGGGTAGTGGGGGTCGTGGGTTCAAATCCCGCCGCTCCGATTCAGATCAGTTTCTCGTTGGCTTCTTTCCCCATTCAGCCCCGCTCTGGCGGGGCTTTTTCGTGGCTGCCCACTGCTGCCAGATTGATCGTGTAGTCCATCGTGGAGCCCACGCCGGTGCCCCGGTAGGTGCCCACCACCGGTGCGGCCAGCCGGTGGTCGGGTGCGGCGGCAAGGCTGATGTGTCCATCGGCCACGGCGAGACCGAGGCTCGGGTCATAGCCGCGCCAGCCGCCCCCTGGCAGATACACCTCAGCCCAGGCGTGCAGCTCCTGTTCGGTGACCTCGGGCGGATGGTGGATCGAGTACCCACTCACGAACCGGGCGGCCAGCCCCTGGCAGCGGCAGGCCGCCACGAACAGCATCGCCGTGTCGCGGCAGGCGCCGGTTCGGGTTTCGAGCGTGTGCTCCGGCAGCTGGGGATCCCCATCCAGCCGGCCGATGTGGTGGAAGGTGGTGTGGATGTGATCGACCAGGTGGCCCAGGAAGGCGGTGGTGGAGTGATCCACGGCACTGGCCAGGCCGTCGGCCCAGCCCCTGACGGACTCCACGGCCCCATCCAGCCGTGCTGGTGCCAGCGAGGCGGCGAGGGCCGGCTCGTACTCCATCGGCAGCCGTTGCGCCCCGGGAACGGTGAAGATCCAGTCGAAGGGGTTATCGCGCAGGGTGCGCACCTCCGACTCCACCTTGATCTCCAGGCTTTCGCGCTCCTTGTTGAACCAGACCACGGCCGCGTCATGGCCATCCGGCTCGATGATCCAGGCCTCTCCGGCAGGTGGGCTGGAGATGACCATGGAATGGCGCTGCCGTTGCTGGGTGGCGTCCTGCCGGGGTGAGAGCCGCACGGTCATCGGCTCCAGGAAAACCGGCCGCTCGTAACGGAACCGCAGGGAGTGGTGGATCCGGATCAGCATCACGGGATCAGCATCACGGAATCAGCATCACAGATTTCAGCATCACAGATTTCAGCATCACGGAATCAGCACCACGGAAATCCACCGTTGAACCATTCTGCTGTCCCGGTGCGGCGGCTGAATCAATGACCTTTTGTTGAGAGACCGTCCCAGTCAAGCCGCCATCGTCCAAGGTTTGCTCGCTCCTTTCAATCGGAACCCGGAGACCACCCGATGTTCGACGCCTTCACCAAGGTCGTTGCCCAGGCTGATGCCCGCGGCGAATTCCTCAGCCCATCCCAGATCGATGCCCTGGCCTCGGTCGTTGCTGACAGCAACAAGCGCATGGATGCCGTGAACCGGATCACCTCCAAC
>JAHLYW010000036.1 GCA_025128135.1 Synechococcus sp. CS-1325
AAAATAGCTCAATGCCAGGATAAAACTCTTACTCCATCACCTGCCATCCACTGTTGATTCAGTGAACGGCAAGACAGAAGCCACCCTGATGGGTGGCTTTTTTGTTGGCATTTCCCGGCTGGCTGCTGATTGTTGCTCAGTCCAGTCAATGCTCAGTCCAGTCAATGCCCCTCGATCCTGGACAGAGCTTCGGTGAGGTTGGTTTTGATCGCATCCGGCCATCCATCCTTTGTCTGCAGCTGCTTAAACTGCCAATCCGTCTGCTGAATCCGGCATGGATTCCTTTCCATGATTCGTCTCAGGCAATGGATTCGGACCGCTTGGCTGGCGTACCGCGTCTGGGACAGGCATGACTGCATTGATCTGAGTGCTGCCTTCGCTTATCACATGCTTCAGTCCATCTTTCCTGTTCTTTTGATTGCCCTTGCTCTGGCCAGCCGAATCCTGGGGCGGGATGAAGGCTTGATTGATCAGATTGCCTCTTTTGCAGATGAATTTCTGCCTGCAGCTGCCTCGCCATTCATTCAAACAACTCTGGTCAAGCTTTACAGCCAGCGTGGTGGGGCCGGTGCCTTCGGTGCCGTTGCCCTGTTGGTGACTGCGAGCAACACCTACCTCACTCTTCAGCGGGGCGCTGACCGCCTCTGGGGTTGGAGAGATGATCCATTCGGGTTAAAACGAAAGCCGGTCTCACGTGTTCAGGCCCTTCAACGTTTCGTGGCCTTGAGACTCAAAGCCTTCGCATTGGTGGCGGTGGCTGGTCTGCTGCTTGCCGTCTCCCAGTTGACCAGCAATCTTGCGGTCATCAACCCCCAGACCTGGGGTTCCTTGTTCCGAGTGCAGATCCCCTGGCTGTTTCGCCTCTCGATGCCGGTCGCTGGCTTCACAGACTTGTTGTTCTCGGTACTGGTGTCTGCTGCCGTTGGCTTCGTTCTGCTGAGAATCATTCCATCGAGGACTGTCCCAGTGCCTGCTTTGTGGCCTGGATCTCTGCTGATCGGTGTGGCCTATACCATTTTGAACGTGGTTGTTGGCAGGAGCCTTGTTTCGCTCAGCAGCCGGTTTCAGGCCTACGGGGTTGTCAGTGGGGTGCTTGTGCTTACGCTCTGGGTCTGGTTGCTGGGCTTGATCCTGTATTACGGAATGGCCGTCAGCGTTGTGCTCAGCCGCCGAAGCTGGGGGGGGCGATCCACACCTGTAGCGGCGGTCCAGATCTCCCATCCCGGGGGCAGGATGAAGTCCGTTGAGGATTGAACAATGACCCGCTCCGGCCTTTCCCTTCGCCCCTTACCAGCCAGCCTTCTTCTGCTCTGTACCGGGGTCGGCGCCGTTGCGGTGATCGGTTTTTTCACCTTTGCAGTGGTTCCGGTCGTGCTCGGAGCAGGTTTGCTGATCGCATTCCTGGCTGGAGCTGTTGTTTTTGGTTGGGCTGGCATCGAGGCACTGGCTGCCCTGGAGCGTTGGATGGAAAATGACCCGCACTTCAAGCGCTGATGCCAAAGCGGCTCCCCTGGGCCCTGATCGCTCTGGCTGGTCTGGCGCTGCTCGCCCCTGGTCCGGTTTCGCGGTTGATCCTGGATGTTGTCGGCGGATTGACCCTCACAATCATCCTCCTGCCCTTTCTTGTGGTGGGAGGTGGCTGGTTGGCCTGGCGCCTCTTGCTCAGCAGAGTGCGGAACTGCCCTGCCTGTGGGATGCCCAGTGTGTCCACCGATGTCTGCCCTGCCTGCGGCACATCGCTCGGGGCCCGGGACCGTTCTGGCTCCTCTGGTGAGGGGGAGTTCTCCGGCGCCAGCCGCAGGCGATGGGCTTCCGGCTTCACGATCCTTGGCGGCACTTTGAACAGTTCCACGGATCCGGCGGAACAATTCCCAGGCATGGAGATCAGCCCTGATGCCGATGCCCGTGATGCCACGGTTGATGTTGAGGCTCGACAGATTCCTTGAGCAAAGCAGCGATCCATCTCCATCCAGTGACTTGGCCGGGTGATGCTGTTCAGCTGGATGTTGCCTGCTTCCCCGATGAATCGTCGCTGGTTTCTGCCCCCTGGCCAGCCAGCTGAATTTCCCTGAGACGACGCTCTCGCATCCAGAGAAACAGAGGGGCTCCACAGGCAAATGCCAGTGTTGCACTGCACAACAGTGCTACCCATAAGCCACGCATCTGCAGTCTGCCTGCTTCCACCACCATCCAGATCGTGATCGCGCTGGCTCCGATCAGCAGATCCCGGGAAAGCGACTGGGCCGCGGGATTGGCATTCGCCAAGGCAATGAAACGGCTGAGATCGAAGACGTTGCCGCTCGATTGGATGAAGTCCAGATTGGCCAGCCAGGGAAGGATGGCTCCCGCCACCGCCAGAGCCAGATAGACCCATTCGATCCAGGGATTCCTTGGGCTTGTCGTTCGGGTCATCGCTCCTCTTCCAGGTTGCTGGTGTCCAGCTGAATGATCTCCTGTTCGACCTGCTCAAGCACCTGTTCACATCGGCGGGCATAGCCGAGCGCCAGGCGGTAGAGATCAGCCATGGCTTCCACTTCGAGGTCTTCGGACTGGAGTTGTCCGAGGGCCAGCTCCAGGGCGGTGCGGGCCTGGTTGTAGGAGAGTTCGGCGAGTTCGGTGGCCCAGCTTTCCCGGGCCATTTCCCCACTTGCGACACGACTGGCTCTTGGTTCTCTTTTCTTTGCCGCTGTCATGGATGGCTCACTGGTTTGATCATCAAGAGGCGCCACGGATGGGGGCTGGCTGGTGTTCAATCCTGCTGCCTGTGATCCGGGCCTTGGCCTTGCCATCGGCCCATTCCAGCTCCAACAGGCTGCCTGGTTCAATTTGGTTGACTGAGCGGATCACCTGCCCTGAATCCCCTCGCACAAGGCAGAATCCGCGTTTGAGCAGCTGCTGAGGCGAGAGAACTTCCAGCAACTGACCCAGCTGGGAAAGATGTTGCCGTTTCCGTTGCAGCATCAAGGCCGGTCGGCACTGGTGGAGTTGCTGCCGGCTGGATTCGGTTCGCTCCTGCTCGAAGCGAAGGCGCCAGCGAAGCTGTTGGCTGATCTGTCGGCGGATCGCCTGGAGCTCCAGCTGTGCGGTGTGGCGATCCGGCAGCAGTGCCACCAGGGCTGCGGTGGGGGTTGCCGCCCGGCAGTCGGCCACCAGATCAGCAATGGTCGTGTCATCTTCATGACCCAGTCCGGTCACCACCGGCACCGGGCAGCGGGCCAGCTCCCGGGCCAGATCCTCGCCATCGAACACCGAGAGATCCTCCCGGCTGCCCCCTCCCCTGGCCAGGACGAGGGCTTCGATGCCGAGCGCTGCGGCTCGGGCACCGATGGCCCTCACGGCACGACAGATCTCGGCTTCCACAGGACCCTGCACCGGGATTGGCAACAGGATGATCCGGGTGGCGGGCCAACGCTCGGCAGCCGTGCAGAGCATGTCCGCCAAGGCAGAACTGGGCACGCTGGTCAGCAGAGCAATCACGGCTGGGCGCACTGGCAGGCTGCGTTTGCGTTCTGCCGCGAACAGCCCTGTTGGCTGAAGCAGCTCCCGCACCCGCTCGAAGCGGCGCAACACACTGCTGAGGCTTGGGCGGATGTCGAGGATCTGGACGCAGAGGGAACCTCGCGCAGCCCAGAAGTTCAGCTTCCCCACCACCGTGACGCCGTCACCATCATCAGGACTGAAGCTGAGCCTGGGCAGTGTGCTGGCCCAGGCCACGGCGGAGATCGAAGCGCCTGCGTCGGTCAGGGTCATCCAGAGATGGCCTTTCTTGATCTGGGGACGGGAAACCGTGGCTGCCAGCAGGAAGCGGGGAGCAAAGCCCCGCTCCAGAAGCTTGCCGATCGCCGTGTTCAGCTCAAGCACGCTGTAGTGGGGCAGCCCGTTGTCTGCGCTCAACGGGGCCGGGCCGGTGGTGAATTCAGCGTTCAAGGCGCCCGTAACACAAACCCCAATAGCCACTGAGGCTTCCGGCAACGATGGCGATCCACTGGCCCAGGCGGTGATCCGAGCGGATCAGCCCCACGGCACAGACAACGAGGGCTGTGCTCAGCAGGCGGGATCCATCCCTTCGATTTTTGACATAAAAGGGAGCCACGTGATCGCTTGGAACACAGAGTTCCCCCAGTCTTGCTGATCCTGATACGAGGCGGAGCAGCCCCAGGGTGATCAGCTGATCAGGTTGAGGAGCAGGGCCAGGAGCGCCGTGCTCAGCAGCCCGAGGGATGCCAGCAGGCGCACCAGTGGCCCCATCGACAGGCCCAGGGTGAACATGAAGAAAAACCGAAATCAGGATGGGCCTGTTTTAACGGCCTCGGCAAGGCCCATCTGTGGCCTCGGTCACCCTTTGTGGCGCATGGCCAGGGTCACCGCACATGGCGTGCCCCGTCGACCGGATGGTATGCCTCACCGGTGGTTTCCTCGTACACGATGGCGGGAAGACCGGTTTCGAACATGGTCTGGAGCGCTTCCTTGAGATAGGGATTCCAGCCACCGGTGGTCACTTTCCCGTGGCGGACCGTCCAGTCCCAGGTGCCTTGCAGATCCCTGGGGATGCGTCCCTCTCGATCGCGACGGGCGACGAGGTCCTGGGATTCGACCAGCCCCACCAGGATGGGATCCTTGCCATAAGCCGGAGTGATGCTGAGCTCCAGCCGCACCGGGTCTTCCTTGATCAGGTGCAGGCGGAAGCGGGGGGGCAGCTTCAGGGTGCGCAGCACAGCGGCCACGATTCGGGTTCTCTGGTCCAACGTTCGGCCTCCGCCGGGAATCTGCTCGTCGCCATGGTTTTACCAGTTGGCGGGACCCTCCCAGGCTATGCAGTGATGCGCCTGGTTTCTGGCAGAGCCAAAGCTGTCTGGTTCAACTGGCCCCTGGCGGCACTGGGGTGTCTTCGTTCCCGTTGCTGAAACGTACCGTCAGCAGGTCGTCATGAACAAGTTTCCCACTCGGATCAAGCAATTCCGGGTGAATGGTGAGGCGCCCGGTTCGATCGAGTTCGGCAGGATCGGCAGAGGCAGGGGAGCCGTCCAGGCTCGGATCAACGGGGCGTGGAACGGCCTTCAGGCCACGGGCCATGATCCGGAAGGCCTGCACAAGCAGAACAAGAAAACTGGCTCCGTACAGCAGGGGGAAGAGCTGAGCCATGGGTTGGTCGTCGGAGCGAATCAGCGGAAGTGAGCTGATCGCAGATCAACCCATCATTGCCTGGATGTGGCTGCCTGGGCGAGTTTCCAGGCCCAGAGGCTGCTGCAAGCGGCACCGAAGGCGAGAAAGACGAGCAAAAAACCGCTGGTGTCCATGTCAGTTCACAATTGTTCGCAAAGCTTAGGAGATTGGGGCAGCAGGTGGAGGCTGGGTCCCAGCTTCAGCGGCTGATCAGCTCCGCACTTCGTCACATCTTCGGGCTGTTGCAGGGGCTGGCCGCTGTCAATCCGCCGTTACGGTCAAGACAGAGCTGGAGTATCCCAATTTGTCTTTTCGATCCTTCCCCCGCCGTGTGCTTCTGCCTGCCCTTCCGCTGGCTCTGGTGCTGGCCTCGCCCGCACTGATCGAGCGGGCCGTCACGGCTCAAGCCCAGCCGGCGCCACGCAGTGGACTCTCACGCCAGTCGTTTGTTGCCGAAGCTGTCAACCGGGCCGGTCCGGCAGTGGTCACGATCGATACGGAGCGCACAGTGGCGCGCTCCGGTGGCTCCGGACTCCCATCCAGGCTGATGGCAGACCCTCTCTTCCGACAGTTCTTCGGCGCACCCCAGGCGCAGGTGCCGACCCAGCGCAAGGAAAGGGGGTTGGGCAGCGGAGTGATCTTCCAGTCCGACGGCCTGATCCTCACTAACGCCCACGTGGTGGAGAACAGTGACCGAGTCTTTGTCGGCCTCAGGGATGGTCGCCGGGCGGAGGCCCGGGTGGTGGGGCTCGACACGCTCACCGATCTGGCCTTGCTGCGGCTGCTTGGCACCGGTCCCTGGCCGGTTGCCACCCTTGGCAACTCCGATGCTCTGCAGGTGGGTGACTGGGCCATCGCCGTTGGCAATCCCTTTGGCCTCGACAACACCGTGACGATGGGAATCATCAGCAACCTGAACCGGAATGTCAGCAAACTCGGCATCACGGACAAGCGCCTTGATCTGATCCAGACCGATGCGGCGATCAATCCTGGCAACTCGGGAGGCCCCCTTCTGAATGCGGATGGCGAGGTGGTGGGTATCAACACCCTGGTGCGCTCAGGCCCGGGCGCCGGGCTTGGCTTCGCGATCCCGATCAACCGGGCCCGCAGCATCGCCAAACAGTTGCTGGCCACGGGCAGCGTCAGTCATCCGATGATCGGTGTCGGGCTCGACAATCTCCCCCAGGATCTCGGCCAGACAGCCCAGCAGGGAGCCCTGGTCCGCTCCGTGCTGCCAGGCAGTCCAGCGTCCCAGGCCGGACTGCGACCAGGAGATGTGATCGTGGCTGCATCTGGACGGCCTGTGGCCGGCCCGGCCCAGATGATTGCCGCCGTGGAGAACAACGGTGTCGGCAAGCCGATGGAGCTGCGGGTTCTCAGGACAGGCGCCATGCTTCAGCTCCAGGTGGTTCCGACGGCGATCGCTCAATCGGGGCAAGGCCGCTGAGCTGAACGCTGAGCTGAAATCGGTGAAATCGGGGTGGGCCTCAGAGCACGTCGTGGGAGCGGAACGGTGGTTCCGCTGAGCCAGCATCCGCCGGGAAGGGGAAGGAAGTCGGGCTGTCTTGGGCGCCGGCTCCAAAACTCGAAGGGGTACCAAGTTGCTGGCGCATCATCCAGTCGGTGGCTGCTCTCTGGGCTTGCCAGGCATTCAGCAATTGCTTGGCCAGGCCCCGCAGCAACTGAGCATCGCCGGTGGAGTCGATGACGCGGGTCATGCGCTCCAGTTCAAACTTCTGGCCGAGGGTGAGGGCGATCGGTTCGGACATTCCAGGCAAGGCAGTGGGTCTTTGAAACCGCCTTAATGCTAAGAAGTGTTTCGATCGCCCACGTAACAACCGGTACACAGTTACCGCTGGGCTGTCAGCATGTCATCACCGCAGCGGGCTCAGTTGTGCTCCCGCAGCTCCTCCACGCAGTGGGTGACACATTCGCCATCGTCGAGCGAGCAGGTGGTGATGCATTCGAAATAGGCTTCGACTGAATCCCACTGCCGCTCCTCAGCAGGGCCATAGGAAGGGTTGTGGTTGCCGCCTGCCAACGCTTCGGCGGTGGCAGGCAGGTTCAGGGAGGTGGCAGCGGCGGGGATGGTGCTGGTCATGTGCCTGGCTCCAGAGGGGATACCGTCACGGTATGAACATCATTTACCCAGGGCAAGCGAAATGAGTCTTCTTGCCTACAGATGTGTGAAGTTGTTTGTGCTGCCGATCAGTTCCTGGCTTTGACCTTGGCGCCGCGGGCTTTTTGCCTGTCCCGGTTGGCGTTCTGCTTGGCTTCGCGCTGTCGAGTGGCCTCGGCTTCCAGTTCCTGCTCGGCTTCTTCCTGCTTTTTCGCCTCGTAATAGGCGTAGTCGCCCCGGTAGAGCACAAGCTCGCCATCCCGGATCTCGACGATCCGGTTAGCCACCCGCGAGATGAAGTAGCGATCGTGGGACACGAGCAGGGCTGCGCCCTCATACTCCCGCAAGGCATCCTCCAGCATCTGCTTGGCGGGGATGTCGAGGTGGTTGGTGGGCTCATCGAGCACCAGCAGGTTGCACGGGGACAGAAGCATCAGGGCCAGAGCCAGCCGTGCCTTCTCGCCACCGCTGAGCTGGCCGACCGCTTTGAAAACGGCGTCGTTGCTGAAGCAGAAGCTACCCAGCAGGGAGCGCACCTGGGTCTGGGTCCAGTCGGGGACGGCTTCGAAGAGAGTGTCGATCACGGTTTTCTCAAGATCGAGAGCTTCGGCCTGGTTTTGCTCGAAATAGCCCGACACCACGTTGTGCTCTCCGAGTCTGGCGATCCCCCCATCCGGTTGCTCCAGGCCCATCACCAGCCGCAGCAGGGTGGATTTCCCGGCTCCATTCGGTCCGACGAAGGCGATTCGATCCCCCCTCTCCACCTCCAGGTCGGCACCCAGAAACAGAATCGAATCCCCGTAGCTGTGGCTGAGATCTTCGATCAGGGCGACCTGGCGCCCGGATCGCGGAGCATCAGGGAAGCGAAAGCGAGGCCCGGAGAGGCTTTCCACGGGAGCGTCGATCCGCTCCACCTTCTCAAGCAGTTTTTCCCGGCTTTTGGCCTGGGTGCTGCGGGTGGCACTGGCCCGGAAGCGGTCGATGTAGGCCTGCTGGCTGGCCAGGTCCTTCTGCTGGCGATCGAAGGCGGACTGGGTGGCCTCGCGCTCCAGGGCCTTCTGCTCCAGATGCTGGCTGTAATTTCCCAGATAGCTGCGGGAAATGCCGCGCTCTGTTTCGACGATCTGATTGCAGACCCGGTCCAGAAAGGTGCGGTCGTGGCTGACCACCACCAGGGGCACCGCCCGCTCCACCAGGTAGCCCTCCAGCCACTGGATGGTCTCCACGTCCAGATGGTTGGTGGGTTCGTCGAGGAGGAGCAGATCAGGATCCTGCAGAAGGATCTTGCCGAGGGCGATCCGCATCTGCCAGCCTCCGGAGTAGTCGCCGACCGGCAGGTCCGCTCCTGCGGTAGTGAAGCCGATCGTGGGCAGCAGTTTGTCGATGCGGGCCTCGAGCTCGTAGCCGTGCAGCGATTCGAACCGGCTGTGCAGACGTCCGAGTTCGTGGATCAGCTCATCGAGATGGTCGGGGTCCTGGGCTGCCTGATCGCCTGCCATGGCGTGCTCCACCTGGTGCTGGCGGATCAACACCTCGGCCGCTTCCCCGAAAGCCTGGAACAGCTCCTCACGCACGGTGCGGCCGGGGTCCACATCGAACTCCTGCTTCAGGTAGGCGATGCGGGGGTCGCCCTGGCGGACCACCTGCCCGCCGCTCGGCTCCTCCAGGCCGGCGATCAAGCGCAGTTGGGTGGACTTGCCCGCCCCGTTCACCCCCACCAGGCCAATGCGATCCCCGGGTTTCACCTCCCAGGTGACATCCCGCAGCACTTCGCCGGTGGGATAAAGCTTTGATACGCGTTCGAGACGAAGCACGGGGTGGGGGGTATGGCGTTTTTGGGAATCTCCATCATCCCTGGCTGGCGAGTCGCGGCAGTTCAAGGGTCACGCCCTTCGCCAGACTGGCGCCCATTCACGCCGCGGCTGCTAGTGATGGTCAAACGGCTGGAGCAGGTGGCGGCGCTGGTGGTGGCGGCCGGTCTGGCCCTGGTGAGCTACTGGCTGTTCTTCAGCTGGGCCCAGGGGGATCGGTTGCCGAGTCCAGCTCATCAGCAGGCACCGGCACGGCTGGACCAGGCGCGGCCTCCAGCGCCGCCAACCCCCTAAAGCCCTCCCCTGGCCTTGATCAACCATTGCTTGCTGTCGTCATCGAGTGAGGCCAGATGCTCCCTCACGGCAACTTCGCTGACCGGCAGATCCCACTCGACGCCCAGGGCGAGGATCCTGTTCACCGTTCCCTTCGGATCCTGCAGAGCTTGCCGGAACAGGGATTGGGTGAGGGCTTCGTCGGCCCGGATTCGCTCGTAGAGGCGAGCGGCGTTGGTGTCTGCCATGGGCGGGCCCTGGGCCAGGCGCGAAAGGGGCACTGATGACCTTATGGGCTCGTGGCAGTTGCTGGCGCCGTCCTTCTGGGCTTGTGGGATTTTGGCAACAGCCTCTTCCCCCGGCTCGCTGCGCTGACTCAGGCGGCGCAGGGCGGCTCGGCCTCGATCTGCCCACAGGCTGAGGCATCTTCCATGGTGCGGGCGTCGAGGCAGAGCACCTTGCGCAGCTGGGCGTAGTTGGCGGCAAGCGGTTGGCGACCTTCCTGGACCGCGGCGAATTCTGCCCGCTGCAGAACGTGGTGCAGGTGGGTGAGCAGGTAGGTGCTGATCACTGCCGAAACCAGCACATCACTCTGATCGGCGCTCCGCTGCGTGGAGCTGGCCCTGGCTTTTCTGCCGGAAGGGTTGAAGGACTGGGTGGCGGACTGGCCCATGGCTGGCGTGCGGAGCCGAATAAGCATAGTGCTGGATAGTATCCAAGTGGATCTCTGTACACTTCTGGGTATCGCGTGCGATCCCAGGGGCCTGTGCCCACCCGTCAGAACTCCACAAGCGGACGGCCCAAGTCTCCGCGCATCCAGGTGGTGCTCCCCGAGGAGCTCTGTGATCGGCTCAGTGCCGCTGCTGAGAGCGAGTCCCGCACGGTCAGCAACATGGCCAAGGTGCTGATCCAGCAAGGGCTGGAGCGGCTTGAGCAGAACCGGAGCGCCCTCCAGGAAACCCTGGAGATCCGCGGTTCCGCCCCGTCGGGCGAGGGGTTTCGCAAGGCCCTCGAACAGCAACAGCGGCAGCAGCCCCGCCGCCTGCGGGGCCTTCCCCGCCGTCTGAGGCTGCCAAGACCCAGCGGCTAGGGAGGCGTCGGGTCAGCCCGCACGCCAAGGATGGCCGGCCGCGACGCTCCCGTCACCGAGGGCAGGCAGCCGGGATGCCGCCGCTGATGCCACCAGGCCAGCAGGGCAAAGGCGAGGGCTTCACGATCCGATTCGCCGATGCCGAGGTCGACCAGGGGGCGCACCCAGAGGCCTCGGCAGCGTTGACGGAGCTGGTCGACGAGGGCGGTGTTCCTGGCCCCGCCTCCGGCGATCACCAGCTCCAGCGGCCGGGGACCCCGGTCCAGGTCGGCGGCCACCACTGCGGCACTGAAGGCGGTGAGGCTGGCCAGGGCATCGGCCTGGGCCTGCTCGGAATCCGCTCCCCGGGAATCTGCCGCCGTCTTCAGATCGTTCAGGCGCCGCTCGAGATCGGCTTCACCAAAGTGTTCCCTTCCTGTCGATTTCGGTGGCAGGGCCTGGAAGTAGGGCTCTGCCAGCCAGCGACGGATCACCGCTTCATCGGCTGTTCCCCGCCGCGCCCACTGGCCATCGGCATCGAACCGTTTCGTCCCACGGCTGAACCGGCTGACTGCCAGGTCGATCAGTGTGTTGGCCGGGCCGCAGTCCCAGCCCCGCACCGGGGCCTGCCGTTCAGGGCCCTGGGCAGGGGGGAGCAGGGTGAGGTTGGCGATTCCGCCGAGGTTCAGCAGGGCACGCCATCCGCCGATCGCGGGCAGCAGGGCCGCATCGGCGAGCGGCACCAGCGGCGCGCCGTGGCCCCCGAGGGCCAGGTCGTGGGCCCGCAGATCGAACACCACGGGCCGCTCCAGCAGCTGGGCCAGCAAGGGGCCCTGCAGCAGCTGCCAACTGCATCCCCGCCGCTGCTCCTGGGGCGGCCGATGCCAGAGGGTCTGGCCATGGCAACCGACCAGACCGGCCTGACCGCCTGGGTCGCAGCGGCGAGCGCAGGCTGCCTGTTGCTCCGTCACCGCTTCGGCCAGGTCGAGCAGGGCCTCGGCTGTGGCCGGTTGCCCCTGGCCGATCGCGACCAACCGGCGGTGGAGCCCTTCGGGATAGGCAAGCGAGTGGCTGGCAAGCAGGCGCCAGCGGGGTCGGTTCACGGGGCCATCGAATCTGGCCAGCACGGCGTCGACCCCATCGGCGCTGGTGCCGCTCATCAGCCCCAGCACCGTGGAACCACTCACAGCGGGGGCAGGCCTTCGAGTGATTGCACCGAACCCATCACCACCAGCAGGTCCCCTTCGCTGAGAACGTGGGAGGCCGGGGGGTTCACCGACAGGTTGTTCACCGGACCGGCCGCCAGGATGCTGATCTCGTAGTTCTTGCGAAGGTTCAGCTCCCGCAGGGAACGGCCGATGAAGGAACGGGGCACCTTGATCTCCTCGATGCTGTTGCGGTCGTCGAGCCGCAGCCGATCCAGCAGGTTGGGCCGCATCAGCTGACGCCCGAGCTCTTCTCCCTGCATGCGCGAAGGGAAAACCACCGTGTCGGCTCCGACCCGGCGAAGCATTTTCTCGTGAAGATCGGATGTGGCCCGGGCGATCACCTGTTTCACCCGGCTGCCCTCACTGTCCTTGACGATCAAGGTGGCTGTGATGCTGGCTTCGATCGGCTCACTGATCCCCACGACCACGGTGTCGAGGTCGAGCACACCGGCCGCTCGCAGGGCCTCCTCCTCCGTGCAATCCAGCACGCGACCTTCGATCGAGGGGTCGATCTGACGGAGTTCATCGATGGCCCGCTGGCTCCTGTCCACCACCAGCACATCGGCACCACAGCGAACCAGTTCCTTGCTCACGGCGGTGCCGAAGCGGCCGGCACCGATCACGGCAAAGCTGTTTGGCTGGCCGGATGAGGCCCCTTGCCACTGCCACCAGTTGGTCATCAAGCTCTGTCGAGGAGATCGCCATTCTGTGACCAGCGGCCCGGGACCACCGGCCGAAAAAAATCCCGCCGGGGCGGGATGGGCTGAAGCGGCGGGATCCCCAGGCTCAAGGCTGGGAATCAGCGATTCGGCTGGGGGGTGAAGCGCAGGTAGGGCTTCACTTCCGTGACCCCCTTGGTGAACTTGGCGCGGGCATCCTCGGTGGAGATGGAGGGCACCACCACGCAGTCTTCACCGTCTTTCCAGTTCACCGGGGTGGCGACGGAATGGTGGTCGGTGAGCTGGAGAGAATCGATCACCCGCAGAATCTCGTCGAAGTTGCGGCCTGTGCTGGCGGGGTAGGTGATCTGCAGCCTGAGCTTCTTGTTGGGGTCGATGATGAACACGGAGCGCACCGTCAGGTTGTTGAGGGCGTTCGGGTGGATCATCCCGTAGAGATCGCTGACGGTCTTGTCGGCATCAGCCAGGATCGGGTAATCCACGGTGGTGGACTGGGTTTCGTTGATGTCGCCGATCCAGCCCTTGTGGCTTTCGGCCGAATCCACACTCAGGGCGATCGTTTTGACGTTGCGCTTTTCCCATTCGGGGCGCAGCCGCGACACCTCGCCGAGTTCGGTGGTGCAGACCGGCGTGTAGTCGGCGGGATGGGAGAACAGCACGACCCAGCTGTCGCCAGCAAAGTCGTAGAGATTGATCGGTCCCAGCTGGGAGTCCTGGGTGAAATCGGGAACGGTGTCGCCGAGTTGAAGGGCCATGGGAGAAGGAGAGGTTGGCTTCGGCTTCGATGCTGCCACAGCAGCCACGATCAGAGGCTGAACTGTCTGCAGACCAGCCAGGGGACCAGAAGGGTCATCACCACGGTGAGGGGGAATCCATAGCGGGCCACATCGAGGAAGCGATAGCGGCCCGGTCCGAACACCATCAGGTTGGTCTGATAACCCACCGGGCTGAGGAAGCTCTGGCTGGCGCCGAACAGCACCGTGAAGATGAAGGCCATCGGCGGCATGCCGAGGCCGATCGCAACCTGGGCGGCGATCGGTATCACCATCGCCACCGTGGCCGCATTGCTCATCACCTCTGTGAGCAGGGTGGTGAACAGGAACACCGCGGCGAGGGCCCAGTAGATCGGCCAGTGCTGCAGGCCACTGAGCAACGACCTGGCCATCGCTTCGGCCAGCCCGGTTTTCTCCAGGGCGATGCTGAAACTTCCGAGCGATCCGAGCAGCAGGATCACATCCAGCCGGATCGAACGCAGCAGTTCACCGCTGCGAAGGCAACCGGTGGCCACCATCGCCACGGTGCCGAGCAGCACCGCTGCCACCAGGGGAAGCAGCTTGAAGCTGGGCAGCACGATCACCAGAACGGCGATGAGCATGGCGATTCCCTTGCGGCTCACGGTAGGCAGATCGTCTTCGATCTGCTCAAGCACCAACAGGTCATTGCTGGCCTGCAGGCCGCGGATGGCGTCCTGGGGCCCTTGCAGGAGCAGCACGTCGCCCTCCTTCAGGGTTGTCCTGCCAAGCCGCTCTCGCAACACCGCATTGCCGCGGCGCAGGGCCAGCACCGTGGCGTTGTAACGCTGGCGGAAGCGCAGATCCCGCAGGCTGTCCCCGGCCAGGGTCGAGCCGGCCGGCAGCAGCACCTCCACCATCCGCAGGTTGGCCAACGTCTGGGAAGCCAGCTCGGCGGCTCCCGATTCAGGAACTGGGGCAAGCACAACGGTGTGGTCCTGCTGCAGGCGGAGCAGGTCGTCACGGGTGCAACGCAGCACCAGGCGATCACCCTTCTGCAGGATGCGATCGGCCAGAGGTGGGGTGAAACGCTCTTCGTCGCGGTGGAGCTCGAGAACGTCGACGTCGAAACGCCGTTGCAGGCGCGTGCCGTGCAGGGATTGGCCCACCAGCTCGGAGCCGGCCGGGATCATCACTTCGGTGAGGTATCCGCTGTTGCTGAAGCTGCGGGACAGGTCGGCATCGTCGCTGCCGCGATCCGGCAGAAAGCGGTCGGAGAGCAGCACCATCACCAGGCTGCCCACCAGCCATACCCCGATTCCGATCGGCGTGAAGCTGAACAGGTCGAAGGCGCCGTAACCCAACTTGCTGCTGACTTCGCTGGCCAGCAGGTTCACCGAACTGCCGATCAGCGTGAGGGTGCCGCCCAGAACCGTGGCGAATGAGAGCGGCAGCAGCACCTTCGAGGGCGAGATGCGGCGGCGGCGGCACCAGCCCTCGACCACGGGCAGCAAGGAGGCCACGATCGGGGTGTTCGGTACGAAGGCGGAGACCGGTGCCACCAGGGTGGTGAGCAGCACGATCATCCGCTTCGGGGTTCGCACCGCATCGGAGCCGATCATCCCTCGCAGTCGATCGAGGCCGCCGGAGCGAAACAGACCCGCCGAGAGCGCGAACAGGCCGAGCACGGTGATCAGAGCCGGACTGCCGAAGCCCTCGAGGGCTTCGGAGGGCTTGAGCACACCGGTGGCCATCAGGACACCCACCACCAAGAGGCCGGTGACTTCAGGGGCCAGCCAACCGGTGACGAACAGAACGATCGAGCCGGCCAGCGTGACCAGCGTGATCAGGGCCGCCGGCTTCAGGGCTGCGAGCAGTAAGGGTTCCAATCGAGGGGGGGGAGGACGCTTTGGCGATCGATCATGGTGGGTTTACGGCGTGGGGTCGGAATGACAAAGCCACTCGCGCAGCTGGTTGAGCCCCAGCCCCGCCGTGGCGGAGATGAACAGGGCGCCTGGCATCCGCGCCCGGGCCCGCTCCAGTTCGCCGGCGGGGCAGCGGTCGATCTGGTTGCCGATCAGCTGGCGGTGTGCCTGGCAACCCATGGAATCGAGAATCGCCTGGACGGTGTCGAGTTGCTCCAGCCAGGCTGGATCGGAGAGATCAACCACGATCAGCAGGCCATCCGCTTCCAGGGTTTCCTCCAGGGTGGAGCGGAAGGCTTCCAGCAGGGGCGGCGGCAGCTCCCGGATGAAGCCCACCGTGTCGGTGAGCAGGAGCCTGGTGATCCGGCCATCCGGCTGGTGGCATTCCAGCCGCCGGGTGGTGGGATCCAGGGTGGCGAACAACTTGTTCTCCGCCAGCACCTCCTCACCAGCCACCGGTCTGGTCAGGGCATTGAGCAGGGAGCTCTTGCCGGCGTTGGTGTAGCCCACCAGGGCCAGGCGCCGCAGGCCCTGGCGCCCCTGGCGCAGCCTGGCCCGGTGCTCGCCAAGCTGCTGAACCTCGCCCTGCAACCGGTCGATGCGGCGGGCGATGGCGCGGCGATCTTTCTCCAGCTGGGTTTCGCCAGGCCCCCGGGTGCCGATGCCGCCCCCCTGTCGCGACAGGCTCTGACCACGGCCACTCAACCGGGGCAGCCGGTAGCGCAGCTGGGCCAGTTCCACCTGCAGCCGGCCGGCGCTGCTGGCGGCCCGTTGGGCAAAGATGTCAAGGATCAGTTCGCTCCGATCACTGACCGGCAGGTCGAGCAGGCGCTCCAGATGGCGGGCCTGAAAGGGGCTTAGGTCCCTGTCAGTCACCACCAGGCTCGCTCCCACCCGCCGGGCTTCCAGAGCCGCCTCCCGCAGCTTCCCATCCCCCCAGAGCAACTGCCCCCCCGGGCGCCTTTTCTGCTGGATCAGTCCCACGGGAAGGGATCCGGCGCTGCGCACCAGGGCCTCCAGTTCGCCGATCTCGCGCTGGTTGGCTGTGGCGTCAGCCTGGATCAACGCCAGCAGCAGCACCCGCTCCGGTCCGGCGCTGGTGGGTGCGTCCCGGGCCTTGGCAGGGGAGCAGGCCGGCATTGCCAGGGGTTCGCACAGCTCGCCCAGTTCCCCATCCAGCTGGCAGTGCCAGGGCTGGGCTTCTTGCTGGCTGAGTCCGTAGATGGCAGCGGGCCAGAGCCCTCCAGCCGCGGCCTGATGGGGGAAGCGCAGCCAGAAGGTCGGGGCGAGATCAAGTCCCACCAGCGCTTCGCTCCCCTGGGGCTCCAGGCCGGGGCCGTGGCCGACGCAGCTGATCAATCGCCAGGCCTGGCCCTGACGCCTCGGTGCGCCGGCCAGCCGCTCCAGCAGAGGACCTGATTGCTCCAGCGGACCCACCCAGAGCAGGCGGCAGAGCCCGCGGCCATCCACCACCAGGCTGAGCGGCAGCTCCAGTTCCCGGGCTTCGGCGGCCAGCCGCTGCAGACAGAGCAGCTCAGCCCCCCCAGCCTCTGGATGGCGGCGCTGGGACAGGCGCTCCAGCCTTCGTTTCTGGGAGGGGCGCAGGCCGCTGACACGGCCCACCAGAACAGCTTGTTTCAAGGGCGCCGGATTCGCAGGCAGGCCACGCCGGCGGCTGTGGCTCCGGCAACATCCTCCGGGCTGTCACCCACATGCCAGACCTGATCAGCGCCCAGGGCGAGGGCGTTGAGCGCCAGCCGGAAAGGGATGGGGCTGGGTTTGGCGGCACCGGCCGCACTCGACACCACCACCGCCTGAAACACATCGCCGAGTCCGAGGCCCGCCAGGATCGCGATCAGCCGTTGGTCGAAGTTGCTCACCACCGCCATCTTGATCCCGGCGGCCTGCCAGCGGCGCAGGGGGCCAAGCACATCCGGATAGATCCGCCACAGATCGGCAGCGGCGAAACGCTCGAACAACTCCTCGCCCAGGGCTGGCGACGCCAGGGGGGCCCCGGCAGCGGCGAACACCGTCAGGATCCGTTCACCCCACCAGAGGCGCTCGGCGCTGGCCAATTCCTCGCCTTCCAGTCCAGGGAAGGCCAGGGGCGGCGCCTGGCAATAGACGGCCCCGAAGGCCTGATCGATCGCGGCGGCTTCAACCTCGATGCCATGGCTGGCGGCCAGCTCCGCATAGGTGGTGCCTACCGACCGGCGCAGTCCGATCAAGGTGCCCATCGCGTCGATCAGCAGGCCCTTGGGGGTCGGAAGCGCCGCGGCAGCCCGACTGATCAAGACCCTGGCGCGGTGTGGGGCTGAGCGCCGGAGGGGGTGCTGCCGAACAGGGGCCTGCCCAGGTCGCTCAGCCAGCCAGCCGCCACCCGCAGCTGGTGGGAGCGGCCCGGCAGCCGCGACAGGTAGGTGAGCTGGCGGAGTCGGTAGGCCGTCTGACCGGCCAGGGTGAGCCCCAGCCCGGTCAGGCTGGCTTCGCCGACGCCAAGGCTGATCATTTCGCCCAGGTCTTGCCAGAAGAATGGTTCCAGGGGATCACCCGCGAGCGAGCGCTGCAGGTTGCCGGCCAGATGGTCGGCCTGCTGGATGGCCACCTGGGCCGTGGCCGGCAGGGCGGCCCCGTCTGCATCGGTGATGTGGGCCAGATCGCCGATCGCGAACAGATCGGGGTGTTCCTGCAGCTGCAGCGAGGCGTGGCAGAGCAGGCGGCCGCGGCGATCCAGTGGAGCAGGTGGCGTCAGTTCCGGAGTGTTCGCCACCACCCCGGCGGTCCAGATCACCGCATCGACGGCAAGGCTTTCAGGGCTGGGGGTCTCCCCTGCCACAGGATCCCGTGCCAGTTCGATGCGGCCGGGTTCCACCGCCAGCACCCGGGTCTGGTTCCGCAGGCGCACATCGCGCCGCAACAGGGCTGAGCTGGCCTGCTCGCGGTTGAATGAACGGGCCTGGGGCAGCAACTCGCGCCCCTGCTCGATCAGCTCGATCACGGCGGCTCCCTGGAGCAGGTCGGCCAGTTTGCAGGCCAGTTCGACGCCGCTCGGGCCAGCGCCAACGATGGCCAGGCGCTGCAGGGGCAGCTGCCTGCGGCGCAGATGGCAGATCAGCCCATGCAGCCGCTCGACATCGGCCAGATTGTGAAATCCGATGGCATGTTCCTCAACGCCGGGCACCCCGAAACTGGTGGGGCGGCTGCCGGTGGCCAGGACAAGCCGCCTGTAGGTGAGTGTTCTGCCCTGCTTCGTGCGCAGGGCATGGTTCTGGGTGTCGATGCCCTCCACCCGGTCGCGCAGCCAGGCCACGCCGCGGCCCGCCAGCAGACTGTCGTAGCGCGGGGCCACCTCCCAGCAGCGCAGCTCTTCGGAGAGCAGTTCGTAGAGCAGGGGGAGGAAGAGGAACCGTTCGTTAGGCTCGATCAGCAGGATCGGTGGAGGATTGCGCCGCTCCGCCAGGGCCAGGGCGGTGTATAGGCCGGCAAAACCACCGCCGGCAATGATGACGGGAGCGCCAGATGTGCTCTGCTGATCTGGTCTGGGCTCCGTCATGCCGGGTTGATACCAGGTCGGATGGTGTGTTCAGCAACCCTAACCAGCGCCGCTGATCAGTCTTTAGGTGTCGGGAACGGGATGATGGGATCCATGCACAGCTTCAAGGCCGCCAGCCTCTCAGCCGATCGCCTGGATCGGGCGATCGATCCGGATGCCGCCAATGCGGCGCTTGGGTCGTTGGATCCGATCGGCCAGCTGGAATGGGGACTGACCACCTTTGAGGAGTGCTTTGCCCTCACCACCAGCTTCGGCATCCAGTCGGCTGTGCTGCTGCACATGGCCAGCCGCGTCAGCGCCTCGATCCCGGTGATCTGGGTGGATACGGGCTATCTGACCGCTGAAACCTATCGCTACGCCCAGCAGCTCTGCGAGCTTCTGCCGATCCGTTTGGAGGTGGCTCAGGCGGAGGTCGGGCCTGCCCGGATGGAGGCGCTGCATGGCCGCCTCTGGGAAACGGGCCAGCTTGCCGATATGGAGCGCTATCTCCAGCTTCGAAAGGTGCAACCGCTGGACCAGGCGTTCGAGCGACTCCGGGTTTCCTGCTGGGCCAGTGGCGTCCGCAGCAGCCAGACCGACCACCGCCGCACCATGCAGCACCTCCAGGATGTGAGGGGCCGCTGGTCGTTGCGCCCCCTTCTCGCCTGGACAGCTCGTGATGTCTTCTATTACATGGAAGATCATTCCATCCCCCAGCACCCCCTGTTCGCCGAGGGTTATTCGAGTGTCGGCGACTGGCACTCCAGCGGCCCTGATGGAGCTGGGGGCGACCAGAGTGAGGGTGAGGAAGGCAACCGCAGCAGCCGTTTCGGCGGCCTCAAACAGGAGTGCGGCATCCATCTCCCCGGGGTCATGGGCGAGGGTATCTAGGTGGATGGCACCGGAGAGGCTGCTGGCCCGTTCTCCGGCCGTTGGCTGCTGATCGGCAACAGCCGTTGGCACTGGGGTGAGCCCCAGCAGACGGCCAGCCTGCGTTGCTGGCATACGGCGATGCCCGCCGCCGCATCCGTCATCGACCTGGGCCGCCTACGCTCCTGGGCCTGTGTTGGATCCTTGCCGCCATCGATTCAGCTCCCCCCCGAGCGACGACTGAGCCTGGATCAGATTCCCCTGAAAGCGATGCCTGTCTGGCTGGGGGTGGACCGGGCCCTGGCCGGCTGGCAGGCCTGGCACCGGCAGCAGGCAGGGGCCGGAGGCGCCGTGCTGGTGGCCGACGCCGGCACGGCGCTCAGCCTGACTCTTGTGGACGGGAGCGGGGCCTTTGCCGGGGGCCGGCTGATGGCCGGGCTCCGGCTTCAGCTCTCGGCGCTGGCATCGGCCACCGCCCAGTTGCCCAGCCTGACGCCTCCCGCTGCTTCGGCTGATCTCCAATCCTGGCCGGTGGCCACCGATGCGGCGATGATGACGGGCTGCCTCTGGGGGCTGACCGCTGCGATCGCCCAGGCGGTGGCGGCCGTGCCCGCTGATGCCCCAACCAGGCTCTGGCTCACTGGTGGTGACGCTGACCACCTGGCACCACTTCTGAGCCAGCTGGGAGAGCGGTTTGAGCTGGCGCCCCACCTCTGCCTTGAGGCACTGGCGGCACTCAGGCCAGCTGAAGATCGCTGAGGATCTGCTCGGCCATCTCTTCGGCCTTGACCTTCAGGTAGATCTGCTCCAGCAGCCCCTCGGGATCCACCACGAAGGTGTGGCGAAACATCCCCATCGACTCGCGACCCATGAATTTCTTCAGCCCATAGCTGCCGTAGTAAGCCGCAACGGGACAGGGGTCCGGGTCGCTGAGCAGGGTGAAGGGCAGGGTGTACTTGCTGATGAATTTGCCGTGGCTGCTGGCGCCGTCCTTGCTGATGCCGAGAACCTGGATGCCGAGCTGGCTGTAGCGGTCCCACTGGTCGCGGAAACCGCAGGCCTCCTTGGTGCAGCCGGGCGTGTCGTCTTTTGGATAGAAATAGATCACGACCCGCTGGCCGCGAAGCGAAGACAGGCTCACTGGAGTTCCGCTCTGGTCAGGGAGAGTGAAGTCCGGGGCGGGATCACCGATGCTCAGGGCCATGGAGATTGAGACTTGGCTGGGGCGAGCCTAAGAGGCTTATGGTCGCTGCTCACCCGTGCCACCCATGCCTGTTTCAGCGCGTCTGAGTCTGCTTGGGGTGCTCAGCGTGATCGGCGTGGCCGGCTTGGTGCAGTGGCCGATCAGACCCCTGATGCTCAGCCGCACGGGTGGCGCCACGGCCGAGCTGCTGGTTGCCCTTGAAACCCAGGAAGTTCTGCAGCACCAACGCCAGGAGGCCTCGGTGCTGCTCAACCGCTTTGTCGGTGCCGAGATCACCCGCTTTTTCTGGGGTGGGTTCAGCGGCTATCTCGACGTGCTCGGGATTGAAGAGCCCGATGGGATGAAGGCCCGGGTGAGCTTGGAGGATCAGGCGGTGCAGCTGTTGCTGAGTTCCCGGGGCGCTGCTGAAACCTACGTGGGCCGGGTGGAGGCGATCGATGGGGTCCCCCGCGGGGTGGTCTGCCGAGGAACCGGGACCCCAGGGGCGTTCCCGCTGCGCGGCTCGCGCCTGCAATGCCCACAGGGTTGGCGCTCTCTGCCGAATCTGAACAACCAGGCCAAGGCTATCGCTGGTTGAGTTTCCTGAAGATTTTCTCAGGAAGCGAAGGGTTTTGATGCGCTCAGATCCGAACAAACAGCTCGAGTTATTGGCAAATGCAACTCAAACGTCTATGTTTAAAAAGTTGTTGTAATCGTCAGCTGTGCTCAAGCGTTTTGCCGCCAGTCTTCTTGTGGGAGCCGCCGTTGCGGCTTCCGCGCTGCCCGCTGCCGCCGCCGTCGACAACGATCTGCCCGTTCGCTGGAACACCGGTGGCGCCGTCTGGTCGACCGGCTTCGACAAGTTCGGCACCTTCCTGGAATCCGGCGCCGTGACCGACCGTGGTCTGGCTGATGGGATCTCCCGCTCCGGCTGGACCGCCGATGAAATCCGCTCGGGCCTTTCCAAGACCTACACCGTCGACCTGGTCGGGGTCTCCCGGTTCCTCTACTCCGATGCCGGGGTGAAGTTCCTCAAGGATCAGACCCGCAGCTACTTCCCCTACTGGAGCATGACCACCTACGCGGTGCCAGCACTGCGCAGCGCAATCATTGCCGATGCGGCTGATGGAACGATCTCTTCGGCCGGGATCATGGCGGCCCTGCCCACCGATTTCCGCCTGGCTGACACCTGCAACACCTACGACGGCAAGCAGAACATCTGTGCGGAAGGCAAGTGCCAGGAGGGAACGGCTCAGTGCACTTCCCTGCTGTCCTGGTATGTCTTCCTGCCTGCCTGCATCCAGGCCAACCAGATGACCGACCCGGTCGCCCAAGTGCGCACGGCTCCTGCTCCTGCTCCCGCTCCTCAGCCCTTCACCCCCGAGCCGATCCGCGGCCTCTGGTGATCCGCCCAGGCTCATTCTGATCGGTCCTCCCCGGACCTGATCCAGACCCAAGCCCCGGTTTTCCCGGGGCTTTTTCATGTCAACCCAGCCCAGCCATCGAGTCGCCGAAACGTCATCGCAACGAGCCTTTGCGTCTGGCGATCAGCAGGCAGTGCACGATGCGTTGGGGCAGCTTCGCGTCGAGGCTGGCTTCAAAGCAGGTCCGCAGAGCCGTGATCTCGTCGTCTGAGAATCCCTGGTTGATGATCTTTCGATAGCTGGCTTCGGCTGCGAACCAGCGTTCCACCAGGCCGGGGCTGAGGGCCAGGGGCAAGCACTCCTGCCAGCCCTCCTCACTCACCCGCCAGCCGAGGCGCTCCAGTTCGCCACGGACTGCCGCCAGGGTCGAGGTGGCCGCCTGCTGCAGCCATGGCTGCTCCAGCGGCAGGCAGGCCTCCAGCCGTTGCTGGTTCTGGCTGGGTTCGGCAGCAGCCCGGTTCTGACTGCCCAGCCAGGCGAGCAGGCTTTCGGCGGGGCCGATCGAGGGAGCACTGAACAGCAGACGCAGTTCAGCGCTGTCGCTGCTCAGGGCGGTCAGGGTCTCCATCCAGCGCTGAACGACGGTGGGTCCGAGCCCCTGGAAGGGCTGGCGAGCAGCCAGCCACTCGAAGCGCTCGCCAGGGTCGAGCTGGGTGAGCAACAGCTCAGGCTGATCAGGTGAGATCAGCCTCAACCTCGGTTGGCGGAGGGCATCAAGCAGCTGCAGATGGGCCTGAAGCCGCTCCAGATCCTCGGGCTGGGCCACGCCGATCACCATCCCCCCCTCCGGTGTGGCTTCGAGCGGATCGATCGCCCAGAGCAGGGAGCGGGCCTCAAGGATCAGCACCCGGTCGTGACGTTGCCAGCCGGCGCCCTGCCAGAAACGCTGACGCAACTGGTCGAGCCGCTCTCCTTCGGCGGCCCCTTGCCGCTGCAGCCAAAGCTCCAGCTGGGGATCAGCTGGGCTGCTGCTGAGCAGTTCCCCTTGCCATGATCCCGGCGCGAGCATGGTTTCCGCCGCCGCAGCGAGCTGGGCAGCCCGGCGCTGCTGCACGCGTCCCTTCAGGCTGCCCTCCCAGCCCAGTCCTCCGGGCTGCCAGAACACCTGCCCCTGCAGGGCACCTGGCAGGTAGGTCTGGGCGACCCAGTGGTCGGCGTAGGCGTGGGGGTAGCGGTAGCCCTTGCCATCGCCGAAGGCCTGGCCATCGCGGTTGCCATCCCGCAGGGGGGATGGCACCGATTGGCTGGCGGCGCTCCGCACACTCTTGAGGGCATCGAAGAACCCCAGCACGCTGTTGCTCTTTTCAGTGGAGGCCAGGTAGAGCGCTGCCTGGGCCAGCGGGTACAGCCCTTCGGGCAGCCCCACCCGTTCGAAGGCGGCCGCGCAGGCCTCCACCACCACCACGGCCTGCGGGTCCGCCAGCCCCACGTCTTCGCCGGCGGCGATCAGCATGCGGCGGAAGATGAAGCGGGGGTTTTCGCCTGCCTCCACCATGCGGGCCAGCCAGAACAGGGCGGCATCGGGATCGGAGCCCCGCAGCGACTTGATGAAGGCGCTGATCGTGTCGAAGTGGGCATCGCCCTGCTTGTCGTAGAGCACGGCCCGCTGCTGGATCGACTCCTCGGCGATGGCGAGATCGATCGTGATGGCGCCGTTTGCATCAGGCTCCGTGGTTTCCACCGCCAGTTCCAGGGCATTGAGCAGGCAGCGGGCGTCACCGCCGGCTACGTCCAGCAGATGGGCGCTGGCGCGCTCCTCGATTTTGATCGGCCTCCCGCCGTAGCCATGTTCGGGATCCGCCAGGGCGCGCACCAGCAGCTGGCGCAGATCTGCCGGCTCGAGCGGCTGCAGGCGGAACAGGCGGGAACGGCTCACCAGCGCCTTGTTCACCTCGAAGAACGGGTTTTCGGTGGTGGCGCCGATCAGGGTGATCGTGCCGTTCTCCACCCAGGGCAGCAGGGCGTCCTGCTGGGCGGCGTTGAAGCGGTGCACCTCATCGATGAACAGGAAGCTGCGCAGACCGTGGCGACCCAGCCGTTCGCGGGCGGCCTCCACCTCGGCCCGCAACTCCTTCACCCCCGCCAGCACAGCGTTGAGGCTGGCGAAGTGGGAGCGGGTGGTCGCCGCGATGATGCGGGCGAGTGTGGTCTTCCCCACACCGGGCGGCCCGTGCAGGATCAGGTTGCCCACCCGGTCGGCGGTGATGGCCCGGCGCAGCAGGCGGCCCGGGCCCAGGATCGCCGCCTGGCCGACGAAATCATCGAGCCGGCGCGGCCGCATCCGATCGGCCAGCGGGGCGATCCGCTGGCGCTGGCGGGAGGCTTCGAAGTCGAACAGATCGCTCATGTCCTTTTATCCCGCCGACATGGGTGACACGCTGGCGGAATGGGTGACAATCCTGTGATCAGAGCGCATCGCCCCGCATTCTTGAGCCTTTCCAGCAGAATCCATCCAACAAGAGTCAACCGCTTGAGCGCTTCTCCCCGCTTCATGCCCCTGGGTACAGGTGCCTCGTTGGCGGCGGTGCTGCTGGTGGTCACCGGCTGTGGCGGCAGCCCGCCGCCGCCGCCCCAGCGCCAGGTGCAGGTGTCCACCCAGCCGGTGGCGCTCGGCCGCTTCAGCAACGACGTGGACACGATCAGCACCCTGGAGGCGATCGAGGAGGTGCAGCTCGCCGCCCAGACCGCCGGCCGCATCGAGCGCCTGCTGGTGCGACAGGGCGATGTGGTGCGGCAGGGTCAGCTTCTGCTGGTGCTCGACCAGGCCCAGGTGCGCGCCGATCTGGCCAGCCTGATCGCCCAGAGAGAAAAGGACAGGCTCAATTACGAACGTTTCGAGTTTCTGGTGCGCCAGGGTGCTGCCAGCGCCCTGCAACGCGACGAATTCCGGGCGCAGTACATCCAGTCACGCGAAGCGGTGGTGGCCCGTCAGGCCGACCTTGCCTTCAGCAACCTCACGGCTCCGATCAGCGGCGTGATCAGTGATCTGCAGGTGAAGCAGGGCGATGTGATCGCCGCCGGGGCCCCCTTCACCAAGGTGGTGCGCAACGATCGCCTGATGGCCCGCGTCGATGTGCCCGGCATCTTCACCGACCGGGTGCGGCCTGGCCTGCAGGTGGTGCTTCAGGAGCCCCTGGGCAATCGGGTGCTGGCCACCGGGGTGGTGAGCTCGGTGGACCCGGCCGTGAATCCCGGCACCCAGTCGCTGCTGCTGAAGGCGGAGTTCCCCAACCCCACCGGTGCCCTGCGCACGGGCCTGCGGCTGCGCACCCGGGTGCAACTGGCGGCTGGTGAGGTGCCCTCGGTGCCATTCGTGGCGGTCACCCAGTCGGCGGGTCAGAGCTTCGTCTTCGCAGTGGGGAGCTTGCAGGATCTTGAGCGCAACCCGGGCAAGGCGAATCTCGAAGCGCTCCGCCAGCTGCCGCCAGGCACCAGCTTCGCCCTTCAGGTGCCGGTCCAGCTGGGGGCCCTGCAGAGCAATCGCTATCCGGTGCTTAAAGGCGTGGATCTCAACAGTCGGGTGATCACCTCCAACCTGCTCACCCTGCGTCACGGCACGCCCGTGACGGTGCAGTAGGGAGCGCCGGATGTCTCCCTCCAACAACTTCATCGTCCGGCCGGTGCTCACCGTGGTGTGCAGCCTGCTGATCGTGTTCGCCGGTCTGATCGCCATCCCGCTGCTGCCGATCGAGAACCTGCCGGACATCGCCCCGCCCACCGTGCGGGTCACCTCCAGGTACAACGGCGCCGATGCCCTCAGCGTCGAGCAAGGGGTCACCGCCGTGCTGGAGCAGCAGATCAACGGTGTCCAGAACATGGAGTTCATCAGCTCCAACTCTTCCGCCGACGGCACCAGCGCCATCACGGTGTCGTTCGCCAGCGGCACCGATGGTGACATCAACCAGGTGAACGTGCAGAACCGGGTGGCCCTGGCCCAGCCCCAGTTGCCCGAAGAAGTGCGTCAGTCGGGGGTGGTGGTCAACCAGGCCTCCACCTCGATCCTGCTGGTGGCCAACTTCGTGAGCGAGGACCCGGCCAACCCCTTCAGCATCGAGACGATCAGCGGCCTGCTCGATCAGGGACTCACCGATGCGCTGCGCCGGGTGCGGGGGGTCGGAGACATCGCCTATTTCGGCAACCGCCAACTGGCGATCCGTCTCTGGCTTGACCCCGACCGGCTGGCCGCCAACAAGCTCACCTCCGCCGACGTGGTGGCCGCCCTCAGTTCCCAGAATCGCCTGGTGCCGGCCGGCCGGGTGGGCGGGGCGCCCGCGCCCGATGGCCAGCTGTTCACCTTCACGGTGCAGTTGCAGGGAAGGTTGCGCACCAGCCAGGAATTCGAGCGGTTGATTCTTAGCACCACCCCGGATGGGGGGCTGATCCGTCTGAGCGACGTGGGCCGGGTGGAACTGGGCGGTGAAAGCTTTGATGTGGGAGCCACCGACCTGCGTGGCGTCCCTTCGGTGGGCCTGGCGGTTTATCAGCTCAGCGGCAGCAATGCCCTGGAGGTGTCTGACGGGGTCAAGGAGGTGATCGACACCTTCGTGGCCACCCTGCCGCCTGGTATTCGCAAGGAGATCATCTATGACAACACCGACTTCATCAATGCTTCGATCGAGGGGGTGACGGGTTCCTTGCGGGACGCCGTTCTGCTGGTGGTGCTCATCCTCTTTCTGTTCCTGCAGGACTGGAAGGCCACCCTGGTTCCCGGTATCGCCATCCCCGTGGCCCTGGTGGGCACCTTCGCCTTCGTGAAGGCCTTCGGTTTCTCCCTCAACCAGCTCACCCTGTTCGGGCTGGTGCTGGCCACGGGCCTGGTGGTGGATGACGCCATCACCGTGATCGAGGACACCTCAACCAAAAAGAAGGAGGGGCTCTCGGCCGTGGCGGCCGCCAAGGCCACCATGAATGAACTGTTCGGTGCTGTGATCGCCACCTCCCTGGTGCTGTTTGCGGTGTTTCTGCCGGTGCTGTTCTTCCCGGGTGCCACCGGCACGATCTACCAGCAGTTCGCCGCCACGATCATCTTTTCGGTGGCGATCTCCACCTTCAACGCTCTCACGTTCTCGCCGATGCTCTCGGCCCTGCTGCTGGCCCGCGAGAGTCCACCCCCCACCCGCCGGGTCTACGCCATCTCCGGTGCGGTGATCGGCGCCATCTACGGACTCCTGGTGAGCGGAGGCTTTGCCAACCCCCTGCCGATTCTGCTGTTCGGCCTGCTCGGGCTCTTGCTCGGCTGGTTCACGCCCACCATCTTTGCGAGCTTCAACCGCTTCTACGCCGGCTTCGAGCAGCGCTACAGCGGTGCGCTCAGTTGGGTGCTGGGCCGCCGCAAGCTGGTGATGGCCCTTTTGCTGGGGGGGGTGGTGCTCACCGGCGTGGCCTTCAATGCCATCCCGTCGGGCTTCGTGCCGGTGGAGGATCAGGGCTATGCCATCGGCTTCGTGCAGGCTCCCGATGGAGTCTCGGTGCAGAGAACGAAACAGGTCAATGCCCAGGTGGCCGAAATCCTGCGCAGTGAAAAAGACATCACCGCGGCGGCGATCTTCAGCGGCGCCAGCCTCGATGGCAATGCCCCCAACCGTGGGCTGTTCTTTTTCGGCACCAAGAACTGGGACGACCGCGGAAATCAGAGCCAGTCGGTGAACGCGATCGTGGAGCGGCTGAACAGCAAGCTCACGGTCATCGACGGGGCCCGGGTGTTCGTGGTGGAGCCCCCCTCGATTCCCGGCTATGGCGCTTCGGGCGGCTTCGAGTTCCAGCTGCTTGATCAGAGCGGTGGCGCCCTCAACCTGCCCCAGTTCGCCGGGGTGGCAGGCCAGCTGATTGGCGAGGCCAACCAGGCACGGCCGGATGGCCGGCCCCTGTTCAGCCGCGTGTTCACCCAGTTCAGCGCCGAGTCACCCCAGCTGGCCGTCACGGTTGACCGTGACCGGCTCGCCACCCTCGGCCTCGACTACGGCCAGGCGATGCGGGTGTTCAGCTTCTATTTCGGTGGCGCCTACGTCAACGACACCTTCCAGGAGGGACGGGTGCGGCGGGTGTATGTCCAGGCGGACGGACCCTTCCGTGCCACCCCACAGCGGCTGAAGGCCATCTTCGTCACCAATGCCAAGGGTGAGTCGGTGCCGCTGGCCGAGGTGATCACGGTGGAGCCGGTCACCGGCCCTTCGATCATTCCCCGCTTCAACCTCTTCCGCTCGATCCGGGTGGAGGGCTCGGCGGCGCCGGGGCGCAGTTCGGGGCAGGCGATCAAGGGAATCCTGGGGCTGTTCAAGGGCCTTGATGTGCCCGGCATCGGCTACGACTGGACAGGCATCGCCCGGGAGGAGGTGAGCGCGGGGGCCCTGGCTGTGGTGATCTTCGCCCTCGGCATCCTGGTGGTTTATCTGGTGCTCGCGGCGCAGTACGAGAGCTACAGCGATCCGCTGATCATCCTGATGACGGTGCCCACCGCCATGCTCGGGGCGCTGATCTTCCTGGGGGCCCGTGGCTATGAGCTCAACATCTACGCCCAGGTGGGGCTGGTGATGCTGATCGGCCTGGCGGCCAAGAACGGCATCCTGATCGTGGATCTCGCCAACCAGCGCATGGCCGCCGGCGCCAGCGCCCTGGAAGCGGCAAAGGAGGCCTCCCGCTCTCGCCTGCGGCCGATCATCATGACGGCCATCTCCTCCCTGTTCGGCTTCCTGCCGCTGGTGCTGGCCGATGGGGCCGGCGCCCGCAGCCAGGCCTCCCTCGGCACGGTGGTGTTCGGCGGCCTGTTGGTGGCCACGGTGCTGTCCCTGCTGGTGGTGCCGGTGTTCTACGTGGTGGTCAAGCAGCTGGTGCCTCCGGCCACCGCTCCGCCCCCCGGCGCTGAAGCAGGGACCCCAATCGAGGGAGCCCCCCCCTGATGGCCGCTCAGGCACCACTGCGGGGGAGCAGGATTCTGCTTGCCGGGCTGATCGGAGCTGGTCTGGGGGCCTTCCTGGCCGTGATGCTGCATGCGGTGGTGACCCACACGCCGGTGGAGGTGAGCCCGCGCACCTTTGCCCTCTTCTTCGGGATCTTCTGTGCCTTCGGGGCCTTTGCCGGCCTCACCCTGGAGACGGTGCGCCAGCTGCAGGCCAGCAACCCCGATCCTGCCTACCACCAGACCTTTTCCCGAGGCAGACGTGACCCTGATCGGCCCTGATCGCCGCAGCAGCTCCCCACCTCAGCCAACTGGTGCCCTGGCAGACGTGGACACCGCTGCAGTTGTGCGCAAGCCTGGATCGCACTCGTGACCAGCCCGTTGCGGCAACCCATTCCCGTTCTGGCGGCCTCCTCCCTGCTGGCTCTGGTCTCCCTGGCTGCCTGTGCTCCGGCGCCCCCGCCTCAGCAGCCGCCTGCTGCCGTCAGGCTGGTGAATCCCCGTAGCGCACTGTTTTCCGATTCGGCCGACTACCAGAGCACGCTGGAGGCCATTCGCGAAGTGAGGCTGGCCGCCGAAATCGCTGGACGAATCGTGCTCATGCCGATGCAGGAGGGGCAGGCGGTGCAGCGCGGGCAACTGCTCTTCCGGCTCGACCAGGTGCAGCAGCAGGCAAGCACCGACTCCGACAGGGCGGAGGCGCGCAAGGATGTGATCAATGCGGAGCGTTATATTTTTCTGAATGATCAGGGCGCTGTATCCACCAAGGAGCGCGACTTCTACATCACCCAGGCGTTGCAGAGCCGCGACATGCTGAAATCTTCGCAGGCCACCCTGGGGTATAAAAATATTACGGCTCCGATCGCCGGACAGGTGGGCAGTATTCAGGCCAAGATCGGTGATGTGGTGCCGGCCGGAGGTGTCGTCACCAGCGTGGTGGACAATTCAATTCTCTGGGTAAGGTTGGATGTTCCCGGCAGCGATGCGGCTCGCGTCAGAGTGGGTCTACCGGTGTTGCTCAGAGCCCCGGATCGCCCGGAACTGAGTGCCAGGGGCGCTGTGAGTTTCGTGGCACCTTCGCTCGACAAGCAGCGCCAGACCCTGCTCGTCAAGGCCACCTTCGCCAATGGGAATGGCGCCCTGCGCAACAATCAGCGGGTCAACGCCACCTTGATCTATTCCCAGGAGAACCTGCTCTCCATCCCGGAGCAGGCGGTGCTGCTCCAGGCCGGCAAATCCTTCGTTTTTCTGGCCGTGAGCCCCCAGGAAGCCCGGCAGCGACTGGGCAGGGAGATTGAGCCGCCGCCGCCGCCGGACTCTCTTGTGGCTGTTCAGGTGCCGGTGAGTCTTGGCACCCTTCAGAACGGCGTTTTCCCGCTCAGGTCCGGCCTGCGATCCACCGATTCGGTCATTCTGGGCAACCTCGCCCAACTGCGCAGTGGCCTGGCCGTGCGGTCCTCCTCCCCGGGTTCGGTGCCTGCTGCCGTTTCCCCCGGGCCTGCCCGATGAGCCTGTCGGACACCTTCATCCGCCGCCCTGTGCTCAGCACGGTGTGCAGTGTGCTCATCCTGCTGGCCGGGGTGATCAGCCTGCCGCTGCTGCCGATCGAAAATCTGCCCAATATCGCCCCGCCCACGATCCAGGTGAACGCCAGCCTGCCCGGTGCCGACGCGCTCACGGTGGAGAGTGCCGTGACCGGCCCGCTCGAGGAGCAGATCAACGGCGCGCCTGGGATGGACTACATCACCTCCACCAGCACCGGTGAGGGCAGCAGCCAGATCAACGTCTATTTCAAGCCCGGCACCAATCCTGATATCGATCAGGTGAATGTGCTCAATCGGGTCCAGACCGCTACGCCGCAGCTGCCGCCACAGGTGAATGCCCAGGGGGTGACGGTTCAGCAGACCTCCGGCAGCTATCTTCTGGTGTACAACATCACGTCGAGTGAGGGGCAGTTCGACCGGAATTATCTCAATGGTCTACTGCAACTCAATCTTCTCTATCCGCTCACTCGCGCCGATGGGGTAGGTCAGGTCAATGTCTTCGGGGCCAGTGATCCGGCTTTCCGTTTATGGGTGGATCCACTGCGGCTCTCCCGTTTCAATCTTTCTGTCACCGATGTGGTGAATGCACTGAAAGCTCAGAACGTGGTGGTGGTTGCCGGCAGCATCGGTGGGCCGCCATCTCTGCCGAGCAACCGCTCCACATTTCCCATTCTGGTGAATGGCAATCTGGAAACAGTGGCTGAGTTTGAAAAGCTCATCCTTTCAAAGGGGCCCGATGGTGGGCTGATTCGTCTGGGTGATGTTGGCCGAGCTGAATACGCTTTTCAGAATTTTAATCAGGCGGCCATCAACGCCATCAGTGGCTATCCATCCGTCGGCTTTGGTGTGATCCAGCTGCCTGGCAGTAATGCGATCACCACGGCCAAGTCGGTGGATGAAGTGCTCACCCAGTTCCGTAACTCCCTGCCACCTGGCGTGCTGCTGGAGAAGGTGTTTGACCAGACTGACTTCATCAACGCTTCGATTGAAGGTGCCCTCGATGCCCTCCGCGATGCGGTGGTGCTGGTGCTGCTGATCATCTTCCTGTTTCTGCAGGACTGGAAGGCCACGGCTGTGCCGGCCCTCGCCCTGCCGATCGCCCTGCTGGGCGCAATGGTGTTCGTGAAGGCCTTCGGTTTTTCGATCAACGAGCTCACCCTGCTCGGCATCATCCTGGCCACCGGCCTGGTGGTGGATGACGCGATTGTGGTGGTGGAGGCCGTTTCGGCGCGGATCGAAGCGGGTGATCCGCCTTTTGTGGCCGCCTCCAATGCCATGAAGGAGCTCACCGGGGCGATCCTGGCCACGGCGCTGGTGCTGCTGGCTGTGTTCGTGCCGGTGGCCTTCTTCCCGGGAGCCACCGGGGTGATCTATCGCCAGTTCGCGCTGACGATCGTGTTCTCGATCATTGTTTCCACCTTCAACGCCATCACCGGCAAGCCGCTGCAATCAGCGCTGCTGCTGGGCGGCGGCAAGACCGAGCCCAGGGGCTGGCGCTGGACCGCGATCGGTGGGGCGTTCGGCGCCCTTTACGGCACCCTGGCCGGTGGCTGGATGCTGGCCCTGCTGCTCGGGGTGGTAGGTGCGGTGGTGGGCAGCTTCCTGATGCCCATCTTCACGGCGTTCAACAAGGCTTTCGAGCAGGTGGCCCGCGGCTATGCCGCCCTGCTCCAGCAGGTGATTCGGCTGAGGAAGCTTGTGGTGGTGGCGCTGCTGGGGGGGGTGCTTCTCACCGGCGTCGCCTTCGTGCTCATTCCCACCGGCTTCGTTCCCACCGAAGACCAGGGCTACGGCCTGGGCATCATCCAATTGCCGGCCCAGGCTTCGATCGAGGCCACCATGGCGGTGGCGGATGAAGCACGCAAGATCATCGCCAAGGAGCCGGATGTGGTGTCCGGGGAGCTGGTGGGCGGGGCCGGCTTCAACGGGGGCTCGTTGAACCAGGGCATCTTCTTTTTCGGCTTCAAGCCGATCGAGCAGCGAACCCGCCCCCAGCAATCGGCTAACGCGATCATCGCCCGGATGAACAAGGGCTTCGCCACGATCCCCGGCGCGATCGTGCTGGCCCAGCCTCCTGCTGCCGTGCCGGGCTTCGGTGCCCAGGGGGGGCTCTCCTTCCAGTTCAACGACCTCAGCAACGGTGGCTACAGCCCCACCGAACTGGCCGGCCTGGCGAAGGAACTGATCGCCAAGGCCCGCTCCACCGGCACCTTCGGCAACCTCTACACCCAGTTCGTCAGTGATGCCCCGGTATGGCGGCTGGATGTCGACCGCGACCGCATGGCCTCGCTCGACATCGATTACAGCGCCGCGATGGAGGCCCTGGGCACCCTCACCGGCGGCAGCTTCGTGAATCAGACCTACGAGCAGCAGCAATACCGCCAGGTGGTTGTGCAGGCCGATGCCAGCCATCGCGGCATGATTCAGGACCTGAACAATCTCAACATCAGCAACCGTGCCGGCGCGCTGGTGCCGCTCTCCAATGTGGTGAAGGCGCGCCTCGACAGCGCCCCGCCGATCATCAGCCACTTCGACCTCTACCGCTCCGTGCTGATCCAGGGGGTGGAAGCTGCCGGCAAGAGCAGCGGCCAGGCGATCGACACCATCGCCGCCGTGTTCCGTCGCTTCAATTTCGCCAACATCGGCTCGGCTTGGTCGGCCCTGACCCGCTCGGAGGTGCAGGCCGGCGCCCTGGCGATCCTGGTGTTCGCGCTCGGGATCGTGGTGGTGTATCTGGTGCTCTCCGCCCAGTACGGCAGCTACATCGATCCGCTGATCATTCTGATGACGGTGCCCCTGGCGATGCTCGGAGCGTTGATGTTCCTGGTGTTGCGCGGCCAGGTGAACAACGTGTATGCCCAGGTGGGCCTGGTCACCCTGATCGGCCTTGCGGCCAAGAACGGCATCCTGATCGTGGATCTGGCCAACCAGCGCATGGAGCAGGGAATGAGCGCCACCGAAGCGGCGATGGCCGCCGCCTGCTCCCGCCTGCGGCCGATCCTGATGACGGCGATGGCGGCCCTGGCGGGATTCTTCCCCCTGCTGGTGGCCTCAGGGGCCGGGGCCCTCAGCCAGCAGTCGCTGGGGGCGGTGATCTTCGGCGGGCTGCTGGTGGCCACCGGGCTCAGCCTGTTCGTGGTGCCGTCGTTCTATGTGCTGATGAAGCAGCTGGAAGCCACCTGGTTCCCGGCCAGCCAGGCCACCGAGCCGGTGCTGCCGGCAGG
The DNA here is from genome assembly GCA_025128135.1 of Synechococcus sp. CS-1325. GTDB lineage: Bacteria > Cyanobacteriota > Cyanobacteriia > PCC-6307 > Cyanobiaceae > Regnicoccus. The sequence continues at coordinate 33,652 of JAHLYW010000036.1, forward strand.
GCCGGCCGCCTGAGATGCCCCTGCCCCGGCCCGCCGGTTACATTCCGCGGCGCCAGTTGCGGGTCGATCGCCGCCGCGTCGTGCTGGCAGGAGCCATCAACGTCCTTGCGGCCCTGGTGCTGTTGACGCTCGCCCACCGCGTGTCTCGAACGCCCGGCGAGTTGCTGCCAGCGATTCATCCCCGCTTCTGGGTGGTGGTGGTGGGGATGGCAGGGTTCTGCGGCGTCTGGGGGGAAACGCTGCGTCAGATCAGCCTCACCCGCCGCGGCGAGCCAGGTGCCCCCCTCGATCAGCGGGGCGACTGAGCCAGGGCGAAGGTGTCAGGTGATCACAGTGGGCCGTTCCATGCCGGTGCGGCTATGGATTTCGGCCAGTTGGTCGGCGGCGGTGATCAGATCCCCGAGCGCCTGCTGTGGATCCTGATCCAGGTTGCCGCCGATGCCCACATAGCTCTCCAGGTAGAGGCGCAGGGTGGCCCCCTGGGTGCCCGTGCCGGAGAGGCGGAACACCACCCGGCTGCCGTCATCGAGCAGCAGGCGCAGACCCTGGCCGCTGGTGAGTGAGCCGTCCACCGGATCGACGTAGCTGAAGTCGTCGGCGGTGGTGATGCTGCGGCCGGCGAAGCTCGCCCCAACCAGGGAGGGCAGCATCCCCTTCAGGCGGTCGTAGAGGCCATGGGCCCGGTCGCTGGCGATCGCTTCGTAGTCGTGGCGGGAGTAATAGTGGCGGCCGTAGCGGCTCCAGTGGCTGGTCATCACTTCGGCCACCGAGCAGCGCCGCACCGCCAGAATCTGCAGCCAGAACAGCACGGCCCAGAGGCCATCTTTCTCGCGGATGTGGTCGCTGCCGGTGCCGAAGCTCTCCTCACCACAGAGCGTGATGCGGCCGGCATCAAGCAGGTTGCCGAAGAACTTCCAGCCCGTGGGCGTTTCGAAACAGGGAATGTCCAGATCCTTGGCCACCACATCCACAGCCGCGCTGGTGGGCATGGAGCGGGCCACTCCGGCGAGCCCGCCCACATAGCCGGGAGCCAGACCGGCATTGGCGGTGAGCACCGCCAGGCTGTCGCTGGGGTTCACGAAGCAGCGCTGGCCCAGAATCATGTTGCGGTCGCCGTCGCCGTCGCAGGCGGCCCCGAAGCGGAAGGCGTCTGAGCCCATCAGCAGCTCGGCCAGCTCATGGGCATAGGTGAGGTTGGGGTCGGGGTGGCCCCCACCGAAATCCTCCAGGGGGATGCCGTTGCGCACCGTGCCGGCCGGTGCCCCCAGCAGCCCCTCCAGCAGGCGGCTGGCGTAGGGACCGGTGACGGCATGCATGGCATCAAAGGCGATCGGAAAGTCGCCCCGCAGCATCTGGCTGATCGCGTCGAAATCGAACAGGCCCTGCAGCAGTGACACGTAGTCGTCGACTCCATCGATCACCTCGATGCTCAGCCCGCCCAGGGTGTAGGTGCCCGGCGCCTCCAGTGAGGGCGTCGCTGCGTCAACGATCCGGTAGCCATCCAGCTGGGTGGTGGCGCTGTAGATCGCATCGGTGATCGATTCGGGGGCCGGCCCGCCATTGGCGCCGTTCACCTTGACGCCGAAATCGCCCTCGGGGCCGCCGGGGTTGTGGCTGGCCGAGAGGATGATGCCGCCGATGGCCTGGTGCTTGCGGATCAGATTCGAGGCGGCGGGGGTGGAGAGGATCCCGCCGGTGGTGGTGATCAATCGGGCCACCCCATGGGCGGCGGCCATGCGTGTGATCACATCGATGGCGCGGCGATTGCCGTAGCGGCCGTCGCCGCCGAGGATCAGCGTGCCCCCCGCCACGCCGGGCACCACCCGGAACACCGCCTCCACGAAGCTCTCCAGGTAGTGGGGCTGCTCGAACTGTCGGCTGCTCTTGCGCAGGCCGGACGTGCCGGGTTTCTGGTCGGTGAAGGGGGCGCTCAGCTCCACATGATTCACTGCTTCGGCAGTGAGGCTGTCGGATGCGCTGCTGGCCATACCACCGAAGACGGGGAATCGCAGGCTAACCCTGCTGTTTGATCGGCACGGATTGGCTACGTTGAGAAGGTGCGCTGAGCTGGAACAGATGCGGCTGCTGATGCTTTTCCATGCCATGGGCTCTCTTCTTCCGGCCAGTCTGCTGATTGCCGCCGCCGTTTCAGCCGCCCCCCCCGTCAACGCCGGGTCCGGGTCCGGCGGGCTCGCGGAGGCCGTTCAATCCACCCGCACAGCGGCGGAAGCTGTGCTGTCCCAATCCGGGACGGAGCACTGTCTGCGGGGCAAGCTGACCAACGCCCTGCTTGGCTTGTCGGCCAGTTGCGAGGCCCATGGCCAGCGCTCGGAACTCTGCGCGTTCACGGACCGGGTGGTCGTCACCACCGGATGGACGGTGGCGTTCATGGAAGCCACGTCCCGCCAGCTCCTGGAACTCTCGAGCCAGCCGCTCTCCAGCACCGGCAGCGGGGTGGTTGCCTCCCCCCGACCCTGATCCAGCGGCCGGGTCTCAGTTCCTGCTGGGGCCGATCCCAAATCCTGATCCGCCGCCCGGGCCGGAGGGACCCTGACCTGCTGGCGGCTTGGTCGCCGGTCTGGCTTTTTCGCGGGCCTGGCAGCGACTGACCAGCCGCTCTCCGGCCTGGTCGAGGGCATCGCGTCGTTCGAAGGAGTTGGCCGTCGCCGGCTGGGCTTTCTGGAGGATCTCCCAGACTCCGTCCTTGCAGAACGACGGCAGAAGCGGGTTGTCCATCAGGGGATTGGCCAGGGAGCGGGCACGGCTGCAATCAGCCTCCGCGTTGCTACGGGAACAGGCGAATGTGGCCAGCTGCACCTCCCGCAGGGTGCTGCTGCTCGGGTAGGTGGGCAGCTCCCTGGTCTGGGCCGCGGAGAAGCAGCCCAGGATCATCAGGCCGAACCAGGGGGCGAACAGCGGCAGGGCGACAAGGCGTATTCGACCCATGGATGATCCGATGGCACGGTATGCATCATCGCTGCCGCTCAGACGCCGAGGCGCACGGGTCCGAGCCCTTCGCGCAGACTGCGTTGTCGCGCGATCCAGGACCGCCTGATCCAGGGGCCGATCCAGGGGCTCAGCCTGGCGACCAGCTGGCGCAACTGGGGGCTGCGGGCCAGCAGCTCTCCCTGCCGCGCTTCAGCGCGTTGGAGTGCCTGGGCCTGGAGGATCTCCGGCTCCCGCTCGGCCTGGATGGCGGCGAAGGCCTGGTCGATGGATTGGGGCGTGGGATGGCTTCGCAGCAGGGGCACCAGGTGATTGGCCGCCACCACGGCATCCCGCAGGGCCATGTTGAGGCCCTGGGCCCGGATCGGACTCATCGGATGGGCGGCGTCGCCGAGCAGCAGCAGACCGCTCCGATGCCACTGGGGCGCAAACCCCACCTGCACGGAAAGCTTCTGGGGTGCCTCGATCGCTGCGGCCTGGGCCCGGAAGTGGGTCGCCAGCCAGTCCGGAGAGAGCAGGGCGAAGGCTTCCGCCCAGGCGGAAGCACTCCGCTCGATCGATGCACCCTTGGTGAGCAGCCAGCCGAGCTGAAGTTCCCCGGCTGCGGTGCCGTGGAAAACACTGAAGCCGCCGCCCTCACCCAGCTGAACCATGAACAGGTTGTCGGCTTCGAAGCGCGGGTGAGCCGGCAGCCTGAACCAGAGCAGGTCGATCGGGCTCTCGCTTCGCTCCAGCACCAGCCCCGTCTTGCCACGCAGCAGCGAGGAACGCCCATCGGCGGCGATCACCAAGCTGGCGGCCAGGACCCGCCCGTCGGCGAGGCGCACCCCGGCCACCCGTTCCTTGTCCATCACCGGGGCCAGAACGCTCTGGCCCGGCAGCCAGCGGAAACCGCCACAAGCTGTGGCCCTGGCGATCACGGCCTCCAGCAGAGCCGGCTGGGAGATCAGGGTGCAGGGTCGTTCGGAGCCGATCGGCTCGTCGACGCGGAACAGCTCCCGCCCGTTGACCCGGAAGGACCAGCCATCCAACGGGCGCACCGGGAGGGTGTCCAGCAACGGCGTCAGCCCGATCTGATCAAGTGCCTCGAGGCCTGAGGGCATCAGAGCCTCGCCGCGGAAACGACCGCCCGGATTCCTGGCGGCCTCGATCAGGGTGACGGACAGGCCGCGCTCGGCCAGCAGCAGAGCCAGGCAGGCGCCGGCAGGGCCGGCACCGACAATCACCACCGGCTGCCCCATCGGTGGCCTCAGCTTCGCTGCGCGGCGAGTGGCCGTTGGCTGCCGCTGCCGCAGGCCCGGCGCATCTTGTCCAGCTTGCGTTGCATCCTTGCGGTGATGCCCAGCTCCGCACCTTGCCACATTCGATCCATCTCCCGTGAGAAGTGGGCAGCCAGCGCCGGTGAATGCAGGATCAGCAGGGTTTCATCGTTGGCATGGGCCGCTGCCGGACTCCAGTTGAAGGAGCCCGTGATCACCTGGTGGGCATCGATCACCGCGATCTTGTGGTGCATCTTGTCGCCCCGCGCCAGCTGCGGAGTTCCCACCCCCTCGATCGGCTGCTGCCAGGGGGTGTTGCCTGCCTCCAGCTTGCAGAACCGATCGGGCAGGGCCACGCCGAGCAGGTCGAGAACCTCGGAGAAGGAGCGGCTGGCGAAACCTGGATCGGCCAGCAGGCGGATCCTGACGCCGCGCTGCTGCAGCTCGGCCAGCCGGTCGGCAAGGATCTGGGCGGAGAAGACGAACAGCCCCATGTCCAGGCTGGTCTGGGCCTGGGACATGCGCTCCGCCAGCAGGGACAGCCCATTGGCGGGATCGCGCCGTCGCTGGGGGGCGAACAACACCTCCACCCGGGTCGGCCCCACCATCACCGCCTGAACCGGGCCGGACTCCTTGCCGATGCCGAAGCGGCTGTCGGGGCTTCCGCCCGGACCATCGCCCCACATCCGCTCGAACTCGGCGTCGAACAGGGCGCTGAGCGCCGGGCTCTCGATGCGGAGCAGGTGATTGACATTGCCCAGGGTTCGCGAGTCACCGGCATCGCCATGAATGCAGGACGGCGTGAAGTTGGCTGAGCCGGTGACCAGCCAGCGGCCATCAACGACCAGAAACTTGTGGTGCATGAGGCCGCTGCCAGCGCTGCCGTCCGCCGTGTCATCGATCAGGGGCACCCCGCCCCGCTGCAGGATGGCCACCGCATCCCCGGCTCGCCGCTCATCGCTGCTGAGCAACCCATCGTGATTGCGATCGGCCAGGGCGGAGAGCTGGGTGTGGCGGAGGCGTTTGTGGGGGTTCAGCTCACTTGGATGCTGGAGGCTCCAGGGGGTGCTGTAGGTGTTCTCCAGCACGACCCGCACCTTGATTCCCGCCCGGTGCTTGGCCACCAGGGCCTCGGCCACCCTGGGCAGGGAGAGCTCCTGGACCGCCATCTGGATGTCGGTTTCGGCCCGCTGGATCGTCCCGAGCACCAGGGCCTCCAGATCGTCGCCGCTGCGCCGACGGCCGTTGATCGGGCTGTGGTAATGGTGGTCGCTGCGGTGGTTGAAGGCCACCTCCATGCCTGGCGGCAACGGCAGATCGGCTGGAGCCTGGCCGATGATCCGTGCTGTGGCGCTGCATCCGGCCAGGCCGAGGGCAAGGCCCATCAGGGCCGCAGTGCCAGCTGGGGCATGGCGGCCTGGGCGGGGCGAAGGGGATCGATTCAAGGGGGGAGCAGGGCTGGCTTCCCTCAGCGTTCCCCGTCGTCCGGGATTTGAGCTCTCTCCCGACTCGGCTCAGGAGTGGCCGGGCATTTCGGCGGTGCGAAGCATCAACGTGAACCAGAGGCAACTGGCCACCACAGCAACTGCAACTCCAGCAGCGACGCTGAAGCGAACCATCAGGATCGGTACAAGGATCGGCAGGACCAGGCTCCCGGCCAGGGGGGTCAAGGCCACCAGGGCACGCATCAGCTCAGAACCATTCAGGGGAAGCCTGGCTGGCTGGATTGGTTCTGTCTTCCGGAGTGGTGCGACCGAACTGGAGGGTGATGTTGCGTTTCTGCTCGCCATCGGCGGCGATCGCTTCGATCGGGTAGATCTGCTCGCCATCGCGGAACGGCACCTGGATCCGGAAGGTTCCCTCGGCCGAGAGGGGGACGCTTTCGCTGCCGATCAACAGGGTGGCGGAAGGATCGGTTGATCCGTAGACGATCAATTCAGCGTCAGCGACCAGCCAGAAGGAGCGCTCGCGGGCAGGCACTCCACCGATCCCCGATTGGTGTCGGCCACTGGCCCACACTCCGATGCCTGAATCCGAGAGGCTGCGGTGGTCGGGACCGACCCCACGCTCGCCGAGCTCATGAAAGGCTTCGGACCCCCTGCCGAAACGGATGCCCGGGCTCACGCCGCCCATGCTCTGCAGGGAGGCTTTCCGGTAGAGCCGTTCGTGCAGATCGTTGTAAGGGGCGTCGACCGGACTGGGCAACGAGCCTGGGCTGGGGGGGGTTTCAAGCGAGAAGGGCACGAACTGATCGAGAATCTGTTCGCTTGGATGGAGAGCAGGGACGCGGGCGGCAGCAGAGAAACCCAGGGAGATCCAGCCTCCGCCCGCTTTGCGGCAGCCCAGCTCAACGCGGTAATCCCGATCACTCATCGGCACCGGCAGGTACCACTCAGTGGCATGGCTGTCGACCGGCACCTCCTGGAGGGTCTGGGAGTGGGCTGCACCGCCGCTGAGCCCTGTGACATCGGCCAACCGCAGGCAAAGCTGGCTGGCGCCTGAGCTGAAGGCCTGCTGGCGATCTGCGTCGGCGATTTCCCAGAACACATACGCCCACTGAGGATCGCGGGGGAGAAACACCACCTTGGTCTGGGCGGCTGGCCGGGGGGCTGGAGGAAGGCCTGCTTCCATCTCGGCAAGGCTCGCTGCAGCAACAGTGGGCGTTGCGCCACCAGGCGGGCCAGCAGCCGGAGAATCGCCAGGCTGGTTCTCTGCGATCGTCTCGGTGAGCTCCTGCTTCGACTGGCGGCTGTAAAGGCCGACACCAAGACCGTTGGCAACCTGCCGAAGCTGCCTCAGGGTCATTTTCGCCAGAGAAGAAAATGCCTGAGTCACTCGCTACACCTCTTTCAAATCAGTCTGCAGGAGATTGCCAGATAGGAACGCTCTGGGGTCCGGGGCGTCAGCAACCACTGACGCCTGAGAGGGTGCCACAGAACATGAAAAAACGGCGGTGAGAATCCGCCGTTTTCATGGTGGGCAAGGGTTTTCAGCGAGCCCTGCTCAGCGCCCGATGCTCCGGTAGGGCACCTTGGCGAGGTAGTCCATGCCGACACTGCCGGATGAGGCGGCACCGCTGCGGAGAGCAGGGAGCTGCCGGACCCAGGGCAGATAATCTTCGGGGAAGCCGCCGCGGCGCTGGCGAGCCCGAGCAGGCAGGGAACGGGTGCTGCCTGTGTAGATGATCTGGGGGAAGCCGAGCACGCCGCGGTGGTAAGCCTCGTAGCGCGGCGAAGTGATGTTGAAGGGGGTTTCGCCCACCTCTCTCGATCCGACCACCCGGTTGCGGTGGAAAGGAACGGTGTCGTAGCCGAAGTTGTCCAGATACTCGGCGCTGTCGAGGATCTGGTCAACGGCCCCGGCGACACCCTTGGTCATGATCACGGCAGACCAGGCGATCTCCTCGGCCTTGCCGTAGACAGGCCGGCCGAGCAGCTTCTCCACCAGGTGGCGGGCGACCCGGTAGTTGTTGTTGAGGTTGTAGAAGCTGCGGGTGAAGGTGTCGGAAAGACAGAGAGCGCGGATGAAATCCCGCACGGTGATCTGTCCATCGCGCAATTGCGATTCGAGGATCGTGTCGCGGTCGACCTTGAAGGCGTGGAAGAAGATCTGTCGGTAGGCCGTTTCGATCACGAAGTTCTGGGCTTCCCGATCGATGGCCTTGTCAATGGACACCGTTTTCGGATCCTCGTCGGAACCGACGCGATACGGCTCCACGCGGGAGTTCTGGGTTGTCGGCGCGTACTTCAGAAGCGGGATAGCCACACGTGCATCGTCAACCGTCGCTGTGGATCGTAGAAGTAGGGCTCGGGTCAACCCAGGCGCCCCAGGCCAGGGCTCACAGTCCGTAATGATTGGCTCTCACCAGCCGAAGGCAGAAACCGCGTCGGTGGCCACTCCGTTGCCGGCTCCCTGGCCTGCCGGCGGGGTCCCATCCAGGCAACGGCTCTCCACACAGAACGAGGCGGTGTTCGAAAGCCCCTCCACGGTGCTGGTGCGCAGCCGCAGGTTCGGCGTGGGGAACCAGAAGCGCTCAAGCGAGTTCATCGTTTCGTAGCCCGTGGTGAGCAGCAGCCCGTCGCGGTCGTCCATCTGGAAGTGGCCGGCCACCGGGGCGGTTTCGGCGTAGCCCCGATCCCGCAGCAACAGCCCCTGCCGGCCCAGAGCATCGGTGGGAATCAGGCCGAACACCGATTCGCCCTGATGGTCTTCCCCGGCCTTGTCCCAGGCCATCGAACCGCTCCAGCGCACCTGGCAGCCACCCACGAGTGCGGTCGGCTCCTGGCCATGCAGCACGGCGATCGCTGCCAGGCGTGGATCCTCGGCGGCCACTTCCACCACCTCGATCAGCGAGCCGCCGGCTTCCGCGCGGCGGTGCAGCAGGTGATGGCTGGTGCGCTGGGAGCGCCAGCGGCCGCAGCTGAGTCTGAAGAAGCTGATGGCATCGGCGATCGGAACACTCACGGCAGGGTCACGGCTGCAGCGATGATCGCAAGGCCCACACCCCTCCCGTCACTGGTGGCCTCCACGGGAGTCCTGGCCGCCCTGGCGGCGGCGCTCTGCTGGGCCCTGGCCAGCAGCCTGTGGCGGCGCCTGCCGACCTCCCTGTCGTCGGCCCAGTTGAATCTGCTCAAGAATCTGCTGGCCCTGGCTGTTCAGCTGCCGCTGGTGCTGCTGGGCCTCTGGCACGTCCAGCCCGGCGCCGTTGCCCTGCTGCTGGCCAGCGGCGTGGTCGGAATCGCCCTGGGGGACAGCTTTTATTTCGCCGCCCTGCGCCGGCTCGGCACCCGCCGCACCCTCACGATCGAGGCTGGCGGTCCTGTGGTGACGGTGTTGGGTGGGGCCCTGTTCCTCAGCGAGCTGCCTGCTCCCGAGCAGTGGCTGGGGGTGGGGCTGATCGGTCTGGCGGTGCTGGTGGTGGCGCGTCAGCAGCCGCCGGCAGCCCAGCGGCCCGGGGGGCAGCGACTGGGTCTGCTGCTGGCCCTTGCGGCCCTGCTCTGCGGCAGCGGCGGTGCGCTGCTCTCCCGAACCGCGCTGCTGGCTTCTGATCTGAGCCCCTTGCAATCGGCCACGTTGCGGTTGGCGGCGGCGACGCTGGTGATGGTGCCCCTGCTGCGGCACTGGCCACCCCAGGGGGCAGGTCCCCGTCTGGCCTGGCGCCGCTGGCCCCTGGTGCTGCTCGCCACCCTGCTCGGCACCACCTTCGGGATCCTGCTGCAGCAGACGGCGTTGCAGCACCTGCCGGCGGGGATGGCAGTGGCTCTGCTCTCCACTGCTCCGGTGATGGCCCTTCCCCTGGCCCATTGGGAGGGGGACAGCCCCGGCTGGACCGGTCTGGTGGCAGCTCTGCTCGCCATAGCTGGAGTCAGCCTGGTGGTGTGAGCCTTGTGCGGGCCTGGGCGTCAGCCCAGCGACACAGGTCGCTGAGATCCAGGGTCAGGGCCCCCTTCCCCAGCGAAGCGGCAATGCCTTCCAGCTGGCGGGCCGCCTTTTCGAGCTGCCGCCGGAAATCCTGCTGAAAAACAGGCTCCGCCTTGAGCTGGGGTTGCTCGGCCAGCCAGCTCTCCAGTTGCGGCCCGGAGGGAATCTCTCCCTGCGAGGGACCGGCGATCTGTTGCAGGGTGCGAAGGCTGTGGGCCAGCAGGCGCAGGTGGTGGCGCTCCAGGGAAGGAAGCAGGCTGGATTCCAGCAACACCATCTCCTGACTGCTGAGGGGCCCCGCCTCAGCCATCGCTTTCTCGGTCGACGGGACTGGCGGTGGCGGAGCGGGGGGTGAGGCGGAACCCGCAGGAATGCCCCCCTTCCAGCCGCCAGTGGACCCTCTCCACGCTGCAATCCGGGAAGGTGTGGCGGATCTGTTGCAACTCCTGATCGCAGATCTGGGGGAATTGATCGGCGAGCCTGGCGACGGAACAACGAAACTCCCGCATGCACCAGGAGCCACCCTCGGCCTCCCGGCTGCATTCGGACACGTAGCCCTCCTGGCGGCGCAGTTCCACCAGACGGCCGAGCCGCTCGGCCAGGCTGCCGGTGCCGATCAGGAGCCGATCCGATGCGCCCTTGACCACGGCCTGCTGCCGCAGCAGCCTGGTGAGCATGTCGGGGGGCAGGCTGGCGGCCATCGACTGCAGCAGGCCGAGGGCGAACTGTTCGCCACCATCGGGAAACTGATGGCGGCCAATGCTGGTCAGGCGCCAGTGATTGCTGGGCCGTCCAGGCCCTTCGGCGCTCGGGCTGGCTTCGACCAGGCCTTCTTCCTCGAGGCCGCGCAGGTGACGACGCATCGCCTGCACGGAAACAGCGAGCTGTTCGGAGAGATCCGCAGCCGTGGCCTCGCCCTGACGCAGCAGGAGTGTGAGGGCCGCCTCACGGGTTGGGGTCTGGGTGGTGGAACTCATCAGGGGGTGAGGATGGTCTGGCGAGACACGGTCCTGGCCACACCCTGCCACGCCTGGCGGGTGGCTGTGGGGCCGCTCGGTCAGGCCCCCAGCACCGACATCGGTGCCTTAGGCTGTCCAGATAACGAAACTACAGTGTTTCGTTATTTGCGGCCTGCCGGCATCACCGATTTTGACGGTTCTCCGGTGGCGCCGTCATCCTCACAATGGCAGCGGTTTCCTCTCCCCAGTTCAACCCATGTCCGATGCTCCCTCCGCTGCGGCGGCTCCATCCACCGAAAGCCTGGAGGTCATCCGGAAATTCGCCGAAACCTATGCCCAGCGCACAGGCACTTTTTTCTGCAGTGATCCAGGGGTGACGGCCGTGGTGCTTGAAGGTCTGGCCCGCCACAAGGAGCAACTGGGCGGTGCCCTCTGCCCTTGCCGCCACTACGAAGACAAGGAAGCTGAGGTTTCACAGGCCTTCTGGAACTGCCCCTGTGTTCCGATGCGCGAGCGCAAGGAATGTCACTGCATGCTCTTCCTCACCGAAGAAAATCCCTTCCGGGGTGATACCCAGAGCATCAGCCTCGATGAGATTCGCACCCACACCGCCGGTTCCACCCCCTGAGGCCCATGAGCACCACCTCCACTGTCAGTGATCTTGTCAGCAAGCCTTATCAATACGGCTTCGTTACCGATATTGAAACCGAGAAGATTGACAAGGGCCTCAGTGAAGATGTTGTGCGTCTGATTTCAGCCAAGAAGAACGAACCAGCTTTTTTGCTGGCATTTCGCCTCAAGGCTTTCAGGCAATGGCTGCGGATGGAGGAACCCCAGTGGGCTGCGGTGAACCACCCGGAAATCGATTATCAGAACATCATCTATTACGCCGCACCCAAGCAGCAGGAGAAGAAAGCCAGCCTCGATGAGGTGGATCCCAAGCTGCTCGAAACCTTCGAAAAGTTAGGGATTCCCCTGAGTGAGCAGAAGCGACTCAGCAATGTGGCGGTGGACGCAGTCTTCGACAGTGTTTCGATTGCCACCACCTATCGCGAAAAGCTGGCTGAGCACGGCGTGGTGTTCTGCTCGATCAGTGAAGCGGTGAAGGACCACCCCGAGTTGATCGAGCGCTATCTCGGCTCGGTTGTACCCGCCAGCGACAATTATTTCACGGCTCTCAATTCTGCTGTGTTCAGTGATGGCTCCTTTGTATTCATTCCAAAGGGTGTCGAATGCCCGATGGAACTTTCCACCTATTTTCGAATCAATTCTGGTGATACCGGACAATTTGAACGCACCTTGATCATTGCCGAAGAAGGGGCCTCGGTCAGTTATCTGGAGGGATGCACCGCCCCGATGTTCGACACCAACCAGCTCCATGCGGCCGTGGTGGAACTGGTGGCGCTCGATGATGCCTCAATCAAGTATTCAACTGTTCAGAACTGGTACGCCGGTGATGAATCCGGTAAGGGTGGAATCTACAATTTCGTGACCAAGCGCGGCCACTGTCGTGGCGATCGCAGCAAGATCAGCTGGACCCAGGTGGAAACCGGCTCGGCGATCACCTGGAAATATCCAAGCTGTGTTCTGCAGGGAGCAGACTCGGTCGGGGAATTTTATTCAGTTGCTCTCACGAACAATCGCCAACAGGCTGATACCGGCACCAAGATGATTCATGTGGGCCCCCGCACGCGCTCCACGATCGTGAGCAAGGGGATCAGCGCCGGCCATTCTTCCAACAGCTACCGAGGCCTTGTCCAGATCGGCCCGAAGGCCGTGGGAGCGAAGAATTACAGCCAGTGTGATTCGATGTTGATCGGTGATCAGGCCGCTGCCAACACCTATCCCTACATCCGCTCCCAACAGCCCGAGTCCACGGTGGAGCATGAAGCCAGCACCTGCCGGATCTCCGCCGACCAGCTTTTCTACCTCCAGAGTCGCGGTATCGGTTTCGAGGAGGCAGTATCGATGATGGTGAGTGGCTTCTGCCGCGATGTCTTCAACCAACTGCCGATGGAGTTCGCCGCCGAGGCCGACAAGTTGCTGGCACTGAAGCTTGAAGGCTCGGTGGGCTGAGCGTCCTGGATCTCCGCTTCTTTTTCTCTCTGAGTTTTTTCGTTCCTCTTCCCGTTTTCCTGTGATCCGCCCCGACGCCGACCTGCTGCTCGACATTGTTGATCTCCATGCCACGGTTGCCGACCAGCCGATTCTCAAAGGGGTGAATCTCAGCATCCGTGCCGGCGAGATCCACGCCGTCATGGGGCGCAACGGCAGTGGTAAGAGCACTCTCTCGAAGGTGCTCGCCGGCCATCCCGCCTACAGCGTCACTGCCGGCAGCGTTCGTTACCGGGGCAGCGATCTGCTGGATCTGGATCCGGAGCAACGGGCCCGCATCGGTCTGTTCCTCGGCTTTCAGTATCCGGTCGAAATTCCTGGTGTGAGCAATCTGGAGTTTCTGCGGGTGGCCACCAACGCCCGCCGTGGCGAGCTGGGCAAGGAGGAGCTCGACACCTTCGCTTTTGAGGATGTTGTGCGCGATCGCCTCAAGGTGGTTCAGATGGATGCCGCTTTTCTGGAGCGCAGTGTCAATGAGGGTTTCTCCGGTGGAGAGAAAAAGCGAAACGAAATTCTCCAGATGGCCCTGCTGGAGCCGGTGGTGGCGATCCTTGACGAAACCGATTCCGGTCTTGATATCGATGCTCTGCGGATCGTGGCCGGTGGCGTGAACCAGCTGGCCACGCCTGACAATGCCACCCTGTTGATCACCCACTATCAACGGCTGCTGGATGTGATCACCCCTGATTTCGTTCACGTGATGGCGGCGGGACGGATCCTGCGCACCGGTGGCAAGGAGCTGGCCCTGGAACTTGAAGAACGCGGTTACGACTGGGTGGACCAGGAGTTGGCCGTTCTCGAGGTGGCTTGATGGTGGTCTCATCCAGACTTGCGGACAGGGCCGTCAACGACGCCTGGGCCAGGCGCCTGCTGAGCCATCTGCCCGTCCCCAGCGGTGAGCTTGAGGCCGTCCAGGTGCGGGGGCGGGAGGCGCTGATCCGCCAGTCGCTCCCATCCCGCCGCCAGGAAGATTGGCGATTCACCGATCTGACCCCTCTCAAAGCTCTCGATCCGCTCAGCCTCAACCCGCTCACAGCCGCGGTCGGCTCCTCCTTGCCATCGGCTGGCTGGCCGGCGCCGGCGCCGGGAAGCCTGCGGCTCTGGCTCGATGGCCGTAGCGACCCTCTGGCCGGTCAGACCCTTCCCCCCGGGCTGAGTCGGCTCAGCTCCGACGACCTGCATCAGGCCCTGGGCCGCAGCCTGGCCGGCTGCGATTGCGAGCAGCACTGGCCGGTGGAGCTCAATCAGGCCACCGTCAGCCATTGCCTGGCCCTGCGGGTCAGCGGAGTGATCGCCGAAACGCTGGAGCTGGTCTGCGTGGCCGATGCCCAGCACACCCTTCGACCGGTGCGGGTGCTGCTGCTGCTCGAGGAGAAGGCCAGCCTGGAGGTGCTTCAGGTTCAGCTTGGCTCCGGGGCCAGCCTGAGCAGCCTGGTGGTGGAGGCCCAGCTCGGCAGGCAGGCCCACTTGCTCCATGGCCTGCTGGCCCTCGGCGAGGCGGAAGCCTGTTTTCTGGGGCACCTGGCGGTGGAGCAGGCCAGTGAAAGCCGGTTCCGCTCGGTCATGGCCAGCCGGGGTTGGGCTCTGTCACGCTTCGAGCCCCGCATCACCCAGCGCGATGGTGCAGCCCACACCGAGCTGAAGGCGCTGCAGCTGGCTGAGCGGGATCAGTTGGCCGATACCCACAGCCAGGTGAGGTTTCTCGGCCCGGATGGCGCTCTGGAGCAGCTGCACAAGGCCATCGCCGCTGATCAGGGCCACAGTGTGTTCAACGGTGCCGTGGCTGTACCGCGGCAGGCCCAGCGCACCAATGCCAATCAGCTCAGTCGCAACCTGCTGCTCTCCGATCAGGCCCGCATCGACACCAAGCCGCAGCTGGAGATCGTTGCCGACGACGTGCGCTGCACCCACGGCGCCACCGTGAGCCGGCTGCAGGCCGATCAGCTCTTCTACCTTCAGAGTCGGGGCATCGACGCGGCGACGGCCTCCCGCCTGCTGAGGCGGGGCTTTTGCCAGGAGGTGTTGCGGGATTTTCCCGCCGCTGCCGCCGTCTGGAATCCCCTGCAACGCTTGATGGTGGAGGCTTGATCACCGATGACAACCGCTCTCCCCAGCCAGCCGCCCACGGCACCTCGGTTGGAGCAGTGCCTGGAGGCCGAGACCAGACGGCCCGCTGAGCCGGTGGGCTCCCTGGCCGCCCAGACCCGGCCGGATTTTCCCTTGCTCGCCCAGCAGGGATGCCTCGGTCAGCCTCTGATCTATCTCGATCACGCCGCCACCAGCCAGAAGCCCCGTCAGGTGCTGGAAGCCCTGAACACGTACTACAGCCGGGACAACGCCAACGTGCACCGCGGCGCCCACCAGCTCAGTGCCCGCGCCACCGACGCCTTCGAAGGGGCCCGCGCCAAGGCGGCCAGCTTCATCGGTGCCGCCACGCCGCGCGAGATCGTGTTCACCCGCAACGCCAGCGAGGCGATCAACCTCGTGGCCCGCAGCTGGGGTGATGCGGTCATCCGTCCTGGCGACGAGATCCTGCTTTCGGTGATGGAGCACCACAGCAATCTGGTTCCCTGGCAACTGCTGGCGGCCCGCACCGGGGCGGTGCTTCGCCATGTCGGTCTGAGTGAATCCGGAGAGCTCGATCTGGCCGATCTTGAAGCCAAGCTCGGCAAGCGCACCCGGTTGGTGAGCCTGGTTCAGATCAGCAACACCCTGGGTTGCCTCAATCCGATCGCGGCGGTGGCGAAGCTGGCCCACGACGCTGGCGCCCTGCTGCTGGTGGACGCCTGCCAGAGCCTGCCCCATCTGCCGGTGAATGTGGCCCAGCTGGGCGCTGATTTTCTGGTGGGCTCCTCCCACAAGCTCTGTGGCCCCACCGGCATGGGCTTCCTCTGGGCCCGGGAAGCGTTGCTGGAGGCGATGCCGCCCTTTCTCGGTGGCGGTGAAATGATCCAGGACGTTTTTCTCGAGACCAGCACCTGGGCTGAACTCCCCCACAAGTTCGAGGCAGGCACCCCGGCGATCGGTGAGGCCGTCGGCATGGGCGCGGCGCTCGACTATCTCAGCGCCCTGGGCCTGGAGCGGATCCACGCCTGGGAGCAGCAACTCACTGGCCGCCTGTTCGAGCGTCTGCAGGCGATCGAAGGCCTGCGTCTGCTGGGCCCCAGCCCTGAGCAGCAGCCCGACCGTGGCGCCCTGGCGGCCTTCACCGTCGATGGACTCCATGCCAATGATCTGGCGGCACTGCTTGATGCCAGTGGCATCTGCATCCGCAGTGGTCATCACTGCACCCAACCGCTTCATCGCCATTACGGCATCAGCGCTTCGGCCCGCGCCAGCCTCAGTTTCACCACCACGTTCGAGGAGATCGATCGCTTCGCCGATGAGCTGGAGAGCAGTGTGGCCTTCCTGCGGCAACACGCCTGAGGGTCACCGCAGGTGCGGCTGTTTCTGGTGGTTTTGGGCGGTCGCACGGCCGGTTGCAACATCGAGCTCCACGACGTGCGTTTTGTGGTGGGCGAGGCGATCGAGGCCACTTTCCCGGCCCTGCGGGAGCAGTGGTTCGGACGGCGCCGGGGCCTGCACCTCGACAGCTATGTGGCGGTGGAGCGGGCGGATGGCCACCGGGTGAGCCTCCGGCGGGAGCCCTTTGCGGGGTCCGAGCGGCTCTGGTTCGTGAACATGGGGGCCTATGACCCCAGGCAGATGGCGGAACTCCATGCCTTTGGCCTCATCGTGGCCGGCAGCCCCCGGGCCGCCAGGGCACGGGCGAAGCGTCAATGGCTGCTGGGGGCTGATCAGGCCCACACGGATGATCTTCGTGCCGTTGATGACTGCCTGGCCCTGGAGTCGGTGGCGGGCTGGCACCTGCATCTGAGTGCTGATTCCAGCGCCGCTGCGGAGCCTCTGGTGCCGGATTGGTACGGGTACCGGCTGATCGATCGCGCCTGAGAGGGGCCTGTTCAGGTTTTTCTGCTCAGGTTGCTGAGCGAAGCGGAATCGGCTGGATGAGCTTCAAAGGCTCACTAACCGATCACAGGTGTGCGCAACGCCACGGGGGTGCTGGCGGAGCTGGCCAGATCGAGCGGGAAGTTGTGCACGTTGCGCTCGTGCATCGCTTCGATGCCCAGGCCGCCGCGGTTGAGCACATCGGCCCAGGTGTTGATCACCCGACCCTGGTGATCCATCACCGAATGGTTGAAGTTGAGGCCGTTGAGGTTGAACGAGAAGCTGGCCACCGCCAGGGCCGCGAACCAGATCCCCACCACCGGCCAGGCAGCCAGCAGGAAGTGGAGGCTGCGGCTGTTGTTGAAGGAGGCGTACTGGAAGATCAGGCGACCGAAGTAGCCATGGGCGGCCACGATGTTGTAGGTCTCCTCTTCCTGGCCGAACTTGTAGCCGTTGTTCAGTGATTCGGTTTCGGTGCTCTCCCGCACCAGGGAGCTCGTTACCAGGGAACCATGCATCGCGGCGAACAGGGCGCCGCCGAACACACCGGTCACGCCGAGCATGTGGAAGGGGTGCATCAGCACATTGTGCTCTGCCTGCAGCACCAGCATGAAGTTGAAGGTGCCGGAGATGCCCAGCGGCATGCCGTCGGAGAAGGAGCCCTGGCCGACTGAATACACCAGCAGCACAGCGGTGGCGGCGGCTACCGGCGCGGAGTAGGCGACGGCGATCCAGGGGCGCATCCCCAGCCGATAGCTCAGCTCCCATTCACGTCCCATCCAGCAGAAGATGCCGATCAGGAAGTGAAAGATGATCAATTGATAGGGGCCGCCGTTGTAGAGCCATTCATCCAGGCTGGAAGCGGCCCAGATCGGGTAAAAGTGGAGGCCGATGGCATTGCTGGAGGGCACCACGGCTGCGGTGATGATGTTGTTGCCGTAGAGCAGGCCGCCGGAGACAGGTTCGCGGATGCCATCGATGTCGACGGGAGGAGCGCCGATGAAGGCGATCAGGAAGCAGGTCGTTGCCGCCAGCAGGGTGGGGATCATCAGCACGCCGAACCAGCCCACGTAGAGGCGGTTCTCGGTGCTGGTCACCCAACCTTTGAAGGCATCCCACGGGTTGCTCCTGGAGAGAGCGAGGGAACGAGTCGTCATGACAGGGAGAGCATGGAACGGTGGGATCGGGGAAGGACGGAGCCGCTGGAACGATCAGCGAAATGTCTTGCCGCCTATCCCGATACAACGCTAACGGAATACAGGCTTAATGGGTTGTCCGGTTCGTAGGCAATTCTGCCCAAAGCTTGCCAGGCCAGCTTCGCTGCCCGTGAGCCTGAGTGTTAAGGGGAATTGAGCTGGGCGCCCTCCAGTTGGGCTCCCTCCAGCTGGGCCCCGTCGAGCTGGGTGTCGCGCAGGTCGCAACCACGCAGGTCGCTCTGGCGCAGATCGGCCTGGCGCAGGTCGGCCCCGTAGAGGCAGGCTCCGTTCAGTTTGGCTCCATGCAGCTGGGTGCCGCCGAAGCTGGCGAAGCTCAGATCGGCGCGACTGAAGTCGGCTCCCCCGAGGTCGGTGAGCTGGTCGAGGCCGGAGCGGAAGTCGGCTTCCACCAGGCAGGCTCCCTGCCAGTGGCTGCCGGCTGCCACCACGCCCCGGAGGCAACAGCGGTGCATCAGCGCGCCGCCGAAATCGGCCTGCTGCAGCCGGGAGCCGGAGAGGTCGGCCTCGTGCCAGAAGGACCAGGCAGCACGCACCCCGGAGAGGTCCGCACCCCAGACCAGGGCCCGCTGAAAGCGGCAGCCCGCCAGCAGGGCGCCGCTGAGGTTGGCGTGGCCGAAGCGGGATTCCTGAAACGAGCCACAGCTGAGGTCGCAGTCGGCAAGATTCAGACCGCCAACATCGATCCCATTCATCAAGAGGGCTGGGAAGGAGCGCTCACCCGCTGCCAGGGCCTGCCGCAGCTCGGCGAGAGAAGCCGTAGACACTCAGAGAATGGCAACGAGAGCGTCTAGCTGCTGGCGACGGGTGGCCAGCAGCAGCTTGTCGCCTTGCAGGATCAGCCGGAACACCCCTTTGTCGATCACCTCGTAGAACACCAGGCTGCCTTCGGGGCGCCGTCTCACCACTCCAGCGATCGTGAGGAGCTTCAGATGCTTGGAGACAAGCGCCTGGCTCAGCCCGGTGCGCTCCACCACGGCGGTGACGTTGAGAGCGCCACCGCGCAGGGCATCAAGGACAGCCAGGCGGTTTGGCTCTGAGAAGACCTTGAAATAGTCGGCGAGGGCCTCCATGGGCAAGGGCGATCAGAATTGATGAAATCAGATGCCGATACTAACCTGCTATCGCGTTACAGAGATGGCATTGAGCAAAACGGATACCCTTCAACACCAGGTCGGACATCCGGATTGCAGCAGCAGCTACATGGCATCGTTGCCTGCTAACATCATGATGTCGTTATAGCGTTGATCAATGTTTCTGATGTCGGTGCCTTGCCCGCCGGTCGGGCCGACCTTTGTGGCGCCAGACCCAGGGCCGATCGAAGCCCTGCTCAGGCGGCTGATCGACGCCCGCGTCCATGCCGCCGGCCCTTCCTTCACCCTGAGCGCCCCCCGATGACCGCCACCATCAGCCAGTCGGCCGCCGCCACCCCCGCCGCCCCGCACCTGCGCGAAGACCTGCTCACGCCCCGCTTCTACACCACCGAGATCGACAAGGCCGCCCGCACCGACCTGGAGCAGCAGCGGCCCGCCTTCGAGGCGATGCTCGCCGAGATGGAGGCCGACCACAACCGCGACCACTTCGACCGCAAGGCCCCGCTCGACCGCCTGGGCGATCTGAGCCCCGACGCCAAGACCGCCTACGAGAGCTATCTGGTGCGCTCGTGCGTGTCGGAGTTCTCCGGCTTCCTGCTGTTCAAGGAGCTCTCCCGCCGCCTGTTTCAGGCCGAACGCCAGGAGCTGGGCCGGCTGTTCCAGCTGATGGCCCGCGACGAGGCCCGCCATGCCGGTTTCCTCAACCGGGCGCTGGTGGCGGAGGGCATCGAGCTCGATCTGCCCAAGCTGAGCACCAAGCGGCCGATCACCTGGTTCCCGCTCAGCTGGGTGCTGTATTCGGTGTTTCTGTCCGAGAAGATCGGCTACTGGCGTTACATCCTGATCGACCGGCACCTCAAGGCCCATCCCGACAATGCCTTCGCGCCGCTGTTCGATTTCTTCGAGCCCTGGTGCCAGGACGAGAACCGTCACGGCGACATCTTCAACCTGCTGATTCGCTGCTGGCCCGCTCTCAAACAGGGCCTGCGCGGCCGGCTGCTCAGCCGTTTCTTTCTCTGGTCGGTGTTTCTCACCCATAGCCTCACTGTGTGTGAGCGGGGCGATTTCTACCGCCTGCTGGGGATGGATCCACGTTGCTTCGATGCCGAGGTGATGCGCCAGACCAACCGCACCGCCCGCCGCGCCTTCCCCTGGGTGTTCGACCTCGAGCAGGGCCATTTCCTGGAGCTGCGCGATCAGCTGGTGAGCTGCTTCCAGCAGATCCAGGCGGCCAAGGCGGAGCGGGGCGCGCTGCTGCGGCAGCTGGGCCTGAAGCTGCGCTTTGCCGGGCTGCTGGTGCGTCAGTTCTGCCAGCCGATGGTGCCGGCGGAGGGGGGATGACCAGCGCGTCCGTTTCCCCTTCGATCCCGGCAGCCGTGCCTGTGATTCCAGCGGATCTGCCCACCAGCCTGGCCACGGTGGCCTTCATGGTGGCGATTCACGCCCTGGCGCTGGTGGCACTCCTGCCGGGCTTCTGGAGCACCATGGCGGTGCTGGTGTTGGTTGTTCTCTACTGGCTCACCGCCTGCGTGGGCGTCACGCTGGGTTATCACCGTCTGCTGGCTCACCGCGCCTTTCGGGTGCCGGCCTGGCTGGAGGCCGTGATCATCACCTGCGGCACGCTGAGCTGTCAGCACGGCCCGATCGACTGGGCCGGTCTGCACCGTCACCATCATCTCCACTCCGACGACCCGGCTGATCACCACAACAGCCATCTGGGTTTCTGGTGGAGCCATTTCGGCTGGATGCTCAAGGACGTGCCCGCCAAGCGTCAGGTGGTGGTGCTCACGCCGGATCTGCAGCGCAACCGTTACTACCGCTGGCTGAACCGGAACTTCCTGCTCCTGCAGGTGCCCCTGGCCGTTCTGCTCTGGTGGCTCGGAGAGGCAACCGGTGCCGGCGGACTGGCCCTGGTGCTGTGGGGGATCCCTCTGCGCCTGGTGCTGGTGTACCACGCCACCTGGATGGTGAATTCCGCCACTCACCGCTGGGGCTACGTGAGCTATCCCAGCGGTGATCAATCCCGTAACAACTGGTGGGTGGCCCTGCTCACGTTCGGTGAGGGCTGGCACAACAACCATCACGCCTTTCCCAGCAGTGCCCGGATGGGGTTCCGCTGGTGGGAAATCGATGTCACCTGGTGGCACATCCGCCTGCTGCATCGCCTGGGGCTGGCTGATCGCATCCGTCTCGCTTCACCGCTGCGGCGCTGTTCGCCATGACGGATGCCATCGCCGACATTCCGCGCCTGTTCATCGGCTACGACCCGCGCGAGCGGGTGGCGGTGAACGTGCTCGCCGATTCGTTGCAGGCCCGCTCCAGCCTGCCGCTGCTGATCGGCCAGCTGCGGCTCGATCAGCTGGCGGGGGTCTATCAGCGCAAGCGCGATCCACGCCAGAGCACCGAGTTCTCCTTCAGCCGCTTTCTGGTGCCCTGGCTGGCGGGGTACCACGGCTGGGCCCTGTTCATCGACGCCGACATGCTCTGCCTGGCGGATCTTGCCGAGCTCTGGGCCCTGCGCGACGAGCGCTATGCGGTGCAGCTGGTGAAGCACCAGCACGTCTGCGCAGAGGGGCTGAAGTTCCAGGGGATGCCCCAGACGCCCTATGGCCGCAAGAACTGGTCGTCGGTGCTGCTGTTCAACTGCGCGCGCTGCACGGCGCTCACGCCGGCTTACGTGAACACTGCCTCAGGCCTGGAGCTGCACCAGTTCTACTGGCTGGCGGATGGGGAGATCGGCGCCCTGCCGCCGGAATGGAACGTGCTGGTGGGGGTGCAGCCACTGCCGGCCACGCCGAAGATCCTGCATTACACCCTGGGCGGCCCCTGGTTCGACGACTGCCTGACCATGCCCGCCTCAGACCGCTGGCTGGCGGCCCGGGCCGCCATGAACGAGCCGCTGCTGGTTGATCCCGTTCCCGTCACCGGAGGCGCCCATGCCCGTTCCTGAACTCACCCCCGCTTACCGCGACGCCTACGGGCGCATCAACGGCCTCGTGATCGTGGGCGAGGGCCTGGCCGATCGCCACTTTCGCAAGCTGGCCCAGATGCTGCCTGAAGACGGCGAGGAGCTGCGGCGCCTGGCCGCGATGGAGGGCCGCCATGCCGTTGATTTCGTGGGCTGTGGCCGCCAGCTCGCTGTCCGCCCTGATCTGCCCCTGGCGCGGCGGCTGTTCGCGCCGCTGCACGGGCTCTTCGATGAGGCATTCAGCACCGCGGACTCGGTGGGGGCGCTGGTGATCCAGTGCCTGATCGTGGAAAGCTTCGCTGTGGCCGCCTACCGCTGCTACCTGCCGGTGGCTGATGCCTACGCCGCACCGATCACCGCGGCGGTGCTCGCCGATGAGGCCGAACACCTCGACTACGGCGAGCGTCAGCTGGCCGCCCGTTTTCCCGCTGTGGCGGCGTCGATCACCAGCTGGTGCGAGCGGGTGGTGCCGGTGGCGATGACGATGCTGCGGGAGGTCCACAGCGATCTGGAGGCGATCGGCATCGATCCCGCCGCGCTGGTGGGGGAATTCATGGGCTGCTTCGGCTCGGCTCTGGAGGCGGTCGGTTTCACCCCACGCCAGGCCAACCGCCTGGCGGCACGTCTGGCGGCGCTGGCCTGTCCCTGAGCTTGCCGTTGCCTAAGTGGGTTGGCGCCGGGCCTGCGGGCGGCGATGGTGCTGGGCCTCCAGGCGGCAGAGGGCGCGGAAGCGCAGCGCCATCAGCTGGTCGAACAGGGGGTTGATCCGGCAGAGCGGTGGGATGTGCAGCAGCCTGTGGCCGGCGATCACCACGTTGCGCTCGAATGGGCAGCGGGCCGGGATCAGTCGCACCAACAGGCGGGCCAGCAGCAGCGATCGCGGCCCGATGCCATCAAGCCAGTGGCGGAGCCGATCGATCAGAGCTCCAGGGCTGGTTCCCCGTAGAGGGCTTTGGGTCATGGGTGCAGCCCCAGGCAAGCGGGAGGAGAAAATGGTGGCTCTGTTGGTGTTCGGCGGGATCCGGCGCGAACCAGAAACACCTTCAACCTTCGAACGGCCCTGAGGGCCCGGCTGTCGCGCCGGACACCTCGGTGTGGAGGACCTGAAGGAGGCCCTGAACTGAGGGCAGCGAAAGAGAGGGCGCTGGGGTGCGGCCCGGAGAGTGCCCTGCACGGGTGGGGCCGATGCCTCGGGCGTCAGAGCATCACCGCTGCCAGAGGCGCCCGCGGCGGCAGGCCTCCGGCCCGGTTGTGGAGCTGCTGGGGATCCAGCCGGGCGGAGCTCACCGTGCCGCCGAAGCGCAGCTGCAGCCAGGTGATCACGGCTGGATCGCCGGCCACCACTGCTTCCAGACCCGGAGCGAGCTCCGGGAGCAGTGCCGCCAGCAGCGCCGGCCGCAGGTGCCAGAGCTCCACGCTGGCCCCCTGGCGGTCGCGCCGCTCGGCGATCAGCTCCCGCAGCTGGCCGTCGTCGCTGAGCTGGCCGCTGGGAGCCAGCAGCATCGGCATCGGGTGGGTGGCGGCGGTCAGGGGGCTGGAGGTGGTGGCAGCCATGGGCGCTGGGCGTTGCAACGAAACCGCAACGGCGAAACAACTTTATAACGGTAGCGCGATATCGTTTAGCAGTTCATTCATGAGCCGGGCCTTCGCTCCGGTTGCCATCGCCATGACCACCACGCTCCCTGCCACGCTCCCTGCCGCGGTCTCCAGCCCGGGCCCCGCTTCGGTCTCCCACCCCGAATCCACCCCCCTGCCTGGACCCCTCTCAGGCCATGCCAGCCCTGCCGACCTGGCGGCCCGCCAGGGCTTCGGCCCGCGGGTGCGGCGCCTGCATGCCCGCATCGGCGCCGCCCACCACCAGGCCGAAGGCATGGCGTTCTCGCGTGCCCTGCTCGATGGTCAGGCCACGCCTCTGCAACTGGCGGCCCTGGTCCGTGCCCTGGGTCCGGGCTACGCCCTGATCGAGCAGCGGGGCCCCGAGCTGGGCGCGGCGCTCGGGGCGATCGATTTCCCCTGGGCGGCCCTGGCTCGCAGCGCCGTCCTCGCCGCCGATGCGGCAGCCCTGGCGTCGGCCCCTGCCACCCCGAGCTCCGCCGCTGCCGCCCTCTGGCTCGCGCATCTGCAGGTCCTGGCCCAGCAGGCCCCGCACCGCTTCCTGGCCCATGTGTACGTGCGCTATGGCGGCGACCTCTCCGGCGGTCAGCAGCTGGCCCAACAAGCCAATGCCATCCTGGCGGCCCACGGCCTGCCGGCCGTGCGGTTCTGGGCCTTCGATCAGCCGTTGCCGGTGCTCAAGGCCGCCCTGCACGACGCCTTCGAGCAACTCGATCTGAGTGAGGCGGAAGAAGGCGAACTGCTCGATGAAGCGGTGGTGGCCTTCCAGGACACCCAGCGCCTGCTGGCCGAACTGGGTGATCTGGCCGCAGCCTGAGCGTCCTGCCAACCGCCTCGGCTTCCGCCAGCCCCGCCCCGCATCACTCCCTCCCCCATCTCCCGCTCCTCCTGCCGTCCCATGCCCAGCTCCGCGCCTGCCCGCCTCGACCCCCTGCAGCTGCTGCTGAAGCACGACAAGCCCGTGCCCCGCTACACCAGCTACCCCACCGCCATCAGCTTCCACCCCGCTGTGGGCCCCAGCGAGCTGGCGGCGGAGCTGGCCCGGCCCAGCAGCGAGCCCCTCTCTCTCTATGTGCACATCCCCTTCTGCCGCCATGCCTGCTGGTATTGCGGCTGCAACCGGATCACCACCCAGGCCGGCTCGAAGGTGGTGGGCCCTTACCTGCAGGCCCTGGGCCGGGAGCTGGAGCTGATCCAGCAGGCGGCCGGTCAGCGCCGCCGCCTCGCTCAGCTGCACTGGGGCGGCGGCACCCCCAACTACCTGAGCGTGGCGGAGCAGGCGGAGCTGTGGGCGCTGATCGCCCGCCACTTCGACTTAGACCCCAACCTGGAAGCCTCGATCGAGTTGAATCCGGAATTCCTCAGCCGCGCCGAGGTGCTGGGCCTGCGCCAGCTCGGCTTCAACCGCATCAGCTTCGGCATTCAGGACGCCGATCCTGACGTGCAGGCAGCGGTGAACCGGATCATGCCGCCCGATCAGTTGCGGCGGGCGATGGGCTGGATGCGGGAGGCGGGCTTCGAGAGCGTGAACGTGGATCTGATCTGCGGCCTGCCGCTGCAGACGCCGGCGCGCTTCGCCGCCACGATCGCCCTGGTGGAGGAGCTGCGGCCGGATCGGGTGTCGCTGTTCAGCTTCGCCTACCTGCCCGAGCAACTGCCGCTGCAGCGCAAGATCTCTGCTGAAGATCTGCCCAGCCAGCGCCAGCGGGTGCAGATGTTGCAGGGCGCCTATGACGCCTTCACCAGCGGTGGCTATGAGGCGATCGGCATGGACCACTTCGCCCTGGCCGACGACAGCCTGGCGGTGGCGGCCCGGGCCGGCCGCCTGCACCGCAATTTCCAGGGCTACACCACCGGTGGGGAGCTGGATCTGCTGGCGATCGGCGTCACGGCGATCAGCCAGTACCCCAGCCTGTTCAGCCAGAACCATCGCGATCTGAGGGCCTACCTGGCTGCGCTCGACGCCGGCCTGCTGCCGGTGGAGCGGGGGCTGGTGGTGCGGGATCCGGAGGAACGGCTGCGCCGCCGCATCATTCAGCGCTTGATGTGCGATTTTCGCGTTGATTTTGCTCGGCTTGGCGGCGACGCTGAGGCCGGCCACGACAGAGACAGCGAGGCCACGGTTGAGCCGCTGAACGGTCCGCTGCGCTTTGCCGCCGAGTGGGCCGATCTGCAGGCGCTGCAGGCCGATGGGCTGCTGCAGCTGGAGGCGAACGGCTTCCGCGTCAGCACGGAGGGACGCTGGTTGATCCGCACGATCGCGGCGGTGTTCGATCCGAGGCAACGGCTGCGGGCGAGCGGTTCCCGATTGATCTGAACGGATCTGGGCAATCCATTCAGCCTCGGCAGGTTTTCAGCGCATCACCTGGATCGTGGTGGCATCGCTCAGGGGGGCGGCCAGGCTGAGGGTGCGGCCAGGACGCTGCACGGGGGCGCCGGCCATGGCTTCGAGGAAGGGTTGAACGCTGCCCTGGTCGCATTGGGGCGGCAGCTTGCCACTCACGTACTGAACCGGGATCACCCGGCGCGGCTGAAGCTCACGCACCACGGCGGCGGCCTCGACGCCTGTGTACACCTTGGCTCCCCCACCGACCCCGATCACCAGCACATCGGGCCGGCCGAACAGCACCCGGTCTTCCGGGCGGAGCGTCGCTGCGGTGCCACCGAGATGGGCGAACTCAAGTCCGCCCTGTTTCCAACGCCATGCAGTGGCTTGCCCGAAGCGGCGGCCGCCGAAACGGTCATGGGGAATGGCAACGCCTTCCAGCTTCAAGCCGGCCACCCGGTACGACCCCGGTGTGACCAGCAGAGGGCCGCTGGCCACCGCTGCCCCCTCATCGGGGAGACGACTGCTGGCCAGGATCACATCAGCCTTGACCCTTGGCTCGGCCAGACCGGCTGCGCAGGCCACCGCCTTGAACGGATTCAGCAGCACCGTGGCGCCACCACCCTGGATCAGCAGCGCGCCATGGCCGTAGCTGGTGATCGTCACCCCACCGCTGGCCAGAGCCGGCCTGGGATCAGCCAGCCCCACAGCGGTGATCAGCGTGGCTGAGGACCAGGTCAGCCCGACCATGAGCGCGAGCTTGGAGAAGGCCGGGGGCTTGGCGACGGAGGCCATGGGCGCTGCTGCGCCCGTTCGGCGCCTGGAGTGGCGCGAACCTAGCAACGGTCCGCCTGGGCCAGGAAATTGGCCAGCAACTGATGACCACACTCCGTGAGCACGCTCTCCGGGTGGAACTGGACCCCTTCCAGGAGGGGATGGTCACGATGACGCAGGCCCATGATCGTGCCATCTTCCAGCCAGGCGGTGATCTCCAGGCAGCTGGGCAGACTCTCCCGTTCGGCGATCAGGCTGTGATAGCGGGTTGCGGTGAGCGGGCTGGGCAACCCGGCGAACACCCCCTCACCGCCATGCAGCACCGGCGAGGTTTTGCCGTGCATCAGTTCCGCTGCCCGCACCACCCGGCCGCCGAACACCTGGGCCAGGCACTGGTGGCCGAGGCAGACGCCCAGAATCGGCACAGTCGGTCCGAGCTCCCGGATCACCTCAAGGCAGATTCCTGCCTGATCGGGGTCGCCGGGGCCTGGTGAAATCAGGATGGCGCCTGGATCCAGTGACCTGATCTGATCGAGGGAAAGCGCATCGTTGCGGACCACCTGCAGCTGGGCGGCCAGGGGATGCTGAGTGGCCAGTTCACCCAGGTACTGGACCAGGTTGAAGGTGAAGCTGTCGTAGTTGTCGAGAACAAGCAGCATTCATGGATTGGTGCGCTGGCCCATCAAAGGCCAAGCAGCAGCAGCAGGGGAGGAACCAGCAGCAGCAGAGCGATCACCACGGAAGCCAGGGCAGCCACCAGCACAGCGGCGGCGGCGCAATCCTTGGCAATCCGGGCCAGAGGATGGAAACGGCGGCCGATCGCCAGATCCACCACCGACTCGATCGCCGTATTGAGCAACTCGAGCACCAGCACGGCTGTGACCGTGAGCACCAGCACGGCCAGACGGTCGGGGCTCAGCTGCAACAAGAGCCCCAGGCTGAATGTGAGCGCACCCACCACCACATGGATGCGGAAATTGCGCTGGGTGAGAAACCCATGGGCCAAGCCCTGAAGGGCGTAGCGAAAGCTGAGCGGAAGATCGCCGGCCACCCGCCAGGCCCCACTGCGGCGGCCACGGCCTCGCGGCTGCATGTCGTCGACGAGGGGGACCTGATTGGATGGAGAAAGCGATGTCACCGGACGAGCTTTCGAGCCTGAACCCGAGGCTACCGCCGATTCCCGGTCCTGACCCGTATGTCCGTCAGTGCGCACAGCTCAGCAGGTGCTCCTGGCGATCCAGCATCTCCCTGAGGCGGGCTTCGGTTGGATGATCCCAGCCGAGCAGGTGAAGCAGGCCATGGCTGGCCAGCCAGGCCAGCTCCCACTCCAGCGGCTGGCCAGCTCCTGCGGCCTGGCGGCTGGCTGTTTCCACGGAGATCACGATGTCGCCGAGCTCCAGCGGCTCCGGTTCGGCTTGCACAGGCCTCGGCATCGGCGGCGCTCCAACACCGGCGTCGTCCGCGGCGGCAAAGGCCAGCACGTCCGTTGGCCCCTCCACCTGGCGCCAGCGGCCATTCAGCTCGGCGATTCCGGCATCGCCGCAGAGGCTCAGCCCCAGGCTGTAGCCAGGAGCCCGCAGCGCGGCCGGCAGGTCGGCTTCCAGCTCCCGCAGCCAACGGCCGAGCAGCCCCTCCCAGAGGGCTGCCCCGGCCAGGGGATCGCCATAGCTGGTGGCGCTGCCCAGCAGGGCCGGGTCCAGGCCCTCGTCCACCGAGAAGGCCAGATCGAGAGGGATCGGATTCATCTGGGCAGGCTCATCAGGGGCGGCTCATTGCGGCAGTGTGGGGCGCCCGAACCAGGCCAGCAGGAAGAGCAGCCCGCTGAAGCCGACGGCGGTGAGACCGAAGTGCAGCAGGCTCTGGCGCCCCTTGCGCACCATGTTGCGCATGGCCAGTTTCACGAAGCTGGGCGGCGGCACCGGCGCGGGCGCGGCGGGGCTGGCAGCAGGCGCGGCCGTACCGGCAGCGGGAGTGCTGCGGTCGTCCGTGGGGCTGCTGTCAGGCATCGGGGGCTTGGCCATCAGGGGATCCATGGGGCTCAGGCGGCCTCATCGGCGGCGATCTCCACACCCTGGCGCAACAGCGCCTGAATGAAGGGATCGAGGTCGCCATCCATCACCCCCTGCACATCGGTGGTTTCCACGGCGGTGCGCAGATCCTTGACCATCTGATAAGGGTGAAACACGTAGTTGCGGATCTGGTTGCCCCAGGCGGCTTCCACGATGTCGCCGCGGATGTCGGCGATCTCGGAGGCGCGCTGTTCCTGGGCGATCACCAGCAGCTTGGCCATCAGCAGCGCCATCGCCTTCTCCTTGTTCTGGAGTTGGGAGCGCTCCTGGGTGCAGCGAACCGCCAGGCCGGTGGGCACATGCAGGATGCGCACCGCTGTCTCCACCTTGTTGACGTTCTGGCCGCCGGCGCCGCCGGAGCGGGAGGTGGTGATCTCCAGGTCCTTGTCGGGGATGTCGAGTTTCACGTCTTCATCGAGCTTCGGCATCACCTCCACCCCCGCGAAGCTGGTCTGGCGCTTGTCGTTGGCGTTGAAGGGCGAAATCCGCACCAGCCGGTGGGTGCCCTTTTCGTTGCGCAGGTAGCCGTAGGCGTAGCGGCCGTCGATCTCGATCGTGCAGCTCTTGATGCCCGCTTCCTCCCCTTCCGAGAGCTCATCCACGCTCACCTTCATGCCGTGGTCTTCGGCCCAGCGCGTGTACATGCGCATCAGCATCAGCGCCCAGTCCTGGGCGTCGGTGCCGCCGGCGCCGGCGTTGATCGAGATCACGGCGCCCTCCTTGTCGTAGAGGCCGCTGAGCAGGCGCTCCAGTTCCCAGCGGTCCAGGTCCCCCTTGAGTTTCTGCAGGCCGTCATTGGCTTCGCCGAGCAGGTCTTCGTCGGGTTCGAGGCCGTAGAGCTCAAGGGTGGCCTGGCCATCATCGATCGCCTGCCGCCAGTGGCCCAGCTGCTCCAGCTGAGCTTTCACCTCATCGAGCTGGCGCATCTGCTTCTGGGCCTGCTGCTGGTCGTCCCAGAAGCCGGGCTGGGAGGCCAGCTGCTCCAGGTCCTGCTGACGCGCGTTCAGGGCCGGTACGTCAAAGACAGTCCTGGGCATGGCCCAGGCGGTCGGTGAGCTCGGAGAGGTCGCGCTTGAAGTCGGTGAGATCGAGCACCGTGCAGAGCAGAACAGGATGGAATCGACGCTACCAGTGGGTGCGCTGCCAGGTCACTCCTAGGATGACTCCACTGAAACGGGCAGGCGGAATGGCGGCCAACATGGCTGTGAAAGTTGAGATCTACACCTGGCGGTTCTGCCCCTTCTGCATCCGTGCCAAGGCCCTGCTCGACCGCAAGGGGGTGAACTACGAGGAGTACGCCATCGACGGCGACAATGCGGCGCGGGCGGCGATGGGCGAGCGAGCGGGGGGGCGCACCAGCGTGCCCCAGATCTTCATCGACAATCTCGCCATCGGCGGCTGTGATGAGCTCCACGGCCTGGAGCGCACCGGCCGCCTCGATCCCCTGTTGCAGGGTGCCTGACGGTGGCGGTCGGCTCCGCCGGGGTTCGCGAACCCCAGTTGTTCATCGTTGATCCGATCAGCCGGCTCCGGCCGTCCAAGGATTCCAGCGTGGCTTTGATGCAGGCCGCCCAGCGGGCCGGTCAGCAGGTGTGGGCCTGCACGCCTGCTGATCTGGCTGCCGCCGGCGCCGAGGCCCTGGTGCGCGCTCAGCCGATCAGCCTCGCCGCCATCCAGCCCACCGCCGATGGCTGGCAGGTGCCCGACCCCTGGCTGGAGCTCGGCGAGGCAACGGTTTTGCCGCTGCACCACTTCCCGCGGGTCTGGATGCGCAAGGACCCCCCGGTGGATGAGGCCTACCTCTATGCCACCCACCTGCTCGAGTTGGCCGAGCGACGGGGGGTGCGGGTCCTGAACCGCCCCGCTGCCCTGCGGGCCTGGAACGAAAAGCTGGGTTCGCTCCGGTTCAGCCATCTGATGGCCCCCACCCTGGTGGCCAGCAGCGTCGAGCAACTGGCGGCCTTCACGGCCCGCCACGGTGCCGTGGTGCTCAAGCCCCTGGGGGGACGGGCTGGCCAGGGAGTGGTGCGCACCGATGCCGCGGCGCCAGGCCTGGCGGCCCTGTTGGAGCTGGTCACCCAGCAGCAGCAGATGCCGGTGATGGTGCAGGCGTTCCTGCCGGCGGTCCGTGAGGGCGACAAGCGCATCCTGCTGGTGAACGGCGAGCCGATCGGGGCGATCAATCGCCGGCCGGCGGCCGGTGAGTTCCGCAGCAACCTGGCGGTGGGAGGTGAACCTGAGCGAACCGAACTGAGTGATCAGGAGCGGCGGATCTGCTCCGAGCTGGCGCCTGCCCTTCAGGAAGCGGGCCTGTTCTTCGTGGGCATCGATGTGATCGATGGACGCCTCAGTGAAATCAACGTGACCAGTCCCACCGGTGTGCGGGAGATCGAGCGGCTGGGTGGCATCCCCCTGGCTGATCTCACCATGGAGCGTTTACTGAAGGACTGAGTGGCAGGTTGAGCTGCTGCTGCAACACCCCCAGCTTCAGGGCCACCTCCTGGAGTTCCCGCTCCGGATGGGAGCCCCGCACCAGGCCCGCCCCGGCGGTGAGATCCAGTTGATCGCCGCACAGGCGTCCACTGCGGATCGCCACCCGCAGTTCGGCGTCACCGGCGCTGTCGATCCAGCCGATCGGGGCGGCGTAATGGCCCCGTTCGAACACTTCGAGGCTGCGCAGCCAGGCCATCGCCTCGCGCCGAGGCAGCCCCGCCACAGCAGGGGTGGGATGGAGGGCCGCGGCCAGGGCCAACGGTTGCTGCTCCCCCAGCATCGCTGTGATCGGCGTGTGCAGATGCACCAGCTGGCCGTGCCGCGCCAGCCGGGGATGGCGTGGACGGCGCGGCGCCAACCCCGCTTCCGCGAGCACCTGGGTGATGGTTTCCACCACCAGCTCGTGTTCGTGGCGATCTTTGCCTGAAGCGGTCAGCCCCTCAGCCGGTTCGCCGAGCGGTGCGGTGCCGGCGAGGGCATCGCTGCGGAGCTGGCCCTGGCGAACCGCCAGCAAGCGCTCCGGCGAGGCACCGATCAGGGCCTCGCCGGGCCGTTGCTGCCACAGAAAGCGGCAGCTGCCGGGCTGGTGCAGGCGCAGATGGCGGAGCAGTTCGAGCGGGTCGAGGGGGCGATCCAGCTGCAGCCGCTGGCGAACGGCCAGCACCAGCTTGCGCAGGGAACCGGCTTCGATCAGCTCCAGAGCCTGTTGCACCGCCTGGCGGTAGCCGGGTTCCCAGCGGGAGCGGCTGGCGATGCCTGGCCCCCGCTCAAGGGCGGATGGCAGCTCGGCAGGGTCGAGGGGTTGCTCGAGGGCACGGGCCTGCTCCCACAGTTCTTCCGCCACCGCACGGGCGGTGGTCGCCCCGCCGAGGGTGCGCTGCAACCGCAACCAGCAGTGGCGGCCCTGGCGGCTCAGTTGCCAGCGGGGCAGCACCGCCTGCACCCCGGCCACCCCGGCGCCGTCCTGGAGGCCCCGCTCCTGCAGGGGGCTGTCGAAAAAGGAGAAGGCCAGCAGAATTCGCGGCCGGGCCAGGGGCGGGCAGAACTGCGGCACCGACACCAGGCGGCTGAGACTCACGGCGCTGAAGCGCTGGGCCAGTTCGAAGCGTTTTGGCCCGCTCAGCTCCAGGCTGTGGGTGGTGCCGCAGGCGGCCAGGCACAGACCTGGAGCTCCATCCCAGAGGAAGCGGAAGCGCTGATCCGCCCCGAGCCGGGGCAACAGGGCCAGGGGATCGCCCCGTTGGACTCCGGCTGAATCACCCAGGGGCAGGGCGAGGCTCAGCACGCCTTCCTCTTCCAGCTGCCGGCCCCCCCGGGCGGCGGCGTCAAGAAGCTCGCTGAAGGAGGGGGAAACCATGCCGGTTGCCAGGCCCGGGGGGTGAAGGCTGCTCAAATGTATGGGGCCTTCTCCTGCCACCGCCCAAGCTGCCCATGTCAGGCCCCCAGGTCGTCGCAAGCCGTTACGCCCCGGCCGCTCCGGCTCGCCGTCAGCTGTGGAAGGCGGCGATCAAGTGGCCGATGTATTCGGTGGCGGTGATGCCGGTGCTGCTGGCGGCGGGCTGGCAGCTGGGCCAGGGCCAGCCGTTGCGCTGGGGCCAGCTGCTCGCCTTCCTGCTGGCGGCGGTGCTGCTGCTCGCCTGGGAGAACCTCGCCAACGATGTGTTCGATGCCGATACCGGCGTCGACCGGCTCGGCAAGCCCCACTCGGTGGTGAACCTCACCGGCCGCCGCGACTGGGTGGCGGTGCTGGCCCATGCCTGCCTGGTGCTGGGGTTGCTGCTGATCGCCCTGGTGGCGGCCCGCAGCAGCCCGGCGGTGCTGGCCTTGGTGCTGGCCTGCTGCGGCGTGGGCTACGCCTACCAGGGGCCGCCGCTGCGACTGGGTTACCGGGGGCTGGGGGAACCGCTCTGCTGGCTGGCCTTCGGGCCGCTCGCCACCGCCGCCGCCCTGCTGGCGCTGGCGCCGGCCGGTGGGCCGGCCGGCCTGATTCCCTGGCGGCAGGCCTTGCTGCTGGGCAGCGGCCCCGCCGTGGCCACCAGCCTGGTGCTGTTCTGCTCCCACTTCCATCAGGTGGAGGAGGACGCGGCCCACGGCAAACGCTCGCCGGTGGTGCGGCTCGGCACCGGCGGTGGTGCCGCTCTGGTGCCCTGGTTCGTGGCACTCACCCTGGCGCTGCAGTGGGCGCCGGTGCTGCTGGGCCGCTGGCCGCTCACGGCCCTGCTGGGGGTGGTCGGCCTGCCGGCGGGTCGGTCCCTGATCCAGCTGCTGCGGGAGCACCACGCCGACCCGGAGCGGATCGGTGGCAGCAAATTTCTGGCCCTGAAGTTCCAGGCCTTCAACGGACTCGGCCTGGCCTGCGGCCTGGCGGTGGGGCCTTGGCTGGGTCGGTGGCTGGGTCGGTGGTGAGGCTGGTCTGGCGGCCCTTCCGGCTTGCGCTGACCAGGCCGCTCGTCACCGCCTGGGGAACGCTGGCTGAAAAGCGCGGCTGGCTGCTGCTGCTGGAGCTGGGCGAGGCGGATGGGGGTCTCGCTGCTGCTCCCGCTGCGCCGCCGGTTGCGACCGGCTGGGGGGAGGCGGCGCCCCTGCCCTCCACGGCCGCCCTGGCTGAGCAGCGGTTGAGGGAGCTGGCCGCGGCGATCGAGGCCCTCGGCAGCACCATGCCCCGGCAGGCCCTGGAGGCCGCCCTGCCGGAGCTGGCCCCGGAGCTGGGCTTTGCGATCGGCATGGCCCTGGCGGAAGCCGATGGGCTGGTGGGTGCGGCCCCAGGGCTTTCTGGCCCGGCTGGCGGCTGGCGGGCGGCGCCTCCTTCGGCCGTGCTCCTGCCGGCGGGAGAAGGGGCCCCGGCTGCTCTGGAGCAGGCGCTGGCGCGCTGGTGCCCCGCCGCGGACTTCCCGGCGCTGCCCTTCACCTGCAAGTGGAAGGTGGCGGCTGCCGCCGATGGGCTGGAGCGGCAGGTGCTTGAGGACCTGCTGGGGCGGCTGCCGGCCGGCAGCCGCCTGCGCCTCGATGCCAATGGCGGCTGGGATCGAGCCACCGCCTGGTGGTGGGCCGGCCGACTGGTGGATGAACCGCGCCTGCAGTGGCTGGAGCAGCCACTGGCGCCCGGGGATCAGGCCGGGCTGGAGCAGCTGGCGGCGCGGCTGCCGGTGGCGCTGGATGAATCGCTGCGGGAGCGGCCGCAGCAGCGCCGCCACTGGCGGGGCTGGCAGGTGCGGCGGCCGTCCCTGGAGGGCGACCCGCGGCCGCTGCTGGCCCAGCTGCAAGCCGGAGTTCCCAGGCTGATGCTCAGCACGGCCTTTGAAACCGGCATCGGCCGGCGCTGGCTCGATCACCTGGCGGCTCTGCAGGCCGAAGGCCCCACCCCGGCCGCCCCTGGCCTGGCCCCGGGCTGGGGGGCGGCCGGCCCCCTGGTCAGCCGCGACCCCGAGCTGGTGTGGGAGGCCGCCTGAGATGACGGCTTCGGTGCACTGGTGGGGAGGCGGTCCCGGCTCTGCTGATGCCACCCCAATCGAGCAGACCTTGGAGCTGGAGCGGCTCTGGAGCGAGGGAGCCGTGGTGGCTCTGGCCAGGCCCGAGGAGCGACCCGCCCTGGCGGGCGTCTTGCCCAGGTGTGGCGACCCTTGGCAGCCCTGGGGTCCAGGGGTGCTGATCGGCAGTGGCGGCAGCAGCGGCGAACGGCGTTGGTGCCTCCAGCCCCTCGACCACCTGCGCCAGTCGGCGGCGGCGAGCGCCACCTGGCTGCGCGCGATCGGGATCGATCCAGCCGGCACGATCCTGTTCAATCCCCTGCCGCTGCACCATGTCAGCGGCCTGCTGCCGCTGGTGCGCAGTCGCCAGTGGGGGGTGCCGCAGCAGGAGCTCTCCCCGGCGTTGATGCGCCATCCCCGCGAACTGGCCGCCCGGGTGATCCTGCCGACGGACCGTCAGGCCCTGCTCTCGCTGGTGCCCACCCAGCTGCAACGGCTGATGGCCGATCCCATCGGTGTGGAGTGGCTGGCGGGCTTTGAGGTGATCTGGGTGGGAGGCGCGCCCCTGGCCGCTTCCCTGGCGGCGGCGGCCCGACAGGTGGGGATCCGGCTGGCGCCCTGCTACGGGGCCACGGAAACGGCGGCCATGGTGGCGGCCCTGGCCCCCCAGGCGTTTCTGGAGGGCCAGGAGGGGTGCGGTCAGGCCCTGGCCGATGTGGAGCTTCGCCTGGCTGCTGCCGGTGCCATCGAGGTGCGCACCGGCCGGCTCAGCCCCGGCTGGCTGAGGACGGATGGATCGGGGCTGCAACCGCTTGCCGGGCCAGGCGGCTGGTGGCGCAGCGGTGATCTGGGCCAGCTGGGTGGGGGCGGGCTGCAGATTTTCGGGCGAAGCGATGGTGCGATTCAGAGCGGCGGCGAGACCGTCTTCCCGGCCCGGCTGGAGCAGGAACTCAGGTCACGGTTGAACCGAGCCGGAATTGAGCTCAGCGAGCTGTTGTTGCTGCCGGTGGCCGATCCGGAGTGGGGGGAGCGGCTCGTGGCCCTCTTCCGGGCGCAGGACAACGGCGAGAGCGCGGTCCACCGACTGATGGAAGCGGCGCTGGCCCTGCCCCCGCCCCAGCGACCCTGGCGCTGGATCCCCTGCCCGGGACTGGAGCGCAATCCCCTGGGTAAATGGGAGCTGAATCGCTGGCGAGTCTGGCTGGATCAGCGTGACAGCCAGGAGACCACCGCCCCTTGATCGGCCCCCTGAGCCGCTCTCTGGAGCGTGGCTGATCCGGGCTGATCCTCAGTCCACACCAGCCATCCCCCCCGTTGCAGCCTGGAGGCCCGATTGCTGCAGCCAGCGCTCGATTGCGGCCGGCATGGGGCAACGGCGCCGATTGCCGATGGCAATGGCCAGGTGTCGGGTGAGGCCCCGCGCCACTTCCTGACCCTCGCCGCTGCCGCGCAGAAAGGAATAGCCCACCTCGAAGCGTCCCGGATCGAGCTGCTGGGGAGTCAGCCGCACCAGAAGGCGATCACCACAGACGATCGGCCGCAGAAAATCGGCGCTGCAATGAATGATCGGCAGTGCCACAGCCACGCTGCCGGTCGGACTGGGGAACAGGTCGGCAGCGGGAATGCCGAATCGTTCCAGGCTTTCCTCATAGGCCTCGTGGCACCAGCGCAGCAGTTGGTGAAAGTGCATCACGCCAGCGGCATCGGTGTCGCCGAAGCGGACGGTGCGGTCCAGCACCAGCCAGGGAGTGACGTCGCTCAAGGTGTTTCCGGGCTCAAGAGGCCGCCTCAACGGATGAATGTTTGTGTCGAGGTTGGTGCTGATTAACCCATTCATCCAGGCGGAAACCTTCAGGCTTTCCATAATCTAGTCTGCCCCTTGCCCGCGCCCAGGCCGTCGTCGCTTGATCCAATCATTGTTGCGACAGGCGGGATCCATTTTTTTGAAGTTGATATTCAACCTATCTTGAGTTCTTGTTCAACCCATTCGTGACAGGAGCATTGGAAGAACGCACCGACCATCGCATCGAACCTGGCCAGCCCTCGATCAACAAAGCCTGGGCAGCCTTTCTGGCCCACTTCCCAGCCATCCTGTTGATCTGGGTGGTGTCGATCGCCGTCAGCGCCCTTGGCGCCTTAGTTTATTTCCTCGCCTCGATGCTGGGCCTTGCCGCGGCCGGTGGCGCCGAGACGGACAGCGCCGCAGCCATTGGCCTTTTGCTCGGACAGATCGGCCAGCTCCCTTTCTCGATTCTCTCCAGCCTGGTTGGTGTGCTGTTGATCGCCGTGCCGGCGATGCATTACGCCACCGGTGAGATCATCACCGTGCGGCAAGCCTTCAAAACCCTGCTCAGGCGGCCCTGGCGGTATCTGCTTGCAGGCTTTCTGTTCTCTTTCGCCATGGGAGTTGGGCTGGTTCTTTGCATCCTCCCCGGCATCGCCATCGCCCTGACCGGCCCGATCTACGTGAACAGGATCTTCAACACGGAGGCCCCCGTTCTGGAGGCCTTCTCGTCCTCGTTTCAGGTGGTCTACCGAAGCTCCGAGGGCCGCTCCTTCGCCGGTCTGCAGTTGCTCGTCTGGCTGATCGTCGTGGCGATCACCTTGTTCACCTGTGGCCTGGGGGCGCTGGTGGCTGTTCCGGTGAGCACCTTCTACGTGCAGAACGCCGCCTACGACAAAGGCCTGATCCGCCCCTCGTTCTGAACCGGCAGGAGGCTTCTTCCCAGGTGTTTCCTGGTTGGTTTAACCCGTGGCAAAAGCGTTGAGGCCAAGGCCGTAGGTGAGGACCAGCCGCGCCAGCCAGTAGGCCAGCAGCACGGCGGCAGCGAGCACGCCATGCCAGGTTTTCAGGCCCCTGGGCACGAGCCTTCGGGTGTGGATGGCCTGCGCCGACCAGACGATCAGCCCAACGGCGGCGATCGGTCCGAGGGCATGAAGCGACAGCGATTCAGCCAGGTCACCGCGCAGGCTGGCCGCGATGGATCGGGTGAGGAAGCAGGTGGGACAGGGAATGCCGCTGATCGCCCGAAAGGGGCAACTGAACCCCGGCAGAAGGGGGTGAAAAGCCTTCAGGCCCAGGTAACCGGTGAGCAGGGCAGGGGCCAGATAGCCAGAAGCCTGCAGCCTGCTCAGAAAAACAGACCGGTTCCGGCGAAGCCCTCTCAGCGGTCCACCGAACCCATGATCACATCGATCGAGCCGAGAATGGCCATGATGTCGGCCACCTTGGCGCCGGTGAGAATATGAGGGAGGATCTGCAGATTGTTGAAATCAGCGGCGCGGATCTTCCAGCGCCAGGGGGTCACGTCGTCGTTGCCGATGATGAAAACGCCGAGTTCGCCTTTGCCGGATTCCAGCCGAGCGTAGAGCTCTCCGCCGGGAATCTTGAAGGTGGGAGCCACTTTTTTGGCGATGTACTGAAAATCGAAACCGGATGATTCTCCGCCTTTGCCTTCCAGCATTCGGCGGGCCTCCAGATTTTCGGTGGGGCCACCGGGGATGGCTTTGGCGGCCTGCTTGAGGATCTTCAGCGACTGGCGCATCTCCTCGATCCGCACCCGGTAGCGGGCATAGCAATCCCCTTCGCTGGCGGTTGCCACGTCCCACTCGAAATCGTCGTAGCACTCGTAGTGATCCACTTTGCGCAGATCCCAGGGCACGCCGGAAGCCCGCAGCATCGGCCCCGAGAGGCTCCAGTTGATCGCCATTTCGCGGCTGATCACACCGAGACCCTGAATCCGCTTCTTGAAGATCGGGTTGTTGGTGATCAGTTTTTCGTATTCATCGATCTTCGGGCCGAAGTAGTCGCAGAAGTCGAGGCATTTCTCCAGCCAGCCGTAGGGAAGATCGGCCGCCACGCCACCGATGCGGAAATAGTTGTTGTTGATCAGCCGCTGACCGGTGGCCGCTTCCCAGAGGTCGTAGATCATCTCCCGTTCGCGAAAGATGTAGAAAAATGGCGTCTGGGCTCCCACATCCGCCAGAAAGGGGCCAAGCCAGAGCAGGTGGTTGGCGATGCGGTTGAGCTCCAGCATCAGCACCCGGATGTAGCTGGCCCGCTTCGGCACCGGGATGTCGGCCAGCCGCTCAGGGGCGTTCACCGTGATCGCCTCGTTGAACATGCCGGCGGCGTAGTCCCAGCGGCTCACGTAGGGCACGAACATCACGTTCGTGCGGTTTTCGGCGATCTTCTCCATGCCGCGGTGCAGGTAGCCGATCACCGGCTCGCAATCCACCACGTCCTCGCCGTCGAGGGTGACCACCAGCCGCAACACCCCGTGCATGGAAGGGTGGTGAGGCCCGAAGTTCACCACCATCGGCTCGGTGCGCGTTTCGAGCTGCGTCATGGCGCCGGGAGGGACAGGCGGAATCGTCGGATCTTAGGAAGGGATCGCTGCAACAAGGGCCTTTGCCGCCAGAGATCACGCCCGGTTTCCACCATCTGCCGGTGCTGGCCGAGCCGGTGCTGGCCGCTTTCGCGGCGTTGCCCGCCGGCTCCACCGTGATTGATGCCACGGTGGGTGGGGGTGGCCACAGCGCCCTGCTGCTGGAGGCCCACCCCGATCTGCAGGTGATCGGCCTGGATCAGGACCCCACCGCCCTGGCCGCCGCCGCTTCGCGGCTGGCGCCGTTCGGGCCGCGGGTGCGCCTGATCGCCACCAATTTCGCCGCCTTCCAGCCCCAGGGTCCCGTCCAGGGGGTGCTTGCCGATCTGGGGGTGAGCAGCCCCCAGCTGGATGTGGCGGAGCGCGGCTTCAGCTTCCGCCTCGACGGGCCGCTCGACATGCGCATGAACAACGGCACGGGGGATACCGCCGCTGAGCTGATCGACCGCCTCGAGGAAAAGGCTCTCGCCGATCTGATCTACTCCTACGGCGAGGAGCGGCTGTCGCGGCGCATCGCCCGCCGCATCGTCGAGCAGCGCCCCTGGAGTTCTGGTGCCCGGGCGGCGGGCGGTGGCGGCACCGCCGCGCTCGCCTACCTGGTGGCGGGCTGCTACCCACCGGCCGCCCGGCGCGGCCGCCTGCACCCCGCCACCCGCACCTTCCAGGCGCTGCGGATTGCCGTCAACGACGAGCTGGAGGCACTCGAGACCCTGCTGAGCCGTGCCCCTGACTGGCTGGCCCCCGCCGGTCTCCTGGCGCTGATCAGCTTCCATTCGCTCGAAGACCGCCGCGTCAAGATGGCGTTTCTCGGTGATGACCGGTTGGAGCGGATCACCCGCAAGCCCCTGGTGGCCGATGCGGTGGAGCAGGAGGCCAATCCCCGCAGCCGCTCCGCCAAGCTGCGGGTGGCGCGGCGCGGTTGAGGCTGCCCCAGTCTCAGTGCGGTGGCATGGGGATGTAGAGCGGTGGCGCGCCGGGAAAGCCGTTGCGGGCAACCTTTTCTATGTCCGGTTCGGGCGGCAGGAGATGCACGAAGAACGAGTCGCGCCGCTCTACCGGCATCGGCTCCGGATCGGGGCGGTCGGCGATGGCGTAGGTCACATCGATGCGCACATGCAGGTAACCGGGCACGAGTTCGGCATGCTCCGCTGGCGTGTCGGCGAAGGTGAAACGCAGCAGCTTCTGCCCCTCCACCTTCATCACCCGGCGCTCGCTCTCGCGCCACTGAGCGGGGAATGGGTTCCAGCGTGACCCCTGCTGGATGTAGAGCTGCACGTCGAGAGGCAGCAGGTAGAGCGCCTCACTGACAGCGAGATTCTCGACGCTGATCGTGCCCTGGTAGGCCCCTGCGCCGGTTCTCTCCATGGCCAGGAGTTCGGCGGAGAGGCCACTGAAGGCCAGCCGCTGCAGCCGGTCGCGCTGGTGTCTGGCGCTGAGCTGCTGCCGCTGCCGCGCTTGCCAAAGCGCCGTGGCCGCCAGCACCGAGAGTCCACCCGCCAGAGCCCCGGCCAACAAGCGGCGCCGCTCTGGATGAACGAGCCCCGTCTGGAGGGCCTCGCTTCGGCTGGCCGGGACCGCCGCGGGCACCGGCGGCGATCCGGCCATGGCCTGCGCGGATGGATCCCCCAGGATTCCGGCCTCCAGTTCGAGCCAGCGGTCGCAGCGGCGGGCCACAGCCTCGCTGTGGGTCACGATCAGCAGGGCCGTGCCAGAGCGTGCACACAGCGACTCCAGCAGGCCCATCATCTCCAGCTCGCTGCGGCCGTCCAGGTTGCTGGTGGGTTCGTCGGCGAGCAGCAGGCTGGGCCGGTTCATCAGTGCGCGGGCCAGGATGGCGCGGCGGATCTCGCCACCGGATAGCTGACCTGGCCGCGTGTCCCGGCGCTGGCCCAGACCGACGGCCTCCAGCCAGCTCTGCGCATCGGTCAGCAGCTCGGAGCTCCTGCGCTGGTCATCCAGCTGGCCTGGCAGGAGCAGGTTCTCCAGGGTCGAAAGGGTCGGCAGCAGGCTGGTGAACTGGCTCACGAAGCCCAGTGGCCCCCGCCGCAGCCGGCAACGCGCCGCGGCCGGCAGGCGCCAGAGGTCGAGGGGAGCAGCGTGCCCTTGGTGGCCACCCAGGTCGATTCCCAATTCGATCCTGCCGGCATCGGGCCGGCTCAGGCCCGCCAGCATGGCCAGCAGGGTCGACTTCCCCGATCCGGAGCGTCCCAGGATCGCCACCCGCTCACCGGCCTGCAACTGCAGACTGGCCTCACGCACGCCGGCGCTGCCGAACCAGCGCTGCAACCCCTCGGCCCGCAGCAACGGCTCAGCCATCGTCCTGCACCAGCTCCAGGGGGTCGCGTCGAAGCACGGGGGCCATCGCCAGGGCCGCCGCCAGGGCGCCGATGCCCGTGACCAGCACCCACAGCCCCGCAGCCAGAGATCCCTGCGCCGCCGCCGCAGGCCAGTGAAGCGAAAGCCCGCTGATCGCCAGCCGATGCCCCAGCAGCCTGCGGATGGGCGGGCCGATCAGGGCAGCGGCCCCCAGACCGAGACCGCCGCCGCTGCCGCAGATCAGGCTCGCCTCGCCCACCAGGAGCCCCATCACCTGGTGAGGCAGAGCCCCCAGGCTGAGCAGCAGGCCCATCTCCCGGTGGCGCTCGGAGGCGATGCCGGCGTACATGAGCGTGAGCAACAGGGCGAAGCACAGCAGCA
The DNA here is from genome assembly GCA_025128135.1 of Synechococcus sp. CS-1325. Classification (GTDB taxonomy): domain Bacteria; phylum Cyanobacteriota; class Cyanobacteriia; order PCC-6307; family Cyanobiaceae; genus Regnicoccus. The sequence goes on from JAHLYW010000036.1 coordinate 75,404, forward strand.
GGATCACGCTGAGCAGCACCAGCACGGCCGTCATCGCGGTGCCGGCCTGGCGCACCACGGCGAACAAGGTGCGGCTGCCCACCACCTGCACGCCCTCGAGCTGGGCCAGCAGGCGGAAGCGCAGGCGCTCGATCGGCATCCCCTCCGGCGCCTGCACCAGCAGGCCGTTCACCCCCAGCGTCGTGGGGCTGGGGCTGGGAACGAGCTGCTCCAGGTCGTGCAGGGTGAAGAAGAGGCCGTTCTCATGGGAGGCGATGCCTGTGGGGGCGAGGCGGCCGTGGATCTGGAAGGTCAGTCCGAGAAGCTGCAGCCGATCACCCAGACGGCCGCGGACACTGGATCCCAGGATCACCTGGCCGTCCTGGAAGTCGATCCCACGGCTGCTCTCCAGCCAGGGGATCACGGTGGTGTCCCGCTGGGGGTCGATGCCGTACAGCGGCAGGCTCGTGTGCGAGGCAAGTCCGGCCTCCAGCGCTAGGCGCTCGCCGCCGCGCACAGCACGCTGAGGGCTGATCCGCACGGCCCGTTCGCTCATGGCGGCCTGCCCCAGCGTGGCCGGGCTGAGGGGGGGCGCCTCCGGTTGGACGGCCAGGAGCGCCTGGGTGAGGTTCACCGTGGCACCCTGGCGCACCACCAGGAGATCGGCCCCCAGCCTGGAGAAGCTGCTTTCCAGCGACTGCTCCAGGGATCCCAGCAGGACCACGGTGAGAAAACTGAGGCCAGCGGCCAGTGCGACGGCCACGGCCAGCAACCCCGACCGCAACGGTCGGCGCGTGACGTTGCTCAGGGCCAGGCGGCAAAGGGTGCGGAAGCCGGCGTTCACATCGCGCAGGAGCGGGAGAAGCGCAGCTGCTCCACGCTGGTGGGCACCAGGGTGAGGTCGTGGTGACCACCGGGATTGGGGATGAAGCCCACCGGTTCATCCTTGGCGATGTCGAGCACAAAGAGGCCGGAGGCATACCGCTGGAAACCGCCTACGGCCACCAGCAGGAACTTGCCGTCGGGGGTGACCGTGCAGGACTGCATGTCCTGGGTGATGTTCTGCAGCTCTTTGATCGGGGTCCATGTGGCGGTGTCCACCACCATGATGCCGCTGCGACCCGGCGCCGGATTCAGCACCACCACATACATCTTCTTGCTGTCGGGTGTGAACGCCATATGGAAGGGGCTCGGGTAACGCTTGCCCCAGGTGGGATCGATGATCTGCCGGATCTTGCGCCACTGGCTGGGATCAGGATCGGAACTGTCGAAGATGCCCACGCTGTTTTCCAGCCCGTTGTTCATCATCACCAGATGGTTGCCATCCGGCGTGAAGCCGAGTTCATGGCCAGGGGAATACACCCGGTCGATCACCACCCTCCAGGTGTCCTCATCCACCTGCTCCACGGGATAGGTGTCGGGCGACTGGCTGGGGAAACAGCAATAAGCCACCGGCGTCATGCTGTTGTGGCTGTCGTGAATGACGCAGCCGCCGAGCATCCGGATGATCTCCGCCCCCCACCGGCCCTCGGGATGCCACACGAAAGCATCGGCGCCGGTGAGGGCGCGGACGTTGGGACCGGGGATCTGGCCCTCGGGCACGAAAAGCTCGCCCATCGGAACCATCTCCCAGTTGATCTTGAGGCCTTTCGTGCCGCGCAGATCGAACAGGCCCGTGGCTGGGTCTGGCTTGATGCGGCGGATCAGCAGAGTTCCACCTCCCGTCCAGCAATCGGCAAGGTTCGCTGCGTTGCCCTGCCAGTCGTAGCGGAACGCCTGCAGCACACGCGTGGAGGCACGATCGAACCAGGCGAAGATGTCCTTCTGCCCATCGGAGATGCAGTAGCTCTTGGCGTCGGAAGGGCGGATGGTGGTGTGCACACCTAGGCCGAGGCCGGTGGTTTCGGCAATGTTCTCCTCCAGTTCCAACACATCTCCGTTGAAGCGAACCCGGTACATATTGAAGCCGGGTGGCGGATCGGTTACCGCCGTTGGCATCCCATAGATGAGAGAATTCATGCCCCCCTGGCAGCTGTTGATGAACTCGAACTCCTGGTAGGGATTGGCGCTTGGGAAGGCCTGGATGTGATGGCTGATTGGGTTGTAATCACCATAATTCCAATACCACAGAGAAGCCAGTGCACGTCCACTGCCAAGATCGATCAAATTCACGCCACCGCCCATCTTCTGAGGCATCACCACGATGTGGCGGCCTAATGTGTAGCCATTGAGCTGAAAGGGAATATCACTGAAATTGATGATCTCTCGATCAACTTTCAGGCTTTTTGGTGTGGCATAGTCCCTCGGGCGATCGGTGACCCTTACGCCCTGATCCGGCGCGAGCCTGTCACCTGATCCCTTCTTGGCGCCCTCGCCAACGCCTGATGTGGGGGTCTCCACCGCTGCGGCGGGTTGCACACCCGCCACCAGCAGGCCCAGGGCGGAGAGGGCTCCGGCCTGAAGCGCATCGCGTCGGCTGAGGCCCCTGTCGCTGGGAGAAAGATCCGTCATCGAAGCGATTCGGCGGCCATCAGCAGCTTGGTCCGTTTCTCTGGCCATCATGCGACTGTTGAGCGCCCCTGTCAGCTGTCTTAGCGAGATCCGGTCCTGGCCGGGTGGGCTCCGCCAACTCTTCCGTTCAGCCGGTGGTTTCGGGTGGAGATCACCAAGGGCATGGCCTCACTGGGGCACGATCAGGCTGATGATCCCCAGGTACATGATTGAGCGGATGAGCCAACAGGATGTGCTCTGGTGGCTGGCGCTGGCGCTCCAGCTGGTGGCGATTCCCGGCACCTTGCTGCCCGTGCTGCCGGGGCTGATCTTCCTGCCGCTCGGGGCCGGGCTGTGGGTGTGGGCGGCGGGCTGGAGCAGCGCCTGGCCCGCCCTGCTGCTGGCCTGCCTGATCCTGCTGCTGGGCTGGGGAGCCGAGGCTCTCGGTGTGCTGCTCGGAGCCGCTCGCCTGCAGGCCACCCGCTGGGCCTATCTCGGGGCCGGCCTCGGGCTGCTGGTCGGGGTGCTGGGGCTGTTGCCGGCCCTTCCCTTCGGAGGCCCGCTGCTGGGCGCCCTGGTGGGGCCCCTCGTCGGTGCCACCCTCGGGGAGCTGGTCTCGGCCTCGTCAGCGCTGGGGCCGTTGGGGCTGGAGCGTCTACGCCGTTCGTTGCTGGTGGGGCTGGCAGTGGTGGCCGGAATGCTGGTGAGCCGAGTGGCTCAGTTCCTGTTGGCGCTGCTGGGGGTGGTTGGGTTCGTTCTGCTCAGCAGGCTGCTGGGGCTCTGAGCTGCTCGGCTGGAGCGTCCGCCGTGCCCGCTGCTATGGCCGCCGCGGGCATCCTGAGCTCCCGCACCGCATCAGCCACCACCTCGATCGCCTGATCGATCTCGGCTGTTGTGGTGCCCCGGCCAAGCCCGAAGCGCACCGAAGCCGCCGCCGCGGCGCGGTCCAGCCCCAGGGCGGCCAGCACATGGGAGGGGCTGCCGGCGCTGCAGGCCGAGCCGCCGCTCACCGCCAGGCGGCGCCGCAGCAGGCTGTGCAGCCGGTTGCCATCCACCCCGGCGATGCGCACATTGAGGTTGTGGGCCAGGCGCTGCTCGAGGCTGCCGTTCACCGCCACGCCATCGATCGCCCGCAGGCCGCTGACCAGCCGCTGCCGCAGGGCGCCGAGCCGCTCCTCGCGCTCCTCCCGGTCGGCGAGGGCCAGGGCGGCGGCCCTGGCCATGCCCACGATCAGTGGCACCGCCAGGGTGCCGGCCCGCAGCCCCCCTTCCTGGCCGCCGCCGTGCTGCTGAGGTTCGAGGCTGATCCCTTCGCGCACCACGAGGGCACCGATGCCCTTGGGTCCGTAGAACTTGTGGGCGCTGAAGCTGAGCAGATCGATGCTCAGATCGCCTGGAACCAAGGGCAGGTGGCCGAAGGCCTGGGCGGCATCGCAGTGAAAAATCACGCCGCTGGCCCGGCAGAGCGAGCCGATCGCCGCCAGGGGCTGGAGTACACCGATCTCATTGTTGGCGGCCATCACGCTCACCAGGATGGTGTCGTGGCGGAAAGCGGCCACCAGATCGCCCAGATCGAGCAGGCCATCGCGGCCCACCGGCAGCACGGTGAGACTGAAGCCGCGGCGCTCCAGGGCGCGCATGGTGTCGAGCACCGCCTTGTGCTCCGTGGCCACGGTGATCAGGTGGCGGCCCAGATGCTGCCGGGCTTCCGCCAGCCCCTTGATGGCCAGATTGTTGGCTTCGGTGGCGCCGCTGGTGAACACCAGTCGCCCGCTGGCAACTCCCAGCTGTGCCGCCAGCTGCTCGCGGGCCTGCTCCACCGCCGTGGCCGCCTCCAGCCCAGGCCGGTGCAGGCGGCTCGACGGGTTGGCGAACAGCTCGCTCCAGTAGGGCTCCATCGCCTCCACCACCTCCGGCGCGCAGGGGGTGGTGGCCTGGTAGTCCAGGTAGGGGATCCTCACAGGCTCGGCGGGGGCGGTGTCGTCGGGATGGAAGGTTCCACACCCCAGCTTCCCTTGTAGCAGCGGGACCGCTGGCTGGCCTGGAGCCGCCAGTTGTGACGGCGGATCGCTGCGAGCCGCGCCAGGCTTCAGATCACGGATTCTGAACGGACCTGTCCCCCTGGCCATGACTCGATCCGTGCTGGTTGCCTGCCTCCTGCTGATCTCCGCTTCGGCAGCCCATGGCCAGGGGGCAGAGGTCCGCATCCCTTCCGAGAACAGGCCGCCGGGGATGGCTCTGCTGTTCGAGCGCACCATTCCCGGCGGCCCCCAGGCCCTTGGGGTGTACGGGATCACAGCCGACCCTGCCGAGCCCGGCCTGATGCGGATCAAGGTCTGGGAGGAGCTGCCCAATGACGTGAAGGTGCGCAGCGAAACGATCCGCTGCTCCACCGCGTCGCCGACCCGGGTCACCAACGACGGTCGTCACCTGATCCTGCGGGAACTCAATCCAGGCGGCGCCATCTCCTCCGCCAACCGCATCGACCATCTGGTCTGGTGGGCCACCTGTTTCCCGGAGCAGGCCGGCAAGGATCCGGCCGGTCTCAGGCCCCTGGCTCTGCAGCTCGGCTACAGCGGGTTTCGGGTTGAGCGGGAGGTGATCCTGCCTGGCGGCCTCCGCTGAACCGGGCTGGATAGATTGCCCCCATCACAGCTGGGTTCATGAGTCAAGACCTCCCTGCCACCGCGGCCAGCGCCGCCGATGATCAGCCGACCGCCCCGCCGGCGCCGCCCCGCCTGCTGCTGGTCGATGACGAGCCCGGTCTGCGCAATGCCGTCCAGGCCTACCTGGAGGAGGAAGGGTTTGCGGTCAGCACCGCTGCCGATGGTGATCAGGGCTGGGCCGCTGCCCAGGAGTTGCTGCCTGATCTGGTGATCAGCGACGTGATGATGCCCCGCTGTGACGGCTACGAATTGTTGCGGCGGCTGCGGGCCGATGAACGGCTGGGAGGCACCCCGGTGATCTTCCTCACGGCCAAGGGGATGACGGCCGATCGGATCGAGGGTTTCCAGGCCGGCGTCGACGACTACATCCCCAAGCCCTTCGATCCGGATGAGCTGGTGGCGCGGGTGCGCAATGTGGTGCGCCGTCAGGAGCGTCTGCTGGCTGAAGCGGCCCGCTATGCCGACGCCGACATCGGCCAGATGGCCAGGCAGATCACCGAGATCCGCTCGCTTCTGCAACTCGGCGGCGGCAAGAAGGCGGTCGCTCCCGTTCACCATGAATTCACCCCCCGCGAGGCCAGCGTGCTGCAGCTGGTGGCCGAGGGGTTGATGAACAAGGAGATCGCCAGGCAGCTGGAAACCTCGATCCGCAATGTCGAGAAGTATGTGAGCCGGCTGTTCATCAAGACCGGCACCACCAGCCGCACCGAGCTGGTGCGTTACGCCCTGGAGAACGGACTGGTTGTCTAGCTGGCCGCCCGGGTGCCCCTGTCCACCGGGTTGGCTGCCGGCCGGCCTCAACAACGGCTGGAGCTACCGCGACCGAATCGCTCCGGGTGATGCAGGCAGGAGCCTGTGCGCTTACTACGCCGGTCGTTACCGCCATTCCAGCCAGGCGCTCTGGCAGGCGCGCCTGGCGGCTGGTGAGATCCGCTGGAACGGCCAGCGGCTCCTGGTGGATCGCCGCCTCGCCACCGGCGACAGATTGGAGTGGGATCGCCCCCCCTGGGAGGAGCCGCCGGTACCGGAGCACTGGTGCACGGTGTTCGATGACGGTGACCTGCACGTGATCAACAAGCCCAGTGGCCTGCCGGTGGTGCCGGCGGGGGGCTATCTGGAACACACACTGCAACGGATGCTGGAGCGCCGGTGGGTGGAGCGTGGCGGCGGCGTGCCCAGGCCCGTGCACCGGTTGGGGCGATTCACCTCCGGGCTGTTGGTCTGCGCCCGTCAGCAGGCCACCCGAGCCTGGCTGAGTGCCCGGCTGCGGCAGACCACGGCCAGCCCGGCCAGTGGTCCGGGCGACGGCGGGCAGCCCTGCCGGAAGATCTACCGCGCCCTGACGGTGCCCGCCGCCCTCCCGCTTGAGCCGGGAGAGTGGCTGGAGGTCAGCACGGCGATCGGTCGCAGGCCTCACCCGCTGTTGGGTGAGGTCTGGTGTGCCGCTTCAGCGGATTCCCCCGGTGCCCTGGCGGCCCGCAGTGTCGTCCGGCTGCTGGAGCGCCGCGCCGATGGCGACCGGGTCGAGGTGACGATCCACTCCGGCCGGCCCCACCAGATCCGTATCCACCTGGCCAGCCTCGGGGCACCGCTGTTGGGCGATCCGCTCTATCTCCCTGGCGGCGGGGCACGGGTTGAGGGGTTGCCGGGGGAGGGGGGCTACCACCTGCATGCGCACCGGCTGCTGATCCGAAGTGAGGGGCAGGGGCATGACCTTGACCTGACGGCCCCCCTGCCGCAGTCGCTCACGGTGGCGAAGGATGGCTGATGGCTTGCCGCGGCGACCCCGCGCCGGGCCGATCGTGATCAGCCCAGGCAGGCCTGCACCCATTCGGCATAGGAGCTGTTGACCTCAGTGGTTTCGACGGCATAGATCGCCGGGGTTTCGTAGGGATGATGGTTCAGCAGGGTGTCGTGAAGCGCGGTGTAGTGATCTGGGCTGGTTTTGAACAGAATCCGGATCTCTGATTCGTGTTCCGTCGTTCCCTTCCAGGCAAAGAAGCTCTCGATCTGCTCCAGCTGCACGCAGGCCGCCAACCTTGCGTCGATGGCCAGCTTCGCCAGGGAACGGGCGTCGTCCAGATTGCCGACGGTGGTGTAGACGGCGAGAAGCGTCATGGGACCCCTGGCCGAGCGCCCTCAGACCCGGGGCCGCTCGGCCAGGGGAAGATCACCCACCGGCAGCGGGGCCAGCTGGGGATGCAGCGGTGGGCGCTCCGTTCCCTGCACCAGTCGGTTGAGGGCATGAACGAAGGCCTGGGCCGCCGCCACCACGATGTCGGTGTCAGCGGCGTGGCCGGAGTAGAGCACCCCCTGGTGGCGCAGCCGGATCGTCACTTCGCCCATGGCGTCGATCCCCTCGGTGACCGACTTCACGCTGAACTCCACCAGCTCATTGGGCACCCTTGCCAGGGAGTTGAGCGCCCGGCAGACAGCATCCACCGGCCCGGTGCCGATCGCCGCCCCGGTGCGCTCGGCGCCATCGGAGCTGATCAGGGTGACGGTTGCGGTGGGCTGCAGGTTGGTGCCGGTGCTCACCTGCACCAGCTTGAGGGTGTAGCGGGCTTCTGGCTGCTGGGCCTGCTCGCTCACAATCGCCTCCAGATCCCGGTCGGTGATCTCCCGCTTGCGGTCGGCCAGTTCCTTGAAGCGGGCGAAGGCGTCATCAAGGTCGCTGCGCTCCAGGGTGTAACCGAGTTCCTCCAGCCGCACCCGGAAGGCGCTTCGACCGCTCAGCTTGCCCAGGGAGAGGCGGGTGTCGGTGAGCCCGATCGTGCGGGCATCGATGATTTCGTAGGTGAGGCGGTTCTTGAGCACACCGTCCTGGTGGATGCCTGATTCATGGGCGAAGGCATTGGCACCCACGATCGCCTTGTTCGGCTGCACCACCATGCCGGTGAGGTTGGAGACAAGCCGGGAGGTTTTGGCGATCTCCTCGGTGCGCACGCCGGTGAGCGGCTCGGTGCTGGCGGCGGGACGACGCAGGAACGGGTTGAAATAACTGCGGCGCACGTGCAGCGCCATCACCAGCTCCTCGAGCGAGGCGTTGCCGGCCCGCTCGCCGATGCCGTTGATCGTGCACTCCAGCTGGCGGGCGCCGTTCTTGACGGCCTCCAGGAAGTTGGCCACGGCCAGGCCGAGATCGTTGTGACCGTGGACGGAGATCACCGCCTGATCGATGTTGGGCACGTGCCGATCGATGCCGGCGATCAGGGCTCCGAACTCGGCCGGTGTGGTGTAGCCGACCGTGTCGGGAATGTTGATCGTGGTGGCGCCGGCCCTGATGGCGGCCTCGATCACTTCATAGAGATAGTCGGGGTCGCTGCGGCCGGCGTCCTCGCAGGAGAATTCCACGTCGTCGACGAAGGAGCGGGCATAGGCCACCATTTCGGCGGCGATCGCCACCACTTCGGGGCGGCTCTTGCGCAGCTTGTGCTCCAGATGAATGTCGCTGGTGGCGATGAAGGTGTGAATGCGGCGACGGGCAGCGGGGGCCACGGCTTCGGCGCAGGCCTTGATGTCGCCGGGGGTGGCGCGGGCCAGGCCACAGATCACCGGCCCTTCAGGGGTGCCCACCGAGGCGGCAATCCGCTGGACGGCATTGAAATCGCCGGCACTGGCAAAGGGAAAACCCGCTTCGATCACGTCGACCCGCAGCCGGGCGAGCTGGTGGGCGATCGCCAGTTTCTCTTCCAGGTTGAGGCTGGCCCCAGGGGATTGCTCCCCGTCACGGAGCGTGGTGTCGAAGATCAGAACCCGGCCGGGATCGCTGGCCATGACCGCTGCAACTCGAATTGACTATGAGTTGGAGCCACTCTAGGCCGAGGGGGCGATCACGACCTCGCGGCGGGGTGGTTCGGGAGTGCCCGGCAGGTTGCGCAACGACTCAGCCCGTGACGGGTCATGGGGTCGGAGCGCTTCCGATTTCTCGAGGATCGGGCGGAGTTGGTTGAGGTCGACAAACTGATCAGCGGCGTTGCGCAGTTCCCGGGGGGCCAGGCTTTCAGCGTTGAACAGGACGGTCTTGAGGCCAAGGCTGCGCTGCGTCTCAACCAGGCGCTCCAGGTCGCGGCTGCCGCTCATCAGCCAGACCTCATCGGTTCGGTGGGCCACGGCCATCAGGTCGAGGCAGATCTCCACGTCCAGGTTGGCCCGCCCGAACTGGCGTAGCTCCGGGTCAGTGCCGAACTCGCGCAGAGGCTTGGTTCGGACCGTGAAGCCGAGGCTGGTCAGGGCATCACGAAAGGGACGCTGATCGCCGGCATCCTTCAGACCCGCATACCAGAAGGCACTGCTCAGATCCACGCCTGGATCACGGCTGGCGAACTCGATCAGATGGCGGGGGTCGAAGAACCAGCCCAGCTTCTGCTGGGCATAGAACATGCCATGCCCATCGACAACAAGGCACCGTCGGATTTTTTCCATTCCCATGGCCACAACCCTAAAAATCGGTCGGGGTGGTTGGGGCAGGAACAGGTTGAGAAGATTCGACCGGATGTGACTGGTTGCTGAGAATCCTCCCAACTCCGGCCCGTAAGATCAACTGATGGATCGATCCGGGACGATCAACGGCTCGCTGGCCCTCGTCCTCCACGCCCACCTCCCTTACGTTCGCAGCAGTCAGCCGGGCTCCCTGGAGCAGGACTGGTTCTTTCAGGCCCTGCTGGAGTGCTATCTGCCTTTGCTGCGTCTGCTCGAGTGCAGCCAGGCCGATGCCCAGCAGCTGCCTAGGCTCAGTCTCGGGCTCTCGCCCACCCTGCTTTCGCTGCTGAGCGACCCGGATCTGCATCGCCGCTTCCCTGCCTGGCTGGAGCAGCGGCGGAGTCTGCTGGTCAAGGTGCCGCCCGTTCATCTCCCAGCGGCAGAGGCCCTGGGCCGTCAGCTGGAGCAGGCCCAGAGCGACTGGTCCAGCCAGGCCGGGGATCTGTTGCGCCGTTTCCGTCTGCTTCAGCAGGCTGGTGTGCTCGACCTGCTCACCTGCGCCGCCACCCATGGCTACCTGCCGCTGCTGCGGCAGACGCCGGAAGCGGTCCAGGCCCAGCTTCTGACCGCCGTTCGGGAGCACGAGCGCCTGCTGGGTGAGCGGCCGCTCGGCCTCTGGCTTCCGGAGTGCGCCTACTACGAAGGTCTTGATCAGCTGCTGCTGAGCTGCGGCCTGCGCTACGCGGTGCTGGATGCCCATGGTCTGCTTCACGGTCTGCCTCGCCCCCGCTACGGGGTGTACGCACCGATCTGTTCGCCGGCCGGGGTGGCGTTCTTCGCCCGTGACAGCAATGCCACGTTGCCGGTCTGGTCGGCCAGCCACGGTTACCCCGGGGATGGGGTGTACCGGGAGTTCCACCGCGATCTTGGCTGGGATCTGCCGATCTCCCAGCTCGAAGCCGCCGGAATCCCTTCCCCTCGCCCGATCGCGCTCAAGCTGCACCGGGTCACCGCTCAGGACTGCCCCCTGGAGCGGAAGCAGCCCTACGACCCCGCCATGGCAGCCAGGCGGGCCGGTGAACACGCTGCCGACTACCTCGGCCAGCGGGTCCGGGAGCTGGAAGGCCTGACGCCGGTCATGGACAGACCGCCGCTGCTGGTGGCCCCGTTCGACGCCGAGCTGTTCGGTCACTGGTGGTACGAGGGACCTGTCTTCCTGGAGGAGTTGTTCCGCCAGGCCCCGGCTGCGGGCCTCAGCTTCACCACCCTGCGGGCGGTGCTTCAGGAACCCCATGCCCTGCAGATCTGCCGACCTTCCCCCTCCAGCTGGGGACAAGGGGGATATCACCATTACTGGCTCAATGAAACCAACGCCTGGGTGGTGCCGGAATGGGATCGGGCTTCAGCGGCGATGGTGCGTCGCGTCAACGAAGGGGTGGCGACGAAAGAGCAGCGGCGGATGCTGACCCAGGCGGGGCGGGAGCTTCTGCTGGCCCAGTCCTCCGACTGGAGTTTCATTCTCCGGGCCGGCACCACCACCGACCTGGCCCGGGACCGGATCCGAACCCACCTGGATCGGTTCTGGCGGCTGCTCCATGCCATCGAATCCGACCAGCCCTTCCCCCTCGGTTGGCTGGTGGCGCTGGAGAAGGAGGACGGCCTGTTCCCGCTGCTGAACACGGCCGACTGGTCCTCGAGCCTGGTGGGTGCCGTCTGATCGGGATCGGGCGCACCGGTTTCAGCCGCCGCTGGTGGTTGGCTGGCTGAATCGCCGGAGTGCCCGATCGCCGGGGGTACGCTGCTGGCTGGAGCGGTGAGATGGGGCCATGTTTGAGCATCTGCTGGTTCCCATCGATGGCTCCCCGCAGTCGCTCAGAGCCGTGGACGGAGCGGTGGCCTTCGCCAGGGAACGGGGAGCGCGGATCACCTTCTTCCATGCCCGCTCGAACGTTCCGATTTCGATCTACGGCGTCGGCGAGCTGATCAACCCCGACACCCTGCAGGATCTGATCAACGCGGCAAAGGAAAGCTCCGATCAGATTCTGGGGCAGGCCCTGGAGGTGGCGAAAGCGGCGGGTGTCGCCGCCACGGCTGATGGGGTCGTTGACGATCTCCCTGCCGAAGCGATCCTGGCCGCTGCCGAACAGCACCGGCCCGATCTGATCTTCATGTCGTCCCATGGCCGACGAGGCCTCTCCGCACTCCTGCTGGGCAGTCAGACCCAGCGGGTGATCACCAAAGCCTCCCTGCCGGTTCTGGTGTACCGCTGAGCCTCGCTGCTGGCATCAGCCGGCCAGCACGCGCCACAACAGCTCCACTTCCTTGCCCTGCTGCCGCATCAGCCCCCAGCGCACCGGGTTCGGCGCCTGGGCGAACAAACGCAGCATGGCCAGGGTGAGCTCGGGAACCGTGAGGCTGTTCGCCAGGAAGCCATGCCACTGGTGCAGCGGCAGATCGAAGAAGGTGGCGAAGAACTGGCGCAGCTGCGGTTCCGAGAAACGCATCAACTTCTCCAGCCCGAATTGATACAGCGCCCGTTTGCGTACCAGATCGGCCGGCCAGACCGCTGACCAGGCCGCCTGAGCCACCTGTTCGGCGCCGGAGTCGGGGACGTTCAGCGCCATGGCGATCGCCTTCGCCACGCCCGGCGCCCGGCGCAGCAGCGACCCCACCAGGTATCCCGAGGCGGGGTGAACCATGCTGGCCGCACCGCCGAATCCCACCACCCGCTGCTGCAGATCCGGCAGGGGCAGGTTCATCGGGAACAGGCAGTGCTCCTCCGCTTCGATCGTCTCGATCGCCACACCCCGGAAGTTAAGCCGTTGCTGCAGGCGGCGCTTCAGTTGCTCCGGTGGAAAAGCCGGTGCCAGGGCCAGGGAGGTTTCCTCGACAAAGAACACCCCATCGCCCAGGTCCATGGCGTAGAGGAAGGTGGGGGGCTCCGTTTGCCGCTCCAGGTCGCTCAGGTGATCCGAGCGGAAATCCATCAGCACGAACTGGCCGGGATCCACAGGAGCACCACGGAAGCGGCCGACGATCCCGTAGGCGGCCTGGTAAGCCACCGGACCCAGGCTGGGACGCTGCACGAACACGGGCTGATGGCCACTGGTGTCGACCACCAGCCGGGCCGTGTGCTCCTTGCCCTCCCTGGTGGTGACGCAGGAGCTGTGGGGACCGTGGACAATCGATGCGGCCGTGCCCCGGTGCCAGTGCAGGCCGCCCCGCGCGCAGCCCTCCAGCCAGTGGGCCTGGAGCCTGGCCTTGTCGAACAGGCCATAGGCGTGCTGGTGGGCCACCGGCTCGGCGCCGAAATAGCTGACGCAGTTGGACCAGCGGTGCTCCAGCAGGTGGTCGATCCCATCGGCTTCGAGCTCGCTGGCCCAGACGCCGTAGGTGTTTGGCCAGGCCCGGGTCGGTTCCACGGCGGCCAGCGCCTCGACGGCGAGGCCCTCAGCGCAGAGAGCGGAGGCGATGGCCAGGGCGGCAGGGCCGCAACCGATCACCAGGGCATCGGCGGTCAACTGGCTGCCTCAGGCAATGGGGCTGACATCGGGCTCCTCGGCCGCCTCTGGATCGGTCGGTTCCCCATCGCTGGTCAGGGCAGGTGGGATCAGCACCACTTCGCTGAGGCGATCGCCGCTGTCAAGTTTCTGCAGCCGGACCCCTGTGGCGGCACGGGACTGCTGCGGGATCGCATCGGAGGGCATCCGCACGATCACACCCCGCTCGCTGACCAACAGCAATTCCTCGCCGGCGCCGAGCACCTTGAGGCCCACCAGCACATCACCGGGGCGGCGGAACTTGATCGCCCGCAGGCCCAGGCCCGCCCGCCGCTGCAGCCGGAACTGGTTCACGGGCACCCGTTTGCCAAGGCCGCTGGCTGAGGCAACCAGAACCCAGGGTCCCTCGCTGGCGGCAACCTCCTCGCTGTCAGTTTCCTCATCGGCGGTTTCGGCCTCGCTGCTGGCGATCTGATCGGCCAGCTCGGCCGGCAGCACATCCATGCTCACCAGCTGATCAGCTGGCCGGAGCGCCATCGCCCGCACACCCCGGGCCGTGCGGCCGAGGGGGCGCAGCTCCGCGTCAATCAGACGGAAGTGGATCGTCATGCCCTTGAGCGAGCCGATCAGCACGCTGTCGCCTGGGACGGCCAGCCGCACCCAACGCAAGGAATCGCCCTCCTCCAGAGCGATCGCGATCAGCCCGTTGGAGCGGATGTTGGCGAAGGCGGAGAGGCGGGTGCGTTTGATGTAGCCGCCGCTGGTGAGCATCAGCAGCTGCACATTGTCTTCGAAGGCACTCACCGCCAGCACGGAGGTGATCTGTTCTTCGCGGGGAATCGGCAGCAACTGCACCACGGGGGTGCCCTTGGCGGTCCGACTGGCCACCGGAACGCGATAGGCAGGCACGGCATAGACCACGCCGCGGTCGCTGAACAACAACAGGGTGTCGTGGTCGTTGCAGCTGATGAACAGCCGCACGGCTTCCTCGCCCTGGCTGCGGGTGCCTGATTTGCCGCGGGTGCCGCGGCTGGTGGCTTCGAATTCGCTCACCGGCATCCGCTTGAGATAGCCGTTTTCGGTGAGCAGCACCACCGAGCGTTCGTTGGCGATCAGATCGATGTCTTCAAGGCCGCCCTCGAGATCGAGGATTTCGGTGCGACGGGGTGAGTCGTAGCGCTCGCGCAGTTTCTGCAGTTCGCCTTCGATCAGGCCAAGCACCCGCTCGCGGCGGCCGAGGATGTCCTGGTAGTCGGCGATCTTGGCGACAAGATCCTCATGTTCCAGGCGGATCTTGTCGGCCTCCAGGGCCGTCAGCCGCCGCAGCTGCATCTGCAGGATGGCATCTGCCTGGATCTCGCTGAGCCCGTGGCGCTCCTGGAGTTGCTGCCGGGCCGTGGCGGCGTCGGCGGCGGAGCGAATCAGGGCAATGATCGGATCGAGCTGGTCGAGGGCGAGCAGCAGGCCGAGCAGGATGTGATCACGCTCTTCGGCCTTGCGCAGCAGATAGCGGGTGCGCCGCTCGATCGTTTCAATCCTGAAGGTGAGAAACACCTGCAACATCCTGCGCAGGTTGAGCAGCACGGGCTCGCTGTTGACCAGCGCCAGCATGTGAGCGCTGAAGTTGGATTGCAGCGGCGTGAGTTTGAACAGATTGTTGAGCACCACCTGGGGGTAGGCATCGCGGCGCAGCTCGATCACGATCCGCATGCCGTCGCGGTCGCTTTCATCGCGGATATCCGAAATGCCATCGAGCTTCTTGTCGTTGACCATTTCAGCGATGCGCTCGATCAGCGCCGCCTTGTTGGTCTGATAAGGAAGTTCGGTGATGATCACCGCATCCCGGTCGGGACGTCCGGTGACTTCAATGGTTTCGATCGAGGCCACACCCCGCATCGTGATCGAACCCCGACCGGTGGCATAGGTTTCGCGGATGCCGCTGCGGCCGAGAATCTGGCCACCGGTCGGGAAATCAGGCCCTGGAATGATCGCCATCAAGGCGCGATCCTCGATTTCGGGATCGGCGATCAGGGCGAGCAACCCGGTGATCAGCTCGGTGAGATTGTGGGGCGGGATGTTGGTGGCCATTCCCACGGCGATGCCGGAGGAGCCGTTGAGCAGCAGGTGCGGCACCCGAGCCGGCATCACGGTGGGTTCCTGCTGGGAGCCGTCGAAGTTGTCGATGAAATCGACGGTTTCCGCTTCGATGTCCTCCAGCAGGCTGTCGGTGGTGAGGGCCTGCAGTCGCGACTCGGTGTAGCGCATGGCGGCCGGCGGATCGTTGTCCACAGAACCGAAATTGCCGTGTCCGTCGATCAGCGGCATCCGCATCGAGAAGTCCTGGGCCATGCGCACCAGGGCGTCGTAGACCGCTGTGTCGCCATGGGGGTGGTACTTGCCGAGCACTTCCCCCACCACCCGGGCGCATTTGCGGTAGGGGCGGTCGCTGGTGAGCCCCAGCTCATACATGGCGTAGAGGATGCGGCGATGCACCGGTTTCAATCCGTCGCGAGCGTCGGGCAGGGCCCGGCCCACGATCACGCTCATCGCGTACTCCAGGTAGGAGCGCGACATTTCGATGCGAAGGTCGGTCTGGATGATCCGCCCGTCCGATTCACCGGGCCCTGCTGGATCCGCCATCTCGTAACCCACTGCCTTCTGCCAGGTTAATCGAGCCCGGGCTGGTCGTTTCCGCCGCTGCTCTCCTCACCCTCCCAGACCCTGGCCTTCGATGACCCTGGAGCCCCGCAGCGAATCCGAACTTCAGCAGCGGCAACGATCCGGCGACCTGCGGGTCTGCAGCGGCCCGGTGTTCCGGGCCCTGGTGGCAGCTGAAGGCCTCGCCGCCGCCTATGCCGCCACCGATGTGGTGGTGGCGGCCAATGCCGAGTTCACCGATCAGGCCACCCTGCAGCTGAACCTCGGTCCCGTTGATCCACCGATGCGGATGCGCCAGGTGCAGCTCGACCAGGTGGCCGGCCTGGCGGCGAGTGGCAGCGGCGGCATCACCCTGCCGATCGGCGGGGGGCTGGTTGAGCCGCTGCGGCGTGGCGGTGCCCAGGTGCTGGGAACCCTGCTGGCCGGTGGCGAGGTGGAGCTGCTGGCCACGGGTGAAGCCACCGTTCTTCATCCCAGACGGGAACTGAGGGCCCGCCTCTCGCTCGAGCGGATCGGTTCGGGCCAGTTGCTGCTGCACCGTGGGATCAGTGAGAACGGGGTGGTGGCGATCAGCAGCGGGTCTGGGATCACCCACAGCCCCTACGGACCGTTGCTGGGTCCCTACGCCACGGCGCTCTACAGCAATGGCGGCAGCCGCAGCATCGGGTTGACGATGCCGCGGCTGGCTCTGCTGGGACCCGGGTCGCCGCTGCTCGTGGGAGGCGCGATCGGCTGGGTGGTCGGCGCCGGCCAGGGGCATCAGCCCCAGGCCCGACGCCTGCCCAGTGGCCAGGCGCGCTCACCGGGAGCGGTGGCTGCCATCAGCGTCGATCTGCACCGTCTCCGGCCGGAATGGGTGAGGCCCTGTTTCCTGGAAGGGCAAGGCAGTGGGCTGGTGGTGGCGATCGCGGCGCCGATTCCATTGATCAACAGCACCGTGGCCAGCCAGGCAGCCCTCAGTGACGCGGAACTGGAGGCGCCGGTGCTGGATTTCTCAATCCCGCGCCGCATCAGACCGAGTTTCGGCGCCGTGCCCTACAGCCAGCTTCTGGCGGGGGAGATCGTGGTGGATGGCCGGCGTCTGCGCTGCTTCCCGGCCCATAGTCCGCGCCTGGCCGAGGCCATGGCTGAACAGCTTGTCGAGCAACTCAGAAGCGGCCACTTTCCGCTGCGCCTGCCGCTTCAACCCCTGCCCCGGCGCAGCGGACTGATTCCGCTTGATCCCTGACTGCAGCTCTGAAGCGCCGTAAGCTCACCCGTCGGTTGCGAAGCCAGTGAGCGATGGTTGAACCCTTCACCCCTTCCACCCCACCGGACCAGGGCGGCTGGACCGTCCCTCTTCCCCCTGAACCAGCACCTGAACCAGCACCAGAACCTGGCCCCGAACTAAGCACTGAACCAGGCCCCGACGTCATCAACGACCTGGTCGTCGAGGCCTTGGCTGCCGAACCAGTCGTCGAAGCTGTCGCGGAGCTGAGTTTGCCTCAGGCTCAGGCTGCGGAGGTGATCCCTCCGAGCCTGCCTGGGGGCGAACCAGCTGGTTTCACTGAGCCGGCGGTGGCGGCCACCCTGCTTGCTCCCGCCAGCACAGCCGAGTCTGGGCCGGGGGGAGAGTGGGCCCTGCTGGTGGCAAAGGTCCAGGAGTGGATCGG
This sequence comes from Synechococcus sp. CS-1325, assembly GCA_025128135.1. Classification (GTDB taxonomy): domain Bacteria; phylum Cyanobacteriota; class Cyanobacteriia; order PCC-6307; family Cyanobiaceae; genus Regnicoccus. The sequence continues at coordinate 92,771 of JAHLYW010000036.1, forward strand.
CGGCGGCGGCCTTGAAGGCACCTTCGAGCGCTACCGATCTCCCCTGAAGATGCTCGGAGCCCTGGTGGGCATCGTGCTGGTGTTGCGGCTGTATGGAGCCGTGATCGGAGCGATCGAAAGCCTGCCCCTGCTGCCGGGGCTGCTTGAGCTGGTGGGGGTTGTCTGGCTGGCCAACTTCTCCGCCACCAAACTGACGCGCGCCCAGGAGCGTCGTCGCCTGATCGAAGGCCTTGAGAAGAAGTGGCAGTCGTTCCGCGGTCACAGCTGAGCGCCGGCCCGATCTGGGTCGCGCCAGGCACGGAGCCCCGCCCCAGTCAGTTGATAGCTTGGCCCGACTGTGACAAGGCCCAGCGGTGACCATTCTGTTAGGCCGCAACCGAACCATCCGGCGCGCTTACGGCATCGATGAGATCGCCCTTGTTCCTGGCGGCCGCACGGTGGACCCTGAGGTCACTGCCAGCCACTGGAGCCTCGGGGGCATCGAGCGCGAAATTCCGATCATCGCCAGTGCCATGGATGGGGTGGTGGACGTGCGGATGGCGGTGGAGCTCTCGCGACTCGGAGCGCTGGGAGTGCTCAATCTGGAGGGCGTCCACACCCGTTACGACGATCCCAATCCCGTGCTCGATCAGATCGCTGCAGTGGGCAAGGACGCCTTTGTTCCGCTCATGCAGTCGATCTACAGGCAGCCTGTCCGGGAGGATCTGATCCGGCTTCGCATCGCCGAGATCAAGCAGCAGGGTGGGATCGCTGCGGTCAGTGCCACACCGGTGGCGGCGATGCGGTTCGCGCAGGTGGTGGTGGAGGCCGGGGCGGATCTGTTCTTCGTGCAGGCCACGGTGGTTTCTACCGAGCACATCGGCCCGGCAGGCCGCGAGAGCCTCGATCTCCAGGCTCTCTGCTCTGGCCTGGGGATTCCCGTGGTCATCGGCAACTGCGTCACCTATGACGTGGCTCTTGAGCTGATGCGGGCAGGAGCCGCCGGCGTGCTGGTGGGGATCGGCCCCGGTGCCGCCTGCACATCCAGAGGTGTTCTGGGCGTCGGCATCCCCCAGGCCACCGCCGTCGCCGATTGCGCCGCCGCCAGGGACGACCATGAACGGGAGAGTGGTCACCGGGTTCCCGTGATCGCCGATGGTGGCATCGTCACCGGTGGAGACATCTGCAAGTGCATCGCCTGTGGTGCCGATGCCGTGATGATCGGCTCGCCGATCGCTCGGGCGGCAGAGGCACCCGGCCGTGGATTCCACTGGGGGATGGCCACCCCCAGCCCCGTTCTGCCCCGCGGAACGCGCATCAAGGTGGGCACCACGGGAAGCCTGGAAACCATCCTTCGCGGTCCGGCCAGCCTTGATGACGGCACCCAGAATCTGTTGGGTGCCCTGCGCACGTCGATGGGAACCCTGGGGGCCCGCACCCTGCGGGAAATGCAGGCGGTGGAGGTGGTTGTGGCCCCCTCGCTGCTCACCGAGGGCAAGGTGTACCAGAAGGCTCAGCAGCTCGGCATGGGCAAGTAGGCGACCAGCGCCTGGCGGTTGTCCAGGGTTGGGTCCAGGCCGGATACTGCTGGACAGGCATTACGCTGAAGCTGTGGGGGCTTCGGCTCGCACACTCCTCACACCTCCCCGCCCGGCGCGTCCGGGCGTTTTGTCTTCCAACGTTCGCGGGCCCGGCGGTAGGGATCGGAAAGCCCGTTGCTAGATTCCGATCACCTTGTACTTTCCTCGGATGTCCAGCGCTGCAGCCGTCACCGATGCCTCCTTCGAGCAGGATGTGCTCAAAAGTGATGTGCCCGTGCTGGTCGATTTCTGGGCCCCCTGGTGTGGTCCCTGCCGCATGGTGGCGCCGATTGTCGATGAGATCGCCAAGGAGTTCGAGGGGCGCCTCAAGGTGTGCAAGCTCAATACCGATGAGAATCCCAACGTCGCCAGTCAGTACGGAATCCGCAGCATTCCCACCCTGATGGTCTTCAAGGGTGGACAGAAGGTGGACACCGTCGTGGGCGCCGTGCCCAAGAACACCCTCTCCGGCACGATTTCCAAGTACCTCTGAACGGTCCTGATCTGTTCGTCGAGCCTCTTCCTCGCCGCCTCCCCTGGTCATGACCCCGGCGAGCCATAGCCAAAGTCTGCTGATCCAGCAATCTCTGGCCACCATTGAGCGGCTGGGTGATCTGAGTGTCGAGCATGAAGACTGGCTGTTGATCCTCGGCACACTCCAGGACATCGAAGAGGCCATCAGCGTTTTTCAGCCCCACCGCCGCACCCGCAAGATCACGGTGTTCGGCTCGGCCCGCACGGCCCCTGGCACCCCCGCCTACAGCCTGGCCGAGCAGCTTGCCGCTGTAGCCACCGCAGCCGGATTCGAGGTGATCACGGGGGCGGGAGGCGGCGTGATGGAAGCGGCCAATCGCGGCGCCGGTGCTGGACGCAGCTTCGGCCTCAACGTGCAGTTGCCCTTCGAGCAGGAAGCCAATCCCTTCATCAGCGATGCCGAAGGTCGCCTGGTGCACTTCCGCTATTTCTTCACCCGCAAGCTCTTTTTTCTGCGCGAGAGTGATGCCTTGGTGGTGCTGCCTGGCGGCTTCGGCACCCTTGATGAGTTGTTCGAAGCCCTCACCCTGATTCAGACGGGCCGCACTCCGCCCATCCCACTGGTGCTGCTGGCTCCCGAGGACGATCACTTCTGGGGGCAGTGGCAGAGGCAGCTCCAGGCAGGTCTGGCCCAGCGGGGGCTGATTGCCCCTGAGGATCTCCAGTTGCTGCGCCAGGCGCACAACGCCTCCGAGGCCGTTGCGCTGATCCGGGGCTTCTACCGGGTGTTCCATGCCCTGAGGTCATCGGACCATGGCGTGGAGTTGTTCCTGCATGCCCCGCTGCCCGGGCCGGAGCTGATTCAGATTCAGCAGCGGTTCGCCGACCTGTCGACCAACGGCCGGATCGAAGCTGCCGAGGGCCACGATGAAGCCGGCGCGATACGCCCCTGTCTGCGCCTGGATTTCGATCAACGCAGGGTCGGGCGGCTGTACCAGCTGATCGACCACCTCAACGGACTTGATCTGCCGCGTTGCCCGGATCTCCAGCACCCTGAACAGCGCCTCTGCTCCCTTTCCACCTGAGCTTGCCCCCGCCATGAGCAGGATCGGATTGATCGACTACGGAATGGGCAATCTGCACTCCGTGGCCAGGGCCATCGAACGCCTGGGGGGCGAGGTGGCACTGATCCAGAGCGGCGCGGCGATGCAGGGCTGCCATGCCCTGATCCTGCCGGGGGTGGGAGCCTTCGATCCCGCCATGCAACGTCTGGAGAGCTCCGGTCTGGTGGAGCCCATCCTGGCCTGGAGTGATCGGAGCCGGCCTTTGCTCGGCATCTGCCTCGGCCTCCAACTGCTGTTCGAGGCCAGTGATGAAGGCGATGCCAGGGGGCTGGGTCTGCTGAAGGGCCGCGTACGGGCCTTGCCAAGCCAGCCCGACCAGCCGGTCCCCCACATGGGCTGGGCACCCCTGATCGCCTGCCGCCCGACCCCCCTGTTGCCGGAAGGCAGTCCACCCGCCTGGGTCTACTTCGTGCACTCCTATGCGGCAGTGCCCGAGCAGCCCGCCTGCCTGGCTGCCGCCGTTGCCTTCGGCGACACGGTGGTGACGGCAGCCGTCTGGCAGGACCATCTCGCCGCCTGCCAGTTCCATCCGGAGAAGTCCGGACCCCAGGGTCAGCGCATGCTGCGCCGCTGGCTGACCTGGGTGGAGCGCGAAGACCGGTGACCCTCCGTCTCAGTGGGGGGCGGAAGCTGCTGAGTCCTCAGGGGAACACGGCCCGGCCCACCACCGCTCGGGTGCGGTTGGCGGTGATGAATCTGTTCGCCGCCGACCTGGCCGGCTGCCGTTGGCTGGATCTCTGCTGCGGCAGCGGGGTGATGGGCTGTGAAGCTCTGCAGCGCGGTGCCGCGGCAGTGGTGGCGGTGGATCAGGACCGTCGGATGGCGGCAACGGCCCTGGCGAACCTCACCGCTGTCCAGACCGGGACCGCGGCCACCAGCACGGTGAGAGTGGTCTGCCGGCCGCTGCCAGCCTGGCTGCTGGAGATGACCCCGGCCCGACGGCCCGCTGAGGTGGGCCACCGGGATTTCGATCTGATCTACGTGGATCCGCCCTACCGCTCAGGTCTGCAGGAAACGATCTGCGCGGCGATCCACCAAGGTGACTGGCTGGCCCCTGCCGGGCGGCTGATCCTTGAATGTGGCAGTGAGCTGTCGGCTCAAGCGCCAACCGGCTGGATGCTGGAGGATCGACGCCGATACGGCAGCACCAGCCTGATGCTGCTCAGCCGAGGGCACTGCCCCGGCGGTACTGGTTCCATGCCGCCACGAACAGGCCCACGATCGTGATCGGCACCAGACCCAGCACGATGCCGCAGAGAAGGGGTTCAATCATGGGGAGAAGTGGTTACACGCCTTGGTAGGGATTGTTTCATGATGAGGGCAGCAGTCCTGAAGTTTTGAACGATTCGTGACCGGTGAGATCTCTCCACCTGCGCCAGACAGCACCCCCCGTCAGGGTCTGATCACAGCTCTGGTGCTGCTTGCCGCCTGTGCCTGCGTGCTGCTCTCACTTGTGGTGCTGCCAGCGGCCCGCAGCGACCCCTACACCCGTCAGACCCTGGAGCTCGACGGTTCGGCCGAGAACGGCGGGCGCCTGTTCCGAATGAACTGCGCCGGTTGCCATGGCATCGCCGGCCAGGGGCTGGTCGGACCGAATCTGCAGGGAATCAGCAAGCGCAAGAATGATCGCCAGCTGGTTCGCCAGGTGGTGAGTGGCCGCACGCCGCCCATGCCCCGCTTTCAGCCGGATCCCCAGGCGATGGCTGATCTGATCGCCCATCTGCACGCCCTGGCGTGAGCGCACCGCCGGTTGTCGTGCTGGTCGAGCCGGCCGGCCCGATCAACATCGGGAGCGTGGCCAGGTTGTGTGCCAACTTCTCGATCAACGACCTGCGTCTGGTGGCACCCCGTTGCGACCACCTCGGAGCGGAGGCAAGGCGAATGGCGGTCCATGCCCAGCCTCTGCTGGAGCGGGCGCAGCTCTATCCGGATCTGGCTGCGGCGATCGCTGATTGTGGCCGGGTGGTGGCGACCAGCGGACGTCTGGAACCGGAACCCATGCCGACCGCTCCTGCCGCCGAGGTGCTGACCTGGCTGCAGGGCGGCCCGGAGCCGGGCGCGAGAGGAGCCCTGGTGTTCGGGCGGGAGGACCATGGCCTCAGCAACGCTGAACTGCTTCAGGCGGGCCGGATCCTGCGCATCGACTCCGACCCTGGCTACCCCTCCTTGAACCTTTCGCACGCCGTGGCGATCAGCCTGCACGGTCTGGCTCAGCTGCAGGCCCCCAACCGGCCATCGGCCGCGGGGCGGCCCGAGCCCGCCGAGCGGGGAGCCCTGGAGAGAGCTTTGCTCGATGCCGAAGCGCTCCTGCTGGAGGTGGGTTTCCTCCTGCCCCACACCGCCCAGGCACGCATGGCCAAGCTGAGGGGTTTGCTGCAACGGGCCGAGGCCGGCAACGAGGAGGTGGCCCTGCTTCGCGGCATGGTGAGCCAGCTGCGCTGGGCCTGCCGCGCCCGGACCCCTTAACGTCCTGCCAGATCCCTGCGCTTCTGAGCCGCCGTGCGTTCGGGCCGTTCTTCCCGTCCAGGTTCCCCCGGCTGGCTTCAGCCCCTTGCCCTGGTCCTCCGACTCCTGGTGCTGGGCGTCGGTCTGGGGGTGCTCACCGGCACGGTGTTGAAGCAACTCGCCCCCCGCCTGGCCCAGGATGCGATGAACACCCCCAGGCTGAACACGGCCACCAGTCCGGTGGCGTTGCCGCAAAGGGGCCTGCCCCTGGGTCGGTTCGAGCCGAAGCGGGAACTGCCCGCCCTCAGCCAGCGCTGGAAGGCCCTGGCCGCGGCCCAGAAGGATCTCAAGGTGGGCGGTTATCTGCTGGTGCTCGATGACGGCCGCTTCGCCCAGCTCGATCCGGACGTTCCCCTGCCGGCCGCCAGCGCGATCAAGACACCGATCCTGCTGGCGGGCCTGGAGGATCTCGATGCCGGCAAGCTGCGCTGGAACGATCCGCTCCCCCTCACCAAGGAGGTGATCGGGGGCGGGGCGGGCTGGATGGCCAGTCGACCGATCGGCACTCGCTTCCCCTTCTCGGAAGCGGCCACCGAAATGATCCGGGTCAGCGACAACACGGCCACCAATCTGCTGATCAGACGGCTGGGCGGCAAGCTCGCCCTCAATGCCCGCTTCCAGGCCCTTGGCCTCGATGCCACCGTGCTGAACAACTGGCTGCCCGACCTGGAGGGCACCAACACCACCAGCCCCCGCGACCTCGCCCGCTCGATCGCTCTGGTCGATACCGGCGAGAAACTCAGCCCCCGGGGCCGGGACCACTTCCGATCGATCCTCGCCACCTCCAGGACCAACACCCTGCTGCCCCTCGGCCTGCTCAAGGGCCTTGGCCTGGATTCGAGCGACCCGGACAGCGAGCTGTTGGCCCGGGGGATCGCCGTGCTCAACAAGACCGGCGATATCGGCATCGCCTACGCCGATGCCGGCCTGATCGAGTTGCCGAATGGCCAGCGGGCCGTGGCGGCCTTCATGGTCAAAGGTCCCTTCAATGACCCCCGTTCCGCGGAGCTGATCCGCGCGATGGCCGCCGCCGCCAGCGAAACCCTGGTGGGACGAAGCGCTTCTGTTCCCCAACCCCGCTGATCTTCCCTGCCATGCTGCGTCTCCTGCCTGGCCTGTTGCCGGCCCTGCTGCCTGTTCTCCCGGCTGTCTTTCTGACGTCCTTCTTGCCGAAGGCTGAGGCGGTGGCACAGCCCACTTCGCAGCCCACTTCGCCGCCCGCTCTCTCCTCGACGCTCTCGCCCACGGTGTGGCGTCCCCAGCAGGTGAGGCCCCTGCCTGGAGGGCTGGATCGGCTGTTGGTGGTGAATGACAACAACCCAGAGCTGATCATCCAGCCGGGCATCCTGCTCTCCACGTTCAACGGCACCGGCCGGTTGGCCGGCGAGGCTTTTCAAGTGCCGACGGCCCATCTCAATCTGCCCCTTCAGGGTCATTTCGAGCTGTTCAGCCACCACGTGTATGCCGGCAGACCGGAGCAGCTCGACTCCACCCTCTGGCTGGGGGTGGTGGCGGCGCCTGCAGGCGACAGGCCGGTGCGCCTGCGGCTGATCAGCGGCTCCACGGCCCTGTCCCAGTCCACTGATCCCAGCCAGCCTGGAGCACCGTTCCTGCCCCTGCCGGCGGTGGTCGCCCACGACGGCAGCACGGCCTTCTCCGGACCGGGCAGCCGGGTGGCGGCGGAGCTGCTGCTGAATCGGCGCAGCCCCCTTTTCCCGAGCGAGTGGCGGCTTGCCGCCGACCAGCTCACCACCCTGGTGGCGCTGCCGATCCCGGTGAAGGGCCTTGACCCGTTGCTGAATGGCCGCAATCTTCAGCTGCGGCTGGAGAGTGACGGCCCTGTTCAGATCGCCACCCTGGCGGCGTTCGGCAGCGACCAGCCCCCCGAGGCCCGCACCTGGGCCAGCCTGTTGCGGGGGGGGCTCAGCCCCAGGGAGCACAGTCCAACCCCGAGGGGGCAGAAGGGGGGGATCATCTATTCCCGGGTGAGCGGAGTGCAGCAGGGCAGTCGCTGGCGGGGCCAGCTGATCGATCCCTGCCCGCTCCAGCCCTGCCGGGCCCAGCTCTCGGTGCAGAGCGCCCCGGTGTCCTGGCCGATCAGTTCCCTGGAGCGCGGCAGCCTCGGCACCGGCCAGGTTCAGACGGCCGAGCTGGCCGCCTTCTACCCGGGAACCGCCTGGGCTGCCCATGGCAACTACGGCGTTGAGTACGACCTGGGGATACCCCTGATCAACGACACCGACCGGCCCGTGGTGCTTGATCTCGCCATCGAATCCCCCCGCAAGAGCGATCAACCAAAGGGGGGGCTGAGCTTCAACCGTGAGCCGGCCCGGCCGGTGATGTTCCGGGGCACCGTCGAGGTGAGCGGCCTCGATGGCGAGGCGGGCCGTCCCAGCGGCCGTCGCTGGTTCCATCTCGTGCAACGACAGGGGCAGCAGGGCCCGGCGCTGGGTCGGATCAGCCTGGCCCCCGGGCAGAGGCGACAGGTTCGGGTCAGGCTGATCTACCCCGCTGACGCCACCCCACCCCAGGTGCTTTCCCTGCTGCCGGCCGCGTCAGTTGTGAAACAATCCGAATCCGTGCCGGCCCCTCGCCCGTGAGTCAGACCCGCCAACGCAGGGTGTTCCCTTTCACCGCCATCGTCGGGCAGGAGGAGATGAAGCTCGCCCTGCTGCTCAACGTGATCGATCCCCGCATCGGCGGCGTGATGATCATGGGCGATCGGGGCACTGGCAAGTCCACCACGATCCGGGCCCTGGCCGATCTCCTGCCGGAGATCGACGTGGTGGCTGGTGACCCCTACAACAGTTCGCCGACCGATCCCGACCTGCAGAGCACGGAGGTGCAGGCCCGGGCCGAGCAGGGCGAAGTGTTGCCGATCGTGCCTCGCCAGGTGCCGATGGTCGACCTGCCCCTGGGCGCCACGGAAGATCGCCTCTGCGGCACGATCGACATCGAGAAGGCACTCAGTGAAGGGGTGAAGGCCTTCGAGCCGGGTCTGCTGGCCAAGGCGAACCGCGGTCTGCTCTATGTCGATGAGGTGAATCTCCTCGATGACCACCTGGTGGATGTGCTGCTCGATTCGGCCGCATCGGGCTGGAACACGGTGGAGCGGGAGGGCGTTTCGGTGCGGCATCCGGCCCGCTTCGTGCTGATCGGCTCCGGTAACCCCGAGGAGGGCGAACTCCGCCCGCAGCTGCTCGACCGCTTCGGCATGAGTGTGGAGGTGCGCACCGTGCGGGAAGCCGAGCTGCGGGTGCAGGTGGTGGACCAGCGCACCAGCTTCGATGCCGACCCCGAGCGCTTCTCCGCCACCCACCAGTCCAGCCAGAGCGCACTGCAGGAGCGGGCCGTGCGCGCCCAGGCCCTGCTCCCTTCGGTGCAGATCGACGACGACCTGCGGCTTCGCATCTCATCGGTCTGCGGTGAGCTGGATGTGGATGGCCTGCGCGGCGACATCGTGATCAACCGGGCGGCCAGGGCACTGGCCGCCTTCGAGGGGCGCACCGAGGTGGACGACGCTGATGTGGCCCGGGTGGTGGCCTGTTGCCTGCGCCATCGGCTGCGCAAGGACCCGCTCGAGCAGATCGACTCCGGTGACCGGGTGATCAAGATGTTCTGCAAGGTGTTCGATCGGGGAGAGCCCAGCGATCGCAGTGCATTCCAGCTGGCCCTGGCCGGCTGAGCCGGCATGCGCATCCTCGGCATCGATCCTGGTCTGGCCCGCCTTGGCTATGGCCTGATCGAAACCGGCCCACCTCTGTCCCTGCTCGACTGCGGCATGATCCAGACCGCCGCTGGCCAGCCCGAGGGCGACCGACTCGTTGAGATCGCCAGGGATCTGCGCTGGGTGGTGCGGCGCTGGCGGCCCGCCCTGGCCTCGGTGGAGAAGTTCTTCTTCTACCGCTCCAGCACCACGATTTCGGTGGTCCAGGCCCGGGGCGTCGTGATCATGACCCTGGCTCGCCTGCAGGTACCGGTTGTGGAGGTCCCGCCGATGCAGGTCAAGCTGGCCCTCACCGGCTCGGGCCATGCCGGCAAGGATGAGGTGCTGGAGGCGGTGATGCGGGAGCTTGACCTGGAGCTGCCGCCGCGACCCGACGACGCCGCCGATGCCCTGGCCGTGGCCCTCACCGGCTGGTTCCAGCGGTGACAGGCTCACCGCCTGAAGCTTCGGACAGCAAGCCGACCTGGCGTCGCCATTGGCGCCGCCGCCGCGAGGCTCTCTGCGTCTTGGCCCAGGCCCCGCTGCTGGAGGCGGCGATCCGCCACCTGCCGGAGCTGGTGGGGCCTGCGCAGCGCCTTGGGCTGTTCTGGCCGCTGGCCGGGGAGCCGGATCTGCGAGGGCTGGCTGCTCCCCTGCCCGAGCGGCTGGCCCTGCCGGCCATCCGTCAGTCTTCCGCCACCCGGACACTCTGCTACCAGGCCTGGAGGCCTGGCCTGCCCCTGGCGATCGACGCCTGCGGCATTCCCGCCCCGCTCGAGTCCCCTGCCGGCGAGCTCCGGCCCGCTTCCCTGGCCCTGCTGCTGGTGCCCGCCCTGGCCTTTGATCGGGCCGGTTTCCGCCTGGGCTACGGCGGTGGCTGGTATGACCGCCTGCGCAGCGACCCGCTCTGGCGGGCGGTTCCGGCTGTGATCGTGGCGCCAGCCGGATGCCAGGTGGAGCATCTGCCACGCGATCCCTGGGATGTTCCCTTCGATGGCTGGCTCACCGAGCGGGGCCTGGAATGGTTGCAACCTGTTGAGCCCTGAGGCCAAGGGCCACCAACTCCAGCTCGATTTGCCAGGATCAAGCTGCGCGACTTTTCCCGTTTTGAACGTCTCTTCGAACGCTTCGTTCAGGTCCGAGCCGTTCCAGTCCCCCGGTTTTCTTCCCCAGCGCCCCTCCCCGGCCTCCCGCACCGGGGCCCGGAGCCACGGTGGCGAATCCGCGCCGGAGCGGGTCATGGCCGCCGAGCTGGGCCAGCGCGCCGAGCCGAGCGAGGCCCTCTCGATGATGGTCAGTTCGATGGTTCGGATGGTCCAGGCCGGCAAGGGTCAGTCGGCGGCCAGCCGCTGGTCCGCGTCCTGATCTGCCTTTAGCCTGCCTTCCTCTGGCTTCCTCCCCCCGGGCCGGAGGTCCTGGAACCAAGCGCACCATGAACGCTCACTCCTTCCGCTCCCGCCTTGCCCAGTGGCGCCATGGCCAGGTTCAAGCCTCCATGCTGGTTCGTCGCACAGCTTTCACGGCCGCTGCTGCTGCCACTCTGCTGAGCTCTGTCCGGCCGGAGCCGGCCAGGGCCCATGCGATCGAAAGCAGCCTGGATCGGCTGCAATCCCTGCGGGACGGGCTGGTGCTGGAGAGCCGCTTCTCCACCGGTGAGCCCGTTGTCGGAGCCAAGGTGCGGCTGGTTCCCCCCGGGGGCGGGGAGGGGGTGGAGCTGGGCCAGATGGACGCCAGCGGACGACTGGCCTTCAACCTTCCCAAGTACGCGGATGGCACCTGGGAAGTGCAGGTCGATGGCGGGCCTGGCCATCGCGACTTTCTCGACCTGCCCGTGAGCAAGGGCAAGCCCCAGATCGATCAGGTCAGCGAGGGGCCGTTATCCCCCCCCCCGACCTCCCCGATCCTGCGCCATCTTCTTCTGCTCGGTGGTCTCGGCAGCCTCGGGTGGACCCTGGCCGCCATGGCCGGTTGGCGCTTCCCCTCTCGGCGCCGATGAGCAGCGGCAGTGCGGCCCTCGATCAGATCGTGGAAAAGCTGCGGGGCACCAGTGATCCGAAGCGCCGCTACGAATACGTGCTCTGGCTGGCGCGCAAGTTGGCCCCCTTGCCCGAGGAGTTTCGCCAGGATGCCTTCAAGGTGAAGGGTTGCGTCTCCCAGGTGTATGTGGTGGGTCAGCTGCTCGAGGGCAGGCTGCACTGGCAGGGCGATTCCGACGCCCAGATCACCAAGGGGCTGCTTGCTCTGCTGATCACGGGGCTCGAAGGGCTGACCCCCCAGCAGGTGAGCGGCCTGGATTCCTCCTTCCTGGCCGAAACCGGTCTGCAGGCCAGCCTCACCCCATCGCGGGCGAATGGATTTCTCAACATCCTGAGGATGATGCAGAGCCAGGCGGCCGCCCTCACGCCTGTTGATTCATAGGATCAACGGCTTCATGGCAATCCAGGCATGACCATCGGCATCGGTTTGCTTGGGCTCGGCACCGTCGGAGCCGGTGTGGCCGAGATCCTTTCCACGCCGGAAGGTCGTCATCCCCTGGTGGCTGAACTGAAGTTGCGGCGGGTGGCGGTTCGCGATCCGTCCCGCTCCCGGCCGATCGCCCTGGCCGCCGAGTTGTTCAGCACCGACCCCCTGGCCGTGGTGAACGACCCTGCCGTCGACATCGTCGTGGAAGTGATCGGCGGCCTGGAGCCAGCCCGCAGCCTGATCCTCGCGGCGATCGCGGCGGGCAAATCAGTGGTGACAGCCAACAAGGCCGTGATCGCCCGCCATGGCGAGGAGATTGCGGCGGCGGCGGCGGCCCGTGGGGTGTATGTGCTGATCGAAGCGGCCGTGGGTGGCGGCATCCCGATCATCGAACCCCTGAAGCAGTCCCTGGGTGGGAACCGGCTGGTGCGGGTGAGCGGCATCATCAACGGCACCACCAACTACATCCTCAGCCGCATGGCGGCGGAGGGGGCGGCCTATGCGGCGGTGCTGGCCGAGGCCCAGGCGCTCGGTTACGCCGAGGCCGATCCTGCCGCCGATGTGGAGGGCGGTGATGCCGCCGACAAGATCGCCATCCTGGCCAGCCTGGCCTTCGGCGGCGGTGTGGAGCGCGCTGCCATCCCCACAGAAGGCATCAGCAGCCTGGAGTCGAGGGATATCGACTACGCCGCCCAGCTGGGCTTCTGCGTCAAGCTGCTCGCCGTCGCCGAAAGCATCGGCACCGATCCCGACGGGACCCAGCAACTGGACGTCCGGGTTCATCCCACCCTGGTGCCCAAGGCCCACCCTCTGGCCGGGGTCCACGACGTCAACAACGCCATCCTGGTGGAAGGCGATCCGATCGGCCGGGTGATGTTCTACGGGCCTGGTGCCGGGGCGGGCCCCACCGCCTCGGCCGTGGTCGCCGACATTCTCAACATCGCCAGCATCCGCCAGGTGGGGGGACCCGGCGCCGGCCTCGACCCGCTGCTGGCGGCCGGCTCCTGGCGTCGCTGCCGCCTGGTGGATGGCGCCCAGAGCCGCCACCGGAATTACCTGCGGCTGCAGACCAGCGATCAGGCCGGGGTGATCGGGGCCATCGGGCGATGCTTCGGCGCCGAGGAGGTCTCGATTCAGTCAATCGTGCAGCTGGAAACCTCGGCCGGCCATGCCGAGATCGTGGTGATCACCCATGCGGTGCCCGAAGCCCGTTTCCGGGCTGCCCTGGCCACGATCAGCGAGCTGGTTGAAGTGAAGCGGGTGGCCGCCTGTCTGCGCGCCCTCTGAGCTGCGCCGAGCCGGCAGACCATCCTGGTTTTGAATGGCCCTTGCTGATCCCGGGGTTCATCGTCGACGGCTTGCCTGTTCTGAAGCGTCTGGTTTCCCTCTCCCTGGCGGCGGTGCTGCTGCACGGGCTGAGCGCCTGTCAGGTCTCCAGGCCCTCCGGCAGCCTGGTGGTGGCAGCCCGCAGCCGCATCGATTCGGCCGATCCGGCCGCCGGTTTCAGTTTCGGCGCCATGCAGTTGCTCAGCGCCCTCGGCGATCCGCTCTACGCGATCGACAGCGACGGCAGGCTGCAGCCCCGCCTGGCCACCGCCCCGCCGCGGCTCAGTCCGGATCGGCTCACCGCCTGGGTGCCCCTGCGCCGGGGCGTGCGCTTCCACGACGGCACCCGCTTCGACGCTGCCGCCATGGTGTTCAGCCTGGAGCGGTTCCTGGCGATCGGCAAGCTCAGCTACCTGCTGGGCGATCGGATCGCCGGCGTGAGGGCCAGTGGCCCCTATGAGCTGGAACTACGGCTGCGGCGCCCGTTCACGGCCTTGCCCCAGTTGTTGAGCGCCGTCAACCTCACTCCGCTTTCGCCAACGGCCTACCGGAACCATGCCCGTTCCTTCCTCAATGAGCGCTTCGTGGGCACCGGGCCTTACCAGCTGACCTTTTTCACCGATCAGCAGCAGCGGCTCAAGCCATTCCCGGGCTACTGGGGCCCGGCTGCCGCCAATCGGGGCATCGATCTGATCAATCTCAGCAATTCCACCGCCCTCTACGGCGCCCTGCGCAGCGGCGAAGTGGACGTGCTCCTCTCCACAAGCCTGGAGGGAGATCAGCAGCGCGCCCTGCATCGCTCGGCCTCAGCCGGCACGTTGCGCGAGGCGGTGGGACCGGCGCTGGAGATCGGTTACCTCACCCTGCTCACCGACCAGGCGCCCCTGAACAACCCGTTGGTGCGCCAGGCCCTGGCCCACAGCCTCGATCGCCGACTGATCAGTGAGCGGGTCAGCCATGGATTGCGCAGCCCGCTCCGGCAGCTGATCCCACCCAGCCTGCCGGGGTCGCTGCCGGAAGCCTGGCCGGCCTTCGATCCCGAGCGGGCCCGGAGTCTGTTTCGCCAGGCGGGCTACTGCAGTGGCAAGCGGCTTACTCTGCCGCTCACCTTCCGCTCCAACATCCCAGCCGACAAACTCTTCGCCCTCACCTGGCAGGGCCAGCTGCAACGGGATCTGGCCGATTGCGTGACGCTTGAGATCTCGGGAATGGAGTCCACCACCGCCTACCGTCAGCTCGGCGAAGGAGCTTTTGCCGCGATTCTGCTCGAATGGATGGGTGATTTCCCCGACGCTGACAACTATCTGATTCCCTTGCTCGGTTGCGACAAGAGTGAGGGCAACCGTTGTCTCAAGGGGGCGAGTGCCGCCAGCGGCAGCTTCTGGACCCGTCCTGGCCTCGATGCCGAGCTGCGGCGCAGCGAAAGCCTGGAGGGAGATCAGCGGCTGAGCCTGCTGCGCAGCCTGCAACGGGAAACCGCCCTGGCCTCCCCCTACATCCCCGTCTGGCTGGTGTCGCCGCGGGCCTGGGCCCAGCTGAGCCTGCGGCAGCCGGTTTTCGATGGATCCGGCCGGCTGGACTTCAGCCGCCTGAAGCGGGAGGAGAAGCGGTGAGCCGTCGACGTCAGTTGGCACGGTATCTGGCCAGCCGTCTGCTGCTTGCCCCTGTGATGCTCTGGTTGATCGCCACCCTGGTGTTCCTGCTCCTGAGGCTGGCTCCGGGTGATCCGATTGATGCCTTGCTGGGGATGCGGGCGCCGGAGGCAGCCCGCGCTGCCCTGCGCCAGCAACTCGGCCTTGACCTCCCCCTGATCGTTCAATACGGCCAGTTTCTGCTGAATCTGCTGCAGGGGAACCTGGGGCTGTCGCTCACCAACGGCACCCCGGTGGCCCAGATCATCGGCCAGAGCCTGCCCGCCAGCCTGGAACTGGGGATCTGTGCCCTGTTGATTGCGGCCCTGCTGGGTCTGGCGGTGGGGTTCAGCGCCATCGCCAGACCAGAGGGGAAGGTGGATCTGGCCGGGCGCCTCTATGGCATCGGCACCTATGCGCTGCCACCTTTCTGGGCGGCGATGGTGGTGCAGCTCGTCTTTGCTGTCTGGCTGGGCTGGTTGCCGGTGGGTGGCCGCTTCCCCGCCAGCCTGGTGGCTCCCAGCGGCACGGGCTTCTTCCTGTTCGACAGCCTGCGGAACGGCAACTGGCAGCAGTTCAGCGGCAGTGTGCGCCATCTGGTGCTGCCCGCGGCCACCCTCGGCCTGCTGCTGAGCGGCATCTTCGACAACGCCCTGCGGCTCAACCTGCGCCGGGCGTTGCGCTCCGACTACGTGGAGGCGGCCCGGGGCCGGGGCCTGAGTGAAACCAGGGTGGTGCTCCGCCATGCCCTGCCCAACGCCCTGCTGCCGGTGCTGACGATCACAGGCATCACCGTGGCCTCCCTGATCGGCGGCGCCCTGCTGATCGAGGTCACCTATTCCTGGCCGGGCATCGCCTTCCGGTTGCAGGAGGCGATCGGTCAGCGGGATTATCCCCTCGTGCAGGGGATCGTGGTCGTGGTGGCGGGGCTGGTGGTGCTGGTCAGCGTGGCTGTTGATCTGCTGGTGGCCCTGCTGGATCCCCGCATCAGCTTCTGAGCCGATCAGGCTGTCGGTCAGCGCCTGAGGCGCCTGCTCCAGAGCTGTGCCTCGGCCTGATCAAGCACGTAGGCGCGGACCCCGTCCTGCCGCCGTTGCTGGGGGGGAAGGGCGGTGCCGGTTTCCAGCGCGAGCAGGAAATCAGCGCTGAGGCCAAGCAGCAGCTCCTGCACGCGCAGGGGCTCCTCCCCGACGAACTGCTCGCCGAGCTGAAGCATGGCTTCCTTCCGGTCGGTGATCCGCACCGGCGAGAAATGGCTGCCCCCCTCCACCAGCGCCAGCCTGCTGCGGGGATCGCGCTGCTGCAGGAACAGACCCAGCTGCTCGCTCACCGGTGGGGTGACCAGATCGAGGCTTCCCCCCACCATCAACAGAGGAGCCTTCAGCTGATCGAGGCCCCGGCCCGGCCAGAGCAGGCTGCCGAAACCGTTCAGGCTCACCACCGCCTCCACCGGGGTGACCTGCCGTTGGGGTGGGGTGGGGTCCGGCAGGTTCACCTGGGCCAGCTGGCACTGGAGCAGCCGGGAGAGATTGATCAGCGGGATCCCCTTGAGGGCGCGCTTGCAGCGCTGCTCCAGTCCGGGCACCGGACGTTCACCCGTCGCCATCAGGGCCGACAGGCCGCCCAGGGAGTGGCCCATCAGCACAACCGATCCGCCCAGGCGCGGCAGTTCTCCACCGGCTTCGGCCCTGAGCACCGCCTCCACATCGGCCAGGCGATCGGGCAGGGTTTCAGCCCCGGGTGGTGGGCGCCGACCATCGAGGAGCTGGCGGACGGCTTTCTCGTCGCTGCCGGGGTGTTCCACCAGCAGCACGGGCCAGCCCCGCTGGGCCAGCCCCTCCGCCAGCCAGCTCAGCTGGGTGCTGCTGCCACCCAGACCGGGCATCAGCAGCACCCAGGCGCGCCGCCGCGGCGCCGCCGCCCCCCACAGGTCCAGCTCCAGGGGCTGATCGCGGTGGGCCACCTTGAGCAGGAGACGCCGCTGCGGCATGGACCGATTGAGGGCTGCCAGCCGCTGAGCCGCCGCAGGACCTTGCTGAGCCGGCAAGGGCAATTGGCGCAGACGCCGAAGCGCAACAGTCTGTTGCTCGAGTTGCTGCCGCCAGCTCGCAGCCAGGGCCAGCACCCCGTCGAGGTCCAGGGAAAGCCGCCGGGCCGGCACCGCCAGCAGCAGGTCGATCGCCGTGAATGGCTCAGGCTTCTGCAACTGGCTGCGCAGGGTGGAGAGCAGCAGGGCGCCGCTGCCGGGTTGATCGGTGCTCAACAGCTCCCCCACCTCATCAAGCACCTGGCGGCCCGACCAGCTCTGCAGCAACTGGAGGGCGAGGCCGCGATCCGGCAGCAGGGGGCTGTTCAGCAAGAGGACCAGGTCAGCGCGGCTGCGGTCGTCGAGCAGTTCCAGCCAGATGCCCAGCTCAGTGCGGGAGCGGCGTGGATTCCGGCTCCAGGCCTGCAGCTGATCCAGTTCGATCGGCAGGACGAGGCCATCGAGCCGCACCTCCAGCTGCCCGGCCGCCCCAACCGGTGGCGGGGCCATCAGCAGCAGACTGGCCAGCAGGACGGGCAGCCAACGGCAGCGGTTTGACACACCTTCGAACGGGAGCAAGCAGCCTCAGCTGGTTCCTCCAGTTTCCCGCGCCGTTGCGCGAACTCAGCCTGATTCGTCTTGTGGCGAGCCTGGGAGCCGGCGGCGTGCTTTATCTCACCCCCGTGGTGTTCCACCAGGAGGCCTTCAGCGCCACGGCGGTGGGCCTGGGCCTGGCGGCGGCTGCGCTGGCGGGCACGGCCGGACGGCTGCTCTGCGGCCTGCTGATCGACAGGGGGCTGAACACCACGAAACCCGTGCTGGTGGCGGCTGTTGTGTCTGTGCTGGCCGACGGTCGCCTGCTCACGGCCACCACGTTCGCGGCCTTCGTCGTCGGTCAGATTCTGCTGGGTGTGGCGATGGGGATCTACTGGCCCGCCATTGAGCTGGCGGTGCCCCTGAGCTGCCCACCGCTGCCATCCAGCCGCGCCTATGCGCTGGTGCGCACGGCCGATGCGATGGGGATCGCCCTGGGGGTGCTGCTGGGCGCGGTGCTGGCCAGCTTCGATCACCTGCGGGGGATCTACCTGGTGGACATGGTCTGCATGGCGGTGCTGCTGGCTCTGCTGTTCCGCTACCCGTTGCCAACAGCGGCACCCCTGCCACCCGGCGGCCGCCAGCTCCCCAGGCGGCGCTGGATCCTGCCGCTGCTGCCCCTGCTGGGGGTGACGGTATTGAGCACCGCCATGGTGGTGCTGCTGCAGAGCGCTCTGCCGCTTGATCTGGTGCGGGGCGGCCTGGGCCGCCCACCCCTGCCGAGCAGCCTGGGAGCCCTGTTGATGGGTCTGCAGCTCACCCTGCTGCTCAGCTTTCAGTGGCCGATCGGTCGCTGGCTTGCCGATCGGCCGGTGGCGCTCGGACTGGGTTGGAGCCTGGTGGGCTTCGCGCTGGGCAGTGGTCTGCTGGCGCTCTCCAGCCTGGGCTGGCAGAGCACCGGTGTGTTGATCGCCGCCCAGTTCCCCCTGGCTGCCGCTGAAGCCGCCTTCCTGCCCACCGCCAGCGAAGCGGTGCTGGAGCTCGCCCCGCTCGCCCACCAGGGAATGGCGATGGCCCTGTTCTCGCAGTGTTTTGCGATCAGTGCTCTGGTTGCACCGCTCCTGGGCGGCCTGCTGCTGGACAGCCAGGGCCATGGGGCCGGGCTGTGGTCGTTGATGGCGGCCCTGGCTCTGCTGGGTCTGCTGCTGGTCTCCCAGCTAGGTCGCCTTCACCCCCGGCCCCGGGGACTGCGGCCCGGCTGAGCTGGGCTCTGAGCTCGGCGATGGCTTGGGGTGTGCCACCCAGCCCCCCTGCTCCTGGGGCAGGGGCTCGGTGCCGTATTCCCAGTCGTCGTAGTCGGGGTCGTTGCGGATGCGCTGGTGCAGCTCCTTCTGAGCGGCGAAATTGTGGGGCGTTTCGGCCGGGGGGGGGTCCTGGGCTGGAGTCATGGCAGGCACCGCGTGGATCTCGATTCTCGCCGATGCCGGTCCCCCTGGCCTTGCACCAGTCTGCTGAATGAACAAGAGAGAATTCTTGCCATGGCGGAATCGCTCAGCCCCGGCCTGGCCAAGCTGCTGGCCGATGACGACCCAGCGGTTTTTCAGCTCCTGCGTCCCCAGGGTCGCTCGGCCTGCCTGCTCACCTGCGACCACGCCGGGCGGGCCATTCCGCGCCGCTTGGGGCAGCTGAGCCTTGGTGACGCTGAACTGGCCACGCATGTGGCCTGGGATCTGGGGGTGGCCGAACTGGGCCGCAGGCTTGCGGCCCGCCTTGATGCGGTTCTCCTCCTTCAGAACTATTCGCGGTTGGTGATCGATGCCAACCGACCCCCTGGGGTTTCCGACTCGATTCCGGTGCTGAGTGAACGCACCAGAATTCCAGCCAATGAAAAGCTCACGGCGGAGCAGATCCGCCAGCGGGTCGAGGAGGTGTTCGAGCCCTACCACCGGCGGCTGGCCGAGGAGCTCGATCGACGGGCCGTTCGGGGCCACTCCACCGTGCTGGTGGCTCTGCATACGTTCACACCGCTGTTCATGGATGAGCGGCGGCCGTGGCAGGTGGGTGTGCTCTACGGCCGCGATTCCCGGTTGGGGCGGCTGATGCACGACCGGCTCCGCCGCGATCGGGCCCTGGTGGTGGGGGACAACCAGCCCTATGCCGTGGGCGATGAATCCGATTACACGATCCTTGTCCACGGCGAACAACGGGGCATTCCCCACGTGGAACTTGAGGTGCGCCAGGACCTCCTCGACCACCAGGCCGGTCTGGAGGCCTGGACGGAACGCCTCGCCGGGGCGCTCGAAGCCTGCCTCCCCGCCCTGATCGGCAACGCTGCCGGATCGCCGCGGCAAGTGGGCTGAGAGCCACCAACCGACTTAGGATGAATCGATAGACAGATGAATCCAGTCGATATCCCCGTTCCAGGCGAGAGCCGACCGATCCCCGCTGAGGCCCCAGCCTTGCAGATTCAGGTGGGCTACGCCTTGGTCTACCGATGTCCCACGCCCACGCCGATGATCCTGACGTTGAGCATCAACGACAGCCGCGCTGCCGATCTGATCCAGCCCGATCGTCTGGTGCTCACACCCGAGGTTCCCGTTCAGACCTACCGGGACTCCTATGGCAACTGCTGCAGCAGGATCCTGGCCCCCGCCGGCCTGATCACGCTGCGGGGCAACGGTGTGGTGGCCGACAGCGGCCTGCCTGATCCCGTGTTGCCCTGGCTGGATCAGGAGCCTGTGCAGACCCTGCCGGAGGAGGTGCTGCTGTTTCTGCTGGGCAGCCGCTACTGCGAAACAGACCTGATGTCGGAAACGGCCTGGCAGCTGTTCGATGGTGTGGCCCCGGGCTGGCAGCGTGTGCAGGCCATCTGTGATTTCGTCCACAGCCACATCAGCTTCAACTACGGACAGACCAGCCCCACGAAAACGGCCCATCAAGTGTTTCGGGATCAGGAGGGTGTCTGCCGTGACTTCGCCCATCTCGCTGTCACTCTTTGCCGCTGCATGAACATTCCAGCCCGCTATTGCATGGGCTACATCAGTGACATCGGTGAACCTGAGCCCTATTCGGAGATGGACTTTGCGGCCTGGTTCGAAGCTTATCTTGGCGGAGGTTGGCACGTCTTTGATCCTCGCAACAACAAGCCAAGGATCGGGCGGATTCTGATCGCCCGCGGTCGGGATGCGGCCGATGTCGCCCTGACCACCAGTTTTGGCCGGGCAACGCTGGAATCCTTCAAGGTCTGGACCGACGAACAGAAGGACGAAGAGAAAGGCGAACCGACGGATCAACGGGCAGCTGAAGCCGGTCAGGCCAACCTGTCAAACTGAGACCTAAACAGACAAGCAATGACCTACTGCGTCGGCATCCTGCTGAAGGAGGGCATCGTGTTCGCTTCCGATTCCCGGACCAATGCCGGGGTGGATGATTTCGCCAAGTTCTGCAAGATGACCTGTTTCGAGCGTGAGGGTGATCGGGTGATCATTCTGCTCAGTTCAGGAAATCTGGCGGGAACGCAGGCCGTGGTGAGCCTGCTGAAGCAGCGGGGATCTCTGCAGGATGGCTCTGAAAATCTCTTCACCGCAGGCACCATGTTTGACGTGGCCCGCATCGTTTCTGATGCGATGCGCGAGATCGAACAGCGCGACAGCGCTTTTCTGGAGGGTGCCCCTGTGAAGTTCAACGCCTCCTTCATCCTCGGCGGCCAACTCAAGGGAGAAGCGCCGCGTTTGTTCCGTCTCTATAGCGAAGGCAACTTCATTGAAGTGGGAGAAGATACTCCATTTCTGCAGACTGGCGAAGCAAAATATGGCAAGCCGATCATCGATCGGGTCCTCACTCCCAGCACATCGATGGCCGATGCAGCCAAATGTGTGCTGGTTTCCTTCGATTCCACGATGCGCAGCAACCTCTCGGTTGGCATGCCGATCGATCTGGTCTGTTATCAGCGCGACAGCCTCCAGATTCGCCATCGCCGCCGCTTCCTGGAGGGCGACCCCTATTTTCAGGCCCTGAGCGCCGGATGGAGCACGGGGGTCCGGGAGGCGTTCCGCAATCTCCCCGAGCTGGTCTGGTGAGTTGAACCTGCCTGGCTCACACGTTGAACAGGAACTCCATCACATCCCCCTCGGCCACCACGTAGTCCTTGCCTTCACTGCGCAGCCAGCCGCGGGTGCGACCTTCAGCCAGGGAGCCGGCCTCCATCAGCTGCTGGCAGCTGATCGTCTGGGCGCGGATGAAGCCCCGCTCGAAATCGGTATGGATCACGCCAGCGGCCTGGGGTGCGGTCATGCCGGCGGTGATCGTCCAGGCGCGGGTTTCCTTCTCGCCGGTGGTGAAGTAGGTGCGCAGGCCCAGCAGCTGGTAGGTGGCGCGGATCAGGCTGCGCAGGCCCCCTTCGCTCACCCCCAGTCCCTGCAGGTAGTCGGTGCGCTCGGCTTCGCCCAGCTCGATCAGCTCCGCTTCCACCTGGGCGGAAATGCGCACGGTTTCAGCGCCCTCGCGGGCCGCCAGGGCTTCCACCGCCAGGCAGAAGTCATTGCCCTGGGCCAGGTCGTCTTCGCTCACGTTGGTGGCATAGATGATCGGCTTGAGGGTCAGCAGGCCGAGGGGCCGGATCTGGGCCAGATCCTCCTCACTGAGCTCGACGCTGCGGGCGGCGCCGCCCGCTTCCAGGCTGGACTGGATCCGTCCGAGTGCCGTGTCTTCAGCCTGGGCCTCCTTGCTGGTTCGGAGCTGTTTCCTGAGCCGCTCGCGCCGCTTCTCCACCTGGCCCAGATCGGCGAGCCCCAGTTCCAGGTTGATGATCTCGGCGTCCCGCACCGGGTCCACACTGCCCGAGACATGAATCACGTCGTCGTCTTCAAAGCAGCGGACCACATGGACGATCGCGTCCACCTCGCGGATCGTGGCGAGGAACTTGTTGCCCAGCCCCTCACCCTGGCTGGCCCCTTTGACCAGTCCGGCGATGTCGACGAACTCCACCCGGGTGGGGATGATTTCCTTTGAGGCGGAAACATCCGCCAACATCTTCAGGCGGGGGTCCGGCACCGCGACGATGCCCACGTTGGGCTCGATGGTGCAGAAGGGGAAATTGGCTGCCTGGGCCTGGGCATTGGCCACCAGCGCATTGAAGAGAGTGGATTTGCCCACGTTGGGCAGGCCCACGATTCCGGCTTTGAGCATGAACAGCAATCTAGGGCTGGGCCCTCCGGCGGCCGGAGACGTCACAGTTTCCGCCCTCACCAGGAAGACTGGAGGCAGCGACCGGAGCGCCCCCATTTCCACCCGCACCCTCGATCCAGCCCCACCGGCGGAGCAGACCGCCGGCCAGCCCGCCCAGGCCAGCCCGCCGCCGCCCGGGCGCCGGCCCGTCAAGCCCGGCCGCCAATCCCGCCGTCGCCTCTGGGCAGGCCTGGCTGTCGCGATCGTGCTGGCGGCTGGCTTTGGCCTGTGGCAGCGGCAGCGCGCCTCGGCCCAGCGCAATCTCTCCGCCTTCACCGTTCTTGCCGAGCGGGGAACGCTGCCCGGCACGGTCACCGCCACCGGTGAACTGGAGGCGGCCCGCAGCGTCAATGTGAGCCCCAAGCGCGGCGGTGTGCTGGAGAAGCTCTATGTGGTGGAAGGGGACACGGTGCGGCAGGGTCAGCCGATCGCCCTGATGGACAGTGGTGATCTGCGGGATCGAGAACAGGAATTGCAGGCCCAGGTCCGCCAGGCCGAAGCCGAGTACGCCCGCAGCCGATCTGAATTCGAGCGCCGTCGTGCTCTGTACACCCAGGGGGCGATCAGCCAGGACGACTTCGCCTCGTTCGGCACCCGCCTGCTCACCAGCCAGGCCGCCCTGGATGCCGCCCGTCAGCGCAGCGGCCAGCGCGGCGTGGAACGCGGTGAGCTGACGATCCGCGCCCCCTTCGACGGCGTGATCACCCAGCGCTTCGCCGATCCTGGCGCCTTCGTCACCCCCACCACATCCGCATCCGCCAATGCCGGTGCGTCCAGTTCCTCCGTGGTGGAGCTCGCCCAGGGGCTGGAGGCGGTGGCCAGCGTGCCGGAAAGCGATATCGGCAGGATCAAGCAGGGCCAGCCCGCCAGTGTGCGGGTGGATGCTTTTCCCGATCGACGCTTTGCCGCCCGGGTCCGGCAGATCGCCCCGCGCGCCGTCAAGACCAACAACGTGACCTCCTTCGAGGTGAAGCTTCAGCTGGTGGATCCCCAGGGCGAACTGAGGATCGGCATGACCGCAGACATCGACTTCCAGACCGGCACCCTGGCGGCCCAGACCCTGGTTCCCACCGTGGCGGTCGTCACCCGCAACGGACGGCCTGGAGTCCTGCTGGTCGGCAAGGACGATCAGCCCACTTTCCAGCCGGTCAGCCTCGGGGCGAGCAGCGGCCGAAACTCCCAGATTCTTGATGGCCTGAAGCAGGGCACCCGCATTTTCATCGACCTGCCGCCATGGGCGAAGAAGTCGAACGACGACTAGCCCGGCTGCAGGCTTCGATCGGCCAGGAAGGCCCGGCAGGCCTCCAGGATCCGGCCACTCGCCTGGCCGTCGCCGAAAGGGTTGCGGGCCTGGGCCATCGCGGCATAGGCCGCCGGATCGTCCAGCAGCAGACTCGCCTCCCGCACGATCGCCTCCGCAGCGGTGCCGATCAGCCTGGCGGTGCCGGCGCTGACCGCTTCGGGACGTTCGGTGGTGCGGCGCAGCACCAGGACCGGCTTGCCCAGGGCCGGGGCCTCCTCCTGCAGGCCCCCGGAATCGGTGAGCAGCAGGGTGCAGCCACGGATCGCCGCCACCAGCCGGTCGTAATCGAGGGGCTCGGTGAGAAAGGCGCGCGGATGTCCCCCCAGCAGGGCTTCGAGGGGTTCCCGCACCGTGGGGTTGCGGTGCAGGGGCAGCAGCAGGGCTGTGTCGGGATGGAGGTCCAGCAGTTCCAGGAAGCCCCTGCCGATCGACTGGAGCCGTTCACCCCAGTTCTCGCGGCGATGCACGGTGGCCAGGATCACCCGCTGCCGTTGCCAGTCGAGGCCGGGCAACTCCAGCTGGGGAGCGGATTCGGCCATGCGCAGCAAGGCATCGATCACCGTGTTGCCGGTGACCAGGATCCTCCCCACCACTCCCGAGGCCTTCAGGTTGGCCTCGGAAACGCTGGTGGGGGCAAAGTGAAGCTGGCCCAGCTGGGAGATCAAGCGGCGGTTCGCTTCCTCCGGGAAGGGATCAAGCAGATTGTCGGTACGCAGTCCAGCCTCCACATGGCCCACCGGGATCTGCTCGTAGAAGGCCGCCAGGGCGGAGGCGAAGGCGGTGGTGGTGTCCCCCTGGACCAGCACCAGGTCGGGGCGATGCTCGCTGAACTCGTCCCGCAGGCCCTGCAGCGCCGCGCAGGTGACGTGGGTGAGCGTCTGGCGCGGCGCCATCAGGGCGAGGTCGCGGTCGGCGTTGAGGCCGAACAACTGCATCACCTGGGCCACCATCTCGCGATGCTGACCGGTGAGCACCACCCTGGTGCGCAGGTCGCTTGCCGCCTGGAAGGCCAGAATCACCGGTGCCAGCTTGATCGCTTCAGGCCTGGTGCCGAGCACGATGCTGACCAACGGTGCAGGGGCGATCAAAAGGACCGGGGCAGAGGTGGAAATCCTAAGGAAGCATGCGGCGGCCACTGGAGGGAGCGATGACAGATGGGCCGATCCGAGCAATGCTGTCTGTCATGCGCGTCCTGCCTTGAGCCCCATGCCGGAGTCGGTGATTCCTGGCGTTCCGAACGCCCCGCCCCTGCCGCCCTCGCCGCCGCCGCCGCCGCCGCTTGTCGCGGCCAGTCCGGTCGGTGTCCAGGCCTCCCAGCTGCCGGCCAGCCTGGAGGAGATCGTCCGGATCGCCCATACCAACGGCTTCTCCGATGTGCACCTGGGGGTGGGGGAGGAGCCCCGTTTTCGCGCCCGGGGGGAAATGCGAGCCACGGGCTGGCCGCTCACCGAACTGGCTCAGTTCCAGAGCTGGATGCGGGAGATTCTCAGCCCGGTGGAGCTGGATCAGTTCCTCCACACACAGGACTACGACGGTTCCCACGCCTTTTCGTTCGCTCGGCTGCGGATCAACCTTTTCGATGGGTTGCGGGGGGCCGGCATGGTGCTGCGGCTGATTCCCCAGGTCATACCGACCCTTGATGCCCTGCAGATGCCGGAGGTGCTCAAAACCCTGACCACCTATCGCAAGGGAATGGTGCTGGTGACCGGCCCCACGGGCAGCGGCAAGAGCACGACCCTTGCGGCGATGATCCAGTGGATCAACACCACGCAGAACAAGCACATCATCACCATCGAAGATCCGGTGGAGTTTGTGCACACCAGCCAGCGCTCCTTGATCCGCCAGCGCGAGGTGGGACGCCACACGGCTCAATTCAGCACGGCGCTGCGGGCGGCGATGCGGGAAGATCCCGATGTGATCCTGATCGGTGAGATTCGTGACCGGGAAACCCTGTCGACGGTGATGGAGGCGGCCCAGACCGGCCACCTAGTGCTGGGTACCCTGCACACCAATTCAGCGGTGAAGACGGTTGAGCGGGTCATGGGGATGTACCCACCGCAGGAACAGGACAACATCCGGCAGGCGATCTCGGAATCGTTGCTTGCCGTGATCTCGCAGGGACTGCTGAAATCAAAGGACGGAAAGATGGCCTCCTTCCATGATATGTTAGTCAACAATGATGCTTGTCGTGACTACATCAGACGCGCCGAGCTCGATGAGGTGGAGCAGATCATGGCCCGAAGCGCCTTTGACGGCATGCATACGATCAATCAGTCCCTCGCGGAGCTGGTGCAGAGCGGCAGGGTGGCGGCAGAAGCGGCACTGGTCATGAGCAATCGGCCGAACGAACTCGCCCAGATTCTGAGGGGCCGGGTCTGAGGCTTGACCTGGTCTGCCCGGCTCAGGGCTGGGTGAGCAGCCTGATCAGCAGAAGCGCCGCGATGCCCAGGGAGAGCCCGAGCATGGCCAGTCGTCCGTTCCAGATCTCGGCCTGAGGGGTGAATCCCCGCCGCCAGGCATTGAGCTCGTCGGGACCGACCAGAAGGCTGTGCTCAGCCTGGCTTTCCGGGGTTCCGGCATTGGGCTGCTCCGGGTTCTGGGCCTGGTTATCGCTTCTGGCCTGGTCCGGGCCGGCGGCGAGACCCTGATCGCTGGTCTCAGCTGCAGCCATCAGAGCCTCCCAACATGATGGTTTCACCTTACGGGAAACCAAAAGAACCAGAGGGGTTGTATAAGCAATCGGCTTCCTCCAATGGCAGCCTTGCCGCCACCCCCAGGGCCGTGGAGCTGCGGGCACCGGAGGCGAAGCGCTCGGCCGCAGCCACGCCGATCATCGCCGCATTGTCGGTGCAATAGCTCAGCGGGGCCACGCGCCAGGCCAGGCCCAGCTCGCCGCAACGGCGCTCCAGCTTCTGCCGCAGGCGGCGGTTGGCAGCCACGCCGCCCACCAGCACCACCGTGCCGAGCCCATGGTCGTGGGCGCAGCGGCAGCTGCGCTCCACCAGCACTTCGGCCACCCCATGCTCGAAACTGGCGGCCAGATCGGCGATCGGCAGGAGATCGGACGCCCCGCT
This sequence comes from Synechococcus sp. CS-1325, assembly GCA_025128135.1. Taxonomy (GTDB): domain Bacteria; phylum Cyanobacteriota; class Cyanobacteriia; order PCC-6307; family Cyanobiaceae; genus Regnicoccus. Next base: position 119,722 of record JAHLYW010000036.1, read on the forward strand.
CGCCCGGTTCTCCGCCTCCAGCTTCTGAACCAGCCGCAGTACCGCCGTCTTCAGACCGCTGAAGCTGAAGTCGTAGGGATGGAAGCCTCCTGCCGGGCGGGAGACCCGTCCCTGGGGCAGGCGGAAACGCAGGGGATCGCCGCCCACAGCGGCGGCTTCGATCGCCGGTCCGCCGGGGTAGGCCAGTCCGAGCAGGCGGGCCACCTTGTCGAAGGCTTCGCCGGCGGCATCGTCGTGGCTGCGGCCAAGCCGGCTGTAGGAGCCAGGGCCGTCCACCCGGATCAGTTCCGTGTGTCCACCACTGACGAGCAGCACCAGGTAGGGGCCTGGTGGGAGCGGCTCCCCCAGCTGCACCGAGCAGAGGTGTCCTTCCAGATGATGGATGGCCAGGTAAGGGAGCCCATGCAGCCTGGCGAGGGTCCGGCCGGTGATCGACCCCACCAGCAGGGCGCCGACCAGGCCAGGAGCGGCGGTGGCGGCGATCGCGTCAAGCTCGCGGTAAGCCAGGCCGGAGCGGGCCATCACCTCGGCGATCAACTGCGGCAGGGCTTCGACGTGGCGGCGGGAGGCGATTTCCGGCACCACGCCACCCCAGCGGGCATGTTCCTCGATCTGGGAAGCCACCGCACTGGCCAGCACCTGGCGATCGCGCACCACGGCAGCCGCCGACTCGTCACAACTTGTTTCGACGGCCAGAACCGTGGGCATGGGCTCCCTGGAACTCTCTTACTGTCCGCCAGTGACATCCTGCCCTGCGGCAGGTCATTCCCAGGTACCGGACACGATGCGCCGCCTCTTCGCCGTTCTGATTTCCGCCTTGCTGATCATCGGCTTCGCCCCAGCGGCCCATGCCGATATCGCCGGGTTGACCCCCTGCGCTGAAAGCCCTCGCTTTCAAGCCCGCGCCAGTGCCGCCAGCACCCCCCAGGCCAAAGCTCGCTTCGAGAACTACAGCCAGGCCCTCTGTGGCACCGATGGCCTGCCTCGCCTGATCGTGGATGGTCGCTGGAGCCACGCCGGTGATTTCCTGATCCCTGGCCTCCTCTTCCTCTACATCGCCGGCACGATCGGCTGGGCCGGGCGCAGTTATCTGATCGCCATTCGCGGCAGCAAGGACGCCACCATGCGGGAAATCCAGATCGATATGCCCCTGGCGTTCAAATCCACCCTCGGCGCCGCAGTGTGGCCCCTGGCTGCTTTCAAGGAGTTTGTCGGCGGAGCCATGGTGGAAGCCGACTCCAAAGTGACCGTTTCCCCCCGCTGATCCCTCGAACCATGAAGAAGTTCCTCACCACTGCCCCCGTCGTGGCCGCCATCTGGTTCACGTTCACCGCCGGTCTCACCATCGAGATTTTCCGCCTCTTCCCCGACCTGATCATCCACCGCCTCTGAGCTCGGCAAAGCCATCCCTTTGAAGCGGCCCGCGGGCCGCTTTTTTCATGAACTGCCCTCAGGCGCTGGAGGAGGCCGCCGGCTCAGCAGGCAGCCCCAGCAACGTTTCCAGTTGGAGCAGGGCCTCATCGAGAACGCCGTTCAGCAGCACGGCATCGAATTCGGCCTCGGCCTGCAGCTCCAGGCGCGCCCGGGTCAGCCGTCGCTCGATGGCCTCGACGCTCTCGGTACCGCGGCCGCGGATGCGCCGCTCCAGTTCGGCGAAGGAAGGCGGCTTGATCAGCACCTGGAAGCCCGCCGGGAAGCTGCGGCGCACCTGCCGGGCCCCCTCCAGCTCGATTTCAAGCAGCACGGATCGGCCGGCGGCCAGCTGCTGCTCCACCGGCTGGCGCGGGGTGCCATAGAGGTTGCCGGCGAATTCGGCCCACTCCAGCAGTCCGTCCTGCTCCACCAACTGCTCGAAGCGCTGCCGCGGCAGAAAAAAGTAGTGCTCGCCTTCCCTCTCACCAGCCCGGGGAGCCCGGGTGGTGGCGGAAATCGACAGCCAGAGGTTCGGGTGTCGTTGGCGCAGGGCGGCGATCAGGGTGCCCTTGCCGACACCGCTCGGGCCGGTGATCACACTGAGCCGACCGGGCACAGACGGCTCGACCATCCCCGCCGCCATCCCCGCTGCGATTGCTGCCGCCATGGCCTGCCTGTGCCGTTCAGACAGCAGAGTAGGGAGCCCGTGCCGCGTCGCCGCTCCGTTGAACGCCACGACCCTCCAGGCCATCGATCTCACCACGCTGCGGGCGGTGCTGGCGGAGTTGCGGCCGCTGCTGCTGCCCAGCCGCTTCGAGAAGGCGCAGCAACCCACCCCCCACAGCCTGCAGCTGGGGTTGCGCAGCCAGCAGGGTCGGCATTGGCTGGAGATCAGCTGGCTGGCTGAGGCGCCACGTCTGCTGGCGATCGATCCGCCGCCCCGCCAGGGCCAGGGCAGCACCCTGGCCCAGCAGTTGCAGCATGGCCTGGCCGGCCTGGCCCTGGTGGCCCTGGTCCAGGAGGGCTGGGAGCGGGTGGTCGACCTCCAGTTCGCCCCCAGGCCGGGTGAGCCGATCAGCCGCCATCTGATCGTTGAATTGATGGGCCGCCACAGCAATGTGTTCCTGCTCGATGGCCAGCGACGGGTGATCACCCTGGCCCGGCAGGTGCGTCAGCAGCAGTCGCGCTTGCGGCCGATCGGCAGCGGTGATGCCTACGGACCGCCGCCACCCCTGCAGGCGGACCGGCCCCGGAGTGATGAGAGCATGGCTCACTGGCGCCGTCGCCTTGCGCTCGTGCCGGTGAGCCTGCAGAAGGCCCTGCAGCAGACCTACCAGGGGGTCAGCCCCGCCCTGGCGCTGCAATTGGCCGGAGATCAGCCTGGTGAGGCGGCCCGTTTGCTGGCTTCGCCTGTGACCGAGCTGCGTGAGAGCGAGTGGGCGGAACTCTGGAGCCGGTGGCAGCAGTGGCTCGGCGCCCTTGAGCAGGAGCGCTTCGGCTTCGCCAGAGGTGGTGCCACCGCTTACTGCTGCTGGGGCGCGGCGGCTGCCCCGGGCGGTCTGAACCGATCGCTGGCTGCCTACTACGGGCCGCTGCTGGCACAGCAGGAGGCGATCAGGCGACGCCATCACCTGGAGCAGCGGCTGCTCGCTGCCCGCACGCGGCAGGAGCGCCAGCGGGACGAACAGCAGGCCCTGCTCGACCAGGTGGCAGGCAGCGATGCCCTGCAGCAACGGGCCGATGTCCTGCTCTGCAGCGCCAGCCCCAGCCGGGAGCAGATCAGTGAGGCCCAGGCCCTCTACAAGCGCGCTCGCCGCCTGAGGCGCTCCGTGGAGGCGATCAGGCCGCGACTGGAGCTCCACAACCGCCACCTGGAGCGGATCGAAGCCAGTCTGATCTTCCTGGAGCAGCACGCCGAGCAGCCCGGCGACCTGCTGGCCCTGGAGCAGGACGTCGAGGCGATGCTGGCTCGCCGCGGTGCTGACCAGCAGGGCCGCCGCCGCCGCTCGGCAGTGCCGGAATCGGCCGCCACCCCCCAGCCCCTGGAGCTGCTCACCCCGGGGGGGGTGCGGGTGCAGGTGGGCCGCAACCACCGCCAGAACGACTGGATCAGCCTGCGGCAGGCCCGTCGGGGCGACATCTGGTTCCATGCCCAGGAGTGCCCGGGCAGCCACGTGATCCTCAAGGGATCGGAGACAGCCACCGGGGAAGGGGATCTGCAGGCAGCCGCCGACCTGGCGGCCCACTTCAGCCGGGCCCGGGGCAACCGACGGGTGGCCGTGGTGATGGTGCCGAGCGAGCAGCTGCAGAGAATCGCCGGGGCTGGACCAGGAACGGTGCGCCATCGCGGTGGGGAGGTGATGTGGGCCGACCCCGGCCGCGCCCCGGCCCTGCTGAACGCAGCACGGTCTCTGCTCCCTAGCCTGACGGCAGGATCAGCCCCATGAACGAACCAGTCCTGCAGCCGCCGTCACCCCCACTCCGCCGCCTCGATGAGTTCCCCGGCGAGGTGGAGATGAGCCTGGTGGAGCACCTCGAGGAGTTGCGGCGGCGCGTCCTGCGCAGTCTGCTGGTGCTGCTGCTCGCGGCTGCCGGCTGCCTGGCCCTGGCACGGCCCCTGGTGCGGCTGCTGGAGGTGCCTGCCGAGGGGATCCGCTTTCTGCAGCTGGCCCCGGGGGAGTTCCTGTTCGTGTCGATCAAGGTGGCGGGCTACGCCGGGCTCAGCCTGAGCCTTCCCTACATCCTCTACGAAGTGCTGGCCTTCGTGCTGCCCGGTCTGACCCGCCGCGAGCGTCGCCTGGTGGCGCCGGCGGTGGCGGGCTCGGCCGTGCTGTTCCTGGCCGGTCTCGCCTTCGCCTGGTGGGCCCTGGCGCCGGCGGCCCTGCGCTTTCTGATCAGCTATGGCGCCGATGTGGTCGAGCCGATCTGGTCGATCGAGCGCTATCTGGATTTCGTGCTGCTGCTGATGGTGGCCACCGGCCTCGCCTTTCAACTGCCGGTGCTGCAGCTGCTGCTCGGGGCCTTCGGCCTGATCCGTGCCACCACGATGCTGGCGGCCTGGCGGTCGGTGCTTCTGGTGGCGGCCCTGGCCGGCGCGGTGCTGACCCCCTCCACCGACCCGGTGACCATGCTTCTGCTCACCGGAGCGATCTCGGCTCTGTTCCTGCTGGGGGTGGCCCTGGTGGCCCTGGCCGAACGCTTGCGGGGAGAGGCGCCGCCACCGGCCGCCTCATAACAGAAATTCCCTGCTGCGGCCTCCCGCCATCGGCTCCAAGGTGAGGCTCATCGCCTTGCCGAGCCGTGGCTTGTCCCGGGTGGTGCGCAACCACTGGCGCACCTGTTCGGCCACCCCCAGCCCGTTGACCACCTCCAGCAGGGCCTCGAGCTTGTTGGCGTAGGCCTCGGCATCGAGCGGAAAGGACTGTTGCTCCAGATAGGCCCACATCACCTGGAGATGGAGCCGGCCCCGGCGTTGGACCAGCTGGAGGTCGTAGGAGGCCTGCCATCGGGATTGCAGCAACTGCACCAGTTCCTCGAATCCAAGCGGCCCTTCGGCTTCGGAGCGATCGGTTCTGGGGCTCGGATCGGCTGGGATCACGGCAGCAGGAAGGTCCATTCCACAACAGCATGTTGCGCGGCGCGGGCGGATCCCTGTCGGGACAAAGCAAGGCGGGAAGCGCAAAGGTCATAATGGGCGCCACGCCTGACTGGCTGCAAGGAACGTCCCTATGACCCAGATCCCAGCGAGCGACGTGCCCGGAATGGGTCGTCGGCAGTTCATGAATCTGCTGACCTTCGGTTCCGTCACCGGGGTGGCCTTGGGGGCTCTCTATCCCGTGGCCCGCTACTTCATCCCGCCCCGGCCAGCCGGCAGTGGTGGCGGCACCACCGCCAAAGACGAGCTGGGCAACAGCGTCACGGCCAGTGGCTGGCTCTCCACCCATAAAGAAGGTGATCGCAGTCTTGTTCAGGGCCTGAAAGGGGATCCCACCTATCTGTTGGTCGAGGGCCCCGAGGCGATCGGCAGCTACGGCATCAACGCGATCTGCACCCACCTGGGCTGCGTTGTGCCCTGGAACAACGGCGCCAACAAGTTCGTCTGCCCCTGCCATGGCAGCCAGTACGACGCCACCGGCAAGGTGGTGCGCGGGCCCGCGCCCCTCTCCCTGGCTCTCGCCAACGTCACGGTCGAGAACGACAACGTCTTCCTGAGCCAATGGTCCGACACCGACTTCCGCACCGGTGACAAGCCCTGGTGGACTTGATCGTCCGCGTTCATTCCCCCCTTCCCCGCCCGTCCGCTCCACCCATGCGCCGCACCCTCTCCCCGCTGCTGCCCTCCCTGCTGGCGTCCACGCTGCTGCTGTTCAGTGTGCTGCTGGCAGCTCCCCAGGCGAGCTGGGCCTATCCCTTCTGGGCTCAGCAGAACTACGAGAATCCCCGGGAAGCAACGGGCAAGATCGTCTGCGCCAACTGCCACCTGGCCAAGAAGCTCTCCCAGGTGGAGGTGCCCCAGGCCGTGATGCCTGACACCGTCTTCAAGGCTGTCGTCAAGATCCCCTACGACACCGCCGTTCAGCAGGTGGGGGCGGACGGCAGCCGCAGCGGCCTCAACGTCGGAGCGGTGGTGATGCTTCCCGATGGCTTCAAGCTGGCCCCTCCTGAGCGGCTCAGTGAGGAGCTCAAGGAGGAAACCGCCGGTGTGTATTACACCCAGTACAGCGAGAACGATCCGAACATCCTCCTGGTGGGTCCCCTCCCCGGCGATCAGCACCAGGAGATCGTTTTCCCGATTCTCTCTCCAGATCCAGGCGCTGACAGCAGCATTCACTTCGGTAAGTATTCCATTCACGTCGGTGGCAACCGCGGCCGCGGCCAGGTGTATCCCACCGGTGAGAAGAGCAACAACACCGTTTACAACGCCTCCACAAGCGGCACGGTGAGCGCGATCAGCCCTGGCGATAACGGAGCCACGGTGGTGGAGATCAGCGCTGCCGATGGCACCAGTGTCAGCGATACGGTTCCCGCAGGCCCTGCCGTCCTGGTTGCCGTTGGCGATGCCGTGGAAGCAGGAGCACCGATCTCCGATGATCCCAATGTGGGCGGTTTCGGCCAGCTTGATGCTGAAATCGTGCTGCAGAACCCCGTGCGGATCTACGGAATGTTGGCCTTCTTCGCAGCCGTTGTGCTCGCCCAGATCCTGCTGGTGCTGAAGAAGAAGCAGGTGGAGAAAGTGCAGGCCGCTGAAGGGATTTGATTCTCTCCCCTGTTGATCTGGCCAGCTTCAGTTCCCCGGGCCCCCTCCTGTTCGATCTGGGGCCCATTTCTCTGCGTTGGTATGGCCTGCTGATCGCCATCGCCGTGCTGGTGGGGTTGCTGCTCGCCACCCGGCTGGGCCGGCGCCGCGGCATCGATCCAGCCCTGATCGCCGACCTGCTGCCGATCCTCGTGCTGGCGGCCGTGATCGGTGCCCGCCTCTACTACGTGCTGCTGGAGTGGCGCCAGTATCAACTCAACTGGCTGAGTGCCCTGGCGATCTGGCAGGGCGGCATCGCCATCCATGGTGCCCTGCTCGGCGGCACCCTGGCGGTGATCGTCTATTGCCGCTGGCGCAAGCTGGCCTTCTGGAACCTGCTGGATGTGCTGGTTCCCTCCGTGGCCCTCGGCCAGGCGATCGGCCGCTGGGGGAACTTCTTCAATTCCGAAGCCTTCGGGGTTCCAACCGATCTGCCCTGGAAGCTCTCGATTCCACCGATGAACCGGCCGGCACCGTTCATCGATGAACCTTTCTTCCACCCCACCTTCCTGTACGAGTCGATCTGGAATCTGGGGGTTCTGGCCCTGTTGCTGGTGCTGTTCCGCCTGGGTGAGCGGGGCAGGATCCCCTTGCCGAACGGTGCCCTCAGCTGCGTCTATCTGATCTCCTACAGCCTGGGGCGGTTCTGGATCGAGGGGCTCCGCACCGATCCGCTCTGCCTGTTCTCCTTGCCCCCCTTCTGCGAGGGCGGCCTGCGGATGGCCCAGTTGATGAGCCTGCTGCTGGTGGCGATCGGTGCACTGGGCCTCTGGTGGCTGTACGGCCGCCGCCGCGCCCTTCCCGATCCAGGCCTGGCAGCTCCGGAAGGGGGCGGCTCTTGAGTCACCCCGTCCTGATTGTCGGGGCAGGACCGGGTGCTCCCGATCTGCTCACCATGCGGGCAGCGGCGGCGATCGCTGCGGCCGATGTGCTGGTTTGGACCGATTCGCTGGTGTCACCCCAGATTGCCGCCCTGGCCCCGCCCCATTGCGAGCGGATCCGCACCAGCAGCCTCACCCTCGAGCGGGTGATGGAGCTGCTGATCGACCGGGCCCGAGCCGGCCTCAAGGTGGTGCGGCTGCATGACGGAGATCCCTGCCTGTATGGCGCCCTGGCCGAGCAGATCTGCCGTCTCAACGAAGCCGACCTGGCGGTGGAGGTGGTGCCGGGCCTGAGCGCTTACCAGGCCACCGCCGCTGCCCTCAACGCCGAGCTCACCATTCCGGGGCTGGTCCAGACGATCGTGCTCAGCCGCGCTTCCGGCCGCACCGGCGTGCCCGAGCGTGAATCCCTGCAGCGGCTCGCTGCCCTGCGGGCCTCGCTCTGCCTCTATCTCAGTGCCAGGCATGTGGAGGAGGTTCAGGAGATCCTGCTGGAGCACTACCCAGGCGACACACCTGTGGCGATCGGCTATCGGGTGAGCTGGCCCGACCAGTGGCTGACGGTGGTGCCGCTGCGGGAGCTCGCCGCCACCAGCCGGGAGCGCCAGTTGATCCGCACCACCCTCTACGTGGTCAGTCCGGCCCTGCAACAGCCCGGCCAGGCCCGCTCCAAGCTCTACTCCGGGAGCCATGATCATCTGTTCCGCCCAGCCACACCGGCTGTGTCCCTGATTCCAGCCTCCCCAGCTCAGCCTTCCAGCTGAGGCAGAGGGTTGAGCCGGGGGGTCACCAGCCACCGGCTGTGGCGAGCAGGCTCACCGCTCCCGCCAGCATCAGGCTGGCCCCTGGCAGGCGCAATCCAGCCCGCGTTTCCCCCAGCCAGACCACCCCGACGACGGCACTGAACAGGGTGCTGAGCCGCTTGATCGCAATCACGTGCACCACGGCGGTGGATCGCAGGGCCTCCATCTGGCTGACCATGCCCACCGCGCCGACCAGACCGCAGAGCAGCAGCAGGCCGCAGAGCAGCAGCAGCCGCTGCGGGCCGACTGGCTGGCCAGCGGCGCCGGCCACCGGATCCACGCTCCCCTGTTTCCGCCCGGATTGCAGCCAGGCCGGGGTGAGCAGCCCCGCCGCCACCACCAGGTTGAACAGGGCCACCCAGGTGAGGCTGCCGCTGGCCTGAACACCGACCTTGTCGAAAGTGGCAGCCACTCCCCAAAGCACGGCCACGAGCAGCATCGGCCGTGCCCCGGGGCTCTGCAACAGCCGGACACCAGGCTCAGCGCCGCGGGCCAGCAGCAGGGAGCCAAGCACCAGCAGGGCCACCCCGACACTGGAGCCCGGGGATGGACGCTCTCCCAGCAGCCACCAGCCGCTGAACAGCAGGACCAGGGGGGAGAGGTTGATCAGCGGCAGGACCAGGCTGAGATCGCCGCGGGCCAGGGCCCTGCCGTAGGCCCAGAACGCCACGCTGTTCACCAGCCCGCTGGCCGCCAGGGCCACCAGCAGCTTGACCAGATCGGGCGTCTGGGGTGCCAGCAGCAGCAACGGCAGGGTGAGCAGGGCCGAGATCAGGCAGCTCAGCCCCATCACCAATCCTGCCGACCAGCCGCTGCGGCGCAACAGGCTGCGGGTGGCGATGTCGCGAGCGGTTTCGCAGCAGGCAGTGAGCAGGGCCAGGGCCGGCCACAGGGTCAGCGCTGGGGCGTCGAAGGGGGCTGCTGGCAGTGTTTTAAGATCAGGAGGTGCGGGCGATTAGCACAGCGGTAGCGCACTTCCTTCACACGGAAGGGGTCACTGGTTCGAATCCAGTATCGCCCATTCATGGCTGGTGGAATCCGTGCATCGCGATGCCGTTGATTCGGCCATCCGGTGGGCCTGAATGCCTGAGGCTGGATGACATCAGGCTTCTGTTTTTTCGGAGAACTCCTGAAAGGGTCTGGATGGATCAGGTTATTTGCGCGTCACGATGATGTAGATCGCATGAATCACCGCCACGGGCCACATCACGCCCAGCAGGGGCAGGCCAAAGAAGCCGAGGCTGAGCAGCCAGAACAGCAGATTCAACCAGAACGCTCCACTGAAGCCCACCTGCGTGGCTACAGCGAACGGGGGCAGGATGAAGGCAAGAATGATCCGGAAAATGTCGCCGACAGTCATGAACGGGTCCGCTCAGGCGTCCCATTCAAGGTGGAGGATCGGAACTGATCCAAGCTTTTGTCATGGTTTCCAATGGTGCCTGCAGCAGGGGCCCCGGATCCACCGCCACCCTTCGGCCCTCCCGCAGGCGCCGCAGCTCGAAATGCAGATGGGCCGTCGTGGCCCGTCCGCTCTGGCCCACCCGGCCCAGCGGCTGAGCGGCGTTGATCGCCTCGCCTGGTTGCACCGTGGCATCCAGCAGGTGGGCATAGAGGCTCTGCCATCCCCTGCCGTGATCGATCACCACGGTGAGGCCATAGCCACTGATCTCTTCCACCAGCTGCACCCGGCCCGGCAGAACAGCGCGCACGGCCGTTCCTTCGGCCGCGATCAGGTCAACGCCGGTGTGCAAGCGCCAGGCCTGGCGGGAGGGGGAGAACCGCCAGCCGAAGGGATCGCTCTCCGTGGCGGGGCGTGCCAGGGGATAGGCAAGGCTGAGCATCTGGCCGGGAGCTGGCAGGCCGGCCGGCAGGCCCCGATCGGCCCGATCGCCGCCGCCCAGGTCGGCTACCTCCGTCTCGGGTGGAGTGATCAAGGGCCGTGGCGGCTGGGGCTCGATCCCGTCTGTTGGTTGGGCCTGAGCAGGGATATCCAGCAACAGCCCGGCCACGAACAGCCCGACCACGAGCAGGCCGGCGCTGATCCCGGCGGTCGCCAGCCCTCGCCTGCTGTTGCCTGGGGCCGCCACCGAGCTGCATCAACGCCTGGATTTCGAACGTAACGTTGATTCGCTGCATGCCAAGGGGGCAAGGCGGCGGTGAAGGGAGTGGGTCATCGGGGCGCTGGAAGCAAGCTGGCTGAACGGCCCTCAGCCCTGGAGTTCCGGCACGCGCTCCAGCAGGAGCCTGGTGAGTTGTTCACGCCGATCCCAGAGGCTTCTGTACCAGGCCTCCCGCGCCGCAACCTGGTGATGAAGCATCCTGTTTTCGCCCACCCAGCTTCTGGCCCCCTGGCCCAGCTCGCGCATCGCCAGGGGGTCGGCCCGCCAGCTGGTGAGGGCTTGCCTGAGCTGGTCCGCGGTGGTGAACACTTGGCCGTTCAGGCCCGCCTTGAACGTGGCGGCATACACCGTGGGGCTGGCCAGGATCGCCAGGCCGTGGGCAGCGGCTTCGAGGGCTTTGAGGTCTGATTTGCAGCGGTTGAAGGGCGTATCGGCAAGGGGCAGCCAGGCGATGTCGCAGCTGCCCATCAGCCGCCGGTAGGTGGGGTAATCGCAGGTGGGCGTGAAGGTCCGGCCAGGGATGGCCAGGGCCTCGAAGAAGGCCCGGTCGTGAACCACCTCCACCTGCCAGCGATCGGGGTCGGCCCTGAGCACCTGGTTCAGCGGCCCGATCCAGGGGGTCCAGTCGGCCTGGCGGTTGAGGGCGCCGAAAAACAGCCGCAGGGGGCGCCGCTGCAGCTCCGGCTCCGATTCCGCCGGCCGGGGAGCCGGAAGCGCCTCGATGGCATTGGCGAACACGGCCAGTTCCGGATTGAACGGCTGAATCCGCTCCGCCAGAGGCTGGGTGGACACCTGCACGGCATGCAGGCCGGTGAAGCAGAGATGGCGATTCTCGGCAATCGCCGGCCAGTGCCCGGGATCGTCGTCGTATTCGCTGACGATCACATAACCGTTGCGCAGCAGCTGGCGCAGCGACTCAAGGGAATCGGTGAGCGAGAGCATCGGTCGCTGCCAGATCAGCAGCCTGGGCAGCGTGGAGGTGGCCGGCAGCAGGGTGAGGGGCCCTGAACTGGAGCGGATGCTGATCGCCGGCTGGCTGGAGAGGGCCTGCAGCGGCTGTGTCATCCGCACATCCACCATGCCGGCCTGGGGGCGCAGCGTGAGCGCATCAAGGTGGAGGGGCTGGCGGGGGCGGCGGCTGGCCCGCAGCAGGTACTGCAGCGGCGCCACCCCTGCCAGCAGCTCCTTCGGATCGATCTTCATGGCGCCGAGGGCCGGGGCGAGCGCTCGCACGAAGGCCTGGGCCTCCTCAGGGCGAAAAATCCGCGGCGTCAGTTCATGGAGGTGCAGGCCGCAACCGGCCACAAGGGCTTCGATGCTCTGACGGGTGAACCAGCGCAGGTGGGTGCGATCAAACAGTCCTTCATCCGCCACGGGCCAGCGACCATGAAGCAGCTCCGCCAGCACCGACCAGTGCTGCACGTTGGGGATGCAGGCCAGCAGCACCCCATCTCGATCCAGCCAGGCCAGATGGCGGGGGAGTGTGGCCCAGGGGTCCTGGAAATGCTCGATCACATCGCCGTAGATCAGGCAGTCGATCGGCGGCAGGGGCGGCAGGCGCAGCTCCGGATCTTCCGCATCGGACCTGATCACAAGGTCGAGGCGTTCGATGGCCCGCTCGGCCGGCCCGCTCTGTTGCTCCACCCCCACATAGAACGTGCCTGGGTTGCGGGCCTTGAATGCCGCGCCAAGGGCGCCGGCGCCGCAGCCCACCTCCAGCACGGCTCGGGCCTGCAGCGGAATTCTGCTGAGCAGATCGGGATTGATTCGGTCGTGGTAGCCAGGGTTCTCCGTCATGCGAGGGGGGCGGCTGAATCAGCAGAACAGCTCTTGCCACACAAAGACTCTCGCAACCATCCACCCAGATCCCCCCATCGTGACGACAAGACCCTGGATTGCCACAGGTGTGATTGTTCCGATGTGCCGGTGAGCGGGGGCATCGCCCAAGGCAGTATCCAGAATGCCTGAAGTTCTCAGCGTTTACCAAGGCTGTTCTCATTGAACTCCGACCTGCTTTCAGGGAACCTCGAAATATTGCCACTTTTGAGGCAATATTGAGAAGCCGCAAGGAAATCCTCTGCACGTGCAGATGCTCCTGACGACTGGCATCAATTACTTTAAGTCGAGTCGTTTATCTCCCTGTCGAATGATCAGG
>JAHLYW010000037.1 GCA_025128135.1 Synechococcus sp. CS-1325
CCGCCAGCCTGGCGGCGGCGGCCGGGCTGCCCCTGGTCTGGATGGGCAACTTCGGCTGGGACGACATCTACGCCCCGATGGGCGGCGCTTTTCTGGCCTGGGCGGACCATTGCCGCTCCCTCTACCGGCGGGGCGACCACCTGATTCGCTGCCCTTTCTCGCTGGCGATGGACTGGGACCTGCCGCAGACCCGGGTCGGGCTGACAGCGGCGGCTCCCCGGCTGGATCCCGACTTGCTGCGCGAGCAGCTCGCCCTGCCGGAGCAACGGCAGCGCTGCGTTCTGGTGAGTTTCGGCGGCATGGGCTTCCCGCTCAGTCCAGCACTGTTCGATCGCTGGCCTCACTGGTGCTTCCTCAGCTCCGACCCCGGTAGCGCCACTGCCCCCAACGTGCGCCTGCTGCCCCCCGGGGTGCGCCCCGTGGAGCTGATGCCCCTGTGCGGGCGGATGATCAGCAAGGCCGGCTACAGCAGTTTCTGCGAGGCGCTCAGCCATGGGCTGGGCATCCATCTGGTGGAGCGCCAGGGTTTTGCCGAGGCGGCCGTGATGGAGCGGGAGCTGCGGCGCTGCGGCCCGCACCGGTTGCTGAGCCAGGCCCAGTTGCTTGATGGCGACTGGCAGCTCGACCTTCCTCTGCTCCCGGCCAGCGGGGCGGCCCTGGAGCTGGGCGGGGCCGAACGGGCGGCTGAGGCGATTGAGAAGGTCGCGGCCCTGGCGTGCTGAATGGCGCTGCCACCCGGCGGCGCAGCCCTTCTGGTGTGATAGGCAACAGATCTAATCACACCAATCAGTAGTTCTGATCATCGGCAATGATGCCGGGCTGAGCATCAGAAATCCTTGTGACTGGCAGTGATGTGATCCTGGTGTGCCAGTTCTGATAATGAGTGGACGGTTGTGCGACTGTCACTTATCACAAGTTGAACGGGGGGATCTTTTGAGAAATTACCGCTGATTCAAGCCCGCCGCGATGTATCCATCCATCTCTCCGACGAGCCCACCAGTTTTCATTCCTCCTCTCTCTGTCTGTTGAGCTTGCGCGTTGAGCTTGCTCCTTGAGCGGATTGTTTGTTGCCCTGTTCGCTGATCAGTCTGAATTCCTGCTCAACAGGACCTCTGTTCAGCCCGATTTCTCTCGGCTCGGATCATCGGCCCTCGTTGGGTCGGTCTCGATCTTTTTTGCAGCATCCTGCAGCCTACCCGCGCTGAGTTTCCTGTTCGGCTCGGGCATCCAGATCAGGCTTCATTCATTCGATTCCTCATTCATCCAGCCCTGATTCTTTTGTCGCCACGGCGACACCAACAGGCTTTTTTGTACGGCATGGTCCGCGGGGTTGATCCTCGGGGATTCGGCCCACCGATCCGGCCCAGTGGCCCCTTCGACCCGTCCCTTCCCCCACCAGCAACGGTTTGCGCACCTTTTTCTCCCATTCCCTCAAGCTGCTCCTCCCTGCAGTGCTGTTCGGCCTGATGGGGCCTGCCCAGGCTTCCGTCTGGGACACCATCCGCCGCAACACCACTCCCAACGATTCCCTCGAACCCAACTCCGTCGCCGTGGTGGCGCCCGAGGAAGCGGTGGATCAACCCCGTTCCTTCGCGATCACTCCGGAGCGACGCGCCCTGCTCAACACGATCCGTTTCGCTGAGGGCACCTGGGCCAACGGCCACGATCAGGGTTACTGGATTCTGTTCGGCGGCTCCCTGATGGCCTCCCTGGATCGCCATCCCAACCGGGTGATGCGCACCACGGGCTATGCCAGTGCCGCCGCCGGGGCCTACCAGTTCATGCCTCCCACCTGGGCGATCGCCAGCAACAGGCTGGGTCTTCAGGGGTTCGGCCCGGATGTGCAGGACCAGGCGGCGATCTTCCTGATTCGCCATCGGGGCGCCCTTCACCTGGCCGATCGCGGCGAGATGACACCGGAACTGGCCGCCCGGCTGGCGCCCGAGTGGGCCTCCTTCCCCACCCTGGCCGGCCGCAGCTTCTATGGCCAGCCGGTGAAGCGTTTCGCCGAGCTCAAGGGTTTTTATGAGGCCAACCTGGCCAGCCTGCGGGCTGGCCTGAACAGCCGCCGCGCTGAAATCGCCAGCGCTCCCAAACCCCGCTCCGAGAGCTGCGAGCCCGGTTCCCTGGCCTGTGCCCTTCAGGAGGCCAGCCTCGCCACCCCCTGACCGGCGCCCTCGCCCCAGGCCAGCTCAGCCCTGACCGTCGCCGGCCAGGGGCGGCTTGCCCACCGTTCGCTGGGCCACCAGGTAGGCCAGCACCGCACAGGCCCCGAACCCCAGGCTGTTGCGCAGCACCGGCAGCAGGTCCGAGGTGCGGGTGACCACCGGCCCGAGCCCGAACACCAGGAACAGCATTCCCCAGAGGGGTGAGAGAAGCAGCACCCAGCTCCAGGCCACCCGGTCTCCCTCCTTGCGCGGGTAGGCGGCAAAACCCACGATCAGGCCGCCCAGCACCGAAGTGCAGAAGGTGAGCAGCCACTGTTCCTGGGGCAGGCCAGGCACCACCTGGCAGCCGCCCCGCTCCAGACAGCTTTCCACGGCCGTGAGGGCATCGACGATCGCCCCGTCCTCGCCGTGGTCGCGCACGTAGTACTGGTTGCCGTAGCGGGTCTGCAGCTCCACCCAGAAGGTGCGCGGCATCAGGGCGAACAGGGCATCGCCCACGTTGAAGTTGAGCAGGTTGCCGCCGCGGGGATCAGCCACCAGCACGAGGCTGCGCTCATCGAGCCCCCAGAACTGCTTCACCGCCAGTCCCGGCGTGCGCTCGTACTGGGTGAGAACCCGCAACTTCCAGCCGCTGCTGGCTTCGAAGGCATCCAACTGGGTTTCCAGGCTGCTTCGCTGGCCGTCGGTGAGGGCCCGGGCCAGGTCGATCACGGGCGTGAGGTGATCGGGCAGCAGCGAGGGGTTGTCGGCAGCCCAGGCCGGGGAGCCCAGCGGCGTGACCAGCAGCAGCAGGCCGGCCACCAGGCCGAGCAGGCTGCCGATGGCGCCGCGGTGGCGGTGCGGTGATCCGGCGGCTTGACCCATGCGGCTGCTTCAGTGACCCTGCATTCTCCCCGACCCAGGGCGCCCACCGTGTCCGTTCCAGGCTGGTTGCAACAGCGCCTCACGGCGGCAGGCGGCCGCGTGCCCTTCGCCCTGTTCATGGAGTGGGCGCTGCATGACCCTGAGCACGGCGCCTATGGGGCGGGGCGGCTGCGGATCGGCACCCAGGCTGATTTCGTCACGGCGCCGTCGCTGGGCAGCGACTTCGCCGCCCTGCTTGCCCCCCAGATCGCCGAGTGGCTGCAGGAGCTTGCCTCGGCTGATCCGGCGGCAACCCTCTCCCTGGTGGAGGCTGGCCCCGGTGAGGGCGATCTGGCCCTCCAGCTGGCCACAGCCCTGGCCACCGGCTGGCCGGCGCTGGCGGCCCGCACCGAGCTGGTGCTGGTGGAACCCAACGCCGGCATGGTGAGGCGCCAGCGCCAGCGCCTGCAGGCTTGTCCCCTGCCGATCCGCTGGAGCGGCTTCGATCAGCTGGCGGCCCGGCCCCTGCTGGGCGTGGTGCTGGCCCATGAGGTGCTCGATGCCCTGGCGGTGGAGCGGATCATCCGGGTCGGTGACGCCTGGCACCGCCAGTGCGTGGCTCTGCATCGGGGGATGTTGCGGCTGGAGCCGGGCGAGCCCCTGGAGCCGGCGGCGGTTGCGGCGCTGCAGCCGCTCGGACTGGAACCGGCCGGGGAGCAGCGGCCGGCCGGCTGGTGCACGGAGCTGCATCCGGGCCTGGCCCCCTGGCTGACGGCCTGCGGCCAGGCGCTCGGGCGGGGGCGCCTGCTGGTGATCGACTACGCCCTGGAGGCCTGGCGCTACTACGCGCCCCAGCGTGCCAATGGCACCCTGATGGCCTACCGGGGCCAGCGGGCCAGCGCCGATCCCCTTGCCGAACCGGGAAGCTGGGACCTCACGGCCCACCTCTGCATCGACAGCCTGCTGGCCGCCGCCGCCGCCGGAGGCTGGAGCTTCCTCGGCCAGCGTCGCCAGGGGGAAGCCCTGCTGGCCCTCGGCTTGGCGGAGCGCCTGCATGGGCTGCAGCACCAGGGCGCGGCCGATCTGGCTGATCTGCTCAGCCGCCGTGAGGCGCTGCTGCGGCTGGTGGATCCGCTGGCCCTCGGTGATTTCCGCTGGCTGGCCTTTGGCCGTGGGACGGCCCACCAGCCCCTGTTTCTGGCCGATCCAGCGCCGGTGAGTGCTGCAACGGGCACAACCGCTCCGCCCGCTGCGGCTTAGGACGACCCGACGACGGGTTGGTGGGGGAGGTGGGCGATGGCGCCTGAACGGTTTTTTCTCGAACTCGAGCCCCCCGCCGCCGCCGAGCCCCACTGGCCCCATGTGGTGGTGGTGGGTGGCGGCTTCGCCGGGGTGCGGGTCTGCCAGGCCCTGGCCAACCGGCCGGTGCGGGTCACCCTGATCGACAAACGCAACTTCAATCTGTTCCAGCCTCTGCTGTATCAGGTGGCATCGGGGCTGGTCTCGGCGGCCGATGTGGCCTCGCCACTGCGGCAGATGGTCGGCCAGGCGCCGAATGTGCAGGTGCTGCTGGGGGAGGTCGTCGATCTCGATCTGGAGCGACGCGAGCTGCTGTTCAACGGTCACCACTACAGCTACGACCAGCTGGTGCTCGCCTGCGGTTCCGGCAGCGCCTACTTCGGCCACGAGGAATGGCGGCCGCTGGCGCCGCCGATGAAGATCCTCGAGCACGCCCAGGAGATCCGCCGCCGGCTGCTGATGTCCCTGGAGGAGGCCGAGCAGAGCACCGATCCGCAGCGTCGCCGCTTCCTGCAGACCGTGGTGGTGGTGGGGGCCGGACCGGCCGGCTGCGAGCTGGCCGGCTCCCTGATCGAGTTGATGCACAGCGCCATCCGCCGGGATTTCAAGCAACTGCGGGTGGAGGGTTGCCGGGTGGTGCTGGTCGATGCGGTGGAGCGGGTGCTGCCGACCATGCATGCCGAACTGGGGGAGGCGGCGGCGGGGTACCTGGAGCGAAACGGGGTGGAGCTGCGGCTGGGCACCTTGGTGGAGGCGATCGAGCCGGGCAAGGTGCTGCTGAAGGGAGATCAGGAGCCCCGCTTTCTGGAGGCCGCCACGATCTGCTGGACAGCCGGGGTGCGGGCTTCACGGCTGGGCAAGCTGCTGGCGGAGCGCAGCGGCTGCGATGTTGATCGATCCGGCCGGGTGCTGGTGGAAGCCGATTTCTCGGTGCCCGGCCACCCGGAAGTGCGGGTGGTGGGCGATCTCTGCTGCTACTGCCACACCGCCGATGGGGCACCGCTGCCGGGGATGGCCGGGCCGGCGGTGCAGATGGGGGCGTGGGTGGCGAGGGACATCCTGCTCGGCCTCGAAGGCGAGGCCAGCCCACCCTTCCGCTGGCTCGATCTCGGCAGCATGGCGGTGATCGGACCTCTGTATGCGGTGGCCGACCTGCGGGGCGTGCGGGTCACCGGTCTGCTCGGCTGGCTGCTCTGGGGGCTGGCCCACCTGGCCTTCATCCCCGCCACCGAGAACCGCATCACCCTGCTCACCCGCTGGCTGTGGCAGATCGCCACCCGCCAGCGCAGTGCCCTGCTGATCACCGGCCGCCCGAACCAGCACATCGGCGTCGATGTGGGCCTGGCCCGCGCCCCGGTGCGATCAGCCGGGCCGGCGCTGCAGGACCCGGCCCTGGCGGTTGATGAGCCGCTCCGGTAGGCGGCTCCTCTCCACCGGCCGCATCGTGCGCAGGTTGATCGTGGTGTCGACCGTGCGGCCGCTGCTCCAGGCGAGGTCGAGCACGGTGAGGGTCTGAAACGGGGCGGCTCCCCCCTGCAACAGCGCCCGCGGCCCGCTGCCGGCGGCGCCGAGCTGGAAGAGATCAAGCCGCCCCAGCCTGGCTGGGAAGTAGGCGTGCTGGTGGCCGCTGATGTAGGCCGAAACGTCGTGGCGTTCCATCAGCTGGCGCAGGGCATCGGCGCCGTTGAGCACGTTGCCGCCATCGTCGCGGCCCCGGGCCACGGCCTGGAGCGGCAGGTGGCCGAGCACCAGGCGCCTTCGGGCCGAGCGGGCGGCTGGCGAGGCGAGGCTGCGCTCGGCCCAGCGCACCTGCTCGGCCGGCACCAGCGCCGAGGAGGCGTCCCAGACCAGCAGGAACAGGCCGTCCTGCAGGACCGAATAGAAGAATGGAAAGCCGCTGGCATCGAGAAAATCGAGCCCCAGGCTGCTCTGGCGCCGTCGCCAGAAGCGCGCTGCCTCCTGCCGCTCGCGCTCGAATGTGTAGAGGCCGCCGGAGCGGCTGGCCGAGGCGTCGTGGTTGCCCATCGCCGGCGCGAAGGGAAGGCCGGCCCGGCGCAGTGGCGCAAGGATGAGCCGTCCGAACGACTCCCACATAGCGGTGAGCTGGGCGTTGCTGAGGCTGGTTTTCTGGCCGGCCACCATGTCACCGGCGCAGAGCACCAGATCGGCCTGCAGCGAGGGGATCAGGGCCACGGCCCGGCCCACCTCCGGGATGTAGCTGGTGGATCCGTAGCTGGCGTTGAGGTCGGAGATCAGCACCAGCCGCAGGTCGGCGCGGGGTGGCAGGGTGAAACCGGATCCGGATCCGAAGGCCGCCCTCCCCAGCGCGCCTGTCCCCAGCACACCTGTTCCGATCGCACCTGTCCCGATCGCCCCGGCTGTGAGGCCCAGGAAGCGGCGTCGGGAGAGCGGCGGCTGCATGGCCAGACCTTACCAACGGTCAGATCAAGGGCAAGGCAAAGGGAGTGCAGCCCTGGTTTCCTAGGCTGAGCGATCGGGGAGGCCGGGGTGTCGCCCACGGTGTTGATCCCGGTGTCGCCCACGGCTGCACCGTTCCCCTTCCTGCTCCCTGCACGACAACCCGATGACCGTCGATCACACCTCCCATGACAACCCGATGATCGACGACACCAGTGCTGAGGGCAAGTTCCAGTACGAACCGGTTGAGCGGTTCGGCGCCAGCATGACGGGTGATCTGCCCTGGAATGGCGCGGCCCTGGCCGGTGTGGAGCTGCTGAACGGGCGGGTGGCCATGCTGGGATTCCTGGCGGCGATCGTCGGGGAGCTGCTCACCGGTGAGGGGATCGTCGGTCAGTTGCGCCTGGCTCTGCTCTGGGTTCTGGGCTGAGCCGTTGCCCGGCCTGAGCCTTCGCCTGGCCTGCTTCACGCTTCGTTACATCGCTTGCCAGACTCGGTGGGTTGCTTCTCAGTCCCTCCCTTGTCAACGCTTCTGCTCCTGGAACTGTTCACCGGCTTCATGGCCGCTGGCATGGCTCTCTGGTTCGTCGTTCTCAATCGCCCCTCGCCCCAGCCAGGCCAAGCCGGCTCCAGAGCTGTTCTCAGGGCGGAGCCGGCTGTCGGCAGTGCTGCGGTTCGCCGCCTGATCTCCCGCTACGTGCTCAAACAGGGCTGGGCCGTGAACACCGGTCTGCTGGTGCTGCGCCTGGCGATCGGCGTGCTGATGATTCATCACGGCCAGGAAAAGCTGGCGGATCCCCAGCAGTTCGCCAACACCTACGTGGCCTCCCTGCACCTGCCCTTCCCCCTCTTCTTCGCCTATGCAGCCGGGTTCTCCGAGCTGATCGGCAGCTGGCTGCTGATCCTGGGTCTGTTCACACCGGTCGGCGCCCTGGCGATCACCGGCACCATGACCGTCGCGGCCTACCAGCACATCCTCACCTCCGGTCTGAACATCTATGTGCTGGAGCTCGTGGCTCTCTACCTGGGCGGCAGCCTCGCCCTGCTGCTGATCGGCCCCGGTCGTTTCTCCTTTGATGGCGGCATCGTGGCCGGTCTGACCAGCGAGCCGGTGGAGCAGGAGCCGGATGCCGGTGCTGCCCGGCAGGCGGCCCCGATCCTGGTGCGGGTGGCGGCCGAGGGCTCGCTCAACAGCTGAGCTTCTCCACCGCGTTTCACGGCTGAGGATGCTTCAACTGGTGCTTCCCAGCGGTGGGCCCGATGGAAGATTCAGTTCGTTGCGCCAGTCGCTGAGCGGCTTCTGCCAGCCTTCCTCCCAGCGCTGGGCGAACAGGGGCTGAGCCTGACGGCCCATCTCCAGACCGGTGCGAATCGCTTCGACCAGATCAGCCAGCTGCTCAGCTTCGAACAGGGTGGTTGAAAGCAGTGCCTGGGCTGTGAGCAGGCTGGCCAGGGGATAGGGGAACTGGCTGAGGTGGAAGGCCTGCAGACCGATCTCACCGTGCGTCGAGCTGTCGAAGCCGGTGATCAGGTGCCACAGGTCGTGGGTCTGACTCAGCCGCAGCTCGACATACTCGGCGTCGCTGTTCGGCACCATGCCGGCGTGCAGGTTGGGGTCATAGCCGAGGCGGGCAAGCTCAGCGGCATAGGCGTGGCCGAGCGTGTTGCTCGGCAGGGCAGCCAGGGCCTCCAGGTTCTGGGGCCCGGGGATGTAGCGCTCGCGGATCAGCGCCGCGCAGGCGGGATCGTGACCCAGGTGCTCGGCGGCCAGTGCATAGGACGGGGTGGCCAGCAGGGCGTCGGTGAGGGCCCCGACCAGCTCGAGGTCATCGTCGCCACCGGTCATGGCCAGGAAGGTGCCCAGCACACGGAAGGGGGAGGGCTCGGGAGCGGCAGGCCGGGCGGAGCCGACCCCGGCGTTGGGGAGAAAGGCCATCGAAGCAGGTGACGAGAAATGGGGCGGCCGGCGTCGGCCAGAGAACGCGAGGAATGCTCACCTTTATAAAGTATGAGCATCCCTCAGCTTTGTCAAGGGGGATGCGAGGATTGCTCGGATTACCTGGTTGTCCTGGGTCTTCCGCCCTGTCCGCCGGTGTCCACCGGTCTCCCGCCCCCTTCTCCCGTGAGCCTTGCCGGCGGATCTGCCCCGCTCCTGGATCCCGGCTCCGGCCTGCGGCGCCAGCCCCGCCAGGCCCGCAGCCAGGAGCGGCTGCGGCGAATCCTGGCTGCGGCCGAAACGCTGTTCGTGGCCGAGGGGGTAGGCGCCACCACCACCAACGCCATCGCGGCGCAGGCTGGGGTGCCGATCGGTTCGCTGTATCAGTTCTTCCCCGACAAGGGGGCGATCCTGCGCAGCCTTGCCCAGGGCTACGGGGAGCAGCTGCACGACGACCTCAGCCGTTTCGAGCGGGAGGAGGGCGCCTGCCTGGAGCTGGACGCCTACATCGAGGCGCTGGTGGCCCGCACGGCGCGGTTCTTCGACGAGCATCCTGGCTACGCCGCGATCTTCCTCGACGTGCAGAGCGCCACCCCGGATCTGGTGGCGATCGAGGAGGAGGCCGATGCCCGCCTGGTGGCTGAATGGGCGAGGGCACTCCTGGTGCGCAGCACGGCGGAAGGTGGAGAGTTCACGGCCGATGAGGCCGGCCTGATCGCCTATGTGCTGGTGAAGACGATCGGCAACCTGCTCTGGCTTTCGCTCGGCCATGGGCCGGTCCTGCGGGCGCGGCTGGTGCGGGAGGCAACGTTGTTGGCGATCGCTTATCTGCGTCGCCGGATGGCGGCAGGCTGATGGCCAGCACCGGTCACGATCGCCAGTGGCAGCTCAATCGCCTCAATTTCGAGGGCCATTGGTGCGGCACCAGCCGCTGGTACGAGCGCAACACGTACGGGCGGCTGGATCTGGAGCGTGCTGCCGTTGAGATTCCCGGCACCTGTTATGCGATCAGCTTCTCCGATCCCGACACCGGCCTGTGGGATGGCAGCGGTCTGCGCTTCGCGCCGCAGGGACGCCGCCGCCTGCCGCTCAGCCGCGCCAGCTACAACCAGGCGGGGCAGTGCTGGCAGTTCCGCGGCGTGGCCGGCCAATCGAGCCTGGCGGTGGATGCCGGCCAGCCGCGCTTCGGCCACGAGCTGAACTTCTTCGCTGGGCGGGCCCGCTCGATGCTGGTGCTGCTCTACGAACCCTGCGGCTCGCTCTGGCGTCTCCAGACGCTGGGGGTGGTGCCGTTCCGCTGCAGCCTGGCGGCAGTGGTCGATCCCGAGCGGCCGCCGCGCGGTGATGCTCGGCAGCACCTGGCGGAGCTGGAGGGCTGGCCGGGCCAGATCGAGCGCCTCCTGCCGGGGCAGTGGCCCGCCGAGGATCCAGAGCCGCAGGCGTGCGAACCCTTCCGTGCCGCCGCGTTCCGCAACGGCAACCCCGTCGCCGGTTTCGACGACGGACTTCTCTGCTCCCTGCCGGAACTGTTGCCGGCCGGTGCCTTCCAGCTGCAGGTGGGCTGCCGGCTCAGTGAGGGATGCTTTGATCAGCTGAGCCTCGGCTACGACAGCGAGCAACGGCTCACGGCCTGGGAGCGCCGCCGCTTCCAGCGGTCCTGAGCGGCCTGAGGCGGGGCTCGACCGCCTGGATCGGCTGGGAGCCGTGCTGGAGTGGTCGGGAAGCGGATCGACTTGGTCATGACGGAAGCCGGAGAGGCCACAGTGAACCGCGACCTGCTGCGGATTCTCTGCTGTGTCGCCTGGTCGGACGGGGAGCTCTCGGAGCAGGAAAAGGAACTCCTCTTGCAGCTGGGAGCCGATCAGGCCCTCGCCGAGCAGGCCCCCGGGCTCGACGTGCTCGACAGCCTGATCACCCGGCTCGGCTCCGGGGACGAGCGGCAGCTGGCGGCGAAGCTGGCCTACCAGGTGATCCGGATCAGCCGCCGGGCCGGCGACGGTTCGAGCATCAACCCGCAGGAGAAGGTGGCCTACCGCCGGTTGCTGGATGGCCTGGCCCTCGACGAGACGCAGATCCAGGAGGCCGAATGGGCCGTGGAGCAGGATCTTGGCGGTCAGATGAGCCTGCTCGGCTTCCTGGCCAGCCGCTTCAGGGGGCTGGGTGCCTGGCCCGATGACGCGCTGCTCGACGCACCCGGCGCGCCGAGGCTCTGAGCCTGCTCAGTGCCGGAAGTTCTCCGTGTGGCCAGGATCGTGGGGCAGCTTCGCCGCCAGACTTTCCAGAAAGGTGGTGGCACCGATCAGGTCCTGCAGGAACAGCTCGGCCAGATCCCGACCGAAGCCGTTGCGCACCACCACACGCAACCCTGAGACATCCGTGAGATGGTCGGGCAGGGAGTAAGCGGGCACCTGCCAGCCCCGCTCCCGCAGCTTGGCCGACAGATCGAACACGGTGTAGCGGACCACCTCCGGTTTGAGCCGGAAGAAGAACACCGGCAGCTCCGATCCATCGGAGAGCAACTGAAACGGGCCGATCCGGGCGATCTGCTCAGCCAGGAACATCGCCGTGTCCCGGCAGGCCTGCTGGATCGCTCGGTAGCCCTCGAACCCCAGCCGGATGAAGTTGTAGTACTGGGCGATCACCTGGGCACCGGGCCGGGAGAAGTTGAGCGCGAAGGTCGGCATGTCTCCGCCGAGGTAGTTGACGTGGAAGACCAGGTCGTCCGGCAGGTCGGCGGGGGTGCGCCAGATCACCCAGCCCACCCCGGGATACACCAGGCCGTACTTGTGGCCGGAGGCATTGATCGATCGCACCCTCGGCACCCGGAAGTCCCACTCCAGCTGGGGGTCGAGGAACGGGGCGATGAAGCCGCCCGAGGCCGCGTCCACATGGATCGGCACATCCGGCCCTCCTGAGGCCTGCAGCTGATCGAGGGCCTCGGAGATCTCCTTCACCGGTTCGTAGGAGCCGTCGAAAGTGGAGCCGAGGATGGCCACCACGCCGATGCTGTTCTGATCCACCAGCTTGAGTGCCTCTTCGGCGTTGAGCTGCAACCGGCCGGCCTCGATGGGGGCGTAGCGGGGCTCCACATCCCAGTAGCGGCAGAACTTCTCCCAGACCACCTGAACATTGCTGCCCATCACCAGGTTCGGCCGGTCGGTGGGCAGAGCGGCCGCCGCGCGGCGTTGCCGCCACTTCCACTTCAAGGCCAGACCGCCGAGCATCACCGCCTCGCTGGAGCCGGTGGTGGAAGTGCCGGTAGCGTTCTCGTGATCGGGAGAGTTCCACAGCGAGGAGAGAATCCTCACGCAGCGGCCCTCGATCGCCGCGGTCTGCGGATACTCATCCTTGTCGATCATGTTCTTGTCCGCCGACTGGGCGAAGAGCGCCGTCGCCTCGGGTTCCATGAACGTGGTCACGAAGGTGGCCAGGTTCTGGCGGGCGTTGCCATCGAGCAGCAGTTCATCGCTGATCAGGCTGGAGGCCACTTTCGGGTCCATGCCGTCGGCAGGCAGGGCGTCCTTCGGGATGCCCCTGGTGGCGCCGGGCCGGGCGTACACAGGGGCGTTGATCAGGCGTTCGAAGTCGTTGAACAGGGAGGAATGAAGGGCCATCGGCAGGGTGAGCAGGCAGACCGGCGGGCGGCCTGGCGGGAGCACGTTCCATGCTGGCCTGATGGCATCCGCCTGGTTGAAGACAAGGGCTGCCGGAGAGGCCCCCGGACCAGGTACTGGTGGGTTCCCGGCAGGCGGGACCTCCCCTGGCCGTCGCTCACGCCTCGGCCGCCGGGCGCATCAGCAGGGCGTGGGCGGCCGGCACGTAGAAGAGCGCCAGGGCGGTGGCCCCCACCAGCCCGCCGGACACCGCGATCGCCAGGGGCGGCCAGAAGCCGGTGGGGTCGAGCATCAGCGGCAGGAAGCCGACCACGGTGGTGATCGTGGTGGCGAGCACGTGGCGGGTGGCGTGCAGCACCACGGCGGTGCTGGCGGCCGTATCGCCACGCGCGGCCGCCGGATCGGTGCGCAGGGCGTTGAGCACCACGATCGAATCGTTCACCGCCAGCCCGATCAGGCCGAGCGTGCCCAGGATCGCGGTGAAGCCGAACAGCGAGCCGCTGAGCTGCAGGGCCAGGGCCGCCAGGCCAACAGAGAGCACCGCCACCGAGGCGATCAGGGCCGCCAGCCGGAACGAGCGGAAGGAGAGCACCAGCGTGGCGGTCATCAGCACCATCAGCACCCCTGCCGTGGACAGCAGGCTGCCAACGGCATCGCCGCGGGCGTCGGCTTCGCCGCCGTAGCTGAGCTGCACCGCCGCCGGCAGTTGCCAGCCGTCGTGCTCCAGCTGGCGGCGGAACTCTGCCAGCACGGAACTGGGCAGGGTGCCGGCGGCGAGATAGGCGCGCACGGCGTTGATGCGCTGGCCGTCACGGCGGGTGATCGAGGCCAACTCCGGCTCCAGCTGCAGCGCGGCCAGGGCGTCAAGCGGGATCGTGCCGCCACCGCCGGGCGCCACCAGATCGAGGGCCGCCAGCTGGCCCGGACCGTCGCGCTGCGCGGCGGCCACCTGCACCCGCACCGGCAAGGTGGTGGTGCCTTCCTGGATCGAGCCGCCCACGGCGCCATCAAGGCCGGCCTGCAGCTGGCGGGCGATCGCCCGGTTGTCGAGGCCGGTGCGGCGGGCCTGCTCCTCATCCACCGCCAGGGCCAGCCGCGGCAGGGCCTCGCTCAAGCTGGCGCTGGTGTGGGTCACCGCCTCGATCTGGGCCAGCCGGCGGCGCAGGTCGTCGCCGATCCGGCGCAGTTGCTGCAGATCGGGGCCCTGCAGGCGCAGCTCGATCGGCGCCGCGAACGGTGGCCCCTGCTCCAGCTGCTTCACCAGGACCTGCGCGTCCGGGAAGCGGCGATCGAGGCTCTGCTGCAGGGAGCGAATCGTGTCGCGCAGGCCCTCGGCACTGCGCAGCTGCACCAGGCCCTGGGCGTAGTGGGGGGCGTTCTCCTGGTCGGCGATCACGTTGTAAAAAAACTGCGGCGCGCTTTCGCCCAGAAACCAGTGCACGTCTTCTACGCTGGGGTGGCGGCGGATCAGGGGTCGCGCCTCCAGGGCCAGCGCTTCGGTGCGGGCGATGGCGCTCTGCTGCGGCAGGCGCAGCTCGATCTGGAACTGGTCGCGGTTGGTGGGGGGGAAGAACTGCCGCTCCAGGCTGGCGAAACAGGCGAAGCCCAGCACCGGCAGCACCAGACACAGCGCCACGCCCTGCCAGGGATGGCGCAGCACGCGCTGCAGGCCGGCGCGGTAGGGGCCGGTGAGCGCGGGAATGGCCAGGCCCTGCTCCCACCAGCGAACGTTGGGCCCCAGCGGCTGCCAGCGGTGCAGCCGGGCGGCCACGGCCAGGATCACCGTGAGCGAGAGCAGCAGCGAGCAGGCCAGGGCCAGGATCACCGTGAGGCCGATCGTGCCGATGAATTCCCCCGTCCCCCCTGCGGAGGTGGCGATCGGCACGAAGGAAAGCACGGTGGTGAGCGTGGCGGCCAGCATCGGCACCAGCAGGTAGCGGCTGGTCTGCCGCACCGCCTCCCCGGGTGGTGTGCCGGCCCGCAGGCGTTGCTGCAGCTCTTCCACCACCACGATGGCGTTATCGATCAGCAGGCCCAGGGCGATCACCAGGCCGGTTGCCGACATCTGATGCAGCGGCACCTCCAGCACCCGCAGGCAGCCGAGCACCATCAGCGCGGTGAGCGGCAGGGCTGCCCCCACCACCAGGGCGGCGCGGCCGCCGAGCATCAGCACCGACACGGCCACCACCAGCAGCGAGCCGGTGACCAGGTTGCCGATCACCCCATCGAGGCGCTCCTCCACGTAACGGCTCTGATCGAGCACGGTGTGCAGCCCCAGGCCCGCCGGCAGGGTGGCGCGCACCTCCTCCAGCAGCTGGCGCGCGTCATTGGCCCAGTGGTCGATGCGCACGCTCGGGGCCACCGTGGCCGCCACCACCACGGCGGGCTGGCCGTGCACCAGCGCCAGCTGGGCGGCAGGCAGGCGCACCCCGCGGCTCACCTCGGCCACCTGGGCCAGGCGGGCACTGGCGCCATCGGCCCCCACCGTCAACGGGATGGAGCGGATCCGCTCGAGCGAATCGAGGGCGCCATCGAGCTGCAGCAGGAAGTCGCCGCGCTCGCTGCGCACCTGTCCAGCGGCTTCCTTGGCATCGCTGGCGGCGATGCGTTCGGAGAGGTCGCGGGCGGTGAGCCCCAGCCGGGCCAGCTCGCGGGCACCGATCTCGACGCGGATCTCCTCCTCGGGTTCACCGCTGATCTCCACCTTGTTGGTGCCGGGGATGGCGCGCAGGCGGGTCTGGAGGTCGTCGGCCAGGCGGGAGAGCAGGCCCAGATCAGCCGGACCGGGCAGCTCCCAGGTAAGACCGACAATCAGGGCGCTGGCGCCCACATTGCCGTCACGGAACTCCGGATCCGTGGCCTCCGGCGGCAGCAGGGGGGTGGCGTCGTCGATCTTGCTGCGCACCTTGCTCCAGGCCGGCGCCACCTGGCGCACGCCGTCCTTGAGCACCACCGCAATCACTGAACTGCCGGTGGAAGAGGTGGAGGAGAGTGCGTCCACCTCTTCCAGTTCCAGCAGGGCGTCTTCCAGGGGTTTGGTGATCAGCGCCTCCACCCGCTCCGGCGTGGCCCCCGGCAGGGTGGTGATCACCAGGGCGTTGCGCTGGGTGATCAACGGATCCTCCAGCCGCGGCAGGGTGAGCAGGGAACTGAGCCCCCACACCACCACCAGCAGCACGGTGAGCAGCAGCAGCTGCCGGTTGCGGTGGAACAGGTCGCCCATCAGTTCGCCTCCTGCACCCACACGCCCGGCACCAGGCGCTGGGTGCCGGCGGCGATCACGCGCTCGCCGGGGCGCAGGGTGCCGCGCACCAAGGAGCGCTCGCCGTCGCTGTGCACGATCTCCACCAGGCGGCGGGCCACTTGCTGCCCCTGCGCTGGCGCCTTGCTGTTGTCGGTGGAGCCGGAGCTACCGCTGCTCGCTCTGAGCCCATCAGTGCCGGCCGCAGCCTTCACCACGTACACCGACCACAGCCCCCCTTCCGCCGCCACCAGCGCCGTGGTGGGCAGCCAGAAGCCTTCGCCCCGCTCACTGCGCTGCAGGCTGAGCCGGGCGGTGGCCCCCACCGGCAGGTCGCTCACCGGCAGGCGCAGCACCACGGTGACGGTGCGGCTGGCGGCATCGAGCTCCGGCAGCAGGGCGCTGACGCTGGCGATCAGGCGGCGTTCCCCCACCTGAACCGGATGGTTCTCACCCAGCCGCAGGCCCTGCGCAGCTGCGGGAGGCACCCCTACTCGCAGCTCCTGGGGCGCGGCCTCCACCAGCGTGACCACCGCCTGGCCACCGCTCACCACCACGCCCTCATCGAGCAGCCGTCGGCTCACCGTGCCGGCGAAGGGGGCCACCAGCACGCTGCGGCCCAGATCCACATCGATCTGGCGCAGGCGGGCGCTGACGTCGTCCACCTGGCTCTCGGCCTGAAGCAGGCGGCTGCGCAGGGCGGCGCTGCCATGGATCTGCTGATCGAGATCCTCCCGGGCGATGGCGCCCTGGGCATGCAGCTGGCGGCGCCGTTCGCGCTGCAGCTCGGCCAGGATCAGTTGCTGGCGCACCTCCTCCACGCCGGCCAGTGCCACCCGCCGCTGGGCCGCCGCCTGCTGACGCTGGGCCTGCAGGCGGCGGCGATCGAGGCGGGCCAGCGGCTGCCCCTGGGCCACGCGGTCGCCTTCCTCCACCAGCACCTGCTCGATCGTGCCGGGCAGCTCGAAGCCGAGGCTGCTGCTGCGGCCGGCCACCACCTCACCGGTGTAGGCGCGGCTGGTGAGGAAGCTGCTCACCGGCACGGCCGTCACCACCGCCACCGGCAGGGGGCGGATCGCGGCGGGGCGGGGCCGCAAGCCGGGTGACAGGGCCAGGGCAACGGCGGCGGCGGCGGCGGCGGCCAGCGGCAGGCCCCAACGGACCCAGCGGGGCTCAAGGGACCCGCGCAACGCCTGCCGCAGCGCTGGGACTGGGGCGGCAGGCGGCTGTGCGGGGGCGGAATCCATGGGTGGAATCGGGTGAGCAGCGCTGGCAGGGCAGTTGCTGGCCGGGCAGTGACGGCTGGGCAGTGACGGCCGGGCGCGTTGCTCCTCCAACTTGCTACACAACAGGTTGAGTATGTGCATCAGTGTATGCACAACAAATTGAGTAGGTCAAGCGCCAGCGGTGGCGGCTGGGCCAGGATCAGCTGCCAAGCCGTTGCGACCTTTCCCCTGCCATGGCCCTGGTGCACACGATCCTCACGGTGCTCTGCGAGAAGGAGGCCAGCGGCTACGACATCAGCAAGCAGTTCGAGGAGTCGATGGCCTGCTACTGGACGGCCAGCCAGCAGCAGATCTACCGGGAGCTGGGGAGGATCGAGCAGAACGGCTGGGCCTGCTGCCAGGTGGTGCCGCAGCACGGCAAGCCCGATCGCAAGGTGTATGCGATCACCGAGGCGGGCCGCCAGGAGTTGCGCCAGTGGGCGGCCGAGCCCTCCCTGCCCACCCCGATCCGCGAAGACCTGCTGGTGAAGGTGCTCGGCGGCCCCTACGCCGAGCCCGAGCAGCTGCTGGCGGAAGTGCAACGCCGCCACGCCGTGCATGCCGCCCAGCTCGCCTCCTATCAGGAGACAGAGGCGTTGGTGCTCAGCCAGGCCGGGCTGCCGCTGCAGGAGCAGTACCGCTATCTCACCTTGCGCCGCGGCATCCTGTTCGAGCAGGAATGGATCCGCTGGTGCGATGAGGTGATCGCCTTTCTGCACCAGCAGCACCCCCCTGCGTCGCCGCCATGAGCGCACCCGCGCCATAGCCAGGCCCTTCCTGCGAACCCAACGGCCGCCCGCCGCCGTGGCTGATCACGGCTCACCGATGATCCCCCTGCAGATGACGCGCTGACAGCGATGGTGATCCGAATGGTGCCGCTGCCTGTGCGAGCGCGTGGCAATCCTCGCTGGCTCGCCCAATCTGCGCGGCGCGTTCTTGGCGTTGTGCTCGCTGGTGGCCTGAGCGGAGCGGCGCCCGCCTTGGCCATGAACGCCAACGAGGGGCGCGCGGCGCCTTCCGCCCAGGCAGCCGCCATCCTGCGGATCGTGCGCCAGCGCATGGCTGCTGATCACCTGAGGGCGGTGATCGTGCGCGTCACGATCGACGGCAAGGAGGTGGTCACCGAGGCGATGGGCGAGTCGATCACGGGCGTGCCCGCCACGAAGGACATGCACTTCCGCAACGGGGCAGTGGCCATCTCCTACGTGGCGACGCTGCTGCTGCAACTGGTCGATGAGAACAAGGTGAGCCTCGACGACAAGCTCTCG
Source organism: Synechococcus sp. CS-1325 (assembly GCA_025128135.1). GTDB lineage: Bacteria > Cyanobacteriota > Cyanobacteriia > PCC-6307 > Cyanobiaceae > Regnicoccus. The sequence continues at coordinate 18,053 of JAHLYW010000037.1, forward strand.
CGCTGGCTGCCGGACATCCCGAACGCGGATCGCGTCACGCTCGGCCAGCTGGCCCGGATGACCTCCGGCTACCGCGATTACGTGATCGGCAATGACGCCTTCGACAAGGTTCTGCTCGAGAACCCGTTCCGCCAGTTCGAGGTGCAGGATCTGCTCGCCTACGCGGATCTGCAGACGCTGCTGTACGAGCCCGGCACCAGCTGGAACTACGCGCACACGAACTACATCCTGCTCGGCCTGGCGCTCGAAACCATCACGGGCCAGACGATCCCTGCGCTGATGCAGGAGCGGATCTTCACACCCCTCAAGCTACGCAACACCCTGGATCCCGGCGGTACGCCCGCAATCGCGCCGCCCGTTCTGCACGCCTTCTCCTCGGAGCGGCGGCAGTCGCTCGGCCTCAAAGCAGGAACGCGTTTCTATGAGGAGTCGACCTACTGGAACCCGTCGTGGACGATCACACGCGGTGCGGTTCAGACCACCACCATCCACGACATGGCCACATCCGCCGAGGCGATCGGCACAGGACGGCTCCTGTCGCCGGAGAGCCACAGGCTGCAGATCGCTCCGAAGCTGCGGGGCTTCGGCAGGCCGATCGAGGGCTGCGCCACCTGCGCCACGCTCAGCGACTTCTACACCTACGGGATCGGGATCGTGCTCTCGGGCCCCTGGCTGCTGCAGAACCCGCTGTTCTCCGGGCAAGCCGGGGTGATGGCCTATCTGCCATCGAAGAAGATCGCGATCGCCGTTGCGGTGACCTTCAACGAAGAGGCCTTCGATCCGAGCGGTGCGTACGGGAATTCAGCTGATGATATCTTCCGCGAGATCGGCGCTTACCTGGCGCCGGGTGAAGCTCCGCCCGTGAAGCCTCAAGCCAACACCCACTGAGCCGGGCAGAGGGGGGAACAGTGCGGCACCACAGACCCCTTGGGCCCTGTGCTGGATTTAATCTGCGCCATGCCGGGGACCTGTGACCCACTGCTCGCCACCTGCCTGTGCCTGCCTCCCTGCCCAGCCAGACCTGCGTGCTCGTTGTGGGGGCGGGCCCCACGGGCCTGCTGCTGGCGGGGGAACTGCAGCGCCGTGGCGTGCCCACCCTGCTGATCGACGCCCGGGCCGAAGCCCTGCACTGGGACCGGGCCACGGTGATCCACCCGCTCTCGCTGGAGATCTTCGAGGCGCTGGGGCTGGTGGATCGGTTGCTCGAAGCTGGCTGCCGGCAGCGGCGGATCCTGATCCATGCCGACGGCCAGCGGCTGGGGGAACTGGATCTGGCCAGCTGCGGCAGCCGCTACGGCTTCAACCTCGGGCTCTCCGAAGAGGTGACCGAAGCGATCCTCACGGAGCATCTCGAGCGCGCGGGGGGCACCGTGCAGCGCGCCTGCCGGCTGGTGGGCCTCCAGCCCAGCGGCGAGGGGGTGACCGCCACGGTGAGCGGCGGCGAGCAGGAGCAATCCGTGCAGGCCCGCTGGGTGGTGGGCTGCGACGGCCTGCGCAGCACCACCCGCGAGCTGAGCGGCCTCCGCTTCGAGGGCCAGGCCATCACCCGCCCCTGGGCCGTGTTCGATGCGGCGGTGGAGGGCTGGGCCGACAGCCATGAGCTGAACGCGGCCTACCTCGACGCCTCGCCGCTGATCCTCACGGCCCTGCCCGAGCAGCGCTGGCGGGTGTATCTGCGGCCCGCCGATGAGCAGGGCGATCTGGTGGCGGAGGCCACCGCCGTGCTGCAGCGCTATCTGCCGGCGGCCCACTTCAGCGGTGTGGAGAACCCCAGCCGCTTCCACTGCCACAGCCGGGTGGCCAGCGCCTTCCGGGCCGGGCCGGTGTTCGTGGCCGGCGATGCCGCCCACGTGTGCTCGCCCGCCGAGGGTCACGGGATGAACTGCGGGCTGCAGGATGCCGCCAACCTGGCCTGGAAGCTGGCGCTGGTGCACCACGGCGCCGCAGCCCCCGCGCTGCTGGACAGCTACGAGCAGGAGCGGCGTCCGGTGGCGCAGCAGATCTGCCGCTCCGGCGAGGCCACCGAGCAGGCCCACGCCCTGCAGGAACGCGAGGCGCGCGCCGCCCGCGACCGCTCGATCGCCACCATGCTGGCCAATCCGGTGGCCCGCCAGCAGGAGGTGGTGGCCGAAACCGAGCTGAACGTGAGCTACGCCGACTCGGCGATCAGCGGCGGCAGCGGTGGCCAAGGCGGCCAACCACTCGCTGCCGGTCAGCGGCTGCCCACCACGATCGCGCTGCCGCCCGGGGCGGGAGCTGTCCTGCTGCACCAGCTCACCCACCGGCGCGGCCACACGCTGCTGCTGCTGGCTGGTCCGCAGGCACCGCCGGAGGCACTCGCCAGCCTGCAGGCAGAGCTGGAGGCCGATCGGGCCAGCGGCACGGTTCCGCCGGCGCTGGTGGAGGCGGTGGTGTCGCTGCGGCTGGAGGAGGCGCCCAGCCTGGGCCTGGGGCCCCTCACCCTGCTGGCCGTGCGGCCGGACGGCTTCATCGGCCTGCGGGCTGATGCGGATCACCGCAGCGCGGTGCGGCGGTATGCCGCGTTGGTGCTGGGCTGCTGAGTAGGCCAGCTCACCTGGGGGTGGGGCGCTGCCAGGGCGCGTCAGTCTTCATCTCAATGGTGATTCGACAGTTGCAGCTGGCTGCACGAGCGAGTGAACATCCGAGTGAACATCCAGGCTGGCTCGCCCAACCTGCGAGGCGCGTTCTTGGCAACGGCGCTGTCGCCATCTCCTACGTGGCGACCCTGCTGCTGCAGCTGGTCGACGAGAACAAGGTGAGCCTCAACGACAAGCTCTCGCGCTGGCTGCCGGACATCCCGAACGCGGATCGGGTCACGTTCGGCCAGCTCGCCCGGCTGACCTCCGGCTACCGCGGTGCAATCCAGACCACCAACATCCACGACATGGCGACGTCAGCTGAGCCGATCGGGATGGGGCCTTGGTTGGCGCGGTCATGGCGTGAGATGCCGAGAGAACGCCGCAAAGAACGCCGCAAAGAAAAAACAGGAAGTCTGTTGTGGTGAAGGCCGGATGGCCACACTGCCTGGATCAGTCCGCCAGGGAAGATGACGGCGCCGGAGAATCGCCGTGGAGATATCAGCTCCCGGGCTTGAGAAAGCGGCCCGAAAGACGCACCACCAGCTGATCCGCCGTCGTGGCTGATGCGCCGATCCTGTGGCCGCCTCCGGCAGGCGTGGCTTCAGGGATTCAGCGACTGGATCCGCTCCTTGCCCTGCATCGAAAAGCGGCTGATGGTGCTGGCGTTGAGATCCAGCTTCATCAGGTCCACCGAGCGGATCTGACTGTTCTCAAAGGTGCGGAAGAGAAAGCGCTTGCGGGCCAGGTCGTTGGCGCTGGTCCACAGGGTGTAGTCGGCGAGCACATTGCCGTGCTCATCCTTGTGGCCTTCACGGGCTGCCCCCTTGGGGATGTCGAAGTTGTTGAGCACATGGAACGCCTCGAGCACGGCGTCGTCGCCCGTCTTGCCCGGCTCGACGGAGGTGGAGAAGGCCACCGCCCGCACGAAGCGAGAGGGGGGCGTGAAATCCCCCGGCAGGCCCAGCATGCCGGCGCCCATGCCAAGGGGCTGCAGCTTCACGCCGCCGACCGTGACGGGAGCGGGGTTGGTGAGCGAAAAGTTCACGTAGTTGCGCAGGTTCGTCATGTGCCAGTCGAAGGACGGCGAATTCGCCATAACTCCCAGGGGATTGTCATGAACCTGAAGCTTGCCGCCGATGTATTCAATGACGATGCTTTTGCCGCTGGCATCATTGACGATGTAGTGAACGGGAGGGGTGAACCCCCAGGCCGGGAAGATCACATCCGCCACCACCACGTTGCCGATGTTGCGCCGCACCTCCTCCACGCTGGCGAAGCTCTCCAGAAGCCAGGAGCCGAGCTCCCAGGGGGCGAGGGTTCTGCCGGCACTGGCGGCGCTGAACTCCTGGAAGCCGGCGCTGCCGGGGAAGTAGAAGGTGCCCACCGCCAGGCCCTTCTCGTTGAGACCATCGAAGATGAAGGGCAGTTTCTCCCCGTTGGCACCGAGGGAGGCATAGCGGGATGTCCAGCGCATTCCCGCTTTGCCGCCGGGTGCGGTGCCGGTGCGCGCGAAGCCCCGGGGCACCATGATCACTTCGGATTTGATGTCTGTCGCAAACTCCAGGGTGCGCGCGAAGACCACATCGCCGTTGCGGGCGATCAGCCGGATCCCCGTGCAGGCCTCGGCTGCCTGGGCAGTGAGCAGGGCGGCGACGGCCAGGGCATTCGCGAACAGGGTGCTCAGGGTGTGCTTCATCGGGGGCGTCGGTGCGGGGCAGGTGATGCCTTCAGGCATTGTGGACGCAAGGCTGCCTCCTTGCTGGCGCTGTAACACTGCTCATCGAGCTGATTGCAACCAGCCGTTGGAACCAGGCGGGCCTGGAAAGGCTGGATGCTGCAGAAGATCGGTTTGGTGTACAGCTGCCGCAGCAGATAGAAATCCGCCAGGGAGTAGTTGGCGAAGAAGTGATCGACCACCTGAATCCCATCGCCTTGGCGAGCCTCATGCACCAGGTCTTCGATGCGCAGTGAGCGGTACTGCGGAGACTGCACCAACACCACAGGCAGGAGCCCCTGCCGGCGTGCATCGCGTCGGACACCTTGCGGACGTCCAGGAACACCATCCGGTCGTTGCTGGCGTGGATCTGGGCCATGGTCGTGTCCAGCGACCGCTGGGAGGCGTAGTACCAGATCTGGGGCTGCGACAGCCAGGTGCCGTTGGGGGCCACAGTGAACCATCCGCTCTCGCTGGAGATCTTCGAGGCGCTGGGGCTGCCGGGTGAACAGAACCGACCAACTCACCAGCCCGGTTGGCTGCTCAGTTTCGATGAGGGTGTGGCCATCCCATCCAGGATCGATTCGCGCATTCCAGAAATCGAAACCAGGTGCAGGGTTTCCTGGATGGTTCGCCAGTCGTCTTCCGAGAGGAGCAGGGCGTTGCCGCGCTTGCCGGTGATCTGGACCGGCTCATGGGATTGCCCCACCTCGTCGATGAGGGCGTACAGCCGCTTGCGGGCCTCGGTGGCGGAAAGGCTGCTCACTGACCCTCCAGAAGGCGTACGCCAAACCGTACTGCTCTCGGTTCTCGTCCGGGCTGGTTTCGTTGTGGCATCAGCAGGGGGAGAAGATGGCCTCAACGTCAGGGCCAGGCCAAAGGCAGCCCAACACCCGAGAGACCCGTGACGACAACAGTGACGACAACAGTGACCGCAGCAGTGCCCGCAGGAGTGCCCGCAGCAGTTCTGACAACAACGTTCGCTGAGTTTGCCCAGCGGGCCGACTATTCGCTGCTGGATTCCCTACAGGCGGACCCTCAGGCCAGCGGCGATGGCCACGATCACCGGCCCCGCCAGGTGTTCTCGGGTCATTACGTGCCGGTGACGCCCACGCCGCTGCCAGCGCCGGAGCTTGTGGCGCACAGCAGCACCCTGTTCCAGGAGCTGGGCCTGAGCGAGGCGCTGGCTGGCGACGACCGGTTCATCCAGCTGTTTTCCGGTGACATCAGCGTGGCCACAGCGCCGCTGCGACCGTTCGGCTGGGCCACCGGTTATGCCCTCTCGATCTACGGCACCGAATACACCCAGCAGTGTCCGTTCGGCACCGGCAACGGCTACGGCGATGGCCGGGCTATTTCCGTGTTCGAAGGCGTCTTCAACGGCAAGCGCTGGGAGATGCAACTCAAAGGCGGTGGCCCCACGCCCTACTGCCGCGGCGCCGATGGCCGCGCCGTGCTGCGCTCCAGCGTGCGTGAGTTTCTGGCGCAGGAGTTCATGCACGCCCTGGGGGTGCCCACCTCCCGCTCCCTGACGCTGGTGATGTCCAGGTCTGAAACCGTGCGCCGGCCCTGGTATGCGCCGAACTCCCGCTCGTTCGATCCCGACATCCTGGTGGACAACCCAGCGGCGATCACCACCCGGGTGGCGCCATCGTTTCTGCGGGTGGGCCAGCTGGAGCTGTTCGCCCGTCGCGCCCGCAGCGAGGCCCATCCGGGGGCACTGAACGAGCTGCGGATGATCGTTCAGCACCTGATCGAGCGGAACTACCGGCCGGAGATTGATCCGAGTCTGGATTTCAGCGACCAGGTGGTGGAGCTGGCGGAATTGTTTCGCGGGCGGCTCACCGCACTGGTGGCGAACTGGATGCGCGTGGGCTACTGCCAGGGCAATTTCAACAGCGACAACTGCGCCGCCGGTGGCTACACCCTCGACTACGGACCCTTCGGCTTCTGCGAACTGTTCGACCCCAGATTTCAGCCCTGGACCGGCGGCGGCGAGCATTTCTGCTTCTTCAACCAACCAGTTGCGGCTGAAGCCAATTACCAGATGTTCTGGTCCGCCATCAGGCCGCTGCTCGCCGGCAACACGCAGGCCCTGGCAAGGCTGGATCAGATCCAGGGCGGCTTCAGCGAAGCGATGCAGCAGGAGATCGAGGCGATGTGGGCCAGCAAGCTCGGCCTGATCAGCTACAACGCCACGCTGGTGAACGAGCTGCTGGAGCTGATGGTGCTCTCCAAGGTGGATTACACGATCTTCTTCCGCCGGCTCTCTGAGATTCCCGAGCAACTCTCCGCCTTGAAAGAGAGCTTCTACCTGCCGTGTTCGGAAGAGCTTGATGCGCAATGGACGCAGTGGCTTCAACGCTGGCGGGATCGCGTCACGGCAGGTGGCGACATCAAGGCGACATCCGCTGCGATGCAACGGGTGAATCCTGCGATCACCTGGCGCGAATGGCTGATCGCCCCGGCCTATGAACAGGCGGCGCAGGGGGATTTCAGCCTGGTCAGGGAGCTGCAGGAGGTGTTCGGCCATCCCTACGACAAGCCAGCAGCGGAGCTGGCGGCCACCTACGACCGCCTGAAGCCCAGGGACTTCTTCAACGCCGGTGGCGTGTCGCATTACAGCTGTTCGTCGTGAGCGATTTCGGCCGATACTGAGCAGATCTCTCTGGCCCCATGAGCCTCGCCCTCGCCCAGCCGCAGCGACCTGGATCTGTTGGTGGAGTTCCAGCCGATCGAACCCGGAGACCTGGTGCGCGTTTCCTTCGGCCTGGAGCAACAACTTGCCTCGATCACAGGCAAGTCGGTGGATCTGGTGATGGCCGATGCCGTGCGCAATCCCTATGTGCGCCGCACGATCGAGGCGTCGAAGCAGCTGATTGATGAAGTGTGATCCTCGGGCCTTTCTCAGCGATCGCATCAGCCTCGACGACTACAGCAAGAGCCGCCTGATTCGCTCCTCTGTTGAGCGGGAGTTCACCATCAATGATCAGCTCGTCTGGGGCGTGATCCAGGGCAATCTGACAGCTCTTCTGGAGCAGTGCACCCAACTGCTCAGTGATCTCAATGGAGCCCAAAGGCCCGCTTCTAGATTGCATTGAAGGAGCTCACCTGGGCTTTGACCGAGCATCTGGAGGTACTCAATCGCGCTCCTGGCGGGAGCTGGAGGCGTTACGGAGGGGGCACTGGTGAGCGCAGCTACCCACGCCTTCCTTGGCCACCCGCGCCGTCTACACCTTCTCCGGCTTTCCCGGCGAACAGGATCACCACCTCTACCTCCACCACGACGGCTACCCGACCGGTGCCGCCTGGCGATTGAGCCAAGCCCTGCAACTCGGGGATGAGCCCTCGGCCTTCCTCCGCTCCTTTCGCAGCACCCAGGCCGCTGCAGAACCGTTGGCCCACCCAGAGCACTGCGGCGATGCCGAGTACCGCTACCACGTGCAGCTGATCAACAGCGCCGATCCCTCGATTCAGGTGCAGTGCTGGCGGCGGCTGCCGGAGGGAAAGAACTGGCACATGCGCTGCAACCCCATGCCGTTGGACGCGTTCATCCAGCGGTTCCTACCCAGCGAGAGCCCGGCCTGAACGTCGATCAGCTGCAATAGGGATCAGCCGCAACAGGTGGAGCCCGAGGGCTTCATTGAGCCCGGCCAGGTCAACGCCCTCCAGGCCGTAGCCGCTGCTTCGATTGAGCCGGTGCGTCTGCCGAGGCGTTCACACCACCCATGAAATCTGACCCACCATCAGCCTTTCGCCCTTGTCGCCCATGTCGCTGGCGGCCTCAGCCCTGATTCAGGATCGCGTCGATCTCGCGACGGATCTCCGGAAAGCGCTGGTAGGCCATCCATACCTCCTCAAGATCCACCACGTCGTAGGCGTGGATCAGCACATCGCGCATCCCTGCCATCGTCCGCCAGGGCACATCAGTGTGAAGCAATCTCAACTCAGGACTGAGACGCTTGGTGGCTTCGCCAAGAATCTCAAGACATCGAATGACGGCATCCTGGAGATAATCCTTCTCCCTGAAGGTCTCGGCATTTTCAATCGGGTAGCCCAGAGCCCGATCGAGAACAGACAGGATATCGATCAGAGCCTGGCGATCCCGCGCGTCCATCACAGGGGAATGGCTTCGCCTTCCACAGTGGCTTTCAGATCAGGCTTGAGGTTGCGGCGGCGGATCAGATCCACCCGGGTGAGCAGCAGATCCTCCAGAGCGGATTTGAGTTCGGCCCGGTCGAACAGGCTGGCGCCGGCGGGAAGGTCCACGAGCAGATCCACATCACTGCTGGGCACGGCCTGATCCCGCGCCACGGAGCCGAACACCGCCGGATTGCTGGCGCCATGGCGGGCGAGCAGTTCATGGAGCTGTGGGGCCAGTTGTTGCAGCTCCGCGAGACGCATGGTCGCTCCAGGCCTGTTGTGCGCTGTGTGCATACCTGGTGACGCTAAACCGCCACCGCCAGCTCCGGATAGAAGGCCCCCGTGATCGCCCGCTGCAGTCGCCAGCGAATCGCCATCGGCCGCTCGCCTTCGTGGTTCACATAATCGGCAAAGCCCAGGCTCAGGAATGGCAGCGTGACGCCGCCCACGCCGGTTCTCATCTGCTGCGCAGAAGCCTTTGGCTACGCGGCCGGGGAAGGGGTGGGCATCGTTCAGCAAGCCAAACGCCGCAAACACCTCAGCGCGGGAGCAGCGGCCGTGGAGCTTCAGGGGCACATGGCTGCGGCCACTACCCCAGAGCTGGGCCAGCAGCATCCGCCACTGAGGCTCCGCATACAGATCCAACCCCGCCGGATCAGCTCCAACCGAGCCCTTCCAGGATCGCCGCCAGTCTCCGCTCGTCGGTGCAGTGGGCCAAGAGCCCAATGGCCTGCCCATGGAAGCTTCGCGATGATGGAGCCCATGACCACCACCCCGACACCTCTGGTGACCCGCGAGGCGCTGCTTGCTTTCACGCAGCGGCTGGTGGAGTGCTACGCCCCCGAGAAGGTGATCCTGTTCGGTTCTTTGGCTCGTGGAGAAGCGCGCTGGGATTCGGATGCGGACATCCTGGTGGTGATGCCCTTCGAGGGACGCCACCTGGCCAAGATCCGTGAAATGCGCCGGCTCTGCCAGGTGCGATTCCCCCTCGATCTCCTGGTGCGGCGGCCCGAGGAGATTGAGCTTCGCTACCGGGGGGGCGATCCGGTCGTGCGCGAGGCGCTTGACCATGGCGAGCTGCTGCATGGCTGAACCCTGGTCGGCCGTTCCGGAGTGGATGGCCAAGGCCGAAGGCGATTGGGAAGCGCTGGAGATCCTCCTGACCAGGAACACACCCGGCTTGCGCGATGCAGTGGTCTTTCACGCCCAGCAATGTGTGGAGAAACTGCTCAAAGCCCGGTTGATCCAGCTCGGGCATACGGTCGACAAGATCCATGACCCGGCCATCCTGTCTCGCCAGCTGGAAGCTGTGGATGGCCAGTGGAGCTGGGATGGAGAGGAACTGGCTGATCTGTCCTCAGGAGCGGTGCTCGCTCGCTATCCGGGTTTTAAACCTCAGCCGAGGAACAGGCAGAACAGGTGGAATTGGCCAGCAACCTGAGGCAGGCCCTGCGGATTCTGCTTGGCTCAGAACAGCGGGAAGAGTGAACAAACTGACTGACGTGGTGGGTGCTCACAGCACCAACGTCATGGCCGGCAGCCACGCCCCCGGAATCGGCCGCTGCAGCCGCCAGCGAATCGCCGCTCTTCAACCAAAACGATCCGCTCGTCTTCGTGGCTCATGGATCCGGCAATGAGCAGGCACAGGAACGGCACGTGGAGCAGCCGCATCTCGAGTGATGGGGAGGACCAGGCCCATTCAGGCGTTGGATGCTTTCAAGTCGCTGGCTAAGGCATTGGGGCGTCATTGCTGAGTACATCCTGCAGAGAGGTTTTGAGGCCAGGGAGGTCATTCTGGATTGCAACCCAGAGGATCAGCTGATCCACAGTTTCGTAGACATGAATGATTCTGTTGCGGGTACCCACGATGCGGCGGAGATCGGGGATGACGTCAAGAACGCTGGGACCGGCATCCAGGGCCCGCTTGAGTGCCTCTCCGATGATTTCGAACTTGCGTTCTACTGCTGATTGGATCAGTTCATCGTCAAGGTAGTGATCAAGGGTGCAGTTCTCAATGAAGCGCTCAATCGCCTCGATGGCCTAAAAGGCGTCTGGCAGGCGTTTCAGCGCCTCCCTTCGCATGTTCAGAGTTCCAGGAGAAGCCGCCGTGACGCGTCCACGTCTTTGCGGAAAAAGGGATTGTGGATCATGGATTCCGTCAGGAGATCCACCGGACGGCCGAAAAGTGCTTCCAATTCATCGGCGAAGGAACAGAAGCGCCGGGCATAGCCCGGTTCTCGTTGGCCCGTCATCTGCACGATGAAGTCCAGGTCACTGCTGGCAGGGTCAAACAGGCCCTTCGCCGCCGAGCCGAACACTTCAAGCCGATCCACGCCGTAGCGATCGCACAGGTGCCTGAGCGGCTCAAGCCGGTCGACCAGCAAGGGCAGCAGTGGGGCAGCCGTGTCCATGGGGTCAGGTTAGTGGAGTCGTGGGTTCCCTCAAACCGCCAGCGCCAGCTCCGGATAGAACGCCCCCGGAATCGGCCGCTGCAGCCGCCAGCGAATCGCCATCGGCCGCTCGCCCTGGTGGCTCACGTCGTCGGCAAAACCCAGGCACAGAAACGGCAGCGTGACGCTGCCGCGCTTGTTTTCCTCCCGCACGAACAAGCATCAGGCGACTGCCGCGGGCGCGGTGGTGGATGGTGCGCTGGCCGGTGGCTGAGGCTCTGGCTCTCCCAGTGGAACTCCAGCGGGGAGATGGCGACGTCGTTGGTGCGGGTGGTGGGGGAGAACAACCGCTCACTCTTCTTCAGGGTGATAAAGAACACGTCGCAACGCGTCGCCTCATCAAAGAACACCCCAACTGCTGCGCAGAAGCCTTCGGTTACGCGACCGGGGAAGGGACGGGCTTCGGTCAATAAGCCAAACGCCGCAAATACCTCGGCGCGGAGGTTGGCGGTAGCTCAGAGCCACAACAGGCCTTCGGCCAGCAGCACGCGGCACTGGCGCTCCGCCTATCCTTATGGCGTCTGAGCTTCAGGGCTGAGGAGAAGAAAGCCGGCCTCTGGATGGGTCGCGAACGCTTCGATCGCCTCGAGATTGTTCAGAAGCAGAGCGGCGGTGGCGGCATTGCCGGAATTCCCGATGCCCAGGCAGATCACCTTGGGGGGAAATCCTCGGCTCACACTGAGTCGAAGGAAATCCTCGTCCTTGGTCACCAGCAGGACATTCCCGCGGCGGGCATGGTCCCAGATCACCAGATCATTCGCCCCACCAAGTCCAAGCAGCCGAACAAGTTGGGGATCTTCGAACCTTCCAGAAAGCAGAGGCAATAGACGCTCGGAGCGGTTCTCGTCGAGCAGCAGCCGCAGGGTCACGCCGCTGTGGAACGGATGACCAGGCGCCGTTCACGGTCGGCGGCATAGGCCAGTACATCCTCGTGGTTGAGCTGCGGAAAATCCCCCAGAAGCTCGGTTTCTGTCATGCCGCTCGCCAACGCGCCAAGCACATCTCCCACCGTGAGACGGGTACCGCGAACGCAGGGCTTGCCGAAACGAACCGCCGAATTGATGGTGATCCGCTCTTGGTGATCCATGAACCAACGCTAAACCGCCACCGCCAGCTCCGGATCGAACGCACCCGGAATCGCCCGCTGCAGCCGCCAGCGAATCGCCATCGGCCGTTCGCCGCCGCAGAAGCTCAGCGTGGCGCGCGAATTTCGACCCAGGGTTCCCCTTCGCCAAGGCTGGCCACAGCCAGCTCAAGGGTGCGCAGCAGCACGGACTGAAGAGCCTGGTTGGAACTGTTCCCCACACGAAGCCAGATGACCTGGGGTGGTGGGCCCTGCTCGAAGAGGAGATGCAGGAAGTCACGATCCTTCGTCATCACCACTGCGCCTGCCGATCTGGCCTGGGCGAAGATCTCACGGTCATCGGCATTCCTGAGGCCGAGCTCTCTGACTGGCACCGCCTGGATCGGAGTGAATTGTGCTGTGATCCAACTCGCGAGGGCTGGTGACAACTGAGCATCAAGCCAGAGAATCACGCCACCAGAACAGGGCGGTTCAACTCGCGGGCGGCGTAGCTAAGGGCCGCATGGAGATCTTCCGGCTCAAGATCAGGAAGCTCGGAGAGGATCTGATCGGGGGAGAGCCCAGCGGCATAAAGATCGAGCACATCACTCACGCGGATCCGCATTCCTCTGATGCAGGGCTTGCCACCGCACTGGGATGGGTTGTGGGTAATGCGCGAATGAGCCATTCCAACAGGCTAGCGGCTTCAGCCCCCCTCAAACCGCCACCGCCAGCTCCGGATAGAAGGCCCCAGGAATCGCCCTTTGCAACCGCCAGCGAATCGCCCTTCTGGCTCAGGGCAGCTCCCGGAACTCCTGAGGTGTGAGGCCGGCGTCACGGGCAATGGCACCCATGGTGATGGCGTTCCGATAGCCAAGTTTCTGGAACACCTTCACTGCCTTCTTCTGGCTGATTCCCGGAAGCCTGGGCATTAAACGGCCAACTCCAGCGTTTCCACGCTCTTCACGACGGCCTCCTCGGCCTCGACCTCAAGCCAAAGGGTGATGGCCTGGCGGATGTTGCTGAAAGCGTCCTCGCGGGTGTTGCCCTGGGAGTGACAGCCAGGCAGGTCGAGGCAGCTCACACCGCCAATGCCGCTGCCATGCTGAGGAACAGCCATGCAGCCAAGCCCTCCAGGATCGCCGCCAGCGCCCACTCGGCACTGCAGTGGGCCTCGGGCCCAATGGCTGCCCATCGAAGCTTCGCGATGATGGATCCCATGACCACCACCCCGACACCTCTGGTAACCCGCGAGGCGCTGCTTGCTTTCACGCAGCGCCTGGTGGAGGCGTTCGCCCCGGAGCGGGTGATTCTTTTCGGCTCCATGGCACGAGGAACAGCCGGTCCGGAATCGGATGCCGATGTGCTGGTGGTGATGCCCTTTGAAGGGAGAGCCTTGGAAAAGATTCTCGAAATCCGCGAGGTTTGCTGCCCCGAGTTCCCTCTGGACATGCTGCTCTGGCGACCTGAAGACATCCCCAGGCGCTATCGCTGGGGCGACCCTTTCATCCGTGCCGCCTTGGATCACGGTGTTGCGCTGCATGGCTGAGCGCAATCCAGTTGTTGACGAGTGGATCAGCAAAGCCGAGGGAGATTGGCGGGCCATGTAGGTGTTGCATCGCGAGCCAGGGAATGAGGATGCCGTGGTTTTTCACGGGCAGCAGTGTCTGGAGAAGTATTTCAAGGCAGCCCTGATTGCCCATGGGGAGCCTGTGCTGAAAATCCACGATCTACGGGAACTCTCCAGGCAACTCGGAATCTTGATGCCTGATTGGGAGGCTGATCCTTCTGATCTGACCCGGATCACTCAAGGAGGGGTGATGTTTCGCTACCCGGGGATGGAGGCCAGTGATGATGACGCCGCCCGTGCCGTTGGCATCACCCAAGAGGTAAGGCAGCGGCTTTCTGGATGGCTGAGGACCCTTCCAGAAGTCAGTTGAACCGCCCTCCTCACACCGCCACCGCCAGCTCCGGATAGGACGCACCCGGAACCGCCCTTTGCAGCCGCCAGCGAATCGCCATCGGCCGCTCGCCTTCATGGCTCACGTAGTCGGCAAAGCCCAGGCACAGGAACGGCAGCGTCACGCCGCCGCGCTTGTTCTCCTCCCGTACAAATAACAGCACCCGGCTGCCGCGCTCTCGGTGGTGGATGTATCTCTGGCCGGTGGCGGAGGCTTCGCGGGTGAGGCTCTGGCTCTCCCAGTGGAACTCAGTTCGGGAAATGGCGTAATCGTTGTAGCGGGTGGTGGGGGAGAACAACCGCTCACTCTTCTTCAGGGTGATGAAGAACACGTCGCAACGCGACGCCTCATCAAAGAACACCCCCTCGCGGCCGGGGAAGGGGCGGGCGTCGTTCAGCAAGCCGAAGGCCGCGAACACTTCGGCGCGGGAATAGCGGCCGTGGAGCTTCAGGGGCACCGGCGGAGCGGGTTCGCCTTCGGCCAGAAACGGCCAGGCGAGCGGCGCCACCAGGTGGTCGGTGCGCTCCAGCAGCAGCGCGAACAGCTCCACCAGCTCGTCGCGGATGGCGGGGGCGGTCCAGAGCCGCGCCAGGGCTTCGGGCAGGGGCAGGTGCTGGCGGCCACTGCCCCAGAGCTGGGCCAGCAGCATCCGCCACTGGCGCTCAGCACACAGCTCCAACCCCGCCGGATCAGGCGCCAGCGGCTGCTGCAGCTGATCCACCAGCCAACGCAACCGCTCCGGATCATCGAGATGCAGCAGCCCCCCGGCGATCCCCCGCCCCAACCGCTCCTCATCCGCCGTGGGCACACCCGAGGCAGCCCCTTGCGCCCCCCAGCCCAGCTCCCGCTGCAGCAACGCCCAACACCCCGCCACCCGATAAAACTCCCCCAGTTCCATGCCGAGCCCATCGAGCAGATCCGCCAGCGAGCAGGCCCCGAGGCGGCGGCATTCGGCGAGCAGCTGGGGCCGGCGGCTGGGCAGCGACTCGCGCAGATTGGAAAGCACCCGCTCCGTGGAGACGCGATCGAGCTGGAGGCTGCAGCCGGCGGGGAGGAAGGGGAAGCCGGCTTCGATCTGCTGGCGCAGCTGGTCGCGGCTGCCGCCGAGCAGGGCGCGGTAGCGGAGGTCGTGGCGGAAGCTCCGGTGGGCCTGGCCGATGAAGTCGAGCACGGTGAGGCAGCTCTTGCCCGGGCAGAGGCGCAGACCGCGGCCGAGCTGCTGCAGGAACACGATCGCGCTCTCGGTGGGCCGCAGGAACAGCACCGTGTCGATCTCGGGGATGTCGAGCCCTTCGTTGAACAGATCCACCGCGAAGAGGATCTGCAGCTCACCGGACCTGAGGCGGCGGATCTGCTCGGCGCGCTCGTCGCGGGAGCTGGAGGCATCGAGGGAGGCGGCGCGCAGGCCGGCGCCTGCGAACTTGCGGGCCATCCAGCTGGCGTGCTCCACGCTCACGCAGAAGCCCAGGGCCCGCATCGTGGGCACGTTGGTGATCTTGCTCTCGAGTTCGCGCAGGATCAGGCGCAGGCGGGCGTCGTCGGCGGTGTAGAGCTTGGAGAGGGCGCCGCTGTCGTAGCCGTTGCGGCGCCATTCGATCTGCGAGAGGTCGGTGCCGTCGTGGAGGCCGAAGTAGTGGAAGGGACACAGCAGGCCCTGATCGAGGGCGCTCCAGAGCCGCAGCTCGGCGGCGGTGTGGCCGCCGAACCAATGGAGGATGTCGAGCCCGTCGGCGCGTTCGGGGGTGGCGGTGAGGCCGAGCAGCAGGGACGGCGCCAGGTGGGCCAGCCAGCGCTCGTAGCTGGAGGCGGCGGCGTGGTGGAACTCATCGACGATCACCACGTCGAACGTGCCCGGCGCCAGGCCCGCCGGATCCAGCCCCGCGAGCGACTGCACCGAGGCGAACACATGGCGCCATTGGCCAGGACGCTGGCCATCCACCAGCAGCTCACCGAAGGAGCCATCGCGCAGCACCTGGCGGAAGGTGGCGAGGCTCTGCTGGAGGATCTCGCGCCGGTGGGCCACGAACAGCAGGCTCGGTGGGCCGGGTCCGACCAGGGCGCCGCACTGGCTGCCGAAATCAGACGCCAGGCGGGCGTAATCGAGGGCGGCGATCACGGTTTTGCCGGTGCCGGTGGCGGCCACCACCAGGTTGCGCCAGCGGTTGTGGAGGCTGCGCTCGGCGGACAGCTTTTCGAGGATTTCCTGCTGGTAGGCGTAGGGGCGGATGTCGAAGAAGCTGAGCGGCGTGGTGTCGCTGGTGGTTTCGTTCGCCGCGGCCCGATCAAAGCGACGCTGCTCGATTTCGCTGGCCCGGTAGGGCTCAAATTCGCCCTCCTCCCAGTAGCTCTCAAAGGTGGCCTGGAACTTGGCGAGGATGCCCTCGTTGTCTTGGGCGGAGAGGCGCACGTTCCACTCCAGGCCGTCGTGCAGGGCGGCGGTGGAAAGGTTGGAGGAGCCGATGTAGGCCGTGGAGGCGCCCGAGGCGCGGTGGAACAACCAGGCTTTCGCATGTAGGCGAGTGCGGCGGGTGTCGTAGCTGACGCGCACCTCAGCGCCGTGGGCCACGAGCCAATCAAGGGCGCGGCGGTCGGTGGCGCCCATGTAGACGGTGGTGAGCACTCGCAACGGCCGGCCGGAGCGCAGCAGCTCGGCCAAGGGCTCCTGCAACAGACGCAGCCCGCTCCATTTGATGAAGGCGCAGAGCAGGTCGACCTGCTGGGCGGAGGGGATCTCGTGGATCAGCGCCTGCCCCACCGACGGCTCGCCGCTGGCGTTCACCAGCAAGGTGCTGTCGGCCAGGGGGATGAGCGGGCGGGTGGTGGGGGCTTGGCCGGGGAGGAGCGGGGTGGCTCGGATCTCCGAGAGCAGCTGGGCGGAGGGATGCAGCAGGTCGCCCGTGGAGATGGCACGGGGGGCCTGGCTCTGGAGCAGGCCCACCAGTTGGTTCACCAGGGCCAGCTGGTGCTCAGGGGTGGAGCCACCGCTCAGGTGCGCCAGGGCAATGCGGGCCAGACCCGCCAGGTGCCGGGCCAGCAGGCGCGGGGCTTCATGGGGATCCAGGCCATCGGTAGCAACCAGGGTTTCCTGCATCTGGCGCAGTTGCTGTTCGAGGCCTTCGGTGAGAAGCTGCTGGTAGAGGCCGATGTGTGGGGCCTGGACGGGCATGGTGAGGCCAGGCGTTGAGATGTTGTGGGTAGCGGGGGAATGCGGGAATGGCCCGCAGACTGGCAGAAGTTATTGGGATCTAGCTATAGTAGACGAAGTAATTGAATTACAGTATCCAAATTCATGCTTTGCATGGGAGGCTGCCTCGGAACAACTCTAGCTGGAATCTAAAAGCCCTCCCTTTCTGAAGATGCGCCCAAATCCATCTAATGCAGAATTGACTTACTGCTCTCTTGTAAGTTCAGACAATCTTATTGCAAGACTTGCAAATTATCTGGATAGATATTAGCTCGACACTTTGGTTCTTGTCGAGAGCAACATGAACGACGCAGTACTAACTTAGGAGAACTCTTAGCCTACTATGTCACGACTTCTAATTTCAAAGTACCAAGCGGACGTCGAGAATATCATTCGGTATGGAGGATCCAAAAACGAAACTAGCATTCGCAACGCGTTTGAGCGACTTCTAAACGAGTATTGTAGAAGCCGCAGCTTTATCCTAGTTCCCGAGCTTGAGTATAGGACACAATCAGGTAGTACCGTCTATCCAGATGGCACAGTTAAAGATGCTATTCGACTCGATCATGGATGGTGGGAAAGCAAGGATGAGCAGGACGATCTTGATAAGGAGATTGAAGCAAAGCTGGGAAATGGCTATCCATCGGAAAACATTCTATTTGAGGACTCTAAAACAGCTGTACTCATTCAACATGGGAGCGAGATAGGGCGCGCCTGTTTTGAAGATGTAGATAGTCTTGATCGCCTAATTTGCACGTTCGTAGACTACGAAAGACCAGAAGTCAAAACGTTCCGAGAGGCAATACTAAAGTTTAGAGATGATATACCCCAGATACTAGTTGCATTGAGAGAGATTGTGCAGATACAAGATCCCACTAATCAAGAATTTGTCACGAAGCGCGACGCCTTTCTGGCTGTTGCTCGAGATTCAGTTAATCCTGAAGTTACGGTTGATGATGTGCATGAAATTCTCATTCAGCACATGTTAACCGAGGATATATTCATTAACGTGTTTCATGACGCACAGTTTCATCACGATAATAACATAGCCAGAACTATTAGTGAAATAATACAGACATTCTTTACTGGTGATCTTAAGCGTAATACGTTCAAAAATATTGAGCATTACTATTCGGTCATTCGTCGTTGTTCAGAGAATATTTCGAACCACCACGAGAAGCAGAAGTTCTTGAAGGCTGTATACGAGAATTTTTACAAAGCATACAATCCAAATGCTGCTGATCGGCTTGGAATTATCTATACACCTAATGAGATTGTCCACTTTATGATTCAGAGCGCAGAAATTCTAGTATTTAAACATTTCGGCAAGCTGCTTTCTGATGAAGGAGTTGAAATATTGGATCCTTGTACAGGAACAGGAACATTTGTCACTGAACTTATAGAGTTTATTCCAGCAGACAAGTTGGCTCTAAAATATAAATCTGAGATTCACTGCAACGAAGTAGCAATCCTTCCTTACTATATTGCAAATTTAAATATTGAGTTTACATTTCAGCAAAAAATGGGTACTTATAGTGAATTCAAGAACATATGCTTGGTTGATACGTTAGATCATTGCGGTTTTATGGGCAAGCAGTTTGACATGTTTGGAATGAGTGTACAGAATACCGAAAGGATTCAAGCGCAGAATGATAGAAAAATATCCGTTATAATAGGCAACCCTCCATATTATGCAAATCAGGCAAATGAGAATGATGACAATAGCTCAAGGCAGTATCCAGCTATTGACAGACTCATACATTCGAGCTATGTAAAACATAGTAATGCAAAGAAAACAAAGAGATATGATATGTATTCAAGATTTTTTAGATGGGCGACTGATCGCCTTAGTGATAATGGAGTCTTAGCATTTATAACGAATTCAAATTTTTTAACTTCTAGCGAAGCTGATGGATTTAGAAAAGCGTTAACAGAGGATTTCAATGAGATATATATCGTAGATCTTGGAGGTGATGTCCGATCAAACCCTAAGCTGTCGGGCACTAAGCATAATGTATTTGGGATCCAAGCCGGGGTCGCGATTAGTTTTCTTGTTAAGAACGGCCAATTAAATGAACGTTGCAAGATTCATTATGTATCAACTCAAGAGGATTTGGAAGCATCGGAAAAACTTAAATTAATTGGCAGCTCAACTATTGAAAGACTTCCATTCACAAACATTGTTCCAGACAGTTTAAACAATTGGCTTCATTTGAGAAATCTTGAGTTCGATTCTTTTCTTGAACTGGCAAATGCCAGTACTAGACGTGCCAAGGCAACCAAAGATGAATCAGCCATGTTTAAGATTATTGCGATTGGCGTATCAACCAATAGAGACGAATGGGTAACTGATTTGGATAAAGATAATTTGATTTCAAAGATGAGACATTTTGCAAAGACTTATTCCGATGCAGTCGCCAGGGAGAGCACATTAGATCATTCAATCAAGTGGTCAAGCACTCTAAAGAGTCACGCAAAGAGGCTTAGGATGGAGCCCTACTCTAAAGATCGAGTAATCCAATATCAATATCGGCCATATGTAAAAAGATATCTTTATTGTTCAGATGTTTACATAGATCGAAAAGGTTCTGTCTTGAATTTCTTTTCGAAGCGACAGGCCGAAGAAAATATTATTATATGCATAACCGTACACAAGCAAGTTCCATTCACTGTTCAGGCTGTTAACTCACTTTTCGACGCTGGGCTTGGGTCAAGAGGAACCTTCGGAATAGCTATGTATCGCTATGATGAGAATGGCGATAGACACGATAATCTTACTGACTGGAGCCTTAATGAAGTCCGTAGTTTTTACGGAAGTAGTGCAATAACCAAACCGCAATTATTTGCCTATACATACGCAGTTCTGCATCATCCGACATATCGGAAGAAATTCTCGATTGAGTTACAGCGAACAATTCCACGACTTCCTCTCTATGCTGACTTTTTGCAATGGGTAACTTGGGGATCTTCCTTGTTGGAGTTACACCTAAGCTATGAGACTATTAATCCGTATGTACTTCAAATTGAAAGCAGGGAACAAGATGGCCCTATACTGCCGAGGCTAATCGCTGATAAGGCGAATGGCTCTATACATATTGATACAGCAACTTCTATCCATGGCATACCCAATAAAGCCTGGGAATATATGCTAGCAAATAGGTCTGCGCTAGAATGGATACTTGATCAATATAAGCACAAAACTTTTAAGGATAAGACAATTGCATGTAGGTTTGATGCATATTCCCTCGCCAGGCACAAGCCCGAGCTGATTGGGCTCTTGGGAAGGGTTTGCCGCGTAAGCATAGATACAGTACAAATTGTTGAATCAATGCCAGCTTAAAGACCAGGAAGCTTAGCCAATTCCAGCTATCTGCGATAATTCTCAGCTTCGGGCCAGTAGTAAAAACAATCAACATGGTTTAGATTAATCTAAGTTCTGATCTCTATTGCTGCAACTTAAGTCCATGTTCTTCAATCAGCCCGGAAAATAAGACAGCTAAGTTGTTTGTATAATACAAATTCAATAAATGCCTTTACAGAACGCCGACTATGTGATAAATTGCAATATGAAGGTCAAAATGTTCAGCGTTACTATCTATTTGCCCGCTACTAGTCACATGTTACCCAAAGATAATGAATGAGCAGATTTCAATTCGCTTGGTGGGAGGAGGTGTCTCGCCTGGTCTAATACGATCTAAGGAGATTGCTGAGATTCTTGAAGGAGTTGAGGATATGATAGTTGCCGAAATCATGAAGTCTGAGCCAACTACTAAGAAAGATGATATAATTGTCGGAATATACAGCATAGAAGATAGCAGTATTGGCCTTAACTTTAGGACTACGTTGGCTGCAATTGCAATTCCTGCTTTTGTAGGGGTCGCAGTAGCAATAAATACTAAAAACTACGATCGGCTCACGCCTCAAGCCGTAAAAGGGCTTAAGGCTATTTCTAGTTTCTCGAAAAGACACTGCTGTAATGCAATATTTTCGACTGATACTGGAGAAGAGTTGGCAAGCATGACTCCTGATACAGATATTCCAGGGGACATATTAATTGAAGGGCAATCACAGATTATCGGAAAAATATTACGTGTAGGCGGTAAAAAACCTAAGGCTGTCATTGAATCTACGGATGGAGTTCTTGTTTACTGCGATGTTGGTGAAGTGCAAGCAAAGATTATGGGCCGTATGCTCTATACTTTGGCTCGTTTTACTGGCAAATGCACATGGAATAGCAAGTCATTAAAACTAGAAGATTTTAGAATTGAACAGGTCGAGCAGTTTGGTAACAAAGGTGTTGATGAAACCTTTATTAACCTCGCGTCTGTAACAGGATCTTACTTCTCTCAGGTCAAGGACGTACAAGCCTACGTAGCAGGCTTGCGCAGTGAGGAGCCTGAGCAGTGAGCCAGGTTTGTGTTGATACTCATATCTTGATCTGGGGAGTCAAGGAGCAAAGTGAACCCGGACAAGAAGAAATGATTCCTAAAGCCAAAGAGCTTCTCAAGCGATGTGAGAGAGATGGCAAATTAATTCTTGTCCCATCTATTGTGGTAGCAGAATTTTTGACAGGCATTCCGCCAAGTGTTCATGGCGAAGTGTTGGAATTGCTTAGTGGCTGGTGTCAGATTCAACCATTCGATGCTCTTTGTGCATCGGTTTTTGCAAAGCTTTGGCAAGAGAAAACCGCCTTAGGAGTAGTTGCTGATATCAGAAAAGACAACGTGGCTACTCGACAAGAACTCAAGGCAGACTGCATGATCGTCTCAACTGCAGTCGCAAATAAATCCGAGACTATTTGTACTCATGATACTGCTCTTATGAGGTTTGCCCAAGGAAGTGTTGTTTGCCGGCAGATCCCTGAGTACCCAATACAGGGCAAGCTTGCGATTGAAATTGGCTAGCATTTGGGCTAGTTGGCTATCCTGCCGATGAATAGCATAATCTTGACTCGAATATCTGCCTGTCAGGGCCTGTGAGCGCCACGTACCTAGGCTAACTGCAGCCAATTCAACGTGGTTACGGTAAGCAGGAATCCCGCCATCTATTTTATCTTTCAGAATAGTAGCCGATCTGGGTATGCCTCCCAGGATCCAGCGAGAGATGTCCTGGCCCTGGGTGGTCCCTTGCCGGTTCAGCAGCATCAAAAGCATCAAAGATTGGTGAATGTGGCTCATCAGCATGCGATGGAGCGCAAACTCGCGTAGGCGAAGAAAGGCTTCAGAGTGGCTTTAGGCCATGGAGCGATGGTGGCAGTTACCAGGCGCTTCGGCCAGGTTGCGTTTTGGGCGGCCCGATAGGCCAACGCCCCTGCTGGGATCCCCTCTAGCGTGATCGTGTGACGGCTGCAGTCAACCCGGCTCCGGGTGTGCTTGTGCCGCCCCAGCCACCTTGCTCAGCAGTTCGCGGAGTTGGAGGCCATTCCCCTTCCCAGTTGGAATCAGATCTGCCGCTTCCGACACCGACGATCCTGGCGGCCGAATAGGGCAAGCACAAGGATTTCGACACCGACCTCACGGAATGAGACGGCATAGGGAGAGCGCCGCACCACCAGTCTTCGCAAAGGGCCATGCAAGGAGGCCCCGCCGCCTCGCCTGAGTTCAGCCCCCCTCTTGCGTTGAGCAAACCAGCCCAGCCGCTGATCCCGGCATCGTCAGCCGCGAGCTGCTCCCGCCGGCGCTTGAGCAGCTCCACCACCGCATTCCACTCCGGCTGGTGCAACTCCAGCCCGTCGGACACATGGCGCCTGGGGATCACCAGGCTGTGCCCCTCACTCACCGGATAGGCATCGGCGATGCAGAGCGCCAGTTCGTTCTCCAGCAGCACCCGGCTGCTGTCCTCCTGCCTGTGCTGGTAGCTGACGAGGAGTCCGCGAAAGTCGGTGCGATCCGTGTCCCGCTTGCCGGCATTGCAGCGGAAGCAGAGGGCCTGGAAGTTGGAGAGGTCGTCGGGTCCTCCCTGGTTTCTGGGGATGATGTGGTCCACTTCCAGGGCGCACGAGCCCTGGTGAGCACGCGGTACTTGATGGAGCCGCTGATCGGCGTGCGGTTGCGGCTGCGGTGGGCGAACACCTCCTCGCCGCGCTGGGCGCGGAAGGTGTCGAGGCGCTGGCGGCAGAGGGCCAGGAGCTCATCGCGCTCGGCGTCGCTCAGCTCTTCGCCGCCCAATAGGAGGTAGTGGTCGTTGGCGTAGCTGGCCACGCCGTTGACGGTGAGGTGTCGATCTGGGTGACGTCTTCGCCCAGGATCCGCCGGGCGATGTCCTGCGCCGGGGCGGGGCTGCGGCGGTCCAGCCACTGTCGGTGTTTATACTTTTGTCTACACGCCTGATTCCCGTGGCCGCCACACCTTCCCGCCAGGCCCTGCGCCGTTGGGGCAACAGCCTCGGCATCCGCTTGCCCGCCTCCATCGCCCGGGAGGCTCAGCTGCAGGTGGATCAGGCCGTGGAACTCTCCGTGGTCGAGGGAGGCGTGATGATCCGGCCGGTGCAGCGTCGCCTTTCCCTGGCCGAACGGCTGGCGGCCTACGAGCCCATGGCTGGCGAACCCACCGAGGCCATGGCCTTCGCTCCGCTGGGTGCTGAGGTCATCGAGTGAGTCCCCGCCGTGGGGTCCAGGGCTGGGTGCCCGATCGTGGCGATGTGATCTGGATCGACCACAACCCCCAGGCCGGCCGCGAGATGAAGGATCACCATCCCTTTGCGGTGCTGTCCACCGCTTCCTTCCACGCCACCGTGGGCCTGGTGGTGGGCTGCGCGATGACCTCAGCTCCCTACAACCGTGGATCCACCCTTGCTGTGGACCTGGGTCCCATCCCCGATCGGCCTGGGGCCCACAGCTTTGTGCTGTGCCAGCAACTCAAATCCTTCGACTGGCGCGCCAGGGGCGCTCGCCCCCATCCGATCGGCCAACTGAACGACACCCAATTGGAGGAGGTGATGGCGATCGTGGGTCAGATCCTTGGGTTAGCCGTGTGAGCCATCGGCCGCCAGGTGACGCGTCATTGTCGTCATCGAGGGAGTGGAGAATGGCTCCTGGCGGGTGCTTCGGCCAGGTTTGGTTTTGGGCGGCCCGTCAGGCTGGCGCTCCTGCTGGGATCCCTTCTGGCGTGGGCGCGTGGCGGCTGCAGCCAACCCGGCTCCGGGTGTGGCTGTGCCGGCCCAGTCCGTCTGCCCAGTCAGCAGCGGAATCCCTTCCTCCACTGCAAGACTGGTTCCACTGGAGGCCGGCCATGCAGGAAATTCTTTTCGTGGTCGAGGAAGCGGAGGATGGCTCCTTCCGGGCCAGTGCTGCCGGTGCAGCGATCCACACCGAGGCAGGCACCCTCGAGGAGCTTCACCGGGAGATCCGCGATGCGGTCGTCTGCCACTTCGATCCTGGCGAGGCGCCACCCCTGATTCGTCTCCATCACGTGAGGCAGGAACTGCTGGCCCTGTGAGGATTCCACGGGACGTCAACGGCCAGCTCCTGGCTGAGCGCCTGCAACGCCATGGCTACGCGGTGACCCGACAAACAGGCAGCCACATGCGGCTGAGCCGAAGTTCTGGGGGCCAGTAGCAGCACCTCACGATTCCGGCGCACAAGCCGCTGAGAGTCGGCACCCTGCGCCAGATCCTCAAGGACGTGGCCACGCAGCTTGGCTGCTCGATCGAGGAGCTGATCGCCAGCCTGGGCCTATGAGGGCTGGCCTTTGGGGCCGCGCTTCTTTTTCGTGGGGATCCTGTCCGCTGACGCTCGATAGCCACTGATCGGCGTGTCTCGCCCATTCGCTTCATGCGTTCAGTGGCATGGGCGCATCCTCGCTGGGGTGTGACGGGGGTGGCACTTGTGGGGGAAGAACACAGGCAAGCCAGGCCGCCATGTCAGCTCGTGATCGCCTTCGGCCTGCCCCACCGCTTGGCGTGCCTACGTTTGGCGGTGGTAAGGTAGCGGTGTGATCAGGTCGTTTCGTTGCCGAGACACCCAGGCCCTGTTTTCGGGAAAGCCGGTGCGGCGCTTTGGGAGCATCGCTCGCACTGCCTTCTGCAAGCTCTCCTTCTGCAAGCTCTCCTTCCGCAAGCTCGCCATTCTTGATGCCGCCGCCTGCCTCAACGATCTGCAGATTCCACCAGGCACCCGCCTGGAGCCGCTCCGGGGAGACCGCCATGGCCAGCACAACATCCGCATCAACGACCAGTTCCGGCTCTACTTTCACTGGACGGAAGCCGGGCCAGAAGATGTCGAAATCGTTGACTATCACTGACGTGATGCTCGTTCACCCGGGCGAGGTGCTGCTGGAGGAGTTCCTGCGGCCATTGGGGATCAGCCAGTACCGGTTGGCGCAGGCGATCGATGTGCCCGAGAGCCGCATCAACGCGATTGTGAAGGGCAGGCGCGCTATCACGGCAGACACCGATCTGCGCCTGTGCCGGTTCTTTGGTCTGAGCGAGGGCTTCTGGCTGCGGATGCAAGGGAGCCATGATCTGAAGCTGGCCAAGCAGGCTCTGGAAAGCGTGCTGCCGGCGATCGAGCCCATTCAGCCAATGGCGTGAGCAGGGCTGGCGGCTCGGCGTCGCTCAGCTCCTCTCCGCCCAATAGGCGGTAGTGGTCGTTGGCGTAGCTGGTCACGCCGTTGACGGTGAGGTGGCGATCTGGGTCACGTCTTCGCCCAGGATCCGCCGGGCGATGTCCTCGGCTGGGGCCGGGCTGGCTGTTGCTTGGCAAATCAGCGGCCCAGCAGTTCCAACCGCTGCGCGGAAGCCTTCGGCTACAGCATCAGCGGCTGGTCGATGGGGCTCATGCGCATCCGCCGCGTCACGTCGTCGCGCAGGCGTTCGTAGGTGGGGGAGGGGGCAGGGGGCATGGAGCGATGCTGGCGGTTGCCGGGCGCTCCGGCCAGGTCTGGTTTTGGGCGGCCCGTCAGGCTGGCGCCCCTGCTGGGATCCCTTCTGGCGTGGGCGCGTGGCGGCTGCAGCCAACCCAGTCCCCTCCATACCCAAAACCGATGAGCAGGCCATGGCAAGACGTGCTGCGGGCCCTGGAGCCGCTCGGCCTGGGATCGGGGCGGTACTGGCGAGGGGCAGCAGAATGGGCACCATGACCGCC